>NZ_CP172424.1:0-1035000 GCF_044570075.1 Bradyrhizobium sp. YCK136
GCCGGCGCCCTCATGGCGCTACTTTCACTTCTGCCTGTGCTCGGCTCCGCTCTGGTCTGGGTTCCGGTCGGCCTCTACCTGCTCGTGGCAGGCGCAGTCACGAAGGGAATGATCCTGCTCGTTTTCGGCACCTTCGTGATCGGTCTTGCCGACAACTTTCTCCGCCCTGTCCTGGTCGGCCAGTCGATCCGAATGCCAAGCTATGTTGTGCTGCTCGCCACCGTGGGCGGCCTTGCGACTTTCGGCGCGAACGGCCTTGTCATTGGCCCGCTCGTCGCCGCAATGTTTCTGACGGCGTGGCACATCTTCGTCGGCTCGAAAGAGCAACAAGAGGTCCGGAATTGACCCGCTACCCGGCGTGACGGTCAACCATGGAGCCCATCGCGCCTTCGATGCGTCATAGCCAAAAACCTTTTGTCGGCCTGCGACAAAAGACACTCTGCCCGAACAAGCCAGGCCTTGTCAGCCGGCGCGCTTACAGCCGCCGCAGCGCCACGCTCTCGACCACGTGGTCGGGGCCCTTCTTCAGGATGAGCGTCGCGCGGGGACGGGTCGGCAGGATGTTGTCCTCGAGATTGGCGAGGTTGGTGCGTTCCCAGATCGCGATCGCGGTGGCGGTGGCTTCTTCGTCGGACAACAGCGCGTAGCGGTTGAAGTAGGATTTGGGATTGGTGAACGCGGTGTCGCGCAGCGCCAGGAAGCGCTTGATGTACCAGCGCCGCAGCGCCGCTTCGTCGGCATCGATATAGACCGAGAAATCGAAGAAGTCGGAGACCACGGGCACCGCCTTGCCGTCGCGCGGCAACTTGCCGGTTTGCAGCACGTTGACGCCCTCGACGATCAGGATGTCGGGCTGGTCGATCTCCACCCATTGGTTCGGCACGATGTCGTAGGTCAGATGCGAATAGACCGGGGCGCGGACGTGGCGGCGGCCAGCCTTGATGTCGGAGAGGAAGCCAAGCAGCAGCGGCAGGTCGTAGCTCTCCGGAAAACCCTTCTTCTGCATGATGCCCTGCCGGTCGAGCACGGCATTCGGGTACAGAAAACCGTCGGTCGTGATCAGGTCCACTTTCGGGCGCGGCGACCAGCGCGCCAGCAGCGCCTGGAGCACGCGGGCCGTGGTGGATTTTCCGACCGCGACCGAGCCGGCGACGCCGATGATGTAGGGCATCTTGCGGTCGCGGATGTTGAGGAATTGGCGCTCCGCGTAATACAGGCGCTGCATCGCGTCGACATAGATCGACAGCAGGCGCGACAGCGGCAGGTAGATGTCCTCGACCTCCTGCAAGTCGAGACGATCGTGCAGCGAGCGCAGCCGGTCGAACTCGCCCGGCTCCAGCGTCATCGGCGTGTCGTCGCGCAACCGCGCCCATTGCTCGCGGGTATAGACCCGGTACGGATTATACTGCTGCTCGGGTGCGCGGATATCCATGACGCCGCCTTTCCGTTGCGACTTGCTCACTCTTTACGCGAAGCTTTTTCTTCCAACCCTGACATCGAGGTTCGCTTGCCCAGCGCGGCCTCGACCTCTTCCAGCTTTATGCCGCGTGCCTTCAAAAGCACAAGGAAATGATAGAGCAGATCGGCACCTTCGGCGATCAGATGCGCGCGATCGTTTTCGACTGCTGCGATTACGGTTTCGACTGCTTCCTCGCCGAACTTCTTGGCGCAATGCTCGGCGCCCTTGTCCAGGAGCTTGCGGGTATAGGAGCCCTCGCCGCCGGCCGCGGCGCGGGCGTCGATGGTCTCGGCCAGATCGTGGATCGTGAAACGCGGCATCGGAACTACTCGGAAACACACTTGGCAGCGCACTTGGCCACGGCGGCCAAGCCCAACGGCCTATGTAGCATTTTCAGGAGCGGGAGTCGTCAGGCATCCAGGCGCATGGGCAGGCCGCGCCGGGCCATGTGCTCCTTGGCCTCGCGGACGGTGAATTCCCCGAAATGGAAGATCGAGGCCGCCAGCACTGCCGTGGCGTGTCCGTCGCGGATACCGTCGACGAGGTGGTCGAGATTGCCGACGCCGCCCGAGGCGATTACGGGAACGGGAATACTGTCGGCGATCGCCCGAGTCAGCGGGATATCGAACCCCTGCCTTGTGCCGTCGCGGTCCATCGAGGTGAGCAGGATTTCACCGGCGCCGAGCGAGACCACTTCCTGGGCATATTCGATGGCGTCGATGCCGGTCGCGTTGCGGCCGCCATGAGTGAAGATCTCCCAGCGGTCACCACCCGGGCGCTTGACCCGCTTGGCATCGATCGCGACCACCACGCATTGCTCGCCGAATTTTTCGGCCGCTTCCTTGACGAACTCGCGCCGCGACACCGCGGCGCTGTTGATCGAGACCTTGTCCGCGCCGGCGCGCAGCAACGTCTTGATATCGTCGACCTCGCGCACGCCGCCGCCGACGGTCACAGGCATGAAGCAGGCCTCCGCCGTGCGGCGGACCACGTCGAGCATGATGCCGCGGTTCTCATGGGTCGCGGTGATGTCGAGGAAGGTGAGCTCATCGGCGCCGGCGGCGTCATAGGCGATCGCGGCTTCGACGGGGTCGCCGGCATCGCGCAGGTCGACGAAATTGACGCCCTTGACGACTCTTGCGTCCTTGACGTCGAGGCAGGGGATCACGCGCACCTTGAACATCGGATGTCTCCTAGGCGGCGCGCGCGTTGCGGATCAGGGTGAGGGCGGTGGCGGGATCGAGCCGGCCGTCATAGAGCGCGCGGCCGGCGATCGCGCCGGCGAGCTTTTTGGCGCGCGGCGTCAGCATCGCCTTGACGTCGTCGATCGAGGCAAGGCCGCCGGAGGCGATCACCGGGATGGAGATGCTGTCGGCCAGCGCGATGGTTGCGTCCAGGTTCAGGCCCTTGAGCAGGCCGTCGCGCGCAATGTCGGTGAAGATGATGGCGGCAACGCCGGCATCCTCGAACCGCTGCGCGATCTCCAAAGCAGTCACCTGCGAGGTCTCCGCCCAGCCCTCGACCGCGACCTTGCCGTCTTGGGCGTCTAACCCGACCGCGACGCGGCCGGGGAATTTCTTGGCCGCAGCCTTCACCAGTTCAGGATCCCGCACCGCGGCGGTGCCGATGATGACGCGGGTGATGCCCTTGGCGAGCCAGGCTTCGACGGTCGCGAGGTCGCGAATGCCGCCGCCGAGCTGCACCGGGATCTTGATCGTCTTCCGCATCGCCTCGACAGCCTGCGCGTTCACCGGCTTACCGGCAAAGGCACCGTCGAGATCGACGACGTGGAGATACTCAAACCCCTGCTCGGCAAAGCTCTGCGCCTGCGCCGCGGGATTGAGGTTGAACACGGTCGCGCGCGCCATGTCGCCTTGCTCGAGGCGCACGCACTGGCCGTTCTTGAGGTCGATCGCGGGGAAAAGAATCACGGCTTCCATCGCAAAAAGTTCGAGATCAGAGCGAGGCCAAAACGCTGGCTCTTCTCGGGGTGGAATTGCGTGCCGATGGCGGTGTCCTTCGCGACGATCGCGGTGACAGGCCCGCCATAGTCGGCGCGCGCGAGCACGTCCGCCTCATTGGCGGCGTTGAGGTGGTAGGAGTGCACGAAATAGGCGTGCTGGCCCTTGGGGCCGAGCGGCAGCTTGTTCAGCACCGGGTGCTCGCGCAGCACGTCGAGCGTGTTCCAACCCATGTGCGGGATCTTCAGGCTTTCGTCGCGCGGCGTGATCTTCTCGACGTCGCCGCCGATCCAGTTCAGGCCCTGCGTGATGACATGCTCCTTGCCGCGGGTGGCGAACAGCTGCATGCCGACGCAGATGCCGAACATCGGCCGCGCCTTGACCCGCACCGCTTCGGTGATCGCCTCGACCATGCCGTTGACGGCGTCGAGGCCGCGCCGGCAATCGGCGAAGGCGCCGACGCCCGGCAGCACCAGGCGATCGGCGCCGTAAGCCTGATCCGGATCGCTGGTGACGAAGACCTTTTGCGGGTCCTCCAGGCTGCGCGCGGCGCGCTCGAAGGCTTTCGCGGCGGAATGCAGATTACCGGAACCGTAATCGATGATGGCGATGCTCATCTTGACCCTCCCGGTTCTGGAAACAAACCAATGATGCCGCCGGCCGGAATTGGCGGCGGGTTCGAGAATTGCTGGCCCGGCGTATTGCGGGTCGGCGGCGGGCCACCGCGATCGACGGCCCATTGATCGTTGACGATGCCGTGCTGCTTCTGGCTCCAGCGCTCGAAGAAGCGGCGCTCGGCGGTGTCCTCGTCGTCGGAGATGACGATATCGAGCTGCCGCCACTTGCCGCGCGACAGCGTCCAGCGCCGCAGGCTGGAAGCCTCGAACCCCATCAGCACCGCAACGATCATATTGGCGAAGAAGATCGAGCTGCGGCCGACGCCGAGGCGGTGCAGTCCGGCATCGAACGCAGCCAGGAAGACGATCCAGCCGATCAGCGCCAGCCATAGCCGATTCCACAGCAGCCAGAACGGGCCGAAGATCATCGCCCAGAAATGGAAGCCGTCGCGCACGAAGACGAACTTGTCGGTCGCGCGCAGATCGGCTCCGGCAGGGGAGGGAGCATGAACTGTGTAGACAGGCATGGTGATGCCCCGTTCTCAAGAATTCAGTGATGCCGCCGGCGTCGTTTCGTCAACCGACGGAGATGTCAGCCGCCGAGCGAGCCCTTGGTGGACGGGATTTCACCCGCCGCCTTCGGATCGATCGCAACCGCCGCCCGCAGCGCCCGCGCCAGACCCTTGAAGCAGGACTCGGCGATATGGTGGCTGTTATCGCCATATAGGGTCTCGACGTGGAGAGTCACGCCGGCGTTCATGGCGAAGGCCTGGAACCACTCGCGCACGAGCTCGGTGTCGAACTCGCCGATCTTGTCGCGGGGGAAGTCGACCTTGAACACCAGGACCGGGCGGCCCGAGATGTCGATCACGACGCGCGACAGGGTCTCGTCCATCGGCATGTGCACGCCGGCATAGCGGGTGATGCCCGCCATGGTGCCGAGCGCCTGCTTGACCGCCTGGCCGAGCGCGATGCCGGTGTCTTCGGTGGTATGGTGATGATCAATGTGCAGGTCGCCGACCGCCTTGACCGTGAGGTCGATGCGGGAATGGCGGGCGAGGAGATCGAGCATATGGTCGAAAAAGCCGATGCCGGTCGCGATATTGGACACGCCGGTGCCATCGAGGTTCACGGTGACCTCGATGTCGGTTTCCTTGGTCTTGCGCTTGATCGTCGCGGTGCGCATCAAAACTAGCTTTCGCTTTATTTGAGCATGATCTTTGTCGGAAAACCGGTGCCCACTTTTCCGGATCATGCTCGGGGGCCGAAAACGGGGGTCTTTTAACAGCCCCATGAGGCCTTCGCTACTGCGGGAACGGCTGGCCGGGCGTCTACTTCTGCCTATGGTGAGCGAAATTGGGGCCGGAGCGGCCCGTTGTGCCCTCGCCCCCGACCGCCTAAATCAGCCCGGACAACGAGGATCATTCATGCAGGATTCCCAGAAAAGCTCGCCGGGCTGGCACGGCACCACGATCTTGACGGTCCGCAAGGGCGGCAAGGTGGTGATCGGCGGCGACGGCCAGGTCTCGATCGGCCAGACCGTGATCAAGTCCAACGCCAAGAAGGTCCGCAAGCTCGGCAGGGGCGACGTCATCGGCGGCTTTGCCGGCGCCACCGCCGACGCCTTCACACTCTTTGAGCGGTTGGAAGCCAAGCTCGAGCAATATCCGGGGCAATTGACCCGCGCCGCGGTCGAGCTCGCTAAGGACTGGCGCACCGACCGTTACCTTCGGCGGCTGGAGGCCATGATGATCGTGGCCGACAAGGACGTCTCCCTGGTGCTGACAGGCACCGGCGACGTGCTTGAGCCCGAGGCCGGCGTGATGGCGATCGGCTCCGGCGGTAACTATGCACTGGCGGCCGCGCGGGCTCTGCTCGACACCGACAAGGACGCCGAGACCATCGTCCGCCGCTCCCTCGACATCGCCGCCGACATCTGCGTCTACACCAACCGCAATGTGACCATCGAAAGCCTGGCGACCGGCTAGGGCTTGGTGGAGATGGACTCAACCGCTGCTCCGATGGAGATGCGTTCCCTCCCCCCTTGTGGGGGAGGGCTAGGGAGGGGGGTAGCCCAGGAAAAGATGCCGGTTGTTGATGATGCACCGAATGCGGTCGCGCGACGGAAAGAATCCCCGTGTGGCACCCCCTTCCCTGCCCCTCCCCCACAAGGGGGGAGGGAACGGAGAGAGCGTTGCTGTCGGCCAAACTCAATTCGACTTCAGTCCATCACGCTCTAGGCCATGACGCCCGCCTACACCTTCCGCCCGATGACTGCGGCCGACCTGCCGCTGATCCGGCGGTGGCTGGGCGAAGCGCATGTGCGGGAATGGTGGGGCGATCGGGCGAGCAGTTTGCGCTGGTCAGCGGCGACCTCGATGAGCCGGCGATGGACCAGTTCATCGTGTTGGCCGGCGACAAGCCGTTCGGCTATCTTCAGTGCTACCGCCTGACCGCCTGGAATACGGGCTTCGGGCCGCAACCGGAGGGCACGCGTGGGATCGATCAGTTCATCGGCGAAAGCGACATGATCGCGCGCGGCCACGGTTCGGCCTTCATCCGCCAATTCGTCGACGAGCAGCTGCGGCAAGGCCTACCGCGCGTCGTCACCGATCCAGACCCGCTCAACTCGCGTGCCGTACGCGCCTATGAGAAGGCGGGCTTCGTCCGCGACCGCATGGTCGAGACGCCGGACGGGCCGGCGCTGTTGATGGTGCGCGAGCCATGACGCTGGCAACCACGCACGAAAGCAAAGCCGCGGTGCCAGCATTCGCCTGGGTCAGCATCGCGCTGTTGCTGCTGGCGCTGCAGGCCTCGATCCTGTTCGCGATGGGCCGGGTGCCGATCTGCACCTGCGGCTATGTCAAGCTGTGGCACGGCGTGGTGAACAGCTCGGAGAACTCCCAGCACATCGCCGACTGGTACAGCTTCTCGCACGTCCTGCACGGCTTCCTGTTCTACGGATTGACTTTTCTGCTATTCGCGCGCCTGCCGTTGCTGCCTCTGTCGTGGCCGGCACGGCTGATCGTCGCCATGCTGATCGAAGGCGCCTGGGAGATCGTCGAGAACTCGCCATTCATCATCGAGCGCTACCGCGCCGGCACGATCTCGCTGGACTATTTTGGCGACAGCATCGTCAATTCGGTCTCTGACAATCTGGCCATGGTGCTGGGGTTCCTCGCCGCACGCGTTCTGCCGGTCTGGGTCACCGTGATGATCGGGCTCGCCTTCGAGATCATGCTGGCACTCCACATTCGCGACAATCTGACGCTCAATATCCTGATGCTGATCCATCCGATCGAGGCCGTGAAGCAATGGCAATCGGGGCCGCCGATCATCTGACGGCCGAAAAAGCGACTTGTCCCGGCCCGCATCTGACCCTAGCTAAGGTCCCATGACAGACTTCTCTCCCCGCGAAATCGTTTCCGAACTCGACCGTTTCATCGTCGGCCAGACCGACGCCAAGCGCGCCGTCTCGATCGCGCTGCGCAACCGCTGGCGGCGGCAGCAGCTCGAAGGTTCCTTGCGCGAGGAGGTGCTGCCGAAGAACATCCTGATGATCGGCCCCACCGGCGTCGGCAAGACCGAGATCGCGCGGCGACTGGCCAAGCTTGCCAATGCGCCGTTCCTGAAGGTCGAGGCGACGAAGTTCACCGAAGTCGGCTATGTCGGCCGCGACGTCGAGCAGATCGTGCGTGATCTCGTCGAGGTCGCGATCGCCCAGGTGCGCGAGCGCAAGCGCAAGGATGTGCAGGCGCGCGCCCAGCTCGCCGCCGAGGAGCGCGTGCTCGACGCCCTGGTCGGCGCCAATGCGAGTTCGGCGACGCGGGAATCCTTCCGCAAGAAGCTGCGGGCGGGCGAACTCAACGACAAGGAAATCGAGATCGAGACGCAGTCCTCCGGCGGCGGCATGCCGATGTTCGAGATCCCGGGCATGCCGGGCGCGCAGATGGGCGCGATCTCGATCGGCGACATCTTCGGCAAGCTGGGCGGCCGCAGCAAGACCCGGCGGCTCACGGTGGAAAGCTCGCACGAGATCCTCGTCAACGAGGAATCCGACAAGCTGCTGGACACCGAGCAGCTGACGCTGGAAGCGATCAGCGCGGTCGAGAACAACGGCATCGTGTTCCTGGACGAGATCGACAAGATCTGCGCCCGCGACGGCCGCGTCGGCGGCGACGTCTCGCGCGAGGGCGTGCAGCGCGACCTGCTGCCGCTGATCGAGGGTACCACGGTCTCGACCAAGCACGGCGCGGTGAAGACCGACCACATCCTGTTCATTGCCTCCGGCGCCTTCCATGTCGCCAAGCCGTCGGACCTGTTGCCGGAATTGCAGGGCCGCCTGCCGATCCGCGTCGAGCTCCAGGCGTTGACCCGTGACGACATGCGCCGCATCCTTACCGAGCCCGAGGCCTCGCTGATCAAGCAATATGTTGCCCTGATGCAGACCGAGGGCGTCACGCTCGACATCACCGACAACGCCATCGACGCGCTCGCCGACGTCGCGGTCGCCGTCAACTCGACCGTCGAGAACATCGGCGCGCGGCGGCTCCAGACGGTGATGGAGCGGGTGCTGGACGAGATCTCCTTCACCGCGCCCGACCGCAACGGCGAGACCATCCGGGTCGATGCCGATTTCGTACAGAAGCACGTCGGCGACCTCGCCAAGAACGCCGATCTGAGCCGGTTTATTTTGTAATTCCGGGCTTGTCCGCTATCTATCCGCCGTCGTCCTGGCGAAAGCCAGGACCCATTCCACCAGCGGATATTGTTGAAGCAAGATGGCGGCTCTGATCTCGGCTCAAGCGACCTGCGGTGGTTATGGGTCCCGGATCTGCGCACGCTCCGGACAACGCTGCGCGTTGGCACGAGCTCGCTTGTCCGGGACGACGGCGGGGGTTGACGCGCGTCGAGTGCCACATGCTCGCTAACCTCCAGAAAAACCCCTGGCGCCTGCTGCTCGCGATCAACGCCGTGGTCCTTGTCGGCGTGTTCGTTCACAAGATCCAGCTGCCGCCCTACGTCCCCTACATCCACCTGCTCGTCGACTACCATTTCGGCTTCATCAAGCGCGCGCTGATCGGGGCGGTCGTCGCGCTGTTCACGGCGAAGGTGCCGGTCTGGCTGGTGTTCGCACTCGGCGGCATGACGTGGCTGGTGACGCTGGCGCTATTCGCAAGGTTGTTTCAAAAGACCTTCGGCTTTGCCGCGAAGACGCTGCCGCTGTTCGTGTTCATCGCGGGCTCGCCGTTCTTCCTGAAGAACTTCATGCACACGCTCGGTCATTTCGACATCTATGGCTGCGCGCTGACGATCATCCTGCTGCTGATGCCGGCGGGCTCATTGCTGTTCGTGGCGACGGCGGCGCTGTTCTCGATCGTGCTCGTGCTGATCCACCACATTCATCTCTTGATGTACGTGCCGACCATCATCGCCATCGTCGTGATCAGGCACTATCTCGCCTGCGGGTGCAATCGCAGCAACGTCGCGTTCGGCGTGGTCGCCCTCGCGGTCGTCTCCGCGCTGTTCTTCGCGGCCCAATTCCTGGGAACTATGCCGATCCCGGAGGCGGATTTCGTCGCGTATCTGAAGACCAGGATGGTCGATCCCTCCCGCACCGACCTCTTGCAATTCAGCTACATCTGGTACCAGCCGCTGGCGAAGGAGATTTTGGACACCTGGGGCCGCCTGCCGCACAACATCCTCGGCGTGCCGGTGTTTGCGCTTCTGATCTGGCTGCACACGCCGCTGTGGCGCTATTTTGCCAATTTGATCGGCGCGCTCGCAAGCGAGACGCACCGGCGCCTCGTCATCGCCGCGCTGATCGGCGTCAGCCTCGCCTATCTCGTGATGTTCGCGATGGTGTTCGACTATTCGCGCTGGATCTCGAACTGGGCGGTCTGCATGTTCCTGATCCTGCATGCGGTGAAGATGCTGCCGGCCAACCAGGAGACCCCGCTGATCCCAGCCGGGGATCGCAACACTGACATCTTCGGCCTGGTCATCACGCTGATCCCGCGCGTCGGAATCGTGCGGCCGTTTTAGACGGTGCACTCCCTCTCCCGCTTGCGGGGGAGGGCTGGGGTGGGGGTGTCACCGCAGCGGGATTCCCCAAGACGAAAGAACCCTCACCCGCCGCGCTCTTCGAGCGCGCCGACCTCTCCCGCAAGCGGGAGAGGTGTAGAACCGCTAAAACCTCGCCCGCCTGATCCGCACGTAGAGCGCGCCCTCGCCGCCATGGCCGATATGCGCCGTCTCGAAGCCGACGACGAAGGCGCGGAATTCCGGCAGGCTCAGCCATTCCGGTACCTGGCGGCGGAGCACGCCGCTTTCACCGCCGCTCCGGCCCTTGCCGGTGATGACGAGCACGAAAGTCAGGCCGTCGTGATGGGCGCGGTGCAGGAAACCGGTCAAGGCGCGATGGGCGCGCGTCTGGGTCATGCCGTGCAGATCGAGCCGCGCCTCGATCTCGCTGCGGCCGCGCGACAGCTTTGTGCGCTCGCGCTTGCCGAGCGGCGCCAAAGGCGGGACGGACGGCTTGGCGGCACGCGGCGCCGGCGCCGCAGCAATCGGACGTGGCGACGGCGCAGGTCGCGTGGCCGGCGCAGCGGGTGATGGTTCTGGTCGCGACGCGGGATGCGCCTTCGGCGCACGATGCTTCCTCAGCGGCTTGACCTGTTTTGCGACCGTATCCCACAGCTCGCGCTCATCCTCGCTCAGCGCGCGGCGGCGCGGCGAGGGGCGAGGCTCCAGCACGGGCGGACGGGACGATCGTTTCATTGCTGCCGATGGGGACGATTTTTCGCCGGCCGCCGCAGCTCTTGAACAGGCTCGATCACGGGACGCGGCACCGGCAACGGGACAGGGCTGGCGACAGCGACCGTCTCACCCTTGCCTGGCGCCACGGCTGCGGCCGGAGCCGCCGGCTTGGCCTGATCCTTAGCAGGTTCGGTTTGCGGAAACAGCTTTGCAATCTTCTCCGAGGGCCGCGGATCCGGCACCGGCAGCCGCGCCGCGCGTGGCGTCGGATCGAGGCTCTTCGGCACCAGCATCACGAAATGCATGGGATGGCGCAGCCGGCCGGAGACGCGGCCGGCATCCGCGCCGGCGCCGAAATAGAGATCGGCGCGCGCGGGACCGATGATGGCCGAGCCGGTGTCCTGCGCGATCATCAGCCGATGGAACGGCGTCTTGGAGCGCTCGGAGTCGATCGGCAGCTCGCCCTCGATGAAGAACGGCGTACCGTAGACATGCAGCGATTTGTCGACCGCGATCGAGCGGCCGGCCGTCAGCGGAATGCCCTGCGCGCCCACCGCCTCGTCCTTGTCCGAGAGATTGACCTCGCGGAAGAAAATGTAGGCGCGGTTCTGGCGCCGCAGCTCCTTGGCGCCATCGGGGTTCTGCGCCATCCATTCCCGGATCTTCTGCATCGACATCTCTTCCTTCGGAATGATGCCGCGCTCGATCAGGATGCGCCCGACGGCCGTGTAGGGGTAGCCGTTATAGGCGTCATAGTTGAGCCGGAGCGTCGTGCCGTCGTCGAACTTGATCCGCGCCGAGCCCTGGATCTGCGCGAACAGCAGATCGGTCGGGTCCTTCAGCCAGGCGATCTCGAGCCCGCGGCCCGCGATCTTGCCGTCCTCGATCTCGCCGCGGTCGTAATAGGGCACCAGCTTGCGGCGGCCGATCTTGCGATAGACCGGGCCCTTGTTGGGCAGGCTGACCGAATCCTGCTTGTAGCCGCGCACGAAGAGGTTCGAAGGCCGGCGATAGACCGGGACATTGTAGACGTCGGTCTGCGTCCGCGATCCCTCCAGCACCGGCTCGTAATAGCCGGTGACGAAACCGTCGGGCTCGCCGAGGCGCGAAATGCGCAGCGGCGCAAAATTCTCCTCGAAGAAGGTTTTCGCCTTGGCGTCGTCGCTGAGCTCGAGCGATTTGGCGGCCCGGCACGGTTCGCTCAGCGATGCCCCCAGCGCCTTGTATTCACTCTTGGGCTCGGGAGCGACGGTCTGCGCGTTGATCGACCGGCAGCTCGCGCGGAACGTCTTGTAGGCTGCGAGATGATCGTCATCGCTCCAGCCTTTCACATCGGCCCAGGCCAGCGGCAGGTATTGCGCGCCTGATATCTCGAACGGCAGGGGGAGCTGCGGATAGGGCAAGGCCCGCGGCGGGGTGGCGGGCAATTGCGGGAGATGGTGATGGTGGCTGCGGTAGTGGCGCCGCGCCGCCTCGGCGCCGAGCGAAAACGACGACAGCACGACGACACCCGCGCAAAGCGCCGTCGCGCTGGTCTTCAGGAAGACCTTAATTCGCGCTTCCGGTGCCAACCAGCTTCCAGTTCGGATCGCGAGAGGTGATGTCTCGGGCGAAAGTCCAGATGTCGGTGATGTCGGCGACCGTATCGGCGCTGCCGTCGACGATGTTGCCGGCCTTGTCGCGGGTGGCCGAGATCATCTGCGAGACGAAGCGGATGGTGAGCTGGGCGGTGCGGTCGCGCAGCTCGGCGCCGACGAGTTCGGCCTTGTCGATCGAGACGAAGCGCGTCTCGGTCTTCTGCTCGTTCTTCTCGCGCTCCTTGATCGCGGCGTCGAAGCTTTCATAGACCTCCGACGACAGCAGGTCGCGCAGCGCGCGGCGGTCGCCATTGGCAAAGGCCAGCACGATCATCTCATAGGCGCCGCGGGCGCCCGAGATGAAGTGGCGCGGGTCGAAGGTGGAATCCTTGTCGACGATGGCGTCGAGACCCTGCGCGAGCGCGGTGCCCGGCTCGGTCAGGCCCTTCCAGCGGTCGGAGGGCGGGGTCGGCTCGACCGTCGGCGCCAGCGGAGCCTGGTCGATCACCTTGCCCGGCATGGTCACGACGTTCTTGTCCTGGGCACCCCCCAGCGCGTTGCGGGCGGCAGTATGGTCGAACGGCGGCCGCTCGTTGCCCGTGCGCTGCCCCAGCACGCTGCGCAGCCGCAGGAAAATAAAGACCGCTAGCGCCAGGAAGATGATGGTGTAGATGTCCACGAGGTATTCGCTTTCTGGTCTTCTCTAGAAGGGGCCGCCTAGAAGGGTCGCCGCCGGGAAAATCAATCCGGCCAGTAGACCGTTCCATACGGGAACGGCAAGTCTACATCACCATTTCGGGTCCGCACGTCAGGTCCGTGGGATGTAGGCACGAAATCTTGCCCGGCCAATGGCGCCTTTTGGCACAGCACGAAGTGTAGCGCGTTTTATGCTTAAGGGGAAACCCGATCATGCCCGGAAATCGCGCATCTTCAATCGTTTAACCTGCGATTGGGCCGGAGGCCGGAGTGAGCGTCACAGATGTGGCCGCGGCCGGGGTACCCCCTCCGGGGCCGTTCGTCCTTGTGGAACGAGGCGGCCCTATGTTAGCCAACCGCCGCGAAATTCAGCCCCAATCGGGTAAGGAGAGACTTTCATGACCAACGGTAACGGCACCCCTCCCGAGGCGGCCCCGGCTCCCCAGCTCAACGTGCTGGCGCAATATACCAAGGACCTCTCGTTCGAAAATCCGAACGCGCCGAGCTCGCTCCAGCAGCAGGGCCAGCCGCCCCAGATCAATATCCAGATCAATGTCGGCGCCAATAACCTCAGCGAACAGGAATTCGAGGTGACGCTGTCGGTCGAGGGCAAGGCCGAGACCGCGGGCAAGGTGATGTTCTCGTTCGAGCTCGCCTATGCCGGCGTGTTCCGGATCGTCAACGTACCGAAGGAGAACCTGCACCCGCTGGTCATGATCGAATGCCCGCGTCTGCTGTTCCCGTTCGCGCGTGAGATCATCGCCACGGCCGTGCGCGACGGCGGGTTCCCGCCGCTGATGCTGGATCCGGTCGATTTCGTCGGTCTGTATCGCCAGAACATGGAGCGGCAAATGGCCGCCGGTGGTCAGACCGGCCAAGCCTAAAATCAGGCCTAACCAGCCGGATTGACGGTAACTGGAGCGGGCAAAAACTCGTTCCAGATCGCCTTGTCGCCGAGCGTTGCGATGAAGGCCCTGTGGGCCTCGCGCTCGGCGTCGGAAATCCGCGGCGCAAGCGGCGTCGGCCGCTGCCGCCGCGGCGTATCGCCAGCCGCATTGATGCGAATTTCCTCGGCTTCCGAAGCCAGCAGCAGCTGCGACTGCCTCGCCCCGACCAGATCGACATAGACCTCGGCCAGAAGCTCGGCGTCGAGCAGCGCGCCGTGCTTGGTGCGGCGGGAATTGTCGATCGCATAGCGCGAGCAGAGATCGTCGAGCCGGTTGGACACGCCCGGATGCTTGCGCCGGGCCAGCAGCAGCGTGTCCACCAGCTGCTCGCGCGGGATCGCGGCGCGCTTGATCCGGTCGAGCTCGGCATTGATGAAGCTGATGTCGAACGAGGCGTTGTGGATCACCAGCGGCGCATCGCCGATGAACTCCAGGAACGCATCGGCGACCTCGTGGAACAGCGGCTTGGTCGACAAAAATTCGGCCGACAGCCCGTGCACCGCAAAGGCTTCCGCCGGCATGTCCCGTTCGGGATTGATGTAGACGTGATACGTCTGCCCCGTCGGCATGCGGTTAAACATCTCGACGCAGCCGATTTCGACCAGGCGATCGCCGCGGAGTGGATCGAGGCCGGTGGTTTCGGTGTCGAGGACGATTTCACGCATGATCAGGAGCCGTGTGGGACGGCGAATCAGGCTCGCCGCTGCGGCATCTTAACGACCTCGGCCAGGATGTGCGCAATTTGCGCCCGCACCGGTTCAAGTCCGTGTGACGTATCCACTACGAAATCGGCCCGCTTGCGCTTTTCCGCGTCGGGCGTCTGCTTGGCGATGATGGCGTTGAGCTTGGCCTCGTCCATAGTGCCCCGCGCCAGCACCCGCTCGCGCTGCAGTTCTGGCGAGGTCGAGACCACAACGACGGCGTCAACCCGCTTCTCGCCACCAGTCTCGAACAGCAGCGGGATATCCAGCACCACGACCGGCGCGTTGGCGGCTTCGGCGTCGGCAAAAAATTTTTGTCGGGAGGCGCCGAGCATCGGATGAACGATCTGCTCGAGCTGCTTGATCGCGGCGGGATCGTGCACGACGCGGGCCGACAGTTTTGGCCGATCGACCTTGCCGTTCGCGGTGGTGCCGGGGAAGGCGGCTTCGATCGCAGGCGCCGCCTCGCCCTCGTAGAGCTGATGGACGGCGGCATCGGCGTCGTAGACGGGGACGCCGGCCTCCGCGAACAATTTCGCGGTGGTCGATTTGCCCATCCCGATCGAGCCGGTCAGTCCCAGGATCCGCATCAGCGCACAACCACGTCCGTCATTCAAACTGCAATTAGCTGTTCGCTCCGCAGGAACGCAAGCAGCGGCAGCAGCGGCAAACCCAAAATGGTGAAATGGTCGCCCTCGATGCGCTCGAACAGGTGAATGCCGAGGCCCTCGAGCTGATAAGCGCCGACGCTGGTCGTCACGGCGTCGCCGGCCGCGTCGAGATAGGCCGAAAGCTCCGCCTCGCTCATCTGTCGCATGGTCATGCGGGCCACCGAGACGTCCTCGAAGACAATCTTGCCGTCGTGTGCCACGGCCACCGCCGAATTCAGCTCATGGCAGTTGCCGGCGAGATCACGCAATTGCGCCATCGCCTGCGCGCGGCCGGCGGGCTTGTTGAAGAAACGCTCGCCAAGGGCCAGGGTCTGGTCGGCGCCGATGACATGGCTTCCCGGATGATTGGCCGACACGGCTTTGGCCTTTTCGCGCGCCAGCAAGAGACCGATGTCGCGAGGACTCGAAAGCTTCGACGCGGCCTGGATGCCGCGCTCGTCGATATCGGCCGTGATCGCTATGAACTCCAGCCCGGCATTCGCCAGCAGCATCTTTCGCGCGCTGCTTTGCGAGGCCAGGATCAACGGAGATTTGCCGCGCCACAAACCCATCGCGAAGACTATTCCGAGGGCCGGTTGCGCTGGCGATCGCTGTAGAGCTTCATGATCGCCGCGGCGGTTTCCTCGATCGAGCGCCGCGTGACGTCGAGCAGCGGCCAGTCGTGCTTGGCGCTGAGCTTGCGGGCGAACGCGACCTCCTCGGCGACGGACTGCCTGTCGGTATAAGTGTCGCTGCTGGAGTCGGCGCCCATGGAGAGCAGGCGGTTCTGACGGACCTGGATCAAACGTTCCGGTGTCGCATGCAGGCTCACCACGAGGGGACGCGTTAGCGTCTCCAGTTGCGAGGGCACCGGAATCCCTGGCACCAGCGGCACGTTGGCGGTGCGGATGCCGCGATTGGCGAGGTAGATCGACGTCGGCGTTTTCGAGGTGCGGGAGACACCGACGAGCACCACGTCGGCATCGTCGAGACCTTCGACATGCTGACCGTCGTCATGGATCATCGTGTAGTTCAGCGCATCGATGCGCTTGAAATATTCCGCGTTGAGCACGTGCTGCGCGCCGACGCGCCCCGTGGTCGCGGCCCCAAGATACGCCTCGAACAACTGCATCACCGGGCCGATGATCGACAGGCTCGGAACATTGATCCCTTTGCACTTGTCCTCGAGCCGGAAGACCAGATCCTTCTCGAGCAACGTGAACAGCACGATGCCCGGCGCCTCCTCGATCTCGTCGAGCACGCGGTCGAGCTGCTTCTGGCTGCGCACCAGCGGATAGACATGCTCGACCGGCGTGACGTTCGCATACTGCGCGGCGACAGCGCGCGCGACGGTGATCAGCGTCTCGCCGGTGGAGTCGGATACGAGGTGCAGATGGAAATAATTGTTCGAGGTCGGCACAAAAACTCTTTGTATGAGGGCGGTGTGATGTGTGGATTTCTGTGGAGCTTAACCCCTCGGAAAGGGTTGCGCGACACCAGGGGCGGGACAAGTGCCAATTTTCTTCACACCACTGGCCGTGAGAACAAGTCCGGCGGCCCGCCGAGAGGGAAGCGGGATTGCGCGGATAACCCCCTTAATAGGCTGTCGACGGGCGCACGCAAGCCCTTGAGCCCGGACGGCTTATCGGATCCGCCGAGGCCCACGCGGGATATGTTGATGGATGTGAACAAGCGCTCGGGAAGTGGCGGACGGAATTGTGTGAGTCCAATCCACGGTCACTAAGACTCAAACCTTAAGATTCTAAAAGTTTAGGTTTAGATAAGCGGAGCGCTCGGATAAGTGTGCGCTCCCATCTATGAATGAATTCTTACCGGGCTCGTTCCATCCACTGTTTGGTGAGCAGAAGCGTTATCGAGCGAAGCGGATTCCGGTTCGCCTCGAGAAAACGCGTCGAAACAAGAAAAGGAGGCCGCCGGCATGTACGAGTGGATCAAGGCGCTGCACGTGATCGCCGTCATTTCCTGGATGGCGGGCATGCTCTATCTGCCGCGGCTGTTCGTCTATCATTGCGAGGCCGGAATCGGCTCCAAGCAGTCGGAGACGTTCAAGGTCATGGAGCGCCGGCTGCTCAAGGCGATCATCAACCCGGCCATGATCATCACCTGGCTCGCCGGGCTCTATCTCGCCTGGTCCGGCCATTGGTTTGCATCCGGTTGGCTGCACGTAAAACTGGCACTGGTCCTGGCGTTGTCCGCGGTCCACGGCTTTTTTTGCCGCTGGTTGAAGGATTTTGCTGCCGACCGGCGTCCCCGAAGTCAGAAATTCTATCGGATTATCAATGAGGTGCCGACCGTCCTGATGATTTTCATCGTCATCATGGTGATCGTGAAACCGTTCTAGGCAGCGATCTCGATTGATCGCCCAGCGCTTCGGCTTGCGCAGTGAGGGGCGATTTTCTATATTGGCGATATCCCACCCAACGCAGGCGGATGTGGTTGTGTCCGAGCTTTCCAGAGGCCGGACACCGCATCAGGTTTAAAGCCTCACCGGCACTCACCTTGCCAGACCTGCGGACCCTATCTTCCTTCTCGTCCGCATTTCAGAGCCTCCTCGCACCCCCTCCCTAAGGTTACCCCACAGGACCACCCCAATGCGGGAAATTAAACTCCAGGACCTCAAGTCGAAAACCCCGGCCGAGCTCGTCTCGTTCGCGGAAGAGAATGGGGTCGAGAATGCCAGCACCATGCGCAAGCAGGAGCTGCTGTTCGCTATCCTCAAGCAGCTTTCGCTCGCTGAGACCGACATCGTCGGTGAAGGCGTTGTCGAGGTGCTCTCCGACGGCTTCGGCTTTCTCCGCTCGCCCGATGCAAATTATCTGCCGGGCCCGGACGACATCTACGTTTCGCCTTCGCAGATCCGCCGTTTTGGCCTGCGCACCGGCGACACCATCGAAGGCCACATCCGCAGCCCGAAAGAGGGCGAGCGCTATTTCGCGCTGCTGAAGGTCAACACGCTCAATTTCGAGGACCCGGAAAAGGCCAAGCACAAGGTCAATTTCGACAACCTCACGCCGCTGTTTCCGAACCAGCGCTTCCGCATGGAAATCGACGACCCGACGCGAAAAGACCTTTCTGCAAGGGTGATCGACATCGTCGCGCCGATCGGCAAGGGCCAGCGCGCCTTGATCGTGGCGCCGCCGCGCACGGGTAAAACCGTGCTGATGCAGAACATCGCGCATTCGATCACGCACAATCATCCCGAATGCTATCTGATCGTGCTTCTGATCGACGAGCGTCCGGAAGAAGTCACGGACATGCAGCGCTCGGTGAAGGGCGAGGTCGTATCCTCGACCTTCGACGAACCGGCGGTGCGTCACGTCCAGGTCGCCGAGATGGTGATCGAGAAGGCCAAGCGCCTGGTCGAGCATGGCCGCGACGTCGTGATCCTGCTCGATTCGATCACGCGTCTCGGCCGCGCCTACAACACCGTGGTGCCGTCATCCGGCAAGGTGCTGACGGGCGGTGTTGACGCCAACGCGCTGCAGCGCCCGAAGCGCTTCTTCGGTGCCGCCCGCAACATCGAGGAGGGCGGCTCGCTGACCATCATCGCGACCGCGCTGGTCGATACCGGCAGCCGCATGGACGAAGTCATCTTCGAAGAGTTCAAGGGCACCGGTAACTCCGAGCTGATCCTCGACCGCAAGGTCTCGGACAAGCGGACCTTCCCGGCGATCGACATCTCGCGCTCCGGCACCCGCAAGGAGGAGCTCATCACCGATCCGCAGGTGCTCAAGAAGATGTACGTGCTCCGCCGCATCCTGAATCCGATGGGCACCATGGATGCGATCGACTTCCTGCTCGACAAGCTGCGCTCGACCAAGAGCAATTCGGAGTTCTTCGACTCCATGAACACCTGAGTGCGGTGCAGCAAAGGATTGAGGGCGCCTTCGGGCGCCCTTTTCTTTTGTGCGGCCTTGTTGCAGCGAGGGTGCAGCATGGCGAGCGGTTGCCATCTGATCTCATTGTCTATTAAGATATTGATATAACTAAATAATACTTGACTTTAGCTAAGTCTTTTAGCGGAGGCGGGGGAGACTCTTGCGGCAAAATGCTGCGGTATGCTGCGATGCAAAAAACGCTTTTTGCTGCGAGAATTGGTGCAGCAAAACCGTGCGGGCGTATCAGTCGAAACAGATATTTGCCTTTTCCCCGATGGCTGGACAAATAGGCCATGCATCCGCGAGACCAGACCATCTTTGCTCTGTCGTCGGGCCGTCCGCCGAGCGCGATCGCCGTGGTGCGGGTCTCGGGCGCGCAGGCCGGCTTGGTGCTGACGACGCTGGCGGGCAAGCTGCCGGCACCGCGGCAGGCCAGCCGCCGGCTGCTCCGTGACGGGACAGGCCAGCCGATCGACGACGCGGTCGTGCTCTGGTTTCCGGGGCCGGCAAGCGCGACCGGTGAGGACGTCGCCGAATTCCACGTCCATGGCGGCCGCGCCGTGCTGGCGGCGCTCCTGGCCGTTATTTCTGTAATTCCGAATATGCGGGCGGCCGAGCCCGGCGAGTTCACGCGACGCGCCTTCGAGAACGGCAAGCTCGACCTGACCGAAGCCGAGGGCCTCGACGACCTCATCCATGCCGACACCGACCGCCAGCGCCGCCAGGCGTTGCGTCAACTGCAGGGGCTGCTCGGCAACCGCGCGCGCGACTGGCGCGAGCGAATCATCGAGGCTTCGGCACTGATCGAAGCCGGCATCGATTTTTCCGACGAGGGCGATGTGCCGGCGGAGCTGAGGGCGCCGGCGGTGAAGGCGATCAAGGCGCTCCACATCGAAATCACAGAAGTGCTTGCGGCACAGGGACATTCTGAACGCCTGCGCGATGGAATGGTGGTTGCCATCGCCGGCGAGCCGAATGTTGGCAAGTCGACGCTGATGAATCAGCTCGCGCGCCGAGATGTCGCGATCGTGTCGCCACATGCCGGCACCACGCGCGACGTGATCGAGGTGCAGCTCGATCTCGATGGCTATCCGGTCACTGTCATCGACACCGCCGGCATTCGCGAGACCGATGATCCCGTGGAGCAGGAGGGTGTGCGCCGCGCCCGAGCGCGAGCCGAGGACGCCGACCTCGTGCTGTGGCTGGTGGAGGGGGAGCAGGCCGCCGATCCGGCGGCGATGCGTTCGCTGTGGACGTCCGGCGATGGCAGCCATCCGTCCGGCGGCTCGGTCTGGATCGTGCGCAACAAGATCGATCTCGGCGGGGTCGGGGACGACGGGCCGCGGGGCGAGTTCGGGATCTCGGCCAGCCGGGGCGACGGGATACGCGAGCTGGTCGAAGCCCTCGTGAAGTTCGCTGCCGAGTTCTTTGGAACCAGTGAGGGCGCATTGGTGACCCGGGCCCGCCAACGCGATCTGTTGCGTCAGGCGTCAGACAGCTTGCGCCGGAGTCTGGAGCTTGTAGAAGAGGGCGAAGAGCTGGCGGCCGAGGAGCTTCGTTCCGCCGCCTATGCGCTGGGCCGGCTGTTGGGCCGGGTGGACGTTGAAGACGTCCTTGGGGCGATTTTCCAGAGATTCTGTATCGGAAAGTAGCGCTAGTACTTCATTGTAGAACTAGTGCTTGTTCCATTGCTTGGTGTTTCACGTGAAACATGGCAGTGGCTCGTTTCCTAGCCGGATGACGCGAAGCGCAATCCGGGACGGTTCACCCGGCCGGCACATCTTTCCGGATTTCGCTGCACTCCATGCCGGCTACATGATCCTGCTATTTCACGTGAAACAGGTGGTGGGCGGCTCCATACTGTTCCGCGAGAAACGTGGGTGGCCCTCATTAAACGGCTTCTGGGCCCGCAGACTCGGGCGGGGGATTCGAGTTCATCGCTCCAGCGATCCCATTTGTGAGCGACGCCTGTACCCCAGACTCGTCATTGCGAGGAGCGCTTGCGACGAAGCAATCCAGACTGCCTCTGCGGAGGGATTCTGGATCGCTTCGCTACGCTCGCAATGACGGGGTCGCAGCGATCGCGCTCTTCCTCGATAGGCCTGGTATCGGCGCCGTCGCACTTTCCGTATCGGTAGGACTGTGTCGTTTCACGTGAAACAGTAGTCCGTTCAGGGCTCTTTCTACTGTGCATGGGGTTGTTTTCGCGAAACCCACTTCGAACGAGCCCGGTTGCCCTGTTTCACGTGAAACAACCGGCTCACCGAGTTTCCACTTCCGGCTTCTCCGCCTGTGAGCTAGAAGTCCGCCCATGCGACCAGAGCGAGAGAGTTTCGACGTCATCGTGATTGGCGGCGGCCACGCCGGCTGTGAAGCCGCGGCTGCGTCTGCCCGGATGGGCGCCGCGACCGCTCTGGTGACGCATCGCTTCTCGACTGTCGGCGCGATGTCCTGCAATCCCGCCATCGGCGGTCTCGGCAAGGGCCATCTGGTCCGCGAGGTCGATGCGCTGGATGGTCTGATGGGCCGGGTCGGCGATGCCGGCGGCATCCAGTTTCGTGTCCTCAATCGCCGCAAGGGCCCCGCGGTCCGCGGCCCCCGGGCCCAGGCCGACCGGAAGCTTTATGCCGCCGCGATGCAGGCCGCGATCCGGGAGACCGAGGGTCTTTCCGTCATCGAGGGTGAGGCCGACGAGCTGATCGTGGTCGAGGGCCGGGTGACCGGTCTTCGCCTGGCCGACGGCCGGGAGTTCGGGGCCGGGTCCATTGTTGTCACCACCGGCACCTTCCTGCGTGGTCTGATCCATCTCGGTGAGAAGAACTGGCCCGCCGGCCGCGTCGGCGAGGCGCCCGCGATGGGCCTTTCAGGCTCCTTCGAGCGCGCCGGCTTCACCCTTGGACGGCTGAAGACCGGCACTCCGCCGCGTCTGGATGGCACCACGATCGACTGGTCGGCGGTGGAAATGCAGCCGGGAGACGAGCCGCCGGAGCCGTTCTCGGTCATGACCGACCGGATCACGACCCCGCAGATCCAGTGCGGGATCACCCGGACCACGGCCGCGACCCATGAGGTGATCCGGGCCAATGTCCATCGCTCCCCGATGTACTCTGGCCAGATCAAGAGCTCCGGACCGCGCTATTGCCCCTCGATCGAGGACAAGATCGTCCGGTTCGGTGACCGCGACGGCCACCAGATCTTCCTGGAGCCGGAAGGGCTCGACGACAGCACCGTCTATCCCAACGGCATCTCGACCTCGCTGCCGGAGGAGGTCCAGCTCGCGATCCTCGCCAGCATTCCCGGTCTTGAACGGGTCAAGATGGTGCGCCCAGGCTACGCCATCGAATACGACCATATCGATCCCCGCGAGCTCGATCCGACCCTCCAGACCAAGCGTCTGCGCGGCCTGTTTCTGGCCGGGCAGATCAATGGCACCACTGGATACGAGGAGGCCGCCGGCCAGGGCATCGTGGCCGGGCTGAACGCGGCTTTGGCCGCGAGCGGGGCCGCACTGACGGTGTTCGACCGTGCCGATGGCTATCTCGGCGTGATGATCGACGACCTTGTCACCCGGGGGATCAGCGAGCCCTATCGGATGTTCACCTCGCGGGCCGAGTACCGGCTGACGCTGCGGGCCGACAATGCCGATCAGCGACTGACCGAGAAGGGCATCGCTCTGGGGTGCGTTGGGAACGCCCGGACCATCCATCACCGGACCAAGATGGAGGCCCTGAACGCCGCCCGAGCACTGTCGAAGTCTCTGACCATCACCCCGAATGAGGCGATCAAGCACGGACTGTCCCTGAACCGGGATGGTCAACGCCGCTCGGCCTTCGAGCTGATGGCCTATCCGGACATCGGCTGGAGCCAGGTTGGCGCCATCTGGCCGGAGCTGTCGACGATCGACCCTGTGATCGCCACCCATCTCGAGATCGACGCCAAGTACGACGTCTATCTGGAGCGCCAGAGCGCCGACGTCGAAGCCTTCCGGCGCGACGAGGGGCTGGTGCTGTCAGAGGTCGATTATCAGCTGGTGCCAGGTCTCTCCAATGAGGTGAGGGCCAAGCTGGAGAAGGCACGGCCGTTCACGGTCGGCCAGGCCGGCCGGATCGATGGCATGACGCCGGCGGCGCTCGGCATCCTCGCGGCCTATCTCCGGCGCGAGGCAAGGAAGACCTCAAAGGCAATTGCATAGGCGTTTCACGTGAAACAGCGCGGACCGGCCGGCGGTCGATTGTCATCGCCGAGACCTTCATCGCCGAAACCTTCAGCACCAGGATCTGGAGCGGGCGAGGGACCCGACGGTCGATCTGCATCGGCCAGCCAGAAGATCAACAAGGCCAGCGCCAACGATCGATCGTTGGACTCGGTCATAGCGGCGGACAAGATCGCAGCGCTGAAGCTCGTGCCCGTTTCACGTGAAACCGAGGCGCGGCTCGATCGCTACATCGCGCTGCTGCGGGAGTGGCAGGCCAAGACCAATCTGGTCGCGCCCTCGACCCTGCCGCACCTCTGGACCCGGCATATCGCCGACTCGCTTCAGCTCGTCGATCTCGCCCCAACGGCCAAGCGCTGGGCCGACCTCGGCAGCGGCGGCGGATTTCCGGGCGTCGTCCTGGCCTGCGCCATGGCGGAGACACCGGGCGCGAGCGTCCACCTCGTCGAGCGAATCGCCAAGAAGGCGGCGTTCCTGCGCGAAGCAATTCGGATCACCACATCTCCGGGAGTCGTACATCTCGCTGAGATCGGGGATAATGTGGATAGAATCACCGGCCCGGTCGATTGCGTCACCGCGCGTGCACTGGCTCCGCTACATCAACTCATCGGCTTTGCGGAGCCGCTGATGCGCCAGGGCGCAAAAGCGTTGTTTCCAAAGGGTCAAGATGTAGATGCTGAATTGACCGAAGCCGCTAAATATTGGAATATTCAGCCGCAGCTCCACCAAAGCCGTACCGGTGACGGCTGGATCGTGGAGCTCAATGCCGCCGAACGGCGCGGCTGAGACGTTCAGGGGCGAGTGGGGAATTTGCGATGAGCGTGATTGACGAGCCGCAGCAAGAGCAGACCGATGTGGTCCCACAGGGACACCCGCGCATCCTCGCGCTGGCGAATCAAAAAGGCGGCGTGGGAAAAACAACCACAGCGATCAACCTTGGCACGGCGCTCGCCGCGATTGGCGAGCGCGTTCTGATCGTCGATCTCGATCCGCAGGGCAACGCCTCGACCGGCCTCGGCATCGATCGCCGCAACCGCTCCTGTTCGACCTATGACGTGCTGGTCGGCGAAGCGGCCTTGCGCGAGGCGGTGGTGTCGACGGCGGTGCCGCGGCTGCACATCGCGCCCTCGACCATGGACCTCTCCGGCCTCGAGCTCGAGCTCGGCACCACGCCCGGCCGCGCCTTCAAGCTGCGCGACGCGATCGGCGCGCTCAACAACAACGTCTCGCCGGACGCCGATTACACCTATGTGCTGATCGACTGCCCGCCCTCGCTCAACCTTCTGACGGTGAACGCGATGGCGGCGTCCGATGCGATCCTGGTGCCGCTCCAGTGCGAGTTCTTCGCGCTCGAAGGTCTGTCGCAATTGCTGCAGACGGTGGAGCAGGTCCGCTCGACGCTCAACCCGAACCTGTCGATCCACGGCATCGTGCTGACCATGTTCGACTCGCGCAACAACCTCTCGAACCAGGTCGTCGCCGACGTCCGCCAGTTCATGGGCGAGAAGGTCTACAAGACCATGATCCCGCGCAACGTGCGCATCTCGGAAGCGCCGTCCTACGGCAAGCCGGTGCTGGTCTACGATCTCAAATGCGTCGGCAGCGAAGCCTATCTGCGGCTTGCCACCGAAGTGATCCAGCGCGAACGCGAGCTGCGCACGACGCATTGACGATGCCGTAGGGTGGGCAAAGGCGTCTTCGCCGTGCCCATCGTCTTCCGCACACAATCGGTGGGCACGCTTCGCTTTGCCCACCCTACGATAATTCAGTTCTGGAGTGCTGCACCGTGAATCCAAGGGAGCTGGCGATGGCCGACGAAGCGCGTTCGCGACTGGGCCGGGGTCTTGCAAGTCTGATCGGTGACGTCGGCGGCGAGGCTCAGCACGTCGATCGTCCGCGCGCGCAGCGCAAGGTGCCGATCGAATTCATCAAGCCCAACCCGCGCAACCCGCGCCGTGCCTTTTCGGAAACCGAGCTCAAGGAGCTCAGCGATTCGATCCGGCAGCACGGCGTGATCCAGCCGATCGTGGTGCGTCCGGTGAAGGGCGCGCAGGACCGCTATGAGATCATCGCCGGCGAACGGCGCTGGCGCGCCTCGCAAATGGCCGGCCTGCATGAAGTGCCGATCGTGCCGGTCGACATCAGCGACAGCGATGCGCTGGAGTTCGCGATCATCGAGAACGTGCAGCGCGAAGACCTCAATCCGATAGAGGAGGCGCAGGGCTATCACGCGCTCGCCAATGAGTTCAAACGCAGCCAGGACGACATCGCGAAAGTCGTCGGCAAGAGCCGCAGCCACGTCGCCAACATGATGCGGCTGACGAAGCTGCCGGCCGAGGTGCAGGCCTTCATCGCGACCGGCCAGCTGACCGCCGGTCACGCCCGCGCGCTGATCGGCGTGCCCGATCCGCTTGCCGCCGCCAGGCGCATCGTCGAGGAGGGTCTCAACGTCCGCCAGGCCGAGGCGCTCGCGCATGAAGAGGGCGTGCCGGAGCGCAAGCCGCAGAAGGCGCGCAGCACCGGGGGGAAGGAAAAGGACCCCGACACGATCGATCTCGAAAAGCGCGTCAGCGACGCGCTCGGTCTCAAGGTCACCGTCAATCACCGCGACCCCGGCGGCTCCGTGCAGATCAACTACCGCAACCTCGACCAGCTCGACGAAGTCATGAAGCGGCTGGCGAAGGGCGCGCTGTAGTCTTCGCCGTTATTCCGGGCTCGCGATCACGCGCGGAGAGAGCTGGACTTAGCCCCGCCGCTTCGCATTCGCGGCGATCGCCATCAGCGTGCGCTGGGCGATGGCGGCGGCGAGGGTGGATTGCTTGCGGGTGTCGAGCGCGGCGGTTGCTAGCTGCTCGATGATGGCGGCGAGCCGCGCCACGCTGAAATTGCGCAGCGCCGTCTCCACCGCCGGCTTTCGCGAAAAGTGCAGCCGCGGAAAGCCGCCGTCGAGCACGGCGGAGGCAGGCTGGCCGTCGGCGATCGCAAGCGCGGATTTGTGCAGCCACGCGGCCTGGCGCTGCGCGGCCGAGATGATCACGCCGGGATAGGTGCCGGCGATCATGGCTTTGGCGAACTCGGTCTCGACGATGTCGGGCCGGCCGGCGAAGGCGCCGTCGACGATCGGATCGAGCTTCAGTTCGGAAGCATCGGCGACCACCGCCATCACGTCTTCCAGCGTGATCTCGCCTTTGCCATGTGCATAGAGCGTCAGCTTGCGCAGCTCGTTGCGCGAGGCCCGGCGGTCGCCGCCGAGGAACGACATCAGTGCCGCGCGGGCATCCTGCGCGATGCGCAAGTTTGCGATGCGAAGCTCGTCGTCCATCAGCTTGGCCAAGTCGCGCTCGGTGTCGGGATAGCAGCCGATCGCCACGGCCGTCTTGGCGCGCTCGCAGGCTTTGCGCAGCGGCGATTCCGGGCGCAGCTCGCCGGCCTCGATCACGATGCGGCAATTCTTCACGCCCATCTCGGCCAGCGTGTCGATGCCGCTGGCGAAGCTGCGCGAGCCTGCGCGCACGCGGATGGCGCGTCGGCCGCCGAACAGCGGCACCGTCATGGCTTCGTCGACGAGACGCGACGGCTCGGCGGACAGCTCGTCGCCATCGAGCCTGACCAGCGAGAACGGATCGTTGGGGTCGTCCACGGCGGAGGCGATCAGCGCGTCGGCGCGTTCACGCACCAGCCCGGCGTCGGGACCGTAGAGCAGGACGATCGGCCGGCCCGCGTCGGGGCGGGCGAGGAAGGCGTCGATCTCTTTTCCACGCAGCGCGACCATCGGGCCTAGATCGTCATTCCGGGGCGCGTAGCGCGAACCCGGAATCCAGTGGTTGGGAATCGAGATTCCGGGTTCGCGCCACGCGCGCCCCGGAACAACGGGAATGTGAATTAGCTGCCCGCGGTGAAGAACGAGGCGAGCCGGGTATTGATGTTCTCGGCTATCTCGTTGGCGGCACGATCCTCCGCATCGCGCACCGCGCGGTTGCGGGAGAAGCGCTGGTAGGAGCCGGGATTGTCATAGGACACGCGCGAGAACGTAGTGCCGGTCATCACCGACTTGCCGCTCGCGACCTCGATCAGGTTGTACTGGACGTCGATGCCGTAATTCTCGCTGGTCGGCAGTCCCGTTGCCTGGCTGATGATCAGGGACGACCGGCTGGAGGTGAAGCGGATCTCCAGGCGGTGAGTCGGCGGCATGCCCGTGGCCGTGCCGTACAGCTTGAAGGCGAGAGCATTGCGGACCTCGACGCCGACGCGGGCCTCGCGGGAGGCGTTGGGCTTGGGGATCGGGGGCAGCTCGACGCCCATCAGCTTCTCACGCAAGCCGGGGGTGCCGTCAGTATGCTCGGCATACATCGGCCGGAAGCAGCCGGCCGTCAGCGCCGCCAGAGCGACGACTGCCAGCAAACGGGCTGCGATGCGGATCCTAGCCGACAACATTCACGATCCTCTTGGGGACGATGATCACCTTGCGGACGGGCTTGCCGTCCAGCGCCAGCTTTACCGCATCGAGGGCCAAAACGGCAGCCTCGATTTCCGGATTCTGGGCCGCTGTTGCAACTGAGACCTCACCCCGCTTCTTGCCGTTGACCTGGACCACCAGGGTCACGCTGTCTTCAACCAGCAAATCGCGTTCGATTTGGGGCCAATTGGCCTCCGAAACCAGCCCCTTCTGGCCCAGCACCTGCCAGCACTCCTCGGCCAGATGCGGCATCATCGGGGAGAACAGCTGGACCAGGATCTGGCTGGCCTCCCGGATCGCCCAAGCCAAGTCCGCGGCCGGCTGGCCGGGGCGCTGGAGGACCTCGGAGAACGCATTGGTGAATTCGCGGATATGGGCGAGGCAGACGTTGAAGTGCAGCCGCTCGATCCCGGTGGTGACCTTGTCCAGCGCGCCATGGGCGGCCTTGCGCAAGGCGGTCGCGTCCGCCCCGAACGAGGCCGGCCGGGCCGCCGGCGCCGCCTTGCCGAGTTCGACGGAATCGTTCACCAGCCGCCACAGCCGCTGCACGAAGCGCGAGGCGCCCTGGACGCGCTCGTCGCTCCAGATCACGTCGCGGTCGGGCGGGGAGTCCGACAGCATGAACCAGCGCGCCACGTCGGCGCCGTAGGTCTCGATGATGTCGTCGGGGTCGACGGTGTTCTTTTTCGACTTCGACATCTTCTCGATCGCACCGATCTGGATGTCTTCGCCCGTCGTCAACAGGGTTGCACGGCGCCCGTTGCCGCCGAGTTCGATCTTGACCTCGGCCGGCTGCACATAGGACCCGTCGGCCTTCTGGTAGGTCTCGTGCACCACCATGCCTTGCGTGAACATGCCGGCGAACGGTTCGTCCAGCGCAACGTGCCCGGTCGCCTTCATCGCGCGGGTGAAGAAGCGGCTGTAGAGCAGATGCAGGATCGCGTGCTCGACGCCGCCGATATACTGGTCGATCGGCAGCATCCGGTTGGCGACCGCGGGCGTCGTCGGCGCGTTCTCGTTCCAGGGATCGGTGAAGCGCGCAAAGTACCAGGACGAGTCCACGAAGGTGTCCATGGTGTCGGTTTCGCGCTGCGCCTTGCCGCCGCATTGCGGGCAAGTGACGTGCTTCCAGGTCGGATGATGATCGAGCGCGTTGCCCGGCTTGTCGAAGGTCGCATCGTCAGGCAGCTTCACCGGTAGGTCGGCGTCCGGCACCGGCACCACATCGCATGTCGGGCAATGGATGACGGGGATCGGGCAGCCCCAATAACGCTGGCGCGAAATGCCCCAGTCGCGCAGGCGGAAATTCACCTGACGCTCGCCGACTGGCGCGTTGCCGCGCAGCTCGCTTTCGAGGCGTTTTGCGACTTCATCCTTGGCCTGCTCGATGGTCATGCCGTCGAGGAAGCGCGAATTGATCATGCGGCCGTCACCGTTATAAGCGGTGTCGGTGATGACGAACGATTTCGGATCCTGGCCCTCGGGGCACACCACCGGCGTGTTGCCGAGGTTGTACTTGTTGACGAAGTCGAGGTCGCGCTGGTCATGCGCGGGGCAGCCGAAGATCGCGCCGGTGCCGTATTCCATCAGCACGAAGTTGGCGACATAGACCGGTAGCTTCCAGCTCGGGTCGAACGGATGGATCGCGCGGATGCCGGTGTCGAAACCCTGCTTCTCCGCGGTGTCGATGATCTCCTGCGCGGTGCCGATCTTCTTGATCTCGGCGATGAACTCCGCAAGCTTCGGGTCCTTCGCGGCGGCGGCCGTCGCCAGCGGATGATCCGCCGAGATCGCCATGAACTTGGCGCCGAACAGCGTGTCGGGGCGCGTCGTGAAAATCTTCAGCTCGCTCTCGCCGGCCGGCGTCGTCGCCTGATCCAGCGCGAAGCGCACCAGGAGGCCTTCGGAGCGGCCGATCCAGTTGCGCTGCATCAGCCGCACCTTGTCGGGCCAGCGGTCGAGCGTATCCAGCGCGGACAAGAGCTCCTGCGAGTACTTCGTGATCTTGAAGACCCACTGATTCATTTCCCGCTGCTCGACAACGGCACCGGAACGCCAGCCTTTGCCGTCGATCACCTGCTCGTTGGCGAGCACGGTCATGTCGACCGGGTCCCAGTTCACCTTGCGCTTCTCACGCTCGGCAAGGCCCGCACGCAGGAAGTCCAGGAACATCTTCTGCTGGTGCTTGTAGTAGGAGGGATCGCAGGTCGCGATCTCGCGGCTCCAGTCCAGCGACAGCCCGATCGAGCGGAGCTGCTTCTTCATCGCGGCGATGTTGTCGTAGGTCCAGGCTTTCGGGGCGACCTTGCGCTCGATCGCGGCGTTCTCGGCCGGCAGGCCGAAAGCGTCCCAGCCCATCGGGTGCAGCACGTTGAACCCCTTGGCGCGCATGAAGCGGGCCAGCACGTCGCCGAGCGTGTAGTTCCGGACATGGCCGATGTGGATGCGCCCGGACGGGTAGGGGAACATCTCCAGCACATAGTATTTCGGCCGCGAATCGTCGTTCTTGGAGACGAAGATCGCCTTTTCGTCCCAGGCGGCTTGCCAGCGCGGTTCGGAATCGCGGGCGTTATAGCGTTCGGAGGTCATGGAATCGTTGGTTTTTTCGTGGGTTCGGCGGTCTGAAGTGGCCGGACTAGGCCATAAAAGCGACCGTGGGGTCAACGGATGAGTATTGACAACCAACGGCACCAGGAACACAATCCCTAGTCGTATTTCACCTTCGTATACGCCATGAAGCGATTTTTGAGAGTGTTACTGGTTTTCGCCCTGACAGCGACGACGTTAGCTGAAGTGGCAACAATAATTTGCCTGACCACAACAGTTTCCGCAGAGGCTCGCCCGCGCGATCCTTAGCTGCAGTTTAGGCGGAGCATTCGTGTGGTACGGGCGTCGACAAGGGGGCCCGGAAGTGCCCATTTGCGCGCTGCGTAAAAATCTCAGGCCATGGGCTTGGCTGGCCGCTCTGCTAGCGAGCGGACTGTGCGCGGCTGCCGCAGACGCGTGCACTGCCGCAATCAAATCGGGGAGCCTTCAGGGCCACGATCTGGCTGTCCTCTATCTGAACCGTGGCTTTCTCGCCAGTCGCGCAAACGATTTCGACAAAGCAATCCAGGACTACGGCGAGGCAATCAAGGTTGACCCGCAATATGCGAATGCTTTCAGCAATCGGTGCGCCGTCTACGTCAGAAAGCGCGAATTCAATCGCGCGATCGAAGATTGCGACAACGCCATCAACCTGAACGCAAACTACACAAGTGCTTACGTGAGCAGGGGCAACGCCTACCGCCTGAAGAATCTGCATAGTCAGGCAATCATAGACTACGAGCGCGCCATCGCGCTCGACAAGAATTCAACGGCTGCGCTCTTCGGTGCCGCTCTCTCTTATTCGTCCATAGAAGACTAGCCCAGGCCATCGAGGACTACGATCGGGCGCTCAATATGAGTCCGAAGGATGAGAACTCCCTCTATGGCCGCGGTATCAGCAAGTTGAAGCTTGGCGATCGTGCCGGCGGCGAAGAAGATATTAATGCGGCCAAGGCGATCAGCAGCAGCGTCGCCGACGATTTCAAGAAACTAGGAATTCGGTAAGATTACGAAACAAGTCGCTCCATATATTGGAGGATTGGCAAATGAACGAATTGCTCAGCCGGGATGTCGTCCGGCTCCTCGCATTGTGCGTCACTTACATCTTCTGGGCGGTCGTACCCCTGCTTCCTGCGGTTATGATCTACCGGCTGTTTCCCAACGCGCCGGTTGATACGCAATGGAAGATACTGGGAGTTGCAGTGAAAGCGGGCGGAGCGGCCGGCTTCTACTTCGCGATCCTGGCGCTCGGCTTCTTCAAGTTTCTCGAGCCGACGATTGAGTATGTGCGAGGTCTTCAGCGTCCCTATTGGACGGTCGAAGCCTTGGTTCAATTCGTCGAATCGGATGACAGCGTAAGCAGGCCTTACACCACCAACTCTGCGGAGCAGATACGGATTCAGCCCTATGCATATGATTTCAAGCAAACGGACGATCAGACCTATCTGATTACGATGAGGTTTGCCGAGCTCAACAGCGACACTGATTCGATCAGACTCATTTTTCCCGAGGGGATCGGCTTTATCCCTCTCAAGCAAATGATGAGCAGCGACAACACGAACAATTTCCTTAAACGTGTTAGTCTGACAAAGGGTCCTCCGACGAAGATTCATCCACCCGTCAAGTGGGGACAAAATGCGCCGTCGGTCTCCGAGCTGTCGCAAAAGCTGGAGCGCGGTCTCGAAACGATATCTCCGCGGTAGTCTGCAGCCGGCCGTCAGCCCGCCATCATCATGTCCGCTGCGCCGGTCTCGATCGCCTGCACGCCGTGCTCGACGACGTTGTTGCGGCCGCGGTGTTTTGCGGCGTAGAGGGCGGCGTCGGCGGCTTCGATCAGGTCGCCGGGGCGCAAGGCCTCGTTGGGCTTCGCTGCGGCAACGCCGATCGAGACGGTGACGATCATGTGGGCGGACGTGATGTGCGGCAGGCAGAGCCTCAGCACGGCCGCACGCACCAGTTCGCCGATCTCCACGGCGCGGTCCACGTCGGTGTTCGGCAGCAGCAGGCAGAATTCCTCGCCGCCATAGCGCGCCGCAAAGCCCATCGTGTCGGCGGCGATACCGGACAGCGACTCGCCGAGCCGGGTCAGGCAGGAATCGCCTTCGAGATGGCCGTAGGTGTCGTTGAAGAGCTTGAAGTGGTCGACGTCGATCATCAGCAGCGCGAGGTCGCTGCCATATTGCTGCGCGCGCATCCATTCGAAGTCGAGCCGGCTCTGGAAGCCGCGGCGGTTGGCTAGGCCCGACAGCATGTCGATCGAGGCCATTACCGTCAGCCGGTCGTTGCTCGCGATCAGCTCGCGCTCGCGCTGGCTCAATTGCGCGGCCATCGCGTTGAACGCGCGTGCCAGCGGCACGAATTCGGCCGGCAGGCGATTGCGCGCCGCGCGTGCCGACAGATCGCCCTCGCCGAGGCGCTTGGCCATGTCGGCAAGCATCTCGATCGGCTTGATCACCAGCTTCTCGGCGGCGATCAGCGCGCCGAGCAGGACGAACAGGACGACGAAAGCGAGCTGGAGATAGGCGGTGCGGATATCGCGGCTCACGGCCGCAGACACCTTGTCCTCGTCGATGCTGGCGATCAGGCGGGCATTTGTGCCGGCGATGCGGATGTAGCTGACGGCGCGGCGCGAGCCGTCGGCGGCGAGGAAGGACAGCGAGCCCTCGTCCTGGTCCGACCGCAGCGCCTTGTCGGCGATTGCGGACATCAGCGGCATGTTGTCGAGGGGACGGCCGACCGCGCTGTGCTGGTCGGCGGGGGCGGCCAGCACGGTGCCCGCGCTGTCGACCAGCACGGCGGTGATGCCGGCGCGACCACCGAGATTGCTCATGACCTTCGACATCCAGTCGAGGTTGACGGTGGCGAGCACGACGGCATCGGCGACGCCGCTGAAGGCGGACACCGGATAGACCGCCATGACGGTCGGTGACGGCACCGGCCGCGACAGGATGAAGTCGCTCAGCACGAAACGGCCGGTTTCCTGCGCCTGCTGGAAGTAAGGCCGGTCGCTGAGATCGAGGCCGACATACATGTTGTTGGTGGCGCACTGGATGCGTCCGTTCTGGCCGGCGATCAGAAGCGTGCGGATCCAGGGGAAATTCGACGGCAGGCTCGCGCGCAGCACGTCGCAGCTCTTGCTGATTCCGCCGGCGGAGGCGCGGATGAAGGCTTCCGATTTCAGGATGGTCTCGACCGACGAGATCACCTCGCGCTGCGCATCGGCGCTGTGCCTTGCGACTGTGTTGAACTCGGCCGCGGCCTGCGCGATTTGGCTGGTGCGCGTGTTCTCGAGCGAACGGATGCGCTCGAGCATCAAGGGCGCCACCAGAATCACGGCGAGTAACGCAAGCCGCGCCCGGATTCCAAGGACCTGCTTGAGTTTTGCTCGCTTACGGTTGAAACTGACGTTTGCCATCTTCGCTGCCCACCCCATGGGCCAAGGTAAAGCGAAGGGTTCAAAAACTCTTTCTTGAACTCGGTAAAATTGGACTTACCTCGGTTACGACCACAGCCAATCGACGTCATGACAGAAGCCAACGCCGCGCCGGTAACCGGCCATTCACCAAACGCGCTCGCCGCGGTCGAAGCCGAAATCGCCCGCGCCTGCAAGGACGCGCGGCGCGATCGCGCCTCGGTCACGCTGATCGCGGTGTCGAAGACCTTCGACGCGGATGCAATTACCCCGGTCATCGCCGCCGGACAGCGCGTATTTGGCGAGAATCGGGTGCAGGAGGCCAAAGGCAAGTGGCCGGCGTTAACGTCCGTTTACCCCGATATCGCGCTGCATCTGATCGGGCCGCTGCAATCCAACAAGGCGAAAGAGGCGGTCGCGCTGTTCGACGCTATCCATTCGGTTGACCGCCCGAGCATTTGCCAGGCGTTAGCCAAGGAAATCGAATCTCAGAAAAAGCACCCGCAGCTCTTCGTCCAGATCAACACCGGCGAGGAGCCGCAGAAGGCCGGCGTCGCGCCCGGCGAGGCCGATGCCTTCCTCGCAAGCTGCCGCGACACCTATGGGCTGACGATCTCCGGACTGATGTGCATCCCGCCGGTCGACGAGCCGCCGGCGGCGCATTTCGCGCTGACCGCCAAGATCGCCGCGCGTAACGGCTTGAAGAATCTCTCGATGGGCATGAGCGCGGATTTCGCCACCGCCATCATGCTCGGCGCCACGCATGTGCGCGTGGGAAGCGCGATCTTCGGGCATAGATAATTGTCTTGGGTCGTCCTGGCGAAAGCCAGGACCCATTACCCCAGGGAGTGGTTCGGCGAAGATTGGCCGTCGATATTGCAACCGAGCGGAATCGAGAGATCACGCGGTATGGGTCCTGGCCTTCGCCAGGACGACAGCAGTGATTATTCGAACCCCACCGACACCTTCCCCAACACGCCAAAATCCACCGCAAAGTGATCGCCGGCCTGGATCGGCAGCGGCGGATGGCAGGTGCCTGTGGTCACCACCTCCCCTGCCCGCAAGGTGATGCCGAGCCCGCGCAGCTCGTTGGCGAGCCAGGCGAGTGCAACACGGGGATCGCCGAGCACGTTCTTGCCATGGCCGATATAGCGCTCGCCGCGCAGCGTGATCTGCGGCCGTTCTTCGACGAGATCCATCCCGCGCCAGTTCGCAGGCGTCGCCGCGCCCAGCACGAACAGATGCGCGCAGGCATTGTCGGCGATAAGCTGCGCCTCGCCGGCGCCGGCGAAATCGACAAAGCGCGAATCCGGAATCTCGATCGCGGGATGGAAGCTGTCCACGGCGCCCAGCACCTCGTCGACGGCGAACGACGCCGCGCGCGGGGCCAGATCGCGTCCCATGCGGAAGCAAAATTCCGGCTCGCCGACGCGCATCGCGTTGCCCTTCATCGACGCGGTGCCGCCATCGGCGATCACGGTGTCGCTCATGATGCGCCCGGCCAGCGGTCCCGTGACATTGATGTGCTTCTGTCCGGACAAGCTCGTTGCCGCGATCTTCCAGCCGAACAGCTTTCCGGGCGATTGCGCTTCGAGCGCGGCCTGAATGGCGTAGCCCTCGGCGCGGGTCTGCGGCCGCAGATGTCCCTCCAGCGCGTCGAGCTTGGTGCCGTCACGCCAGTGTTGAACGAGGACCCGCGATGCGGCGGCGATCTGATCCTTCTCGAGCATGGGCCCTCACCCGATGATGATTCTCGTTCGTGGGCCCAGCCGCCGCAGCAATTGCAGCATCGCGGATTTGGTCATGGAGACGCAGCCCGCGGTCGGCCCGAAATTGTCGCGGGCCAGATGCAGAAACACCGCGCTGCCGCGGCCGGCGATGCGCGGGCGCGTGTTGTGGTCGATTTCAATGATGAAGTCATAGAGATGGTCGGCCCGCTTGAGCCGGTCACCGCCCTGCCCCTCGCCGAGTCGGATTCCCTGATTGTAATGACGGTCGTGGGGGTCCTCGCACCAGGCGTCCTCGCCGGTGATGATCCGCGCCGGCAGGAAGGTTTGCGGCCGGCTGTGCCGGTCGCCCCGCCACCACAGTCGCCGCGGCCGGAAGCTGCCCCTCGGGGTGCCGCCGTCGCCCTCGCGCTTGTTGGCGAGAATACCGCCCCGCCCCAGCGCCACCGGAATCGTCAGCGCTCCGGCCGTCAGCCAGCCGCGGCGCGGATTACCGGCGGCAGGCTTAACGCGGATCGCGGACAGCGGTCCAGCGCCTCGATTTTTGGTGTAAGTAGCTGAAGCAGCGTTGTTTTTCATGTGACCGTGCGATGTCGCATTCATTACAGGACATTCATCAAAACGCCCTGCTATTCTAGGTTAGAGTGCTTCTGGCTTGTGAATCGGTAACAGCCCACTACTTCAACACGAACAACAATAATAACGGCGACCCCTAAACTTCCCCTCGCGGCTGGGCGCGGCATGCATGCGCGCCGAGCCGGACCCCAAAAGGATGATACCCTATGGCCAATGCCCGCAAGATCCTGATCGTGGATGACGATACCGATCTGCGCGATACGTTGGTGGAGCAATTATCGCTGCACGAAGAATTTGAAGCCTCCGCCGTCGATACCGGCGCCAAGGGCGCGAGCGCCGCGAAGGCCAATTCCCCCGATCTCGTCCTGATGGACGTCGGTCTGCCCGACACCGATGGCCGCGAGGTGGTCCGCTCCTTACGCAAGGGCGGCTTCAAGGCCCCCATCATCATGCTGACCGGGCATGACACCGATTCCGACACGATTTTGGGCCTGGAATCCGGCGCCAACGACTACGTCGCAAAACCCTTCCGCTTCGCCGTGCTGTTGGCCCGTATCCGCGCCCAGCTCCGCCAGCACGAAGCCAGCGAGGACGCGGTGTTCTCGGTCGGCCCCTACAGCTTCCGGCCCGGCTCGAAGATGCTGACCGCCGCCAATGCGCGGAAGGTGCGGCTGACGGAGAAGGAAACCGCCATCCTCCGCTTCCTCTACCGCGCCGGCCAGATGCCGGTGTCGCGCGAGACCCTGCTCCAGGAGGTCTGGGGCTACAATTCCGGCGTCACCACCCACACGCTGGAAACCCACATCTACCGCCTCCGCCAGAAGATCGAGAAGGACGCCGCCAACCCGGAGATCCTGGTAACGGAAGCCGGTGGCTACAAGCTGGTGCCGTGATACGCTTTGGGGGCGTGCGAATCGTTTTAGATCGCGTGCCCTTGAGCCTCGGATCTGAATGTCAATTGACGACGACGTAGCGCTTCTCGAGCGGGTCCCGACATTGCGCCTGTTGGGAGACGCCTCGTTGCGCATGCTGGCGATCGGCTCCGAGCAGCGTGACTTCGTCCGCGGCGACATCCTCTTCAATCTCGGCGACGACGCCGATGCCGGCTTCGTGGTCCAGCGCGGCGCCTTCCGGGTCGAAGACGGCGCCGGCGCCGAGATGACCGTGGGTCCCGGCGCGCTGATCGGCGAGCTCGCGCTGGTGGTGCCGATGAAGCGGCCGTCGAGCGCGATCGCGCTGGAGCATTCCTCCGTCATCCGCGTCGCGCGCAGCCTGTTTCAGCGCGTGCTCGAAAGCGACCCCGCCGCCGCCGTTCGCCTGCGCGACGAATTCGCAGTTCGCTCCAGCCAGATCGCGAGCGATATCCTGATGGCCGGTGCGAAGCTGACGACCTGAGGCCCCTGTCATTCCGGGGCGCGACGAAGTCGCGAGCCCGGTATCCATTCATCCACCAGCTCTGCCGCCCGATGGATTCCGGGCTCGCGCTACGCGCGCCCCGGAATGACAGGAGGTCACACCTCCAGCGTCACCGTCACCGGCACGTGGTCCGACGGACGCTCCCAGCTCCGCGCGTCGCGGAGAATCTTGAAATCCTGGACCGCGTCCTTCAACGCGCGCGAGACCCAGATGTGGTCGAGCCTGCGGCCGCGGTCGCCGACGGTCCAGTCGGCGGAACGGTAGCTCCACCAGGTGTAGACCTTCTCCGACATCGGAATGCGCTCGCGCGCGACGTCGACCCACTCACCGGCTGCGAGTGCCGCCTTCAGCTTCTCGGTTTCGACAGGCGTGTGCGAGACCACTTTCAGAAGCTGCTTGTGCGACCAGACGTCGTTCTCGTGCGGGGCGACATTGAGATCGCCGACCAGGATGTGGCGGTCATCGCCGCGCGGATGCAGCGGCTCGCACGCCGTCATCTCGTCGAGGAAGCGCAGCTTGTGGTCGAACTTCTCGTTCAGCGCCGGATCGGGAATGTCGCCGCCGGCCGGCACGTAGAAATTATGCAGCACCAGCGGCTTTGCGATGTTGGCCTGCGTCCCGAAAGATACAGAAATGTGGCGCGAATCCACCTTGTCGCAGAAGGTGCGGATGTCCTTGGACTCGAACGGGATCTTCGAGACGATGGCGACGCCGTGATAGCCCTTCTGCCCGTTCAGCGCGACGTGCTCATAGCCGAGCCGCTTGAAACGCTTCAGCGGAAAGGCGTCGTCGATGCACTTGGTCTCCTGGAGGCACAGCACGTCCGGCCGCGCACTCTTGAGGAATTTCGCGACCAGATCGATGCGCAGCCGCACCGAATTGATGTTCCAGGTTGTCAGGGAAAGACGCATGAGGGATGCGTCTTAGCATGGATTGGCGCGGGGAAAATGCTTGTCCACAGCGAGCTCTCGTATGGTGGGCAAAGCGAAGCGTGCCCACCATTCCTGCCGCGAGGAGGAGAGGTGGTGGGCACGGCGCAAGTGCGCCTTTGCCCACCATACAGCAACTATCCTGGCGATGGGCCGTAATTGGTGAAGTCGATCTTGAACATGCCGGGATCGAGCTTCTTGGTTGCGTCGAGATTGTAGACCGCGATCGTGGTGTCGTAGCCCTGCGGGTCGGTGACGGTCCACTGCTTCAGCTGGCCGTCCTTGGCGCCGAACATCAGCAGGAGGCGGCTGGTGCCGACCAGCGCCTGCTTCTCCTCGATGGTGACGCTGACGAAGACGTCGTCGGCCGAGACGTTGACGACGTTGGTGTCCTTCATCAGGTCGATGCGATCGGACAGCAGGAAGCGCAGCGGCGTCTGCGACAGCGGATAGACGTCTTGCGTGGCGAGCTTGCGGTCGCGCACCACCAGCGACGATCCGTCGGCGACGATGTCGATTGGGCTCGGCGCGTCATATTCGAAGCGCACCTTGCCCGGCTTCTGGATGTAGAAATCGCCCTGCGTCTTGCTGCCGTCGGGGCCGACCTGGACGAAATTCCCGACCAGTGTCGACAGCGAGGACAGATAGGCGCTGACCTTGGCCGCCTGCGCCTTCTGGTTGGCGTCGAAGGTCTGGAAGATGCTGCTCGGCACGTTGCGGCGCGGATCCGGGATCACCGGATTCGGCGGCGTCTGGGTCGCGCCGGTGACCGCAGGCCCGCCGGCGGCCGCACCATTGTCGCGGCCCTTCGGCGCGGGCTTCGGCACCGGCACGTTCTGCGCGGACGACGCCGCGGTCACCATCGCGGCGGTGACGAGAAGCACGCCGGCCACGCGCGCGCTTCGCGCGGCGATGGTGGCAGCGAATCGAATGTCCGGATGTCTGATCAACGCGTCGTCCTGTATGGCTAGGCGCCTTTTAGCGTGATTTCGGGCAAAAGCAGATATCGATTTTGCGTGAAAGCCTGTTTTGAGGCGGCTCGCCTCACATATGGCTGTCTTCTTCCTCGACCAGGATCTCGCGCTTGCCGGCGTGGTTGGCGGGACCGACAATGCCTTCCAGTTCCATGCGCTCCATCAGCGATGCGGCGCGGTTATAGCCGATTTGCAGGCGGCGCTGGATGTAGCTGGTCGAGGCCTTGCGGTCGCGTTTGACGATGGCAACGGCCTGCTGGAATAGATCGCCGCCGCCATCCGCGCCCATGCCGCTGGCGTCGAACACAGCACCGCCGTCCTCGTCCTCGGTCGGCTCTTCGGCCGTGACGGCCTCGAGGTATTCGGGCTGGCCCTGCGTCTTGAGGTGGCGCACCACCTTCTCGACTTCGTCGTCCGATGCAAACGGTCCGTGCACGCGGCTGATGCGGCCGCCGCCCGCCATGTAGAGCATGTCGCCCTGGCCGAGCAGCTGCTCGGCGCCCATCTCGCCGAGGATGGTGCGGCTGTCGATCTTGGAGGTGACCTGGAAGGCGATGCGGGTCGGGAAGTTCGCCTTGATGGTGCCGGTGATGACGTCCACCGACGGACGCTGTGTCGCCAGGATCACATGCAGGCCGGCGGCGCGCGCCATCTGCGCGAGACGCTGTACCGCGCCTTCGATGTCCTTGCCGGCGACCATCATCAGGTCGGCCATTTCGTCGACGATGATGACGATGTAGGGCAGCGGGTCGAGCGAGAGCTTCTCTTCCTCGTAGATCGCCTTGCCGGTTTCCTTGTCGAAGCCGGTGTGCACCGTGCGCGTCGGCTCCTCGCCCTTGGCTTTCAACTCGAGCAGGCGCGTGTTGTAGCCGTCGATGTTGCGCACGCCGAGCTTGGCCATGTTCTTGTAGCGCTCTTCCATCTCGCGCACGGCCCATTTCAACGCGACCACCGCCTTCTTCGGGTCGGTCACGACGGGCGTGAGCAGATGAGGAATGCCGTCATAGACGGAGAGTTCGAGCATCTTCGGATCGACCATGATCAGCCGGCACTGGTCCGGACGCAGCCGGTAGACCAGGCTGAGGATCATGGTGTTGATGGCGACCGACTTGCCCGAGCCGGTGGTACCGGCGATCAGCATGTGCGGCGTACGCGCGAGGTCGATGATGACGGGGTCGCCGCCGATGGTCTTGCCGAGGCAGAGCGGCAGCTTCGCAACCGTGTCGACGGTCTCCTTGGCGACCAGCAGCTCGCGCAGATAGACCTTTTCGCGATGGGCGTTCGGCAATTCGATGCCGATGGCATTGCGGCCGGGCACGACGGCGACGCGCGCCGACAGCGCACTCATCGAGCGGGCGATGTCGTCGGCGAGGCCAATCACGCGCGACGACTTGATGCCGGGCGCCGGCTCCAGCTCGTACAGCGTGACGACGGGACCCGGATTGGCCTTCACGATCTCGCCGCGCACGCCGAAGTCCTGCAGCACGCCTTCGAGCGCGCGCGAATTGGCTTCCAGCTCGGCCTTGCTGAGCGGCTGGCGATCGCCGGCCTTGGGCGCGGCCAGCACGGACACGGACGGAAGCTCGAACTTGTCGGAGGATTTCTTGGCCGCGGCCTTCGGAGCAGCCTTTTTGCGCGGTGCGCGCGCGGCAGGCTCCTCCTCTTCCTCCTCGTCTTCCTCTTCCTCGTGCTCCTCCTCGTAGTCCTCGTCTTCGGACCGCGGCGAGATCGGCGGCGCGGCGCGGCCGCCGCCGAGATTCGGCTCCTGGCGGCTGAACCCAACGGCCTTGGTCTTCGGTCCGCTCGAGACCAGCGAGCGGTAAGCGGCACCACACAGCCAGATCAGGCGCGCCTTGGTGCTCATCAGCGCATGGAACAGCCAGCCCAGCGACACCGAGCCGCGATCGCTCTCCTCGTCTTCATCGAGCGGCTTGTCGTCATCCTCGATCTCGGCGAGCTCGTCGTCATGCTCGCGCGCGCCAAGACCGCAGGCGATCAGGAAGGTCGCGGCCATCGCCGCGAACAGGATCACGCCGAGCACGGTGCGATAGATCATGCCGGGCGGCCCGAAAATCACCGCGGGCGCGCGCACCAGGGCATCGCCGACCACGCCGCCGAGTCCGGTCGGCAGCGGCCATGCGCCGCCGTGAGGCCAGCAGCTGACAAAGCCCGCAGCGATCACGGTGCAGAGAATCCAGGAGCCGAGCCGCAGCGCCTCGCGGTCGAACGGGCGATGGGTCATCATGCGCCAGCCCCAGACCGCGACCGTCAGGACCAGCATGATCGCGCCGAGCCCGAGGATCTGCATCGCAAGGTCGGCGCCGATCGCGCCGGCATAGCCGAGGATGTTGCGGATCGGCCGCGAGGTCGCGTGGCTGAGGCTTGCATCCTGCACCGACCAGGTCATGAGCGCGGCCGAGGCGAGCCCCGACAGCGCGATCAGGCCGAGGCCGGCGAGCTCGCGCATACGCCGCGCCAGCCCCTCGCGGATCGACGGCGGCAGATGGCCGACCAGTGGAATGACACGTTCGATTGCCGACATGCTCACGGGCCCCGCCTAACCCAGAGTCTCGACCAGGCGGTGCAGCGCCTGTGCCGTGGTCTCGCCATCCTGCACCAGCGCGAGGCGAATGTAGCCTGCGCCGGGATTGAAGCCGTCGGGCTGGAGCCGCGCCAGATAGCTGCCGGGCACCACGCGCACGCCGGCTTCCTTGAAGAGCCTGAGCGTGATCGACGCGTCGTCGCCGAGCTCGGACGTGTTGAGCCAGACGCAGAAGCCGCCGTCGGGCCGGCGATAGCCGTAGCGATTGCCGATGATCTGGTCGGCGAGGTCGAACTTGATCCGGTAGAGCCTGCGGTTCTCCTCGACATGCGCTTCGTCGCCATAGGCGACGGTGGCGACATGCTGGAGCGGCACGGGCACCTGGGGCGCTGCGATGTTGCGCAGCTCGAGGAACATGCCGATGAACTTCTTGTCTCCGGCGGCGAAGCCGACGCGCAGGCCCGGCAAATTGGAGCGCTTCGACAGCGACTGGAACGCAACCACGCGGGTGAAGTCGGGGCCGGCACATTCGAGCGCGCTGCCCGGGGCCTCGCGGGTGTAGATCTCCGAATAGCACTCGTCGCTGAGGATCACGAAGCCGTAGCGGTCGGCGAGCTGCTTCAACCGCTTGAAATAGTCGGGCTTGGCGACCGAGCCCTGCGGATTGGCGGGCGAGGCCAGATAGAACGCCACCGTGCGCGCCAGCGTCGCCTCGTCGATGGCGTCGAGATCGGGCAGAAAGCCGTTCTCGACGGTGGTCGGCAGATAGACCGGCTCGCAAGCCGCTGCGCGGGCGCCGGCGCCATAGACCGGGTAGAACGGGTTCGGCATCAGGATGGCGGGCTTGCCGGGGCGCGGGCTGACATAGCGTGCGGCCGTGATCGCGGCGAGGAACAGCCCCTCGCGGCTGCCATTGAGGACGAGAAGCTCGCTCGCGGGGTCGAGCGGCCGCGGCAGCTTGAAGCGCGACGACAACCAGGCGCTCGCGGCTTTCCGGAACGGCTCGGTGCCCTGGTTCATCGGGTAACGGCCGAAATCGGCGGTGTGCTTGGCCAAGACCGGACCGACGAAATCGGGCACGGGATGCTGAGGTTCGCCGACCGCAAGCGTAATCAAGGGCTTACCCGGCTGATGGGGGGCCAACAGCTCGTTCAGCCGGACGAAGGGCGAGCGTTCGGAATCGGAGCTTCCGCTGGCCTGCGGCGCACGGGATGAAGCGGTCATAGCCATTCTGGACGCCAGCACTCTTGGAACAGCCAGTCGCACCAAGGCGCCGGCGGGAAGCGGTTCAGTTCACCATAGATAGGGCGAGGTTAAGACGCGATTAACCATCGGCCGCCGCCCCCGTCCAGAGCGGGAATATTGAGGCCGGATAACAACGGGATGGGTGGGCTACAGGGCCGGCTGGTTCCTCGTCCTCTCCGCTTGCGGGAGAGGTCGCGCCGAAGGCGCGGGTGAGGGTTCTCTCCGCAGAAGGACTGTCCCGATGTTGAGACACCCTCTCCCCTGCCCTCGCCCTCCCCCGCATGCGGGGGAGGGAGCGCGCCGTCATCGTGGGCTAATGCCCCGGCAGCTTCTCGAACGTCGCCATGCCGGCGGGGATCGCGTGGAATTCCTGCTTGTCGCAGGTGTAGATCGCCATCTGCGGATGGAACTGCTCGGGCTCGTCCAGCGTGCCGACCTTCAGGATCGCTGCGGGGAGGCCCGGAACCTTGGTTACCAGATGCGTGCCGCATTCGGGGCAGAACTCGCGCGTCACGGCGCGCTCGAGGTCCTTGCGGGTGAACTGCTTGGGCTGCCCGATGATGTAGCTGAAGCCGGCCACCGGCATCGCGATGAAGGTGTTGGGTGCGCCGCCCGAGATGTACTGGCACTCGCGGCAATGACACTGCGCCTGCATCATAGGGTCGCCCTCGGCCACGTAGCGCACTTCGCCGCAATAGCATCCGCCTTCCAAACGCATGACGACCTCCCGGTTTGTTGTTCGTTGTGGTCGATATTTCTGCGCCGGCAATCTGGAATGGCAATCCTTTTCTTTGCTTCTTTGCCGCGCGGCGCAAAAAGAAAGGGGCTCCAGCTTGCGCTGGAGCCCCTCAACGGTCGGGGCATTGCCGGGTATGTGCCCAAACCGTAGTTGTGGACGCGGTCTCCGAGGAGACCGTGCCCGGGAGGAGACGTTACATGTTGTAGGCGCGCTCGGTGTGCTCGGTGATGTCGAGGCCTTCACGCTCGCTCTCGACATTGGCGCGGAGGCCAACGATCACATCGACGACCTTGTAGAGGATCGCCGAACCGACGCCCGACCACACCAGCGTGGTGCAGACGCCCCAGAACTGGGACACCATCTGCGCCGCGAAGTCGTAATCGGCAACCTTCGGCGGGATCGCGGTGTAGTCGATGATGCCGGCGCCGCCGAGGGCGGGGTTCACCAGGATGCCGGTACCGAGAGCACCGACGATGCCGCCGATGCAGTGCACGCCGAACACGTCGAGGGAGTCGTCGTAGCCGATCGCGTTCTTCACGACGGTGCAGAAGAACAGGCAGACCACGCCGACCACGAGACCGAGGACGATCGCACCCATGACGCCGGAGAAGCCGGCGGCGGGCGTGACGGCCACGAGACCCGCGACAGCGCCGGAGATGACGCCGAGCACCGACGGGTGACCCTTCACGATCCACTCCGCGAACATCCACGACAGCGCGGCGGCTGCGGTGGCGACGAAGGAGTTGGTCATGGCGAGGGCAGCGCCGCCGTTGGCTTCGAGGTTGGAGCCGGCGTTGAAGCCGAACCAGCCGACCCAGAGCAGCGAGGCGCCGATCATCGACATGGTCAGCGAGTGCGGAGCCATCAGCTCCTTGCCGTAGCCGGTGCGCTTGCCGATCAGGAGAGCGCCGACGAGACCTGCGATGCCGGCGTTGATGTGCACCACGGTGCCGCCCGCGAAGTCGATCGCGCCCTTCTTGAAGATCCAGCCGGCGTCGGCGTTGATCTCGTCGAGCTTGGCCTGCGCCGCGGTCTTCGCCGCTGCATCAGTCGCCGCAGCCAGAGCCTTGGCAGCGTCCTGGATCGCGTCCGGGCCGGGCCAGTACCAGACCATGTGCGCGATCGGGAAGTAGATCAGCGTGACCCAGAGCGGGATGAAGAGAGCGATCGCCGAGAACTTCATGCGCTCGGCGAAGGCGCCGACGATGAGGGCGGGCGTGATCGCCGCGAAGGTCATCTGGAAGCACATATAGATGAGCTCCGAGATGTTGGCGTCGACCGAGAAGGTCGCGGCCTTCGAGTCGGTGGTGACGCCCATCATGAAGGCCTTGGAGAAGCCGCCGATGAAGTCGGAACCGCCGGTGAAGGCGAGGCTGTAGCCGTACACGGCCCAGATCACGGTGACGACGCAGACGGTGTAGAAGACCTGCATCAAGACCGAGAGCATGTTCTTGGAACGGACGAGACCGCCGTAGAACAGCGCAAGACCCGGGATCGTCATCAACAGCACGAGGACTGTCGATGTCAGCATCCAGGCGTTGTCTCCCTTATTGACCGTTGGCTCGGCATAGGCTGCGGTCGCAGCGAACAGGCCGACTGCGAGAGCCGCCAATCCCGCGCCATAGGGACGCTTGAACGTCATATTATTTACTCCTGATTGGATAAGGTTGAGCGCGAAATCAAAGGGCCGCGGCATCGGCCTCGCCGGTGCGGATACGAACCGCATGGTCGAGGTTGATGACGAAGATCTTGCCGTCGCCGATCTGTCCGGTTTTCGCGGCGGACGTGATGGCGTCGATGATCTTGTCGACCTGGTCGGAGGCGACAGCGACCTCGATCTTGATCTTGGGCAGGAAGCTCACGGCATATTCAGCGCCGCGATAGATTTCCGTATGGCCCTTCTGGCGGCCATACCCCTTGACTTCCGTCACCGTGAGACCGTGAACGCCGATGGCGGTCAGGGCGTCACGGACTTCTTCCAGCTTGAATGGCTTAATAATCGCCATAACAATTTTCATGGGTCCTATCCCCGCTTGGGCCCGGTCCGGACGTGGCCGGGCGTTTCTCGACTGGTTCGCCACGAGGGAGAAGTTTCACTACGCGGGCACAGCCACGCCCCCTAGAATCAAATGCCGTGCCAGAACGGGCGTGTTGCCTAACGGATTATGAAAGCGGGGGTTTTCGCGTTTCGCGGGTATCGCAGTGCAGTGCGCTATTACGTCGCGCTCAAAAGCTGGTCACGACTGCTCAAAATGAGGGCACGACAGGCTGCCGACACAATGTTGCTCACGTGTCGGGCAGCTGGAAGGTATCTAATTATGGGCGAAGCTTACTGAAGTGCTTCGCCGTGCGGCGAAATACTGAGCCCCTTGAGCTCGTGCCCACGGGATGCGCGCAATCGGCCGAGCCGCTCGGGCAGAACAAAGCTTGCCGGACGGTATCCGGCCGAAGCCGCCGTCGGACCGTCAGGCAGCGTCGCGCACCGCAAAGACCCGGTCGATCAACCCCCATTCGACCCCCTGCTGTGCAGTCATGAAGTGGTCGCGGTCCAGGGTTCGTTCCACCTCCGCCTCGGTGCGCCCGCAATGCTGCGCGTAGAGCCGGGTGATGCGCCGCTTGGTCTCCTGCATTTCGTTGGCATGGATCAGGATGTCGGACGCTTGGCCCTGGAAGCCGCCGAGCGGCTGATGCACGTGAAGGCTCGCATTGGGCAGCGCGGCGCGGTGGCCTGGCTCGCCGGCCATCAGCAGGAACGAGCCCATCGAGCGCGCGGTGCCCATGCACAAGTATGAACCGGCGCCTTGATGAACTGCATGGTGTCGTACATCGCCAGTCCACTGGTGACCACGCCGCCGTAGGAGTTGATGTAGAGATTGATCGGTCTGTTCGGATTCTCCGCCTCCAGGAACAACAATTGCGCGCAGACCAGTCCGGACATCGCATCATTGACCTCGCCGTTGAGGAAGATGATGCGCTCGCGCAGGAGCCGCGAATAGATGTCGAAGGATCGCTCGCCGCGGGCAGATTGTTCGACAACCATAGGGACGAGCTGAAGCATGTCGCGCATTGGCGACCTCCATGTTTGCAGGCGATGAAGTCTTGTGCTGTTAGGCCGCCATCATCAGGCAGCAATTGGTGTTGGCCGGCTGCTGCAGTTTCGCGAGGTCGTCGCAGGCTTGCTGGATGATGCGGAAGCGGGTGCCGCCGTCCTCGTTCGGCTCGATCCGGAAGATGACGTGGCTCTCGCGAAACGGCGGCTCTGAATCGCGAAGCCGGTAGCGCACCTCTTCGCCTGCGATCGTTGATTCCGGCTCGGCGCCCGCAAGGTCGCAATCCGGCAACCAGCGCTCGCGCAAGGCCGGAATGGTCACGGCGCGCCAGACCTTTGCCGGCGGCGCATCGAAATCATATTCAAGCACCAGGGCTTCGTCGGGACGATCAGGCTTCGCGGCGTCGCTCATCGGTCCAGGTCCTTATTAATCCAGGTCCTTATTGATCCATGTCCTTGAGGAGATCGGCGAGTGCTTCCATGCGCTTCGGCCAGTAGGCGCGGTAGCGCGCAAGCCATGCCCCGATGGCGACGATTCCGTCCGGGTCGACTTCGTAGTTCACAAAGCGGCCCTGCCGCTGTTCACGCACCAAGCCTGCCGCACGCAGCACCGCGAGGTGCTGCGACATCGCCGGTTGGCTGATCTCCAATCCGTCGCGCAAAGCGCTCGCATTCAGGCTTCCGCCAGCGAGCTTCTCAAAGACCCTTCGACGCGTCGGGTCGGCCAGCGCCTTGAAGATGTCGGCTTCGATCATGGCAACACATAAGCATACACTTATGTGATGTGCAAGTCCTGGGCTTAGGCTGCTCGATTCCTCGAACCGCTCGCCCGCAGCTTACTGCAGGGCCTCACCGTGCTGCGAAATATCCAGTCCCTCGAGCTCGTGCTCGCGGGATACGCGCAAGGGCACGAACAGGCCGACCAGCTTGAGCAGGATGAAGCTCACGCCTGCCGCCCAAACGAAGGTGACGGCGACCCCATAAAGCTGGATCAGAAGCTGCCGCGGATGACCTTCGAGCAGGCCGGCGGTGCCGCCGATGGCGCTGGTTGCGAACACCCCGGCGAGCAGGGTGCCGGTCAGACCGCCGATGCCGTGGACGCCGAACACGTCGAGCGAATCGTCATAGTCGAAGCGGTGCTTCAGCCAGGTGCAGGCCCAGTAGCAAACCGCCCCGGCGATGATGCCGATGACGATGCCATGCCACGGCGCGACGAAGCCCGAAGGCGGCGTGATGGTGCCGAGGCCAGCGACCGCGCCGGAGATCATGCCGAGCACGGAAGGCTTGCGCCGCGTCGACCATTCGATTGCGCCCCAGGTCAGCGCGCCGGAGCAGGCCGCCAGATGGGTCGCGATGATCGCCAGCACCGCGCGCGAATTGGCCGCGCCGGCCGAACCGCCGTTGAAGCCGAACCAGCCGACCCACAACAGGCCAGTGCCCATCACGGCGAGCGACAGATCGAACGGCGAGAGATTTTCGGTGCCGTAGCCGTGGCGGCGCCCCATCACCTTGGCGGCGACGAGGCCGGCGGTGCCGGCCGACAGATGCACCACGAGGCCGCCGGCGAAATCCAGTACGCCCATGCTGGCGAGGAAGCCGCCGCCCCACACCCAATGCGCCAGCGGAATGTAGACGAAGATGAACCAGGCGACCGAGAACAGCAGATAAGCGGAGAACCGCATGCGGTCGGCGACCGAGCCCGCGACCAGCGCCACCGTGATGATCGCAAACGTCATCTGGTACAGCATGAACAGCGATTCCGGGATGGTCTTCGCGGCCGGGTTGACGCTGTCGAGCGTCATGCCCGCCAGGAACCAGCGGTCGAGCGTGCCGATCCAGGGGCCGTCGCCGACAAAGCAGAGCGAATAGCCGAACGCGACCCAGAGAATCGAGATCATCGTCACGGCGGCAAGGCTCTGCGCCATGGTGGCGAGCACGTTCTTCTTGCGCACCATGCCGGAATAGAACAGCGCGAGGCCGGGGATCGTCATCATCAGCACCAGCGCGGTGGCGACGATCATCCAGGCGGTGTCGGCGGTGTTGATCTCGGAACCCGCGGCCTGCGCCGGCGCGGCAACGATCGACATAAGTCCGGCCGGCGCAGCTACAACGGCCGCGCGGCGCAACAATCCCGCCATGTCATTTCCCCCAGCATAGAAATTGCGTCGCAGCTGTGGCGTCGTTGCCCGGCGCGATCGAAGAAGATCAAAGCGTTTTCAAGCGAAGTGGATACCGGTTCGCGTGAAGAAAACGCGTCAAAACAAGAATCTAGAGCGCGTCGCTGTCGGTTTCGCCGGTGCGGATGCGCAGCGCGTGGTCGATCGGCGTGACGAAGATCTTGCCGTCGCCGATCTGCCCGGTGCGCGCCGTGGCGGTGATCACGGCGACCGCCTTGTCGGCGACGTCGGAGGCGACCGCGATCTCGATGCGCAGCTTCGGCAGGAAGTTCACGACATATTCCGCGCCGCGATAGATCTCGGTGTGGCCCTTCTGGCGGCCATAACCCTTTACCTCGGTCACGGTCATGCCGTGGACGCCGATCGCCGTCAGGGCCTGGCGGACCTCATCGAGCTTGAAGGGTTTGATGATCGCGACGACGAGTTTCATGGTCAGGCCTATTCCCCGGGATGCGCCGCGCCGTATGTCCCCGGCGCAGCGTCAATCTGGCATCTTTCCGGGCAAATGGCATAAAAAAATTGCAGATTGAAGCGGAAAAACGTTTGGCGTTGTGAACGGCCGCCTCTGTACAGGGCAGCCGTTCATCCGTCACAATGCATTTTTGGCATGGATGCGGTGAACCGAAGCGTCCCAGCCGGTACATAAGTATGTTTGAGGGGGACGTTTCATGGCGAGTTGGTTCTACGCATCCGAGGGCAAGCAGCAGGGGCCCTTTCCCGAAGGGCAGTTCCGCGACCTCATCGCCCAGGGCGTCGTGCGCCCGGATACGCTGGTGTGGACCGAGGGCATGGCCGGCTGGCAGAAGGCCGCCGAGATCCCCGGCCTGGTCGGCGGCGGCGCGCCGCCGATGATCCCGGCCGGTGGTCCGCCGACGATGGGCGGCCGCGGCAATGGTGGCGCCGCCGGCGGATCACTGTCGGTCGATTTTGGCATCCTCGAATTCACCTGGCGCAGCATCGTGATGCTGATCGGCATGTGCTTTGTCATCCCGGCGCCGTGGGTCTTCGTCTGGTACACAAAATGGATCGTGCCTTGCGTGAAGGTCCCGGGACGCCCGAACCTCAGCTTCACCGGCAATGCGATGGCGCTGGTGCCCTGGTTTTTCGGCTTCATCGTTCTGGCGATCGCGATCGGCTTCATCGGCAGCCAGTTGCTGAGCAACCTGCTGTTCCTCGTGCAGATCGTTCTCTACTGGCTCCTCATCAAATGGATCGTCGCGAACCTCGCCTCCAATGGGCAGCCGCTCGGCCTCAGCTTCACCGGCTCGGTCTGGGCCTATGTCGGCTGGAATCTGCTGTTCGCGATCTCGATCATTACCATCATCGGCTGGGCCTGGGTTGCCGCGGCTCAGATGCGCTGGTTCTGCCGCAGCATTGAAGGCACGCGGCAGACCGAGCTCGCCCCCCGCGGCTCCCTCTAGGCGTTACGCCCTCCGCTCGCGCACGGAGCCTTCCTGCGCGACGGAGGCGACCAGCGTGCCGTCGGGCTTGAAGATCGAGCCGCGGGTCAGCCCGCGGCCGCTTCGCGCGCTCGGCGAATCCTGGGCGTAGAGCAGCCATTCGTCGGCGCGGAACGGGCGGTGAAACCACATCGCGTGGTCAAGGCTCGCCGGCATCATGCGCTTGTCGAACAGCGTGCGGCCGTAGCGCGCCATGATCGCATCGAGCAGCGAGAAATCCGACGCGTAGGCCAGCGCGCACATGTGCAGCGCCGGATCGTCGGGCAGCTTCGCCGCGGTCCTGATCCAGACGTGGATGCGACCGTCCTCGATCTTCTGGCCGAAGTAGCGGCCGAGCTCGACCGGGCGCAGCTCGATCGGACGGTCGGATTCATAGTAGCGGCGAATGAACTCCGGCATCTCCTTGAACAGCGGCTGCTTCGCCACTTCCTCCGCCGTCAGCTTTTCCGGCGGCGGCACGTCCGGCATCTTGTCCTGGTGATCGAACGCGCTCTCCTCCTCGGCATGGAACGACACCATTATCGAGAAGATCGCGTTGCCGTGCTGGATCGCGGTGACGCGGCGGGTCGAGTAGCTCTTGCCGTCGCGCAGGCGCTCGACCTGGTAGATGATCGGGATCTGCGGATCGCCCGGCAGGATGAAATAGCAATGCAGCGAATGCGGCAGCCGGCCCTCGACGGTGCGGCAGGCCGCGACCATTGCCTGCCCGATCACCTGGCCGCCGAACACCCGCTGCCAGCTCGTCTTCGGACTGTTGCCGCGGAACAGGTTCACCTCGAGCTGTTCGAGGTCGAGGATCGAGATCAGGTCGATCAGGCTTTTGGACATGATTGTGCTTTCGAAAATCTCGTCATTCCGGGGCATCGCGCCAGCGATGAACCCGGAATCCCGAGCGATAACCTCTGGATTCCGGGTTCGCGCTTCCGCGCGCCCCGGAATGACGGAATTGGGCCGTTCCGCCCTTGTTTCACCGCACTGTTTCGCCCACCTCAAGTCTGCTAGCAAGACCAAGAACAGGCGAAGTATTGGCCGGGAAGCTTGGTATGTCGGTACAGGGTAGCATTGTCATTGGCGGCGGCGCGTTTGCGGGCCTGGCGCTGGCCTTGGCGCTCCGCCAGGGGCTCGGGCCCGAGATTCCCGTCATCGTCGCCGATCCGGCGCTCAGCACGCGGCCGAGCCGGGACCCGCGCGCCACCGCGATCGTCGCCGCCTGCCGCCGCCTGTTCGAGGCGATCGGTGCCTGGGACGACGTCAGGGGCGAGGCGCAGCCGATCCTCGACATGGTCGTCACCGATTCCAAGCTGGAGGACGCCACGCGTCCGGTGTTCCTGAACTTCGCCGGCGACGTCGCGCCGGGCGAGCCCTTTGCGCACATGGTCGAGAACCGCCGCCTGATCGACGCGCTGGTCGTGCGTGCCGAGGCCGAGGGCATCGATCTCCGCGCCACCACGGTCGCCTCCTACGACGCGCGTTCCGACGGCATCGACGTGACGCTCGGCGACGGCAGCGTGATCGCGGCCAGCCTGCTGGTCGCCGCCGATGGTGCGAGGTCGAAGCTGCGCGAGCGCGCCGGCATCGCCACCAATGGCTGGGAGTATGACCAGTCCGGCATCGTCGTCACCGTCGGCCATGAGCGCGACCACGAAGGCCGCGCCGAAGAGCACTTCCTGCCCGCAGGTCCCTTCGCGATCCTGCCGCTGTCCGGAAAGCGCTCCTCGCTGGTCTGGACCGAGCGCCGGGCTGAGGCCGCGCGCATCATCGCGCTCAGCGACGAAGAGTTTCACGGCGAGCTCGAGCAGCGCTTCGGCCTGCATCTCGGCGAGGTCAAGGCGCTCGACAAGCCGCGCGCATTTCCGCTGTCCTATTTCGTGGCGCGCTCCTTCATCGCCGAGCGCCTCGCGCTGGTCGGCGATTCCGCCCACGTCATCCACCCGATCGCGGGCCAGGGCCTCAACATGGGGCTGAAGGACGTCGCCGCGCTGGCCGAGGTCGTCGTCGATGCCGCGCGGCTCGGGATGGATCTCGGCGCGGCCGACGTGCTCGAGCGCTACCAGCGCTGGCGCCGCTTCGACACCATGGCGATGGGCGTTGCCACCAACTCGCTGAACTTCCTGTTCTCCAACCAGTCGACGCTGCTGCGCACCGTGCGCGACATCGGCCTCGGCCTCGTCGACCGCGCCCCGCCGCTGAAGAATCTCTTTATCCGCCAGGCCGCAGGCCTGACGGGCGAGGTGCCGCGGCTGCTGAAGGGCGAGGCGCTGTAGTTCTTATCCTCGCTGGCGCTCCACCCTCCGCTCGTCGTCCCGGACAAGCGCGCCCCAAGCGCGCGCAGGTCCGGGACCCATACGCCGCAGCAATAGTTTTGCGAAGACACGGAGTTACCAGCGTCGCGCCAAACCCCTCCCTGGGGTTATGGGTCCTGGCCTTCGCCAGGACGACATCGCGATTGTTGCGCGGCCGCTGCGCAAGACTGCGACCTCAATCGATCTTCCGCGCCTCTTCCGGCAGCATGATCGGGATGCCGTCGCGGATCGGGTAAGCGAGCTTGGCGCTGCGCGAGATCAGCTCCTGCTTTGTGGAATCGAACTCCAGCGGACCCTTGGTCAACGGGCAGACCAGAATCTCCAGCAATTTCGGATCGACGCTGGTTTCGGGGCGTTCGGTGGGCGCGTTCATTGTGGTCTCCGGCGATCGGCTGCCTCTAGCACAGAAATTCGCGCCCGCCGAGTGACCCGTTCCATTGGAATGGGTCACTCGGCAGAGATCATCCGTAGCAGGTCGTCGAGCAGGCCCTGGAGCCGTGCCGCCGGCACCGGCGGGCCCGACAGGGCGAAGCCGAGAAATGTCCAATAGAGGATCTGCGCGCGAGCCTGCGCCGTCGCCGGGTCTAGCCCGCGCTTGTCCAGGAGCTGCTCGATATAGTCGAGCCTGCGGCGGTCGATCGCGCGCACCGCGGCTTGCGCGGCGGCATCGAATGCCGCCCAGTTGCGGACCGCGCGTTCGAGATCGAGCCGCGCGCCGAAGGACCTGCGCAGCAGCGCCTTCAGCGGCTCGTCGCTGGCGGCTTCGACATCGGCAATGATCTGCTCGGCCGCGATCTCGCGCCAGCGTTTCAGCACGGCGGCATGGAACGCGCCGAGATCGGCGAAATGCCAATAGAAGCTGCCGCGCGAAACCCCGATGGCCTTTGCCAGCGGGTCGGCCTTCAGCGCCGTGAAGCCGCTTTTCGCGAGCGCCTTCAGCCCCTGTTTGATCCAATCGTCGGCGGAGAGCTGTTCGGTCATGCCAGGTTCCCGGAACTTGACCATACACTAGTGTATTGACAGGCGGCAGGCCAGCCCCTATGTCTCCATACAGTTATGTACGGAGATATCGATGCGTGATCTGTTGCTCCAGTGCGCCGGCGTCCTGACCATCGTCGTGGCCCTCATCCATGGCATCCTCGGCGAGACCAAGGTCTTTGCTCGCGCGAGCATCGATCCGGAACGGCTGCGCACCCTGATCCGCCTGGTCTGGCAGGCATCGACCGTCGCCTGGATCGGCGGCGGCGTGCTCCTGATCGCGGCGCCCTGGATGGACTCGGCGCCGGCGCGCCACTGGATCGTCATCACCATGGCCTGCGTGTTCGGTTTCTCCGCCTTCGCCAACGCATGGGCGACACGCGGCCGGCACTTCGGCTGGATGGCGCTCAGCGCCGTCGTTGCCATGACGGTTGCCGGCTACTGAGCTCGTCGTAGACGCCTTCCCGCTACGGCGGACGGCGAGCCGTTGCAGATGGAGCTTCAAACATGGCTCTGACACTCGTCACCGGGGGCACAGGCCATCTCGGCCGGGATATCGTCGATCGCCTCGTTCGCGACGGACGTCACGTCCGGGTGCTTGCGCGATCGCCGGGCACGCGACCGGACGTCGAATGGGCGATCGGCGACCTCGCCACAGGCGCCGGGTTGCGGGACGCGCTGCATGACGTCGACACGGTCATCAACGCGGCGACCTATTCGCCGATCGCGCGGCGCGGCGGCATTCGCCCGACAGACTTCTTCACCTCGCCCTCCGCCGTGGACGTCGAGGGCACCGGGCGCCTGCTGTCCTCCTGCGGGGAGGCCAGGGTGCGGCACTTCCTCCACGTCTCGATCGTCGGCCTCGATGAGGCAACCCTGCCCTACGCGCGGGTCAAGCTTGCCGGCGAACGGCTGGTGCGTGCATCGGCTCTGTCCTGGTCGGTGGTTCGCGCGATGCCGTTCTACTATCTGCTCGACAGCCTGCTCTCGGGCCTCGCCTGGCTTCCGGTGTGGCCGGTACCGACGACGCTGTTCAATCCCGTCGATACGTCGGATGTCGCCGACCACGTCGTGGCCTGCGCCTTCGGCGGGATGCGTGGCGAGCGCGCGGAGATTGGCGGCCCCGAAGATCTCGAGCTTGTCTCGCTGGCCCGCCGGTATCAGGACGCCCGGGGGCTGCATTCTTTCGGACGCGAAGGCGCGCGGCATGGGCTTCGTCGTCAGCCAAGGCGTTCGCGGACGGCTCTCCTGGGCGGACTGGCTGCAACGCAACTACCCCGCTGCGCGAAGCGCGATCCAGGGATGACCAGCCCGGCCGGCTGAGTGCCTCCGTCCCGTGAGACGTAAGGCCGCAGCGGCCGTTCAAATGCGTGCTGCATGCGGAGAGCGCTGATCTTTCTCGGATCGTTAGAATATCTCTAAAGCGAACCGGCCCCGAGCCGCATTGACTTCATCATGTGCTTTGCTTCCTTCCGTCCCGCTTCGCGGCTTCCCGCGCAGCGCTCACGACAAAGGAGGAGACGTTCGTGAAGGTCATTCGTGTTGTTGCCACGGTACTGACGATCGGGATTGGCACGGGATCCGCCGCCATGGCCGACGGTTTCAAGAACTGCACCAAGCTCGACAAGGCGTCGTGGAAGCCGGCGAGCGAAGCCGAAGCCAAGGCCAAGGCGCTCGGTTACGAAGTGCGGCGCTCCAAGGTCGAAGGCTCGTGCTATGAGGTCTATGGCGTCAAGGAAGGCAAGCTCTACGAGCTGTTCTACAGCCCCGAAGATCTCAGCCTGAAGCACACGATCGCGAAATGACTTGCGCGAAATGACCTGCGCGAAGTGATCTGCGCAAAGTAAGGCTTGAGGGTGGTCTTCGCTTGATCGAAGAAGCGGTGCCAGAAGCGCGCGGGGAGTCCGACAGGAGCCCCGCGGATCGAACTGCTCCGCGCACGATCGCGGTCTGGGACCTCCCGTTGCGCCTCTGGCACTGGGCCCTGGCGATCTGTGTTCTGGCCGCGTGGTTCACCCCCACCGTCTTTGACCGCCTGCACCGCATCGTCGGCTATACGGTGCTTGGGCTCCTGGCCTTCCGCCTGGTCTGGGGTTTTTGGGGAAGCCGCTATTCGCGCTTCCGCATGGTCGGCGTCAGGCTTCGCGCGGCGCCAGGCTATCTCTGGAACCTGCGCCGCGGCATGACCGGCCGCTACATCGGTCTCAATCCCGCCGGCACGTTGATGCTGGTGGCGCTGCTGGCCTCGCTCGCCGTCTCCACGATCACGGGAGCGATGTCGGTGACCGTCACCTTCTTCGGCGTCTGGTGGGTCGAAGACGGCCACCATTATTCATCGGACGCGGTCATCGTCCTGGTCGTGCTGCACGTCGTGGGCGTGCTGCTGATGGGGATTCTCCAGCGCGAGAACCTGATCCGCGCGATGATCACCGGACGCAAGCGCATCCGCACGCACCTCTAGACGTTCGTTGCCGATCACGGCGCACGTCCGCCGGCCGTCGATGGCGCAAATTTCCGCAGATCGAATTGCACAGGCCGCGTTAACCCGCTGGTAATCATGCAATCAGGCGTTGCACAAAATTAACGCGAAGAACGTCTAGGCGATCCACCATCGACGATATTGACGAGGGGAGCGCTATTGGATGTTCCGCGTTTTTTCCTGCCTTACGGCCGAGCACGATTGGCGTCTCGTCCTGCTTGCCGGCCTGGTGTGCTTCGTTGCAAGTATCGTTGCGGTCAGCATCTTTCATCGTGCGGTCGCCTCGCGGGCCTGGGCGCGGTTGATCTGGGTTGCGATTGCCGGCGCCGCCATCGGCTACGGAATCTGGGCAACGCATTTTGTCGCGATGCTCGCCTACGAGCCCGGCGTCCCGACCAATTACGGCCTCGTCCTGACGGTGCTGTCGCTCGCCGCGGCGATGATTCTGACCTCGGGCGGTTTTGGCGTTGCCGTCAACAATTCCGGCCAATGGCGCGCAGCTGCCGGTGGCGGCATCATCGGCGCGGGCATTGCAAGCATGCACTATATCGGCATGTGGGCCCTCGAGGTCCCGGGTCGCGTGACCTGGTCGCCGGGGCTGTGTTGATCTCGATCGTCCTCGGCATGGTGCTGGGCTACGCTGCGCTCGCCGTTGCCCTGGGCCACAAGGACAAGTGGGGGACCTTTGCTGCGGCGCTGCTGCTGACGCTCGCCATCGTGTCGCACCATTTCACGGCCATGGGGGCCGTGCAAATCGTTCCAGACCCTAAGCTGGCAAGCGATACATTGTCGCTTTCTCCGACCTTCCTCGCCGTGGCAATTGCGGGCGTGGCCCTGTCGGTGCTCGGGATGAGCTTCGTCGGCGTGCTGGCGGATCGCCGCCTTGCGACCAGAACCAGCAGATTCGAGCAAATCATCAGTGAGCTCTCGCTCGCCCGGCAGCAGGTGGAAGATTCGCAACAGGAAATCCAGGAGCAGAAACTCAGGCTCGATACGGCCATCAACAACATGGTCGAGGCCCTGTGCATGTTCGATGCGGAGAAGCGACTTGTCGTCTGCAACGAGCGCTATGCCCGACTCTATCAGCTGCCGCCGGAACTGTTGAGAACGGGGACACCGCACGCCGACATCATCAGGCATCGCGTCGTGACCGGCATCCTCAAGAGCGACACCAGCGAAGGCGCTGCCAAGCAATTCCTCTCGAAACTGGCTGCGTTGCCGTTCGATGCAGTCTCGAGCAGAATCGACGAGTTCACGGATGGTCGGTTGATCTGCGTGACGCGGCAGCCAATGGCCGGCGGCGGGTGGGTGGCTACGCATCTTGACGTCACCGAGCAGCGCCGGTCCGAGGCCAAGATCGCTCATATGGCACAACACGATGCGTTGACAGATCTGCCAAATCGCGTGCTGCTCAGGGAGCGGATGGAGCATGCCATTGCGGTTACGCGCAATGGCGGCCTCGATCTGGCCGTGCTCATGCTGGATCTCGACCGCTTCAAGGAAGTCAACGACACGCTGGGACATCCGACGGGCGATTCCCTGTTGCGCGCCGTCGCCGCGCGTTTGCGCGAATGCACCACGGAAACCGCGTTGATCGCCCGGCTGGGCGGCGACGAGTTCGCCGTGATCGATTACGTGACCAACCCGGCCGTGGAGGCCGCCGCCCTTGCCGAGAACATCAGGAAGGCGCTTTGCGAACCGTTCGATCTTGGTGATCACCGGGTCACGGTGGGCACCAGCATCGGCATCGCCATCGCGCCACGCGATGGCAACGATTCCGACGTGATCATGAAGAGCGCGGATCTCGCCCTCTACTCGGCCAAGAGTGGTGGACGTGGTGCATTCTGTTTCTTCGAGCCGGAACTCGACGAGCTCATGCATGCGCGACGCAACCTGGAGCGCGACATGCGGGATGCGATTGCCGGCCGTCAGTTCGAGCTCCACTACCAGCCGTTCGTCAGCCCCGCGACCGGCAAGGTCAATGGTTTCGAGGCCTTGCTACGCTGGCATCACCCGCAGCAAGGTCTGGTCATGCCGAGCGAATTCATCCCGCTCGCGGAGGAGACCGGCTTGATCGTGCCGCTGGGAGAATGGGTCCTGAGAACCGCCTGTGCCGAAGCCGCCAAATGGCCCGCGCATGTCAGGATCGCGGTCAACCTGTCTCCCGCTCAGTTCAGGAGCAAGGAGCTTGTTCCAGTCGTTATCGGCGCGCTGGCGAGTTCGGGAGTTGCGCCGCACAGGCTCGAGCTCGAGGTCACCGAGACGGTGATCATGCATGACAGCGAAGCCGTTTTCGCCGTCCTCGGCCAATTGCGCGAGCTCGGTGTGCGAATCGCCCTCGACGATTTCGGTACCGGCTATTCATCGCTGAGCTTTCTGCAAAAGTTCCCGTTCGACAAGATCAAGATCGATCGCAGTTTCGTCAACGAACTTTCGAGCGCAAGGGCAGAGGCGCGCCATCTCGCGCGCGCAGTGGTTCGTTTCGCAGTCAGCCTCGGCAAGACGACGACCGCCGAAGGCGTCGAAACCAAGGAGCAGCTGGATATCCTCTGCGAAGAGGGGTGCCTCGAAACGCAAGGCTACTATTTCAGCCGGCCGATGCCTGCATCCGACATCGCCAGGATGCTGCGGCGAGGTGCCGGCGCAGCCGTTCGCGCTGCCTGAGCAATTCAGGCCCTCACTGCAACGGCGGATCGCCGCTGGTGCGCTTCTTGGCGAGGTCCATCTCGGTCACCGCGATCAGGATCTCGGCGCGGGTCTTCAAGTCGGGCGCCTCCAGCATGGCCTGCTTTTCCGCGGGGCCGTAGGGCGACATCATCGCCAGCGCGTTGACCAGCGCCTCGTTGGGCGCGCTCTCGACGCCCTCCCAGTCGACCTTGAGATTGTTGGCCTTCAAGAAGTCCGCGAGCACAGCCAGCAGCGCCTCGCGATCGACCTCGTCCTCGCCCATCCGCGCGGTGAAGTCGTCGACATAGGTGAAGAAATCCACCTTGCACTGCCGGTAGGCGGTGAGCACCTCGAGCTCCTCGACCACCTTGAAGCGCGAGACGCCGGTGAGCTCGAGGATGTAGCGGCCGTCGCCGGATTCGGCGAGCTGGGTGATGCGGCCGACGCAGCCGACGCGGAACAGCGCCGGCTTGTCGGAGTTCTTCGGCGAGTGCGCCACGTCAGGCTGGATCATGCCGATCAGGCGATGGCCGTCGCGGAAGGAATCATCGACCATCGCGAGATAGCGCGGCTCGAAGATGTTGAGCGGCATTTGGCCGCGCGGCAGCAAGAGCGCGCCCGGCAATGGGAATACCGGAATGATCTCCGGAAGGTCGGCGGGCCCGCGATATTCGATGTTGATCGGCATCTGGTCCCCGCTGAAGTCCCGCGCGCTAGAGCATGATCCGGAGCCGGAGGGCCGCGTTGGCACAAATTGCGAAGCGGTATTCCGACAAGATCATGCTCCAAAAATAGCCGCGCGCCTACGAAAAGAGGATGGTCGACAGGCGCTTGCGCCCCTCGACGGTTGCATCATCCGTGCCGCCCCAGGCCTCGAAGAACTGCACGAGCTGCTTGCGGGCGCCGTCGTCGTTCCATTTGCGGTCGCGCTTGATGATCGCGAGCAGCTGCTCGGTCGCGGCTGCCCGGTTGCCCTGCGCGTTGAGGGCGGTCGCGAGATCGAAGCGTGCCTGATGATCGAGCGGATTTGCGGCGACTTTCTGTTCCAGCTCCGCCACCGGCCCCAACTGCTCCGCCTGCTCGGCGAGATCGATCGCGGTCTGCACGGCCTTCACGGCGGGGTCGTTGCGCTTGGATTCCGGCACCATGGCCAGCGTCTGCTTGGCCTGCTCCATCGCGCCCGAGACGGTGTAGCACTTGGCGAGGCCCGCGAGCGCCGCGATGTTGGTCGAATCGTGCGAGAGCACCTCGGCATAGATCTGCGCCGCGGCGGCGGCGTCGCCCTCGGCGAGCACCGCCTCGGCCTCTTGCAGGATCTCGGCGATATTGGGCTCGCCCGGCGCCGTCACGCCCTTGGTCAGCTTTTCGATGAAGGCGTTGAGCTGGCTCTCCGGCACCGCGCCCATGAAGCCGTCGGCCGGCTGGCCGTTGACGAAGGCGATCACGGCCGGGATCGACTGGATGCCCATCTGGCCCGGGATCGCCGGGTGCTGGTCGATGTTCATCTTGACCAGCTTGACCTTGCCCTTGGCCGCCTTGACCGCCTTTTCCAGCACGGGGGTGAGCTGCTTGCAGGGGCCGCACCACTCCGCCCAGAAGTCGATCAGCACCGGCTGGCGTTTCGATTCCTCGATGACGTCCTTCACGAAGGTCTGGGTGGTGGTGTCCTTGATCAGATCGGCCGCAGCCGGGCCCACCGCTCCGTTACCCTGGTCGATGATCGTCACGGGATTCCCTCGTCTCATGTCTGGAATGGCGGGTCTTTAGCACGTCGCTAATGCATATGCTTCGTTGTCGGCTCCTAAATTGGGCCGGGGCGGCCGAATTTCAATCCGTCGCGGCCGATTCGCCGGTTCCGGGGCATTTTCGGTCGATTTGGCCAATTTCGGGGTCCATATAGGCCCGAAGATACCAATCTATGCCGCCGGTAGCTGTTGCATTCCCCTCCCGCTTTTGGCATACGACAGCCGTTGCCGGCGCGTCACGCGACCGACACAGGATGCGGGTGTAGCTCAGTGGTAGAGCACGACCTTGCCAAGGTCGGGGTCGAGGGTTCGAGCCCCTTCGCCCGCTCCAATTTTTCCCAGAGCATCCAGCCAAACCGGGTCAGGCCGTGGTTTTCCACGCCGCTGGCGGCTGTATTGGGTCTGCAATGACAATTCTCATCACCGGCAGCGCTGGCCATCTTGGGGAGGCCCTTCTCCGCACGCTCCGCGGGCGCGGGTCCGCTGTGCGCGGGGTCGACCTGAAGCCATCGCCCTTCACCGATGCCGTCGGCTCGATCGTCGATCCGGACTTCGTGCGGCGCCAGATGGACGGCGTCACCGCCGTGATCCACACCGCGACGCTGCACAAGCCGCATGTGGCGACCCACGGCAGGCAGGATTTCGTCGACACCAACGTCACCGGCACGCTCAATCTGCTCGAGGCGGCCGTGGCCGTCGGTGTGCGCAGCTTCGTCTTCACCAGCACCACCAGCGCGTTCGGCTCGCAGCTCCGCCCCGAGGCCGGACAGGCCGCGGTGTGGGTCACCGAGGACCTGTCGCCGGTGCCGAAGAACATCTACGGCACGACCAAGCTGATGGCGGAGAGTTTGTGCGAGCTGTTCTTTCGCGAGCGCGGGCTGCCGGTCGTCGTCTTGCGGACCTCGCGCTTCTTTCCGGAGGACGATGACGATCCTTCGATGCGGTCGGCCTATGCGCTGGACAACGCGCAGGCCAACGAGCTGCTCTATCGCCGGCTGGATATAGCGGACGCGGTGAGCGCCCATCTGCTCGCCGTCCAGCGCGCGCCCGACCTCGGCTTCGCCCGCTACATCGTGTCGGCCACGAGCCCGTTCGAGCCGCACCATCTCGCGGCGCTGGCGCGCGATGCGGCGGGTGTCGTGCGCGAGCTCTATCCGGATTGCGCGCAGCTCTATGCGGCGAACGGCTGGCGCCTGTTTCCGCAGATCGATCGCGTCTACGTCAACGATCGTGCGCGGCACGAGCTGGGGTGGCGGCCGGAATTCGACTTCGCGCATGTGGTGCACAGCCTCCGCGCGGGACAGGATTTTCGCAGCGCGCTGGCGCGCGAGGTCGGGTCGAAGGGCTATCATGATGCGGTGTTTGACGACGGACCCTACCCCGTCGCCTCGTAAGCGCCGCCTTTGCTGTTTTGCTCGACGCGTCAAACGTCTGCCCGGCGTCACCGGGCGCAGCATGGTCTTTGCCGGTCTACTGTGCATGGGGTTGTTTTCGCGTTTTTGTGCGGCCGCCTCTCCTACTGCCTGAAAATCAGCCACGCGCCACGTCGATGCCGCGTTGCAGCGAGATCGTTTTCGCTGCCGCGTTCGCCTTCAGAGAGATTCCGTCTCAATTTTTATTGAGCGCAACCGCAGTGCACGCGGCGCGCTTCTCACCGCTCGCAGATGTGCTAACCTTTTTGCGTCTGTCGCCTCGACAGGCTCCAAACTTCGCCTCTCGACTAGCAAAACAAAATAACGTGCAGCCCTGACGGCTGCCTTAGGGGAGTGACGCGATGAAATTCCATCAATCCGTCTTTCAATCCGTCCTGGCGCTTGCAGCGGTTGCGCTTCTCGCGGGGACCAGCGCCGGCAATGCGCAACAGCAGGACAAGAACAAGCCGCTGAAGAAATACGAATCCGGCACCAAGGAGTTCTGGACCCATCCGCCGGATGATTGGTTCCTGGGCGACGAGACCGAGGCGCAGAAGGGCCTCGCGCCGCCGTCGGGTCCGCCGACCGGTGCGTCGGAGGCCGAGCTCGCGGCGATGATGAAGAAGATCAAGCTGCCGGCGGGCTTCAAGATCGAGGTCTATGCACCCGGCGTTCTCGCCGCGCGGCAGATGGCCTGGGGTGACAAGGGCACGCTGTTCGTCGGCTCGTTCGGCCTCGGCAACGTCTATGCCATCAAGGACAACAACGGCAAGAAAGAGGTCAAGACCATCCTGAAGGGGCTGAACATGCCCACCGGTCTCGCCTTCAAGGATGGCGCGCTGTACGTCATCGCGGTCGACAAGCTGATCCGCTACGACAACGCGGAAGCCAATCTGGACAAGCTCGGCGACGGCAAGGTCGTCTATGACGACATGCCTTCCTATGCCGCGCATGGCTGGAAGTACATCGCAGTCGACAAGGAAGGCTGGTTCTACCTGCCGTTCGGACCGCCCTTCAACGTCGGCGTTCCCCCGACCAGCGTCTCGCAGATCCGCCGCGTCGATCCCAAGACCGGCAACGCCGAAATCTATGCGCTCGGCGTTCGCAACTCGGTCGGCGGCGACGTCGATCCGCGTACCGGCAAGTACTGGTTCACCGAAAACGCGCGCGACTGGATCAGCGACGATCTGCCCAGCGACAAGCTGAACATGATCTCGAAGATGGGCGAGCATTTCGGCTATCCCTATTGCCACCAGGGTGACCTGCCCGATCCGAAGTTCGCGATGGGTCACAAGTGCTCCGAGTTCACGCCGCCCGTACTGAATCTCGGCGCGCACGTCGCTCCGCTCGGCATGAAGTTCTACACCGGCGATCAATTCCCCGCCGAGTACAAGAACAACATCCTGATCGCCGAACACGGCTCCTGGAATCGCCACAAATACCAGGGCGGCCGCATCATGCGCGTGATCGTCGGGCCCGACGGCAAGAATGCCAAGCAGGAGGTGTTCGCCTCCGGCTGGATCGAGGGTGACCAGGGCTATCTCGGCCGTCCCAGCGACATCATCCTCGCCAAGGACGGTTCGATCCTCGTCGCCGACGACTGGGCCGGCGCGATCTATCGCATCAGCTACAGCAAGAAGTAGCGCGCGGGCGAATCAAAGGCTGCGGTGGGCATGAGGCGGCCGCAGCCTTTTTCGTGAATGACCGTCGTTCCGGATTGCGCGCCCTTGCGCGCAAGTCCGGAACCCATAACCACGACTGGTGGTTATGGATTCCGGGCTCGTGCTTCGCACGCCCCGGAATGACAATCTCGATAGATCGGAATCCCCATCATGCGCCGGCAGTTCATCTCGCACGCAATCAGCGCGATTGCGCTTGTCACGCTGGGCTTCTGCCCGGCCGATGCCGCCGACACCGCCGCCGGCAAGGCCAAGGCTGAGGTCTGCGCCGGCTGTCACGGCGAGAACGGTATCTCGCAGACCGAGAACATCCCCTCGCTCGCGGGCCAGCCCGATCAATTCCTGCAATGGCAGCTGGTGTTCTTCCGCGCCGGCTCGCGCAAGAACGAGCAGATGCAGCCGATCGTCGAGGAGATCAACAACGAGGACATCCGCAATCTAGGGGCTTACTTCTCGCAGCTCGCGCCGCCGAAGGGACCGGAAGACCAGGATCCCGATCTGTCGAAGAAAGGCACACAAGTCGCGGCCGGTCGCCGCTGTGCCTCATGCCACACGGACACTTACGCGGGCACCAAGGCCGTCGCGCGCCTCGCCGGCCAGCGCGAGGAATATCTCGTGAAGGCGCTGCACGACTACAAGGCCGGCCAGCGCGTCGGCGGCGGCGTCGCCGCGATGGCCGATGTCGCCTACGCGATGAGCGAAGAAGAGATTACGGCGGTCGCGCATTATCTGGCGCATTTGCAGTAGCTCCACACTCCGCCGTCGTCCCGGACAAGCGCGCCCCAAGCGCGCGCAGATCCGGGATCCATAACCACAGAAAGATGTGGTTACGGGGACTCGGAGTGACGACGTCGCGTACGATGTATTCTCGTGGTTATGGGTCCCGGATCTGCGCTTACGCTTGTCTGGGACGACACCCGAGTGTGTAGCGGGCCGCTACCCCGCCCGCTGCTTCTCATACGCCTTCAAATGCGTATAGGCGATGCGCAGCTTCGGCAGCGGCACCTTGGCGGCATCGCCGCGTGCAATGAGATCGCCGATGACGTGATCGGCCTCGACCGGCAGGCCGGCCTTGATGTCGCGGAACATCGAGGCGGTCATCGGCGAGCCCTCGGTGGTGAGGTTGCCCTTCACCCGCTCGAAGAACGGGCCGCCTGGCTGATAGCCTGACGCGGTGGCAATCTCACTGGTCTCATCGAGTATGCCGAGCAGGAAATCCCTGCCGCCGGGGGCGGCGAGGATGTTGCCGACGGAGGCGCGCATCAGGCTGGTGGAGGCCGCGAGCGAGGAGAGGAACACCCACTTCTCCCACATGTCCTGCATGATGTTCTGGCTGGCGGTGGCCCCAACGATGCCGCTCTTGAAGGCTTCGTCGATCGCCTGGACCCGGTCGGACAGCTTGCCGTCGCGCTCGCCGTAGCTGATCGCCTGCATCGGCTGGAGCTGCACCACCTCGCGCTTCTCGCTCAAGGTCGCTGCGATGGCGCAGAGCCCGCCGAGCACGCGCTCCTTGCCGAACCTGGCATCCAACGTATCGAGATGCTTCATGCCATTCAGCATCGGAATGATCGCCGTATCAGGCCCGACCGCCGCCGCGAACGACTTGATGGCATCGTCGAGATCGAACGCCTTGCAGCTCAGGAGCACGACGTCGAACTTGTCCTTCAGCTTGTCGGCCTCGACCGTCGGTGGAGCCTTCAGAGTCACGTCGCCGTTCGGGCTCTTGATGACGAGGCCGGCGCTCGCAAGCTCGCCGGCGCGCCGCGGCCGGACCAGGAAGGTGACGTCGCGGCCGGCCTGCAACAGCCTGCCACCAAAATAGCCGCCGATGGCGCCGGCGCCGACCACGAGGATGCGCATGGGATCTTCCTTGTTGTTGCTCTTATCGCTTCTTGGACGTCGCTCTGACCTGGTGCGCAATTGCGACTAGGCCAGGATGGCATCGGGGGAGATTGCTAGCTTTCCGGGAGATGCGGGAATCACTTTCCCGATACCATCTCCTCGACCTCGCGCAGCTGCTCCTTGCCAAAAAACATCTCGTTGCCCACGAAAAAGGTCGGCGAGCCGAACACGCCGCGCGCGACCGCCTCTTCGGTGTTCTTGATCAGCTTGCCCTTGACCTCGGGCTCCTGGGCGCGGGCGAACAGCTTTTGCGCATCGAGGCCGGAGGATGCCAGCGCCTTCGCCGCGATTTCCGGGTCGTCCATCTTCTTCGGCTCGCGCCACATGTGGTGGAAGGCGGCCTCGACGTATTTCTCGAACACGCCCTCGAGCTGCGCCGCGATCGCGGCGCGCATCAGGTTCAGCGTGTTGACGGGGAAGTGCGGATTCCAGACATAGGGCTGAACCTTGAAGCGCTTGATGAAGCGCTCGGTCTCGACCGCCTGGAATTCACGCTTGTTCTTGACGCCGGCGAGCGTCTCGGCCGGCGACTTGTTGTTGGTCGACTTGAAGATGCCGCCGAGCAGGATCGGCACATACTCGAATTTGACGCCGATGCGCTGCTCGATCGCCGGGATCGCCAGATGGCTGAGATAGGCGTTCGGGCTACCGAAATCGAACAGGAATTGCGGGGCTGTGCGGGTCAAAATCGTTCTCCCTGACCTGACTTTTGATCTGGCTTTTCGTCCATTCTGGCGCAGCGCGCGCCACAGGTCCACCGTTTAATGATGGTCATAATACCTTGATGATCCGGGTCAGATCAGACGCCGGATCGTCCGCTTGCGCCACACCAGGAGGTAATAGCCCATCTGCAAAACGAACATGGCGCAGAACACGATCGGATAGGCGGCCCATACGCCCTTCAGGCCAATCGTGCGGCTCAGGATGACCGCGGCCGGCAGCTCGATCGCGAGAATCGCGAAGATCGAAAGCAGCATCGGCGTCAGCGCCACGCCGGCGGCGCGCATGGCGCCGGAAAACACCGTTGCCAGGCCGAACGGCACCGAGCTCCACAAGGCGATGATGAGCAACTCCTTCGCCAGATCGAGCACGGCGCCATCGGTGATGAAGATGCCGAGCACGGCGCGTGGCGCGAGATACATCAACGCCACGAGGCCGCCGGTCAGGACGAGGTTGAACGCGAGGCCTGTGCGAACGATGCCGTCGAGCCGGTCCCTGTCGCCGCCGCCGACGGCCTGCGCGCCGAGGATCGAGACTGTGATCGAGATCGACATCGCCGTGAACTGCGTATAGCCCATCACCTGGTTGACGGCGCCATAGGCCGCGGTGGCGTCGGAGCCAAAGCCGTTGACGAGGCCGAGCAGCACCAGCTCGGCGATCGCCATCACCACCATGCCGATCGCGCTCGGCAATCCGATGCCGAGGACCTTGCCGAGCACCGCGCCGTTGAGCCGCAGATGACGCAGCAGCGCGGCATCGGGAGCAAGCGCATGTTTCTTCCGCAGCAAATAGAGGGCCAGCACGATCAGCGTCACAACGTTGGCGATCGCGGCCGCCCATGCCGGGCTGGTGATGCCGGCCGCCGGCAATCCGAACGCGCCGCGGATCAGCATTGGCGTCAGGATCAGGCCGATCGCGGTCGACAGCGCCAGCGCCAGCAGAGGCGTGAGCCCATCGCCGACACCGCGGATCATCGCCGTCATCAGCAGGAAGACGAAACCGAGCGGCATCGTGAGCAGCATGACGCGCGCATAAGCGCTGGCCTGGTCGAGAATGTCCGTGGGCGTCGCAAGTGCCATCATCAATGGCCGGCTGAACAACCCGCCGACCAGTGCAAGCGAGATCGAGAGCAGCAGGCCGACCGCGAGCGTCGTGCCAACAACGATTTTGATCCGGCCATGTTCACCGGCGCCAAACGCCTGGCCGATCAGCACCGTGGCGCCGGTGCTCAAGCCCATGACGAAGGCGAACAGAAAGAACATCACGGGGAAGAATGCCGAGACCGCCGCGAGCGCGTCGACGCCGATCATCTGGCCGAGATAGACGTTGCTGACGGTGCCGAACAGCGATTGCAGCGCGTTGCTCAGCATCAAGGGCGCGAGGAAGCGGAGGAATGTTGTCCAGAGCGGCGTGACGGCGGACATGGATTTGCCTTTCATCAGGGCGTGCGAAACCGTTGCCGCGCGAGGCGCGGCTTGGGCCGTCGATAGGGTTGAGGGAAAGCGCCGCGCGGTCTACGCGCGGTCGCTGTAGGCGAGCTTGACGATGTGGTCGCGGATGTCGGTGGGCCAGTCGGCGATCAGCCCGGTGAAGCGCCGCCGGTCATCCGCGAACAGCGCCCGCGAAGCTTCCTCGAACTGCGGCAGGTTGCCCGCCATGGTCGACATGACGTGATAGGCCGCATCGCGCGCCTGCCGCTCTCGGTCCTTGTCGCCGCTGGCACGCCGTGCCTCGTCGACGAGTTTCCGCAGCGCGACCGAGGCGCCGCCCGGCTGCGCGTTGAGCCATTCCCAGTGCCGCGGCAGCAGCGTTACCTCGCGCGCGACCACGCCGAGTTTCGGCCGGCCGCGCCCGCGCGGCTCGCTCGGTGGTGCGGTCTCCTCAACCGGAGGCGGGACAAGCTTCGCCACCCGCGCCAGCACCTCGCGATCGCCGCCGCGCAGATCGAAGTCGATCGATCGGCCCGTAGCGTCCTCGAAGATGATGATGGGCTCGTCCGGCGGGGGCACGATCCGCTTGACGACCAGCGCGACCTCTCCGGCCGACCCGGACGCCAGGCGGCGCTGGCCCTGGAAGGCCGTGAAAGTCCTTTGCATTGAAATCATTGCCATATCCCGATGACGTTGATCATTTAATACCCGGGTAAATTATTGCCGTCAATATACCCGGGCTAAAATATCCGTCCGGATGGCTCGACATTGCGTTCCCGGGCTGGCACGTACGCGGCCAACGACCACGCCTAGCCTGGGGATCCCGCCGATGCTGACCGTCCATCACCTCAACAATTCCCGCTCGCAGCGCGTGCTGTGGCTGCTCGAGGAGTTGGGCGTGCCCTACGAGATCGTGCGCTATCAGCGCCAGCCGGACATGCGCGCGCCGAAGGAGCTGCGCGCGATCCATCCGCTCGGCAAGTCGCCCGTCATCACCGACAACGGCAACACCATCGCCGAGTCAGGCGCGATCATCGAATATCTCATCGCCACCTACGGCAACGGCCGGCTGATCCCGCCGCCGAACACGCCTGAGCGACTGCGCTTCACCTACTGGCTGCACTATGCGGAAGGCTCGGCGATGCAGCCGCTGCTGCTCAAGCTGCTGTTCACGCTGATGCCGAAGCGTGCGCCGGCGCTGCTTCGTCCGCTGGTGCGCAAGGTCTCGAACCAGGCGCTTACCGCGCTGGTCAATCCGCAGCTCAAGCAGCACATGGATTACTGGGAAGGCGAGCTTGCGAAGAGCGAGTGGTTCGCCGGCAACGAGTTCACTGCAGCCGACATCCAGATGAGCTTTCCGCTCGAAGCCGCGCAAGCGCGCGGCGGGCTGGAGCAGGGCCATCCCAGGGCGATGGCGTTCCTGGAGCGCATCCATGCGCGGCCGGCCTACGCCAGAGCGCTGGAAAAAGGCGGGCCGTACCAGGTGGGGCGGTAAGCCCACTCTCCCGTCATTCCGGGGCGGTGCGCAGCACCGAACCCGGAATCTCGCGCCACAATCTCGAGATCCTCAGGTACGCAATTGCGCACCATAGTTCGGCTCTTCGAGCCGCCCCGGGATGACGCCGAGTAGTCAATCCGCGTGCAGCACGCGACCGCGCGTCTCCGGCAGCGCGAAGGCGGCGATGAAGAACAGCGCGTAGGCTACCACCGCAAACATCGCGATTGCGTTCGCAAGCGACGTCGTCGCCGACAGCGCACCGACGAGGAACGGAAACAGCGCGCCGATGCCGCGGCCGAAATTGTAGCAAAAGCCCTGGCCGGAGCCGCGCAGCCGCGTCGGATAGAGCTCAGTCAGGAACGCGCCGATCCCCGAGAAATAGCCCGAGGCGAAAAAGCCGAGCGGGAAGCCAAGCACCCACAGGATCTCGTTGGTCAGCGGCAGCTGCGTATAGAGCAGCACCACGGCCATGGCCCCGAGCGAGAAGATCAGGAACAGATTGCGCCGTCCGATCCGGTCGGCGAGCCAGGCGCCGGTGAGATAGCCGATGAAGGAGCCGATGATCAGCGTCGAGAGATAGCCGGTCGAGCCGACGATCGACAGATGCCGCTCCTTGGTCAGGAACTGCGGCACCCAGAAGGTGACGGCGTAGTAGCCGCCCTGGCAACCCGTCGCCATCAGCGACGCCAGGATCGTGGTCTTCACCATCGGGAAGGTGAAGATCTCCCAAAGCTTCGGATGACTGCCCGTTTCCGCATGCCTGGCACGGGCCTCGGCTGCGATCTCCGGCTCGGTGACGGAACGGCGGATGTAGAACACCAGCAGTGCCGGCAGCGCGCCGATCACGAACATCCAGCGCCAGGCCGTCTCGGCCGGCAGGACCGAGAACAGGATTGCCTGCGAGAGCACGGCGAGACCCCAGCCGACCGCCCAGCCCGATTGCACCGAGCCGACGGCGCGCCCGCGATATTGCGGCCGGATCGCCTCGCCCATCAGCACTGCGCCCGCCGCCCACTCGCCGCCGAAGCCGAGGCCGAGCACGGCGCGTGCAATCAGGAGCTGGTCGAAATTCTGCACGACGGCACAGACCAGCGAGAAGAACGAGAACCAGATGATGGTGATCTGGAGCGTCCTGACTCGTCCGATATGGTCGGAGAGGTAGCCGCCGAGCCAGCCGCCGATCGCAGAGGCCAGCAGCGTCACGGTGCCGGCGAGACCCGCCGAGGCCGCATCGACCTTCCACAGCGCGATGATGGTGCCGATCACCAGCGGATAGATCATGAAGTCCATGCCGTCGAGCGCCCAGCCCGCCGCGCAGGCCCAGAACGTCCGCCGCTCCGGCGCGTTCATGTCGCGATAGAAGGCGAGAAGGCTGGTGTCCTCGATCTCGGCGCGTTCGATGCGCTGGTTCGGATCGGCTGTGGTCATGTGTGTTTCCCCGGCAGTTTCTTGAAGTTGCGCGGTGGTAGCACGCGCAGCAGCGGGCGCAAGCCGGCGCCCGCTTCCGTGCCATGCGGCGGACGAGTTACTGCCCTGCCGCCTCTGCGCCGCGTGTGCGCGGATCGGGTGCGCCGAGGGGGCCATTCGGTGTCACCGCGATCGAATTGGCGGAAGTCTGTCCCATCGGCTCGACGATGGGATGGTCCATCGCCTTCAGCTCGAACAGGACATCGTCGGGAAAGCCGCGCTCGACGCGCACCTCGTCCGGCAGCCATTGATGGTGCAGCCGCGGTGTGGCAACGGCGGCGGCCACATCCATTTTGTAATCGAGCACGTTCACGATCACCTGGAGCACGGTGGAGATGATCCGGCTGCCGCCGGGCGAACCCGTCACCAGCACCGGCTTGCCGTCCTTCAGCACGATGGTCGGCGACATCGACGACAACGGTCGCTTGCCGGGCCCCGGCAGGTTGGCCTCGAAGCCGACAAGGCCGTAGGCGTTGGACGCGCCGACCGCCGCGGTGAAATCGTCGAGCTCGTTGTTGAGCAGCACGCCGGTGCCCTCGGCGACGAGGCCAACGCCATAGCTGAAGTTCAGCGTGTATGTATTGCTGACGGCGTTGCCGCGGCTGTCGACGACGGAGAAATGCGTGGTGTTGCTGCCCTCGCGCGGCGAGGCGGCGGCGGAGACCAGCTGCTTCGACGGCGTGGCGCGGCTGGTGGAGATGCCCGCGCGCAGCTTGGCGGCGTAGTCCTTTGCCGTGAGGGTCTCGATCGGTGCGTTGACGAAGGCAGGATCGAAGAGATAGCGCGCGCGGTCTGCATAGGCACGCTTCATGGCCTCGATCAGGAGATGCAGCGATGCCGGCGATCCCTGCTTGAGGTCGGCAAGCTGAAAGCCTTCGAGGATATTGAGGGTCTCCACCAGCACCACGCCGCCGGAGGAAGGCAGCGGCATCGACACGATGTCGTAGCCGCGATAAGTGCCGCGCACCGGCGTGCGGATCACCGCCTGATAGGTCTTCAGATCGGCTGGCGTCATGATGCCGCCCGCCTCGGACACGGCCTTGGCGAGTTTGTCCGCGACCGCGCCCTCATAGAAGCCGCGTGGTCCCTGCGCGGCGACGGCCGCCAGCGTATCGGCAAGGTCGCCCTGCACCAGCCTGTCGCCGTCACTGAGCGGCGCGCCATCGGGGCGCGAGAAGATCCTGGCCGCGGAAGGCCAGCGTGTCAGCCGCCGGTGCCAGCCCGGGAGCGTGTCGGCGATGTCGTCGCTGACGACGAAGCCGTCGCGGGCGAGCGCGATCGCAGGCTCGAGCAATTGCGCCAGCGTGAACTGGCCCGAGCCATATTTCTCCCATGCCAGGGCAAGGCCTGCGACGGTTCCGGGCACGCCGATGCCGAGCGCGGAATCGCGCGACTTCGCAATGTCGGGCTTGCCGTCGGGGCCGAGGAAGATTTGCGGCGTGGTCGCTGCCGGCGCGGTCTCGCGATAGTCGATCGCGATGTCCTCGTTGCGCTCGGCGGAATGGATCATCATGAAGCCGCCGCCGCCGATATTGCCGGCGCGCGGATAGGTCACCGCCATCGCAAAACCGGTCGCGACCGCGGCATCGACGGCATTGCCGCCGCGTCGCAGGATATCGGCGCCGACCTGCGCCGATATCTTTTCCTGCGCCACCACCATGCCGTGCTCGGCTGCAACGGCATGCACCGTGTCGAGCGCCGGCGGGACATAGCCCCGCCGCGCATCCTGCGCGGTCGCAGATGCCAGACCAAGCGCCAGAGTGGCCAGGAAGGCGAAAAACGTCCGCCGGGTCGAAAATGACGACATCATCAAATTTCCGCCGGGTCCTCGGGACAGTTCACACGCGTCGCTTATGCTATACGGTTTGCCCCAAGACAGGCAAAACTGTTCGTGATGAGGACTGCGTGATGACGACGATCGCCCCGGATGCGCGCATGGCCGGCGTGCTGCGGACCTATCCGCCGCGCGCCGCTGTCATCAGCTGGATCTTTTTCGACTGGGCTGCGCAGCCTTATTTCACGCTGATCACGACCTTCGTGTTCGCGCCCTATTTCGCCACCAGCATCGCGCCAGATGCTGCCACAGGCCAATCGCTGTGGGGCTTTGCGATGGCGGCTGCGGGCCTCGCCATCGCGCTGATGTCGCCGGTGCTGGGGGCCATCGCGGATGCCTCGGGCCGCAGGAAACCATGGATCGCGGGGTTCGGCACGCTGCTGGTGCTGGCGTCCTGCACGCTGTGGATCGGCAAGCCCGGCGATCCCTCAGTCATTCCGCCCCTGCTCACCGCGGTCGCGCTCGCCAGCGTCGGCGCGGAATTCGCCACCCTCTTCAACAACGCGATGATGCCGACCCTGGTGCCGCCCGAGCGAATCGGCCGGCTCTCCGGCACCGGCTGGGCTACGGGTTACATCGGCGGCATCGTGAGCCTGATCATCGTGCTCGGCTTGCTCGCTGCGAATCCCGAGACCGGACGCACGCTGCTCGGCTTCACGCCGCTGTTCGGGCTCGATCCGGCCAGTCATCAAGGTGATCGCGCCGCCGGACCGCTGACCGGGGTGTGGTTCATCATCTTCGTGACGCCGATGTTCCTGTTCACGCCGGACTATCCGGCGAAGCGGCCGGTGCGCGAGGCGCTACGCAAAGGCCTGTCGGAGCTGAAGCAATCGATCAGGAGTTTGCCGCAGCAGAAATCGCTCGCAGCGTTCCTGCTCGCCAACATGATCTACACCGACGGCCTGGTGTCGCTGTTCGCATTCGGCGGCATCTACGCCGCCGGCACCTTCGGCTGGCACACGATCCAGATCGGCACCTTCGGAATCATGCTCGCCATCGCCGGCGCGTTCGGCGCCTGGCTCGGCGGCAAGCTCGACGATCATCTCGGGCCGAAGCGCGTCATCGCCGGCAGCATGCTGATTCTGCTGCTGTCGGTGGCGGCGATCCTTCTGGTCGACAAGGACAGCGTGCTGTTCGTCAAGGTCGCGGCCCCCCAGCCGGGCGCTCCCCTGTTCTCGAGCGCGGCTGAACGCGCCTATCTCGTGCTGGGCTGCCTGATTGGCGCCGCCGGCGGTCCGCTTCAGGCTGCCTCGCGCACGTTGCTGATCCGCCTCGCGCCAAAGGATCGCATCGCGCAGTATTTCGGCCTGTTCGCGCTGACCGGGAAAGTGACGTCCTTCATCGGCCCACTGCTGATCGGCATGATCACGGCGGTGACGGCCAGCCAGAAGGCCGGCATGGCCGTGCTGGTGGTGTTCTTCGTCGCGGGACTGGGGCTGTTGATGCGGGTGCGGGAGTAGCTTCCCGCCGTCGTTCCGGGGCATCGCGGAGCGATGAACCCGGAATGACGGCGAAATCAGTGCCTGAAATGCCGCGTTCCCGTGAACACCATGGCGATGCCGTGCTCGTCGGCGGCCTTGATCACCTCGTCGTCGCGCATGGAGCCGCCGGGCTGCACAACGGCGGTAGCGCCGGCCTCGATGCAGGCGAGCATGCCGTCGGCGAACGGGAAGAACGCATCCGAGGCCACCACCGAGCCCTTGGTGAGCGGCTCGGCGAGCTTCAGCTCAGCCGCCGCATCCTGCGCCTTGCGCGCCGCGATCCGGGCTGAATCGACCCGGCTCATCTGGCCCGCGCCGATGCCGACGGTAGCGAGATCCTTGGCGTAGATGATGGTGTTGGACTTGACGTGCTTGGCCACCCGGAACGCGAACTTGAGGTCGCGCATCTCGGCGTCCGTGGGCGCACGCTTGGTCACCACCTTGAACGTCATGTCGTCGACCACGGCGTTGTCGCGGCTCTGCACGAGCAGGCCGCCGGCCACCGTCTTGGCGGTGAGGCCCGGCGCGCGCGGATCGGGCAGGCTGCCCGCGAGCAGCAGGCGGAGGTTCTTGCGCGCGCCGATGATCGCGATCGCTTCCTCGCTGGCGTCGGGCGCGATGATCACCTCGGTGAAGATCTTCGTGATCTCGCGCGCGGTGTCGGCGTCGAGCGCGCGGTTCATCGCGATGATGCCGCCGAACGCCGAGGTCGAATCGCAGGCGAGCGCTTTGCGATAGGCGCTGACGAGGTCGGAGCCCTCAGCGACGCCGCAGGGATTGGCGTGCTTGACGATGACGCAGGCCGCGGTGCGCTTGGCGTCAAACTCGCCGATGCACTCGTATGCCGCATCGGTGTCGTTGATGTTGTTGTAGGAGAGCTCCTTGCCCTGCAGCTGCCGTGCGGTCGAGACGCCCGGGCGCTTGTCGGGAGTCGCATAGAATGCCGCGGTCTGGTGCGGGTTCTCGCCGTAGCGCAGCGACTGGATCAATTTGCCGCCGAAGGCGCGGAAATCAGGTGCGTCGATCTCGAGCTGCCGGTTGAACCAGTTCGAGATCGCGGCGTCGTAGGCCGCGGTGCGCGCATAGGCCTTCGCGGCAAGCCGCCGGCGCAGCTTCAGCGTGGTTGCGCCCTTGTTGGCGGCGAGTTCGTCGAGCACCGCCTTGTAGTCCTCGGCCTCGACCACCACGGCGACGTCGTCATGGTTCTTGGCGGCGGCGCGGATCATCGCGGGGCCGCCGATGTCGATGTTCTCGATGCAATCCTCGAAGCCCGCGCCTTTGTCCACGGTCGCCTCGAACGGATAGAGATTGACGACGAGCAGATCGATCGGCGCGATGCCGTGCGCCTTCATCGCATCCGCATGGTCCTTGTTGTCGCGGATCGCGAGCAGGCCGCCATGCACCTTCGGATGCAGCGTCTTGACGCGGCCGTCCATCATCTCGGGGAAGCCGGTCAGCTCGGAAACGTCCTTCACCTTGAGGCCGGCCGCGGCGATCGCCTTGGCGGTGCCGCCGGTCGAAACCAGTTCGACGTCATGGGCGGCAAGCGCCTTGGCGAATTCGATCAGGCCGGTCTTGTCGGAGACGGAAAGCAGGGCACGGGTGACGCGGCGGGGATGGTCAGTCATGAGCAAGATCCTCTGTCTTAAGGAGTGTCTATGCCCAGGCGCGCGGCGTCTTAAGTCCCGCGCTTCCCGATGGTGCTCCATCCAAGGTCGCCAGTCGCGCGAGCGAGCGCTCGATAGCAGCTTTCGGCCGTTTTCACAACGATGAGATGGGGCCGAATCGTGCGCATTTACAGCGGAAGTTCCGGCTCGCGGCGGGCGTTGCGGCGGGCATTGGTGACAGCGGGCGAAGCGGTGGAGCGGACAAAGCTCCAGCGGAGCGAGGGCACCTGGCGGGCATCCTGCCGGATCACGATCTGCGCGGTGCGGCGCGGGCCGTCATTGCCGGCCAGGAACACGCTGTCCTCGAGATCGACCTTGTCGTCGAGCGCCTCGAAGGTCCAGACGTCGCGGTTCGGCAGCACCAGCATGACGCCGCGGGCATCCGACAGCCGGCTCGCCTTCACCGCCGGATGCAGATGGAAGCGGACCGCGAAATCGGCATCCGCGCCCTTGAAACGTCCGCCTTGCGGCGGCGACAGCGTGTCCTCGCCGTCGATGCGCGCGCCGTCATTGGCGATCATCAGGACGCGGCGATGGATCGCGCCGAATTTGGCAAGATAGCCGTCATGCGACGTCGTGAGCAGCGTGCCGTTCTGAACGACCTCGCGATAGCTCTCGACCTCGACCGGGCCGCTGGTGACAGGCGAGCCATGCAACAGCCGCTTCATCGCCGACATCTCCACGAACTGGCATGAAGAGGTGTCGTGATAGGTCAGCGTCGAATGCGCCGCCGTGCTGCGCGCGAACGGCCGCCAATTGTCGCGGCCCGTGGTCGGCATCCCGCAATTGGTGACGATGCGGCTGATGCCGGAGGACAATTCGAACGACAGGCAGCCGGCATGGGCGTCGTGGCTGACGCCGGCCGGCGGTGGCGGGCCGGTGTCGATGATCAGTGTGGTCTGGCCGGCATCGAGGCGCTGGAAGCCGGTATGCGGCATGTTCGCCATCGGCGCGCCGTGGGTGTCGTCATAGGCGAGCAGCGTGGCGAGCAGGTCCGAGGGCGTTGCGCTCATGCCGTTGAACAGCGCGAAATTGCCGTCGCCATGCCGGAAGAAGCGCAGCATCGGCATCATGCGGTCGATCGCGTTGAGCAGCGCCGGCGGCGGCGCGATGTTGCGCGCGGCAAAGGTCTGCCGCAGCGGCAAGAGGTCGATCAGGAGCTCGATCAGCGCGCCCGGATTGCGGGAGATGTGTCCGCCGTCGGGCAGGATCTGCCGCTGCAGTTCGTCCGAAAGTTTTTTCGAGGCGCTGCGGATATGGCGCGCCTGGTTGGCGAGGCAGAGTGTCGTGTAGCACAGCGCGATCAGCACCTGGAGCTTCGGCACCCCGTCCGGGATGTTGACCATGGTGTAGCGCAGGAAGCGGATCTCGCGGGCCAGCGCGCGCAGATAGCGGCGGTAGAATTTGTTGTCGGTGTCGTTGAGCACCAGGGGCGCCTGCGACAGCAGCGAGATCACGCGCCGCGCGAGCACGTCGGCGCGCCGCGCGACGGGGCGGCGCTTGTTGGCGGGGTTGGCGATCCAGTCCTCGACCAGCGCGCGCGCATTGGCGCGCGTCAGCGCGGTGTCGGCGGCGCGCAGATGGCGCAGCCAGCCGAAGCCGAGCAGCGCAACCTCCCAATCCTCCGACGGCGGCTCGAGATCGAAGATCGAGCGGCCGTGGCAATTGACGATCTTGCCAGCGAAGACGAAGCGGCCGGCATAGATCTCGGCGGCGCGGGTCGCGTCCGCGGTGCGCAGATCATGCGGCGCGATGATCAGGCGGTCGGTGCGGCCGGGCCAGACCCGTGACAGCGCAACGGAGCCGCCGCTCGCGCGCGCGAGCATGTTCCGCGCGAAGCGGTTCATCACCAGCGTCGAGATACGTCTGCGTTGAGCGACCGACACGCCTTGCCTTGAAGGGGGAGAGGAGGATTCCGACGAATCCTTATTAATCCCAAAATCGACCGTCTGACACCACCTTGAACGGTGGGAATCAACGCCGAGGTTGCAAAAACCAGTGCAAAATCAGGATTTAACGAGCCGGGCTGCAAAGAATCCGTCGAGCCCGCCGAGCTTGGGATCGGCGTTCGGCAGATGGCTGGGCAGGGTGCGCAGGTCGCCCTCGGCAGTGATGATCTCGGAGAGCCCTGAGACCTCCAACGCCTCGATCGGGACGCGGCGAAGCGCAGGCTCTGCGGCCAGCAGCGTGGCGATGGCCTGTTCGCCCTCTTCGGGTTCCAGCGAGCAGGTGCAGTAGACCAGCGTCCCGCCCGGCTTGAGCAGCGAGACCGATTTTCGCAGCAGCCGCTGCTGGAGCGCGGTCAGGGCGGCGATGTCGGACTCCTGTCGCAGCCAGGCCACGTCGGGATGACGGCGGATCGTGCCGGTCGAGGTGCAGGGCGCGTCGATCAGGATACCGTCAAAACCTTCGGCGGGGCCGGCCCATTCCGCGGCGTCAGCGACGACGGTCTCGGCCTGGAGCGACAGCCGCGCCAGATTCTCGCGCAGCCGTGCGACCCGGGCGGGCGAGCGGTCGATCGCCGTGACATGCGCGCCGGCGTGCGCCAGTTGCGCGGTCTTGCCGCCGGGGGCGGCGCAGAGATCGGCAATGGACTTGCCCTTAATGTCGCCGAACAGCCGGGCCGGCAATGCGGCGGCGGCATCCTGCACCCACCACTGTCCCTCGGCGAAGCCGGGCAGCATGGTCACCGAGCCGTGCAGCAGCATCCGCACCGTCCCCGTCGGCAGCGTCTCGCCGTGCAGGCGGCTCGCCCATTGTTCGGCGTCCGACTTCACGGTCAGATCGAGTGACGGCTCATGGCCGAGCGCCAGCGCCATGTCTCTTGCGGCGGCCTCGCCATAATGTGCGCGCCAGCGCGCCAGCAGCCATGGCGGCAGGTCCAGCGATTGCGTGGCGACTTCCTCGACCAGCGCCTGGCCCTCGCGCGCACAGCGGCGCAGCACGGCGTTGACGAGGCCGGCATAGCGCGCGGCGCGCCGGTCGGATTGCACGAGGCGGACGGAGAGATCGACGGCGGCATGATCGGGCACGTCCATCCAGAGGATCTGGGCGGCGCCGATCAGCAGCGCGCTCTGCGCGCGCGGTGCTTCGGAGGGGATGCCCTTGTCGAGCAGGCGGGATAGCACATGGCCGAGCGTGCCGAGCCGGCGCAGCACGGTCGCGACCAGGCGGCGCATCAGCGCGCGGTCGCGGTCGGCCAGCGTCTTCAGTCCGGGATGGGCGCCGCTGCCGTCGAGCTGGTCGTCAAGCGTGCGGTGCTTGTGCAGCACGCCGTCGACGATGTCGGCGGCAATCCGCCGCGCCGCGAGACCAGGCACTTCGGATGGTGGGGCGAAACGTTGAGATGGCATGCGGAAGCAAGGTTCTGAGCGAGCGGCAGTTCCGCCGATATGGGCGCATGCCTTGAGAAAGCGATCTCTGGCACGCGAATATGCCAAATGTAAGAATCGCTTCCGGCTTTTTCAGCCCTTTGGGCCCGATTTCAGGAATGCGTTATTGGACGTCGCATTGCGGCTCGTCCTGCGCTAGAAGACCTGGCGATGAGTGACCAGCCACCCGTTTCCGATCGCAAGCCGCTGTCGCCGGCAGCCCAGCGCGCGCTGGCCGAGGCCGAGGCGCGCCGACAGGCTGCGGCGGTCCAGGCCGAGGACGACGCCAAGGCGACGCCGAAAGAGTTGCAGGGGCCGAAGGGACCCGAGCCGACCCGCTACGGCGATTGGGAGCGCAAGGGCATCGCGTCCGACTTCTGAGCCGTCAGCCGGATCGGTCGACGATGCGGGCAAGGCTCGTCCCGGCCGCTAGAGATAATGGTGCTCCTGGGCGCGGCGCAGGTTGATGTCGACCGCGGCCACCGACCGCGTACACGTTCGGATGAGCTGTGCCGTGGCGGTCGTGGACACGGCTGTCGTCGTAGCCGCAGCGAATCCCGCCGAGTGCGTCGAACGCGATGAGCCCCTGCCGCTGCATGTCCTGATAGAGCGGGCTCGAGTCCAGCCGGTAGGACGGTCCTGTCCCGTCGATGACGTAATCGACGTCGTGACGATCGCCCTCGCCCAGGATCGCGCGAAATCGGCCGCCGATGCCGGTCACGTTGCGCAGCCGGGCGTGGGCCGAGAGCCTGCCCGAGCGCATCAGGTCGCGGATACGGATTGCGTTCTCCAGCGGCATCGCCGAACGATTGCGGAGCCAGCCGGAATTGTAGACGTCCATGAAGCGCATCTTCTCGACATCGCGCATCCGGCTCCAGGCATCGCACATCACGTCGATGACACTGACGAGATAGGAGTAGACGCTGGGCTCGCCGGACTCCGCTCGCCCGATGTTGTGCTCGAGATCGGCCAGCGCATCGCCGCCGACGTTGCGGCAAGACAGATCGCAGCGAATTCCGGTGGTCTCCAGCAGCAGTCCGGAAAGGCGGGCGGCAAAGGCGTCCGCTTCGATTCGCTCGCGGCTGGCCACATAGCGATGCAGGGCGTCGCGGAAGTCATCTGCGGTGGCGGGAAGCGTCACCGGCTGCACCGTCGGAAACAGGCCGCTTCTGGAGAAGCAGGTCATCCTGACGGACTGGTGGGTTTTGGCCAGCGCCGCCGCGGTGTCGACCGCGCTGAGTCCGCTTCCGAGGATGCCGACCTCGACGCCGTCGCGATCGGCGAAGGCGAATTGGGCGTAGGGGTCGCGGATGTAGTTCGGGATTGCGGCGAGGCCGTAATGGTCGTCGGGCGCGTTGTGACCGGTGCAGAGGATCAGCACGGACGAGATATGCCTGATGTTGAGGTCGGTCGTCAGCAGGACATCGCGATCCGGCGAGAACCGCATGCGGACAATTTCGGCATGCTCGACATGAACGGGCACGCCGGCGCTGCGGCATTGCGCGATCGCGGCCAGTCGCACGGCGTCGAGGTAGTCCCGATAGACCATCCGCGGCAGGTGCCTGTTGCCGTGGCAGGAGAGGCCGCGGGCCCGAAGCCAGCGCAGAAACTCGTCCGCGTCGCCCGGACGGATCGACATCGTCGACGCCTTCATGTTGAGCAGATGGCGGTCGCTCTGCGTGCGATAGGCAACGCCGCCATCGAAACCGGACTTGTCGAAGAGCTGAATTCCGCTGATCGCGCCGTTGTCTCGCCCTGATGCGGCGAGCTCCGCCAGATGACGCAAGATCGTGATGCCGGTCGCGCCACCGCCGACAATGCTGATGATCATCGCTCAATCCCCCAGTCTATATGTTTGACCCAGGCGCGAGCGGGGGCTCGGCGTGGGGGTCTCCCAAAGCCGTTGATTATTCGTCACGTGAGAATGATCGCTTGCGGTCGGCCTCGGGCCGGCCGCAGGAGGTGCGGGTCTTCAGGCGGCCCGCACCGTATCGAGGAATTTCGCGACCTCGTTCTTGAGGCGGCCACTCTCGGTCGAGAGTGAGCGCGCGGATGCCAGCACCTGTGTCGACGCCGAACCGGTGGCGCCGGCGCCATGACTGACCTGAGCGATCTTGTCGGCGACCTCGACCGTTCCCTTGGCCGCTTCGCTGACATTGCGTGCGATCTCGGCCGTCGCAGCCCCCTGCTCCTCGATGGTGGCGGCAATGGTGGTCGAGATGTCCGAAATCCTGGAGATGGTCGTGCCGATCTCCTTGATGGCACCGACGGAGTCTTCCGTCGCCGTCTGCATGTCGGCGATCTGTGCGCCGATCTCGTCGGTTGCCCGCGCGGTCTGGGCTGCGAGCGCCTTGACCTCACTCGCCACCACGGCAAATCCGCGACCCGACTCGCCGGCGCGCGCCGCTTCGATGGTGGCATTCAAGGCCAGCAGGTTGGTCTGCTCCGCGATTGCGGTGATCAATTTGACGACGTCGCCGATCCGGCCCGCGGCCTTGAGCAATTCGTTGATCCGGAGGTCGGTACGCTCGGCCTGCCGCACCGCTTCGCCGGCGATGCGGCTGGAATCATGGACCTGCCGGCCGATCTCGACGACCGATGCGCTCATCTCCTCGGCGGCGGACGCCACGGCTCCGACATTGGCAGAGGCTTCTTCGGAGGCCGCGGCCACCATTCCGGAAAGCTGCTCGGTCTCTTCCGCTGTCCCCGACAGCGTGCCGGCGGCGGATTCGAGCTGCTGCGAGGCGACCGAAACCGAATTGATGATGCCGCCGACCGCATCCTCGAACGCACCGGCCAGCCGGATCATCTCCTGCTTGCGCTGCGCAGCGGCTGCGGCCTCCTGATCCTTCTGATCGGCCTCCATCCGCTCGATGCGGATCAGGTTGTCCCTGAACGTGCGGGCCGCGCGAGCGTTGTCGCCGACTTCGTCACCGCGGGCGGTGTAGGGAATCTCGACGGCCTTGTTGCCGCCGGCGAGTTGCAGCAGCACGTCGCCGATGCGACGGATCGGCCGGGCGATGCTCAGCACGGAAAACAGGGCGGAGCCGGCCAGGACCAGGATCACGAGGACGCCGACGGCCAGGCTGACCTGGGTCGCCTGCTCCAGCGCGGTCACGAGCTGGCTCTGCCGCAGAGCCATATATTCGTTGTTGGCGGCGACCAGCTTGTCGACGCGCGTTGTGATTTCCTTGGCGGCCGGAAGCACCCGCTCGTCGAAAATGCGCCTCTTGGCTTCCTCCGCCTTGATGGCTGCGCCGGTTGCCGCCTTGTAGCGTCCGGCGAGCGCGGCGAGCGCGTCGACACCGTCGACGATCTTCTTGTCGTCGGCGGACTGACGGACCTGTTTCAGAACGCGGATCATGGCGTCGGCGCGTTCGGCGATGCGGTCCTTCTGCACGGCGTCTCCGGTCGCCGTGAAATGCCAGTCGGCCGCGCTGACCGCCTTGAACAAGGCGTCGGCTTCGCGCAATGCGACCTCGATGTTGAGCCGGTTCTGCGATGCGGCGATTGCGGACGACGCCAACAGGGTCTCGAGGGCCTTGTTCCAGGCCTCCTCGATCTGGCTTGCCGCGGCGAATTCGGCGACGGCGGTGCCACGAGCCTCGCCGAGATCGTTGCCGGCCTTCAGAGAGGCGTCGAGCAGGATCTTCACCTCGCGACAAAGCTCTTTGGCTTCGGCACGCTTGGACCGTTCCAATGCGGCGTCTATTTCGGTCGTGGCACCGGCGATGGAGCCACGCAATGTTTCGAGATGTTTGGCGAGACCGTCGGCGGAGGATGCGGATCCGATTTCCGCTATGGCGAGGCGTGCCCGGGTCACTGCGAGTTCGGCGCCCTGGGCGTTGGCCTTGTTCGCGGTGTTGATGACCACCAGCCGGCTCAGGTCCGCGATCTGCTCGTTGCGAATGAGCCGGTTGGCGAGCATGCCGCCGACGAGAAGGACACCCGCACTCGCGGTCAATCCCAGTTTTGTACCGATGCGAACCTTGAACGATGCCATGCTTACCGCTCCCCACACGCAAACCGAGTACTCCGCCCTATCACTAAACAACGCGTGAATCTTAAACTCCGTACAACTACAGGAGGTATCGAGCGGAGAGCGTTTGGAACAGCGCGCCGCGCATAGGTACGTTTCTTCGTCGGGCAACGATCGGGGCGATCAAGCGATCACCGATCAGCCCGGGTGCCGATCGTGCCTTGCCGGTTTCCCCGACTCAGTCCTAGCGTGAGTTGATGCGCTTCCACGATCGCCCCAATGCCTATCGGCCGCAGTTCGGCGGTTCGCCATTCGGCCGCCGCTTCGCGGGGCTGTTGCCGTGGATGTTCGTGGTCGGCGTCGCGGCGGCGATCGTGCTCACCTTCCGGCACGGAGCGCCTGTTCCGCATGGAGCCGACGGTCGGTCGCAAGATACCGAGATCATCCTCCAGCAATCCGGCAATTCCGCTAGCCGTCAGCCCGTCGACGTCATCCGCACCATCGACGGCGACACTTTTCTCGCGCGCGTGCATCAGCAGGGCGGCCGCGATCTCGTCGTGCGCGTGCGCCTGCGCGGCATCGATGCGCCGGAGATGAAAGCCTCCTGCCAGGAGGAACTGGACAAGGCTGAAGCCGCCACCGACGCGCTGCGCAACCTGCTCGGCCAGGGCGGCGTCACGATCACCAATCTCGGCCCCGACAAGTACGGGCGTGTTCTTGCCGACGTCGCGACCAAACGCACTGCCAACGTCTCGGCCGTGCTGCTCGCGGGTGGTTATGCGCGCAGCTACAATGGCGGCCATCGCGACGGCTGGTGCGCGCGGGGGTGGCGCTTCTGGTAACAAAAAAGCCGCGTCGAGGACGCGGCTCTTTCAATTCTCTCCGATCCCGGTGATCAGCGTGTCACGACCACCGTCGTGCCGACAGAGACGCGGCTGTAGAGATCGGTGATGTCGTCGTTGAGCATGCGGATGCAGCCATAGGAGACGAAGCCGCCGACCGAGCCCGGCACGTTGGTGCCGTGGATCGCATATTCGCCGCCGGCGAGCGTCATCGCCGCAACGCCCATCGGGTTGCGCGGCGAGCCGCCGGGAATGACGTCGGGAAGCTGAGGCTTGTCGCGCTTCACCTCGGCGGGCGGCGACCAGGCCGGATTGCGGTATTTGCCGTCGATACGGGTCGTGCCGGCCCACTGCTTGCCGGACTTGCCGACGCCGACCGGATAGCGCACGGCGTGGCCGTCATCGAGAATGAGATAGAGCCGCCGCTCGTTGGTCTTGACCACGATGGTGCCCGGCGAATAGTCGGCCAGGTGCGTCCCCACCATTTCCGGCCGCGCCTCCGCCGCCGTTGACATCAATATCCCTGCCCCGATGGTGGCGGCCAGCGCCACAGCAATCCTCATCGCCATCAATGCTTCCCCTTGCCCCGTACGGGTCGTCCAAATCTACGCAGAACCCGGCAATCGCTGCCTTGCCCGGACATTCTTTACCGCGCCTGTTAACCGGATGGTTTCTACGCGCGGCCGCCGAGGGCCAGCCAGCAGGGGGAACAAAGGAAATGTTCGAAATAAAGTAAATGACTGGAAAACAACACTCGGCGGGAAAGATACGGCCATGCCGGCAAGCGCCCTAACAAGAGCGTGAGGGTGTGAACCGCTGTTGTTTCGGGGGGCGACAGAGTGCGGAGCGAGGTTTGGTCGCGTGTCCCGGACAAGGCGCGGCACGAAGTGACGAGGCGCAGAGCCGGGACCCAGTTCTTTGCGTGTGGACAGTCGGGCCCCGGCTCTGCAGCGCACCGCTGAAGTGCGCGCTGCGCTGCGTCCGGGGCACGAGACCTTGGCTTACGCCGACTTCTTGTTCTGCCGGTTCTTGACGAGGTCGTCGACCACGGCGGGATCGGCCAGGGTCGAGGTGTCGCCCAGGCTGCCCGGCTCGTCCTCGGCGATCTTGCGCAGGATGCGGCGCATGATCTTGCCGGACCGGGTCTTGGGCAGGCCCGGCGCGAACTGGATCTGGTCGGGCGAGGCGATCGGGCCGATCTCCTTGCGCACCCAGGTCACGAGCTCCTTGCGCAGATCCTCGGTCGGCTGGACGCCGGCCATCAGGGTGACATAGGCGTAGATGCCCTGGCCCTTGATGTCGTGCGGGAAGCCGACGACGGCAGCTTCCGACACCTTCTCATGCGCAACCAGCGCGCTCTCGACCTCCGCGGTGCCCATGCGGTGGCCGGAGACGTTGATGACGTCGTCGACGCGGCCGGTGATCCAGTAATAGCCGTCGGCGTCGCGCCGGCAGCCGTCGCCCGTAAAATACTTGCCCTTGTAGGTCGAGAAATAGGTCTGCTCGAACCGCGCGTGATCGCCATAGACCGTGCGCATCATGCCCGGCCATGCCCGGGTGAGACAGAGATTGCCGGTGGTCTCGCCTTCCAGAACCTTGCCGTCGGCATCGACGATCTCCGGCACCACGCCGAAGAAGGGCTGCGTCGCCGAGCCCGGCTTGAGCTTAGTGGCGCCCGGCAGCGGCGTGATCAGGATGCCGCCGGTCTCGGTCTGCCACCAGGTATCGACGATCGGGCAGCGGTCCTCGCCGACGACGCGGTGATACCACTCCCAGGCTTCCGGATTGATGGGCTCGCCGACCGAGCCGAGCAGGCGCAGCGAGGCGCGCGAGGTCTTCTTCACCGGCTCGTCGCCACCCTGCATCAGCGCGCGGATCGCGGTCGGCGCGGTGTAGAAGGTATTGACCTTGTGCTTGTCGATGACGTTCCAGAAGCGGGAATTGTCCGGATAATTCGGCACGCCCTCGAACATCAGCGTGGTCGCGCCGTTGGCGAGCGGCCCGTAGAGAATGTAGCTGTGGCCCGTGACCCAGCCGACGTCGGCGGTGCACCAGTAGATGTCGCCGTCGTGATAGTCGAAGACGTATTGATGCGTCATCGCGGCATAGACGAGATAGCCGGCGGAGGTGTGCAGCACGCCCTTGGGCTGGCCGGTCGAGCCTGAGGTATAGAGGATGAACAGCGGATCCTCGGCGTGCATGTGCTCGACCGGGCATTCCGTCGTCACCATCGCCGCCGCCTCGTGATACCAGAGGTCGCGGGTCGGGTTCATGTCGATCTTGCCGCCGGTGCGCTTGACCACGACGACCCAGTCGACGGCGTCGGCCTTGGCGAGCGCTGCGTCGACATTGGCCTTCAGCGGCACCTTCTTGCCGCCGCGCAGGCCTTCGTCGGCGGTGATGATCACCTTGGACTGGCAGTCGTTGATGCGCTGGGCGAGGCTGTCGGGCGAGAAGCCCGCGAACACCACGGAGTGGATCGCGCCGATCCGCGCACAGGCCAGCATCGCGTAGGCCGCTTCCGGAATCATCGGCAGGTAGATGGTGACGCGGTCGCCCTTCTTGACGTTGCGGGTACGCAGGATGTTGGCCATCCGGCAGACCTCGTCGTGGAGTTCTTTGTAGGTGATGTGGCGGGACTGCGAGGGATCGTCACCTTCCCAGATGATTGCGGTCTGGTTGGCGCGCTTGTGCAGATGACGGTCGATGCAGTTATGGGCGACGTTGAGGACGCCGTCCTCGAACCATTTGATCGAGACGTTGCCCGGCGCGAAGGAGACGTTCTCGATTTTCGTCGGCGCCTTCATCCAGTCGATCCGCTTGGCCTGTTCGGCCCAGAAACCGTTCGGGTCCGAGATCGAGCGGGCGTACATTTCCTTGTACTTGGCTTGGTCGACCCAGGCGCGCTTTGCCCATTCCGCCGGCACGTCGTAAATCTTCTCGGACATATTTCCCTCCACATGCGGCAAGCTCAGGCAATGCCGACATCAATCATTGGGCTGATTATGCGTCGGGCTAACCGGACCCGACAAGGTGCACAAGCTGGACCTTCGGCGAGCGGCCCGCCATGCGAAGGATCAAGGTGCGCAGGCCGGCTGTCGCAAATCTGAAACAGGCCGGTCGGCGCCTTTCGGCTCTTTACCCAGATCCCCGGAACAGGCCCGCGCAGAGCCCCATGCGCCGTTCGGAGGTATTTGGGAACCGTCTCTCACCGATTCGGGACTCGCAATACGGTTCGGAACACCCTAAATGGCCAACCCGGGTCCAAAGAGACCCCCTAGGAACAAAAATCAGAACAGCGGCATTGACCGGTAACAGGCAGGGCTAAGGCGTAACACTATGATGGATCAGCAGAATCTCGGGACGATGCGGCCCGCTTCAGCCGATCCTGCAGCTGTTGCGCTGGCCAAGGCCCTGGGACAATGGCCGAAACCGGCCGCATCAGCGCGTCTCAGCCCGAAAAAGGTCTTCGACGCGGCGCCCGCGGCGACGGTCGAGGCGCTGGCCAGGGAGCTGGGCCTGCGGCTCGGCGACCAGAACGAGCTGACCATCCGCCGTATCAAGTGCGGCAAGGGCTATTCCTTCGTCCGTCCCAACGGCGCGCATATCCGCGACGCCCGCACCATCCGCCGGCTGCACGCCATGGCGGTGCCGCCGGCCTATCGCGAGGTGCGCTACTCGGCCGATCCGAGCACGCATCTCCAGGCGGTGGGACGCGATGCCGCGGGCCGGCTGCAATACCGCTATCACGCCGACTGGGAGAAGGTCCGCGAGCACCGCAAGGCGCATCGCCTGGAGAAACTCGTCGGCGCGCTGCCAAAGATCCGGCGCAAGGTGTCGGCGTTCCTGTCGGGTGACGAGCCGACACGCGAATTCGCGCTCTCGGCCGTGATCGAGCTGATCGCGCGCACCGCGATCCGTCCCGGCAACGAATCCTATGCCCGCCTCAACGGAACCCGCGGCGCGACCACACTGCTGAAGTCGAACGTGACACTGGAAGACGATTGCTTCGTGCTGACCTTCAAGGCGAAGGGCGGCAAGGCGGTGCGGAAGGAGTGCGACGCGGCCAAGCTGGTGCGCGCCATCGGCATCCTGCGCGGCGTTCCCGGCAAGCGCATGTTCCAGTATCGCGATGCCTACGGCATCGTGCGCGCGGTCAACACCACGCAGGTGAACGCGTTTTTGCGCGAGATCGCCGGCATCAAGATTTCGCTGAAGGATTTTCGCACCCTGATGGCCTCCGCCGTCGTGGTGGAATCGCTGTCGCGGATCACGCCGGCGACCAGCCAGCGCGGCCGCAAGAAGCAGGTGCTGGACGCGATCCGTGCCGCGGCCGACAAGCTCTCCAACACGCCGGCGATCTGCCGCAAGAGCTATGTCCACGACACCATCGTCACCGCCTTCGAGGACGGCATTCTCGAGCGCTTCGCCGCGACCATGAAGGGCCAGCGCTCGCAGGCGAGGCGCGAGCAGCTTCTGGCGCAGGTGGTCGCGACCGCGGCGGTGTAACGACCCCACAAGAGCTACGACTTGGTCGAGACGCCGTTATCCGGACCGGGATCGTTGCCCGCGGCTGCGGTGGTGAGTCGTTCCAGATAGTGCGCCCAACCCTTCGCGTGTGCGGCGGCCTGTTCCTCGGTCGGCAGCCCGCTATGGGTCATGCGCAGCAGCGTGCCGCCGTCGCGCTCGATCAGGTCGATCTCGATCAGGCTCGATCCGGGTGGTACTTCCTGGCCGCCCTCCCAGCCAAACGTGTAGGCCAGACGATGCACCGGCACGACCTCGCGGAAGGCGCCGCGGGCGGCGGCGCCGCGCGGGCCGATACCCTTGAGCAGATAGAGCCCGCCGGGATGCGGTTCCGTCGTCGCGTCGGAACCCATCCAGCTCAAGATCTTCTCGGAATCGGTCAATAGGCGAAGACGGTGGCACGCGGGGCTGCGATCTGGGTCTCGCGTCGCACTATGAACGGTTCGGTCATCGGCGATCATCCCTCGTCTTGCCTTGAGCTGCCCTTGGGCTGCCCTCGGGACATGGCGGCGGCCCTGCGCTCCGTCAAGGATTGCCCGTGACAAAGACGGGCCTGCTTCGTCATCATCGGGCCATGCACCTCGCCCCGACCCTCGCCTGGCTCGGCGATGCCGCCTCCGATAGTCAGGGGGCCGACCGCCTGCTTGCGGACCTCGGCGCGCATCTGGTCGCCGACGGCGTGCCGCTTGCGGCAGGCGCCCTGACGCTGGAGGTGCCGCACCCGCTGATCGCGAAGCGGACCTGGCTGTGGCGCGCCGGGACCGGCACGGTGATCGAAGCGCTCGGCTTTGCACCAGGCGGATTGGCGCCCGACCCGCCCAACGATGCCGGTCGCCGCTGGCTCCGCGGCATTGCGGACGGCGAGGTGCACGAAGACATCGTCGGTCGGCCCGATGGACCGGTGCTCGGCTGGATCGGGCCGCGTCCGTTCACGGCGGATGAAATCGAACAACTGCGCCAGGCTGCGCGATTTGCCGCGACGCCCCTTGCCGTGCTCGCCGCGCGCGCCACGTTGCGGGCGACGCTGGATGCCTATCTCGGCAAACGCAGCGCGGAACGGGTGCTGGCGGCACCGCTGCGGCGCGATCTCGGCGAAACCATTCAGGCCGCGCTACTCTATGCGGACTTGCGCAATTTCACGATCCTGTCGGAAACCACGCCGCCGGCCCAGGTGATCGCGGCGCTCGACGCCTGGTTCGACCGCATCGCCGGTGGCGTTCACGCCTTTGGCGGCGAGGTGCTGAAATTCATCGGCGACGGCGTGCTCGCGATCTTTCCGGTGGTCGAGGCATCACCGCGCCGCGCCTGCGATGCGGCCTTGCGCGCCGCAGGCGCGGCCCGGGCGGGGATGGCCCACCTCAACGACGAGCGCCGCAACCAGGGCCTGCCGCCGCTCTCGTTTGGCGCGGCGCTCCATCTCGGCGAGATGCTGTGGGGCAATATCGGCGCCGCCAACCGCCTCGATTTCACGGCGATCGGTCCCGCCGTCAATCTCGCCAGCCGGCTCGAGGGATTGTGCAAGCCGCTTCGCGAGACCGTGCTGGTGTCGGGCGCGCTCGCCGCCGAGACGGACATGGCTCTCGTTGCGCTTGGATCGCATCCGCTGCGCGGCATTGCCGCGCCATGCGAGGTCTTTGCGCTGCCGGAGACGTAAGTCGGACAGCGTAGATGGGATAACTCCTACATCCCGCCCATCTTGCAGACGAGCTTCCACTCCTCCGCCGTCACCGGCTGCACCGACAGGCGCGAATATTTCACCAGCGCCATGTCGGCGAGCTTCTTCTCGGCCTTGATCGCGGCCATCGTCACCGGCGTCTTCAAGGGCTTGTCGGCCTTGATGTCGACGCAGACGAATTTTTCGGTCTTGTCGGTCGGATCCGGATAGGCCTCCTTGACGATCTCCGCGATGCCGACGATCTCCTTGCCCTCGTTGGAATGATAGAAGAACGCCTTGTCGCCCTTCTTCATGGCGACGAGGTTCTGGCGCGCGGTGTAATTGCGCACCCCCGTCCAGGCTTCGCCCTTGGCGCCCTTCGCCACCTGCTGGTCCCAGGACCACACCGACGGTTCGGATTTCACCAGCCAGTAGTTCATCGCGCGCCCTATCCGTTCGTCATGGCCGGGCATAGCCGTCCGAAGGACGGCGTCGCTTTCGCTCGCCTATGCCCGACCATCCACGTCTCTGCTTCCGTGTTCAATACCAAGACGTCGATGCCCGCGACAAGCGCGGGCATGACGGAAGATGTTATTCTTCTGCCTTGAACGGCCGCGTCAGCAGCCCCTCGATCGCTGCGTCGATCGTCAATTTGTTGTCGAGGATGGCAGCGACGGCCTGCGAGACCGGCATGTCGACGTTCCGTGCGGCCGCGAGCTCGACCAGCACCGGCGCGGTGAATGCGCCTTCCGCAAGCTTGCCCGCCGGCGCCGCCTCGCCGCGGCCGAGCGCAATGCCGAGCGCGAAATTGCGCGATTGCGCGGTTGAACAACTCAGGAGCAGGTCGCCAAGGCCGGAGAGGCCCGAGAGCGTTTCCGGGCGCGCGCCGCAGGCGCGGCCGAGCCGTGCCAGCTCGCTGAAGCCGCGCGTGGTCAGCGCGGCGAGCGCGGAGGCCCCGAGGTTGCGGCCGACCACGATGCCGGCGGCGATCGCCAGCACGTTCTTGGCGGCGCCACCGATCTCGACGCCGCGGACGTCGGTGGAGTGATAGGGCCGGAACGTCGGCGAGCCCAACGCCTGCACGAGGCTGCTGGCCAGCTCTTCCTCCTTCGCCGCCAGCGTCACCGCCGTCGGCAGGCCGCGCGCGACGTCGTCGGCAAAGCTCGGGCCCGACAGGATCGCCGGCTGCGCGTGCTGCGCGGCTTCGGCGATCACCTCGGTCATGAATTTGTGGGTGCCGTGCTCGATGCCCTTGGCGCAGGCGACGACCGGTGTCGGTCTTGCGATGTGCGAGGCCAGCATGTTGACGGCGCCGCGCAGATGCTGCGCCGGCGTTGCGATCAGCAGCATGTCCGCGCGCGCGGCGAGCGCCAGCTCGCTCGTCACGACGATTTCCGGCGCAAGCCGCACGCCGGGCAGCCGCGGATTGTCGCGGGTCGACGCGATGCGCGTCGCATGCTCGGCATTGCGCGCCCAGAGCGTCACGCTCCGCCCGGCCCGCGCTGCCACCATCGCCAGCGCCGTGCCCCAGGCGCCCGCTCCGATCACCGCAACGGAGTGGAACGCGGTCATCGCTCGCTCCCTCCGCTCCCTCTCCCCGCTTGCGGGGAGAGGGTTGGGGTGAGGGAGAGTCTCCGCAAGGGAGGTGGCAGCTGGATTCGCGGAGAGTCCCCCTCACCCGGATTGCATCTACGATGCAATCCGACCTCTCCCCGCAAGCGGGGCGAGGTGAAGTGGAGCTCGTGGAGACGCCTCTCCATTTAGAATCCCGCTCGCGTCTTGCCGTAGCCCGCGGGCGCCGTCGCATTCGCGTCGAGCAGCCAGCGTGCGCGGGGCTGGGCTTCCATCGTGTCGGTCATTCCCAGCGCGAGGCGCTCGGCGCCGGCCCAGGCGATCATCGCGCCGTTGTCGGTGCAGAGCGCGGGCGGCGGCATGATCAGTTGCGTCTTGGCCTGCCGAGCGACGTCATGCAGCGCGCCGCGGATCGCCTGATTGGCGGCGACGCCGCCGGCGGCCACGAGCGCGCGCGGCGCGCCGAACTGTTCGCGGAAAAGTCTCAAGCCGACACTTAGCCGGTCGGCCGTCGCCTCCAGCACGGCGGCCTGGAAGCTTGCGCAGAGATCGCTGATGTCCTGCGGCGTGATCTCGGCGATCCGGCTCGCTTCGTTGCGCACCGCGGTCTTCAATCCCGACAGGGAGAAGTTGGCATCCGGCCTGCCCTGCATCGGCCGCGGAAAGGCAAAGCGCGCGGCATCGCCGCCGGCCGCCGCGCGCTCGACCTGCGGGCCGCCGGGATAGGGCAGGCCCAGCATCTTCGCGACCTTGTCGAAGGCTTCGCCGATGGCGTCGTCGACGGTGGTGCCGAGCCGCACATATTGGCCGACGCCGGTGACCGCGACGATCTGGGTGTGGCCGCCGGAGGCGAGGAACAGGCAGTACGGGAATTCGATTCCGTCGGTCAGCCGTGGCGTCAGCGCATGCGCCTCCAGATGGTTCACCGCGACCAGTGGCGTGTCGTGCACCAACGCGATCGCCTTCGCGGTGGTGAGCCCGACGATGACGCCGCCGATCAGGCCGGGTCCCGCGGCCGCCGCGACGCCATTGAGCTGGGCGAAGCCGATGCCGGCCTCGCGCATGGCGCGGTCGATGATGCCGTCGAGCAGGTCGACATGCGCGCGGGCGGCAATCTCCGGCACCACGCCGCCGAATGGGGCATGCTCATCGACCTGCGACCGCACGATGTTGGACAGGATCTTGCCGCTGCCGTCAGGCGCGCGCTCGATCACGGCCGCGGCGGTCTCGTCGCAGGTGGTTTCGATGCCCAATACCAGCATTGGCGAATTGTTATCCAATTTGCGCCCTTGCGCTCATCCGGAAAGCAGAGTTCTGGTACGTCCGGTAGCATTCCGGGGTCGGCTTGCGCAATCGTCACGCGCGGCCGTCTTTGCGAATGCGTCACCGTCACGCGGTTCGGGAACACGAGCGATGTCCATTCTTGTCACACGGCCGCATCCCGACAATGAGGCGACGGCGGACAATTTGCGCGCGCGGGGACACGTGGTGCTGCTCGCGCCGATGCTCAAATTCGAGCCGGTCGCTTTCCACGACGAGAGCGAGGCGAACTATAGCGCCATCATCGTCACATCGGCCAATGCGATCCGTGCCGTCGCGCCGCAATTGCAGGATCTCGGCCTGTTGAAGCTGCCGCTGTTCGCGGTCGGCGAGCACACCGCGACTGCCGCGCGAGACGCCGGCTTTGCCGAGGTGATTATCGCCGGCGGCGATTCCGCGGCCCTGCGCGACACGGTCGTCCGGAGTGCGCGCGACAAGGTGCTGAAAAAGAAAAGCACGCTGCTTTATCTCGCCGGCGCGGATCTGTCGCGCGATCTCGGCGGCGAACTCGGCACCGAAGGCTTCAACGTGGTGACGCAGACCACCTATCGCATGGCGCCGGTCAAGGTTCTCCCGCGCGATGTCTGCGAGGGTTTTGCCGCGCATGGGATCGAGGCGGTGCTTCATTACTCCCGGCGCAGCGCGCGAGCCTTCCTGGATGCAGCGCGGGACGAAGGCGTCGAAATCTCGGCGCTGGCGATCCCACAATGCTGCCTGTCCGAGACGGTCGCAAGCGTGCTGCGCGATGCCGGTGCGTCGCAGGTTCTGGTGGCCGCGAAACCGGACGAAAATGCCTTATTTGACACCTTGGAGCGTGCTTTGCAGACCCGTTTGGCGTAAGAGGTCGGGCCGAATCCGACGCGATCGGGTCTGCCCAAGATCTACGCCAGGGATCTGTGCAAGGTATGGAAGTGTGAGGAACCGTCACGATGGCCGACGACAAGCCTGAAGACGCAGGATTGGCCCCCGAGTCCGGTCGTGCCAAGCGCCCCCCGCCGACCATCGACCTCGAGGCGACCGATGTCTCGACCCAGCCGCAGGAGGTGGCGGGCGAGCCCGAGGCTCCGCCGGTGAGCGAGCACACCGAGCCCAAGCAGGCAAAATCCGAGCAGGCTGACGCCGAGCCGGAGCGCGCCGAGGCGCAGGCCGCGGTTGCGCCCGCTCCCGCGTCGCCTCCGGTTTCGCCCTGGGTCATTGCACCGCTCTCCGGTGCGGTGGCGGCGGCCGTCGTGATCGCGGTCGGCTGGATGCTGGGCTGGCCCGCCGTGCAGGCGCCGCCTGCCGCGCCACAAGTGACGAGCGCGACAGTCGACGCTCTGAACGGTCGCGTTGCCGCGGTCGAAGCCAAGGCTGGCAAGCCCGCCGCCGATCCGGCCATGGTGGCGCGGATCGATGCGCTGGAAAAATCCGTGGGCAGCCTGCGCAGCGACATCGCCAATCTGCGCGCACAGTCCGACAAGACCGCGAGCGCTCTGAACGATGCGAAATCTGCGCCGGGCGCCGCTTCGCCTGATCTTGCCGCTCTCAACGACCGCATCGCGCAGCTCGAGCGCGCCGGCAAGACGGAGCGGGCCGAGCTTGCGCAGCAGGGCGAGAAGATCGCCGACGCCAGGACGATGGACGACAAGCCGCTGCGCCATGTGGTGGCGGCGGCCCTGCTCGACGTCGCCGTGCGCCATGGCGATCCCTATGAGGCGCAGCTCGCCGCGGCGCGGTCGCTGGCGGCCAAGCCCGAGATGCTGAAGCCACTCGACACCTTTGCATCGTCGGGCATCCCGACCCCCGTCGCGCTGAGCCGCGAGCTCCTCAACATCGTGTCAAAGCTGTCGCCGCCGGCGGATGCCCAGTCCAGCGGCGGCGGCATCGTCGAGCGCCTCCAGGCCGGAGCGTCAAAGCTCGTCCGCATCGAACGGACCGACGGGGTCGGCAATGATCGCGGCGCCATCGTGGCGCGGGTGACGGCTGCTGCGCTCCGCAATGATTTCGTCGAGGCGCGGCGCGAGTTGAAGACGCTGCCCGATGCCGATCGCGCGCCGGCGCAGGCCTGGCTCGACAAGGCCAATGCCCGCGATGCCGCGCTCGCCGCCTCCCGCAAATTCGCCGACGATGCCATGGCGGATCTCGTCAAGCCTGCTCAATAAAGCTTCGCGCAACAATCAGCGCGTATAGGGATCGCCATGCTTCGCATCGTCCTTTTCCTCGTCTTGATTGCGCTGGCGGCGGCCGGCGCGGCCTGGGTTGCCGATCAGCCCGGCGATCTCGTCCTGACGGCGGGCGGCTTCCGCGCCTCAACGACGTTGCCCAGATTCGTGTTCTTGCTTGGCCTCTTTGCCGCGGCAGTCGTGCTGGTCTGGAGCATCCTGACGACGATCTGGCGGACGCCGGGGCGTTTGCGCCGCCGCAGTCACGAAAAGCGCCACGCGCGCGGCCGCCACGCCATCACCCACGGCCTGCTCGCGATCGGCCATGGCGATACCGCGCTCGCCCGCCGTCATGCCGAGACGGCGCGGCGGCATGCGCCGAACGATCCGCTCGCGCTTCTCTTGCATGCGCAGTCGGCGCAGCTCGAAGGCAATCGCGACGAGGCGCAGCGCGCCTTCCGTGCCATGGCCGAGCGCGAGGATACGCGGCTGCTCGGCCTGCGCGGCCTGTTCATCGAGGCGCAGCGCGCCGACGATGCGGTCGGCGCCGTCATGATCGCGGAGGAAGCGATCAAGCTGTCGCCGTCGTCGACCTGGGCCTCGCATGCGGTGCTCGGCTTCCGCTGCGCGCGCGGCGACTGGAGCGGCGCGCTGGCGATCCTCGATTCGAACCTGTCCGCGGGCCTGATCGACAAGCCGGCCTATCGTCGCCAGCGCGGCGTGCTGCTCACCGCACGCGCGCTGGAATTGCAAACGATGGATCGCGACGTCGCACGCGAGAGCGTGATGGAGGCGATCAAGCTCGCACCGACCCTGGTGCCGGCTGCGGTGCTCGCCGCAAAGTTCGAGAGCGAGGCGCATCAGGTGCGCCGCGCCATGAAGCTGGTCGAGGCCGCCTGGCTCGCCAATCCGCATCCGGATCTCGCCGAGGCCTATGCACATGTGAAGCTCGGCGATTCCGCGCGGCAGCGCTTGCAGCGGGTCGAGACGCTTGCGGCCAAGACGCCTGCCGACAAGGCCGGCCATATTGAAGGCCAGCTCGCGCTCGCACGCGCCGCGATCGATGCCTCCGAATTCAGCCGCGCACGGGCGGTGCTGGCGCCTTATGTCAACGATCCGACCCAGCGGGTCGCACTGCTGATGGCCGAGATCGAGCGCACCGAGCACGGCGACGGCGGCCGCGCCCGCGCCTGGACCTTGCGCGCGGTGCGCGCTCGCCACGATCCGGCCTGGACCGCCGACGGCTATGTCAGCGATCGCTGGCGCCCGGTTTCCCCGGTCACCGGCCGCCTCGACGCCTTCCAGTGGCAGACGCCGGTCGCGAGCCTTCCTTCCGACAAGGGCGACTTGATCGAATCCTCGGCCTTCGAGGAAGCCATGCTGGCGGCCCCGCCGCCGAAGCGGGTGACGGCGCCTGCGAATGACACCCTGATGGAACCGGCTCCGGCTGCATCGGTCCCGGCGGAGCAGGACAATTCGCCTCCGGCGGCCAAGGAAGAGCCGAAGGAAGAGCCTGCGATGACGTCTGCGGAGCCGGTCACGCCGGCCCCCGAGCCGGCCGAATCATCGCCGGCGGCGGCAACGCCGGTGTTCCGGACCCGTGCCGACCTCGGCAAGCCCGCACCCGTCCCGATCCCCGCCGTCATCCCGATCGTCCGCGCCCCGGATGATCCCGGGATCGATGACGAGGGCCCGAGCGATGAATTTACGGAACAAATCGGCACGCCCAAGGCCCAGGCCGGCGGCTGGCGCGGATTCTGGTCCCGCTGGGGCGCCTAAGCCGCATTTCGCACCCGGCTTGTTCTTGCCAATTCGGGCCATGCCCGATATCAGGAGCGCGCGTATCGGGACCGGCATCGTCCGAGCCCGGCAGGGTTCGCCGCAATAGCTCAGTCGGTAGAGCACGTCATTCGTAATGACGGGGTCGGGGGTTCGAATCCCTCTTGCGGCACCAACTATTTCAATAGCTTACGCGGTTTTCCGGTAGATAGCTTCCGTCGTTAATCAATGTGTTAATCAATGTCGGGCCTGACTATCCGTCGCGGCCTGACTATCCGAAGAGATCAGGCTGGGTCATCTCATCCAACCGGATGACGCCCAGCAATTGCCAGGTCTGCGGCCTCTTGGCTTGGTTTCCGAGTGCGAAAGCCATGCCTTTGCTGGGATACTGTTCGTCGTAGACAGCTCGCATGCGATCCAGCGCACCTGCCTCGCCGTACTCGGCTTGCCAGCGCCAGAACATCGCATGTGTTTCCCAGTCCCCGTTCTGGTAGTCGTGGCGGCCGTCGTCGTCCTCGAACTGAAATCTGAAATCGAAGGGAGACGGCTCAAGCTCAGCCAGCTCCTTGTCGAAAATCGATGTTTGCTGAGCGGCAGCCTTGTATGCCTCTCGTTCCTCCACAAGATCAGCCGCTGACTTGCGTTTGGCGATGAACTTCGTGTTTCGAGGCCGGATGAGAGTTAGCGATCTTCCGAGGGCCATTGCCTCCTTGGCTGAGCCGGTGATGAGCGGTGTAAGCAGCCGCGTCCGCTCGTCTTGCGGCAATTGGCCGTCGATGGCGATGCTATCCTCGTAGACGTGACAGCTCTCGCTTCGCTTGTCCCGTGTCGGTGGCCGGTAGGAGAACTTCACCCAATTCCATCGGGAGAAACTGCTGTCGCCGCGAAGGTGCCGGAAGCGTATAGGGAAGAGCCGTTTCCAATGGCCGTCAGCGGTCACGCCGGCACAGCAGACGGTCTCCCCGTAGGTTCTACTGGGCTGCGGCAGCGCCTTGACCAGAACGACTGCTCGGGAGCTTTGCGGCGTTACGGACATAGCGATCAGGTTCATCACCGTAGAGGTGGAACATAGTGACCTGAGTCGGTAGTGCCGTTGCAACAATCAACCTGTGGCATTCACTGGGATCACGCTCGAAGCACATCAGGCAGGTGGTCTGCTCGTCCACCAGCTTGGCCAGCTCTTGGAGGCTTTGCTGCGGCCCGCACTGAGCGAGGTGCTTACCGTAAATCTTCCGAAATTGGTCGAAGTGGCCCGCCCTTGCGGCATCCCGGCCGGGCTTCGGGTCGCCGAGTGCCGCGAGGTGAACGTACCGAATGCCCTCCCGCTCAACGCGATCGCGGAGCTTGTTCTTCGAGAACCCCTTCTTCCGGGAGATCGGCACGGCGCGGACATCGGCCAAGAGCTGCACCTTGACGCTCTTCAGCGTGGCCACAAAGCGGTCGATGTCGGTGCCTTCGTAGCCAATGGTGTACAGCGTCGTCATCCAAATCACCCCTGTCGCGGCGCTCATATTGGTTTAGCGAAGGTAAACGCTCCATTACGCTGGTTAGTGAGCAGATGCAAAAACACTGATCGGGCCGGCAAGATGCACCCAGAGCTGGCCGCCTAAGCAGCCCAACTCCTCTGGCCGCTCGGCTCCGGCCGGGTCGAGGTCGCCCCAACACAGAGGCAGTCGGATGCGCCGGGATTTTTTCAGAAGACATTGAGATCAACCCGACCCATCACTTCATTCGACGCAACATCGCGGGCAACCTGCTCTTTCGAGCGGAAGTCGCCCGGCAGCCACGTGCTGATCTGCACCACAGGCAGCTTGAGAAACGCGGTCTCTCGATGGTGAAAGGCTGAATGTCCGAAGGGCGTGATGTCCAACAAACTGAAGTTGATCGGATCGACATCACCAGTCAGCACAAACCCTAAGGGCGCGAAAGCGATTTCCGCAAACACGTGCTGCTTACCGTTGATCAACACCCCCGACATCGGTGCTTGCCGATTGCCGACAGACTTGCTCGGGTCGATCAGATAGGCAAACACCCTCAGATCGTGCGGCATGTACCGCCGCTCCCTATGGAGTACGAACCGCGGAATGTCTGGAAACCGTTCTTGAAGTGATGGACCACAGGCGCTGCAGAACATGGCCATCACTTGCTTCAACACTCGAAGCGGGAAGATGCGATAGGGATACGCAAGCGAGGCAGTGCCGCCTGACCTCGTAACGAGTTCTAGCGCTTGCCGTGCCATCGCGACATACGCGGAGCCATACCAGCTGCCAGTATCGTTGTTGCACTTTTCGCAGAGAGTGTGTTTGCCCGCGCCAGCCTGTACCCACTTGCCCTGAGGCGGCTGAGGCTTTCCGTCCCACTCACCTGCCAACATCTTCTGGATGTTCGTCTCGAAGACGCGTTGGTCGTTGAATGCTGCGCGAGGAGGCACGTGCTCGAAGGAGAGCGGCACACCCTTCGCTCCACAGATACAGCACTGCCCGATTTGCTGAACCAATCAGCCCCCCTGCCTTATGCAGCAGATGTAGGCGGTATCCTGTGTAGTTCAATCATTGGGCGTGGATAAAGGATGACACGCCCATTCGGAAACACCGGGCCATGGGCGGGCCGTAGCGCCATCGGTCGGGGCTGGAAGATCGCCTGCAGACGGCGTAGCGGGGTCGCCGGCACACGGTGACGATGCTTCTCTCCGGCCGAGGCAAAGAGAACACTTCGCGAAATTGGTTGCGAGTGCTGGAGACCGCTTGGGTTTTAAGCGGGCTGGAAGCCGGCATAGCTCTGGACGGCAACTTCAGGGAGTGTAGATTTCGTTCATGCATCTAAGGGAGTGATGTTTTTGCTACGAAAATTGTGCTAGCCGGTCTCCATGCTTTCCTTGAACCAAGTTATTGCAGGCGCGAAGGTGCGCGGTCTGGCCGGTGCCTCGCCCGTAGAGATCGTGCGCACCGAGTGGATCGGCTCTGATGCCCTAAACGTGGTTTATCGTGGCCCCGATGGTCCAGCTGAGGTGCTGCTCTTCCGTGACGTCGAGCCTCGTCTCGAACTGGTCCAGGAGAGCCGTGCATTCAGTTTCGACGGCGACGGAGAGGCCTATCGGATCGCATCTGAAGCGCAGCGCATTCGGCTAGCGCATCTATTCGATCCCTACCTTGCTGTCCACAGCTCGCGGATCGAGCCGCTGCCGCACCAGATCACGGCCGTCTATGGCGAAATGCTACCCCGTCAGCCTTTGCGGTTCCTGCTTGCCGATGATCCTGGCGCCGGCAAAACCATCATGGCTGGACTTCTGATCAAGGAATTGATCATTCGCGGCGATCTGGAGCGCTGTCTCATCATCGCGCCGGGCAGTCTTGTCGAGCAGTGGCAGGACGAGTTGAAGGAAAAATTCGATCTTACCTTCGATATCGTTTCGCGAGAGCAGATCGAGACCTCGGTCACCGGCAACCCCTTCGTCGAGCGCAATCACCTCATCATGCGGCTGGACATGGCTTCCCGGTCGGAGACGCTGCAGGCGAAACTGCAGGCCGCGCCAGATTGGGACCTTATTATCTGCGACGAAGCCCATCGCATGTCTGCGAGCCTGTTCGGCAACGAGGTCAAGTACACCAAGCGTTACAAGCTCGGGCAGTTGGTCGGCGGCCGGACGCGCCACTTCCTGCTTATGTCGGCGACGCCGCACAATGGTAGCGACGCAGATTTCCAGCTGTTCATGGGGTTACTTGACGCTGACCGTTTCGAGGGACGTCAACGGGAAGGCGCCCGCAAGATCGACGTGTCTGATCTGATGCGCCGCCTCACAAAAGAGGAATTGAAAAAATTCGACGGAGCGCCGTTGTTCCCGGAGCGCAAGGCGTCCACGATTCAGTATCAGCTGTCTGATCTTGAAGCCCAGCTCTATGCCGCAGTCACGCAATATGTGCGCAACGAGATGCGCAACCTCAACAATCTCGGTGATGACAAGCGGAAAAATAACGTCGGGTTCGCGTTGCAAATATTGCAGCGGCGGCTCGCATCTTCGCCGGCTGCGATCTATCGCTCGCTGCTGCGCCGTCGTGAACGCCTCGAAGCTCGATTGGCCGAAGAGCGCATCATTGCCCGCGGTGGCAAGTTGCCGAACCAGGAGCAGCTGCCGGCCCTCTATGATGACGACGAAGATCGTGACCTGGACGAGGCAGGTGGTGCCGAGCTGGAGGAGGCCGAGCAGCAGATTGCGGATCGTGCTACTGCGGCCCAGACCATCCCCGAACTTGAAGCGGAACTGATCGTTCTTCGTGATCTCGAAAAGCTGGCTGATCAACTGCGCAAATCAGGCCAGGATGCCAAATGGCGTCAGCTCGGTGAAATCCTTGATAAGCCACCGATGGTGGATGAGGCGACCGGCCAACGCCGCAAGCTTTTGATCTTCACCGAACCGCGCGACACGCTGGAATATCTGGCCGACAAAATCAGGCAACGTATTGGCAAATCCGAAGCTGTGGCTGTCATCCATGGCGGGGTGCCACGTGATGTGAGGAAGGCCAACATTGCAGCCTTCAACGACGACCCCGAGGTCCGTATCCTAGTCGCAAACGATGCCGCCGGAGAGGGTGTCAATCTGCAACGCGGCGCTCACCTGATGGTGAACTACGACCTGCCTTGGAACCCGAACCGTCTGGAACAACGTTTCGGCCGCATCCACCGAATCGGCCAAACGGAAGTCTGCCATCTCTGGAATTTGGTTTCTGCCGACACGCGAGAAGGCGAGGTATATGCCCGACTGCTCGAGAAGCTGGAACGAGCGCGTGATGCCCTGGGAGGTCGCGACAGCGTCTATGATGTGCTTGGCGAGCTATTCCAGGACAAGCCACTGCGCGAGCTGCTGATGGAAGCCGTACTTTATGGCGATGACCCCAAGCACAAGCAGAGACTTCTTACCGCCGTGGATGGTGTGGTCGACCAGAAGAAGATCGAGACCTTGATCCGGGAGCGCAAGCTGACCTCCGAAGGGCTTGATCCACTCACTGTTATAGAGATCAGGGAGAAGATGGAGCGTGCTGCGGCGCGGCGGCTGCAGCCGTACTACATCCGTGCCTTTTTCGAGAAGGCTTTCGTGCGGCTTGGCGGGCAACTAAGAAGACGGGAAGCCGGACGTTACGAGATCACGCGCGTACCGGGACGCCTGCGTGACCGGCAGCGGTTCGCCGGTGGCGTTGTTCCCATCGCTGAACGTTACGAGCGTGTTTGCTTCGACAAGGCTCATCGCGACACACACAAGCCGCAGGCAGCGATCATCACCCCGGGTCAAGGGCTGCTCGATATGACGATTGCCGTCACGCTGGAGGACGCCGGGGATGTCCTGAAGCAGGGCGCCATCCTTGTGAACGAGGCCGATGAATTTGGCGTTGCTCCCCGTGTTCTGGTGACGCTGGAGCACACGATCCGTGACGGGCGGCCGGGCCGGAATGGGCAGCCAAGCGTGGTGTCGCGCCGGATGCAGTTCGTGATGCTCGATAGCCAGGGCAACGCTCAGGATGCGGGTCCTGCGCCTTATCTCGATTTTCGCTCTCTCCTGCCTGAAGAGACAGCCACAGCGCATGAGCTACTGGACGCCGATTGGCTCAAGGGCGACATCGAAAAGGTGGCGATGCACTTTGCTATCGCTGATCTCGTTCCGCAGCATCTCAGGGAGACGCGGGAGCGCAGGCTTGCAGAGGTCGATCGAGTCGAGGGCGAGGTCAAGGCGCGGCTCAAGCGCGAGATCAACTATTGGGATGGTCGTGCCGAGGAACTTGCCCTGAAGGAGCAGGCCGGCAAGGGTGGTCGCCTCAATTCCGGCAACGCGCGCGCCTATGCCCAAACACTAACCGAGCGGTTAGACCGCCGGCTGCGCCAGCTCGTCGAGGAACGTGACATCCAGGCTCTGCCACCGCAGGTGAAGGGCGCGGCGTTAGTCGTGCCAATAGGATTGCTGCGACCGAGGTCAAGTCAACCTTTCACGGGCTTCGCCGAAGATGCGCTGGCGCGCGCCGAAGTGGAGCGGCTCGCGATGCAGGCGGTATTCGCGGCCGAACGCGCGCTGGGCCGAGAGCCGCGGGACGTCTCAGCCGCAAAGATCGGTTACGATATCGAGAGCCGCGACCCCGTCACCGGGCACTTGCATTTCCTCGAGGTCAAGGGCCGCATCGAAACCGGCGATACGATAACCGTCACGACCAATGAGATGATTGTGGCGTTGAATGCCGAAGATAATTTCGTTTTGGCGATCGTTCCTATCACGGTAGGCGGGTTCGCGAATGAGCCTGTCTACGTACGCAAGCCATTCGATGGTGCGCCGGTCAGGGATGCCTGCGCTACGATCTTTCACCTCGACAAGCTGGTAGGGCGTGGGACCTCCCCATGCTGAGACGAGAACGCACGATTTTACCATTGATTGCAGTCGGACGGTGCATTCGCTACCGATCACCAAGACCGCACGAAGGACAGACTCGATGACTGCAGCGGTTACCCGCAAAAAGCTGATTGAAGTTTCGATCCCGCTGGAGGCCATCAACCGGGAAAGTGCGCGAGAAAAGTCAATCCGACATGGCCATCCATCGACGTTGCATCTGTGGTGGGCGCGGCGGCCGCTGGCGGCATGCCGGGCGGTGCTGTTCGCGCAGTTCGTCGATGACCCGAGTGCGTGCCCGGAAGAGTTTCCGACCGCCGAGCTCCAAAAGGCCGAGCGTGATCGGCTGCACCGGCTGATTGAGCGTCTAGTGCCGTGGGAGGCGTCCACCAATGAGACAATCCTTACGGAGGCTCGCTATGAGATCGCCCGATCTGTAGCGCGGGGGCGAGGTGAGATCCTGCCGACTTTGGCGCAGATGAAGCCGAAGGCAATCATTGACTACCTGCAGAAAAACGCCCCGGCGGTCTACGACCCGTTTTCGGGCGGCGGCTCGATCCCGCTCGAAGCGCAGCGGCTTGGGCTCAAGGCTATGGGATCGGACTTGAACCCCGTGGCCGTGCTGATCGGCAAGGCGCTTATTGAGTTCCCGCCGAAGTTCGCGGGGCGCAAGCCAGTAAACCCAGAGGTCAACGAGCTGCACCAATGGAAGGGAGCGCAAGGCCTCGCTGACGATGTTCGTTACTACGGTCGATGGATGCGGGCTGAGGCCGAGAAAAGGATCGGTCACCTATATCCGAGGGTCAAGCTGTCGGACGGCAAGACGGACGCCACTGTAGTCGCATGGCTCTGGGCGCGAACAGTGTCGAGCCCCGATCCACGCGCGAAAGGCGCGCACGTGCCGCTCGCCTCGTCGTTTATGCTCTCGGCAAAGGCTGGCAAGGAGGTGATCGTCCGCCCAGTGGTCGACCGTGCCAAAATGACGTGGACGTTCGAGATCGACGACAAGCCCAGCAAAACGGATATTGAAGCGGCGAAGGAAGGAACGGTCAATCGCAGGGGCGGCGTATGTCTGCTGACGGGCGCGCCGATGCCCTTCACGCACATCCGGACCGAAGGAAAGGCCGGGCGCATCGGTGTACGACTTATGGCCATCGTGGCGGAGGGCCAGACCGGGCGTGTCTATCTTCCTCCCGATGAGAAACACGTGAAGATCGCGCAAGCTCCGCCACCCGACTTGCCCGAGTTGGAGCAAGACCTCCCGAACAATCCACGGGACTTCAAGACCCCGAACTATGGCATGTCGCAGTGGAAAGACCTCTTCACTTCGCGGCAGCTGTGGCACTAACCACTTTCTCGGATCTTGTGACGACAGCAAGGGAGCAAGTGCTCACCGAAGCCAAGATGCATTGGTCCGGTGAGTACGTTGACGACGCCAGGCGTCTCGCGGAGGGTGGCCTCGGCCCCTTAGCCTACGCCGATGCCGTAGCCACTTATTTGGGGTTTGCGGTTAGCAAGGCGACCACTCGATCGTGTTCGCTCACGATCTGGGAGCCAGGTATGGGCCGCTTGGCCGGCGCTATGGGACGACAGGCCATGCCGATGGTCTGGTCTTTTGCTGAGACCAACCCGCTTGCCGGTGCTGGCGGAGATATTGGGGGGACCGCGGTGTCTGTAGCCGAGAACCTCGACAATCTCGGTATTGGTTCGGTCGGTTCGATCCGCGAGGCCGGCGCCCAGGACAATCAGTACCCCGAACATGTCGTAATCTCGACCGACCCGCCGTACTACGACAACATCGGTTATTCAGATTTATCAGATTTTTTTTATGTCTGGCTGCGGCGCACTCTTTCGACGATCCATCCTGATTTGTTCAGGCGGGTAACTACCCCCAAGAAGGAGGAGTTGGTAGCAACTCCTTATCGCGCCCGCCGAGCTATTGGGCAGTCTGACGAGAGTTGGGCTCAATTAAGTGCCGCGGATCGAGCTGAAGCGTTCTTTATGGACGGCATGAAGCTGGCTCTCAGTAGCATTGCGAAAGCAACGACGGATACACCCACGTCAATTTTTTATGCTTTCAAGCAATCCGAGATCGCGGCTGATGGTGTTACATCGGCCGGATGGGCCACGTTTCTTCAGGCAGTTACCGATAGCGGACTAGCAGTCGATGGCACATGGCCGATGCGCACGGAAGCAACGAATGCCCTAAAGAAAGACATGAATGCCCTCGCTTCCTCCATCGTCCTGATCTGTCGACGGCGCACCCCTGAAGTCTCGATCATCACCCGCGCCGATTTTCTGCGTGCGCTGCGTCGCGAGATGCCGGAGGCACTCGCCGAAATCGGTCGAGCGGGCGTCGGACCGACAGATATACAACAGGCTGCCATTGGCCCGGGCATCGGTGTCTTCACGCGACACGCAAGTGTGCTCAACACCGACGGGACGCTGATGCTCGTCAAGGATGCTCTGAAGCTCATCAATCAGGTCCGCGAAGAAATTACCTCCCATGCGGACGCCGACTACGACAGTGAGACCCGCTTTGCTCTTGATTGGTTTGCGGCCAAGGGGTTCGATAAAGGCCGCTCTGGCGAGGCGATCAACATGACCAACGCTATCAACATTTCGCTCGGTGCCATGGTTGTATCTGGCTTCTTCGAGGCCAGCGGTGGGTCTGCCCGGCTCCTCACCCGGAGTGAGCTGCCTGAAGTTTGGGACGCGGCCAAGAATGGCACGATCTGGGAAGCCTGCCAGCACCTTGTAAAGCGCCTAACCGCGGAAGACGGTGGCATCGAATCTGCCGCCGCGCTCTACAATCGCCTTGGGGCGCTGGCCGATCCCGCCCATGCGCTCGCACGCCGGCTGTACGACATCTGCGAGCAGAGGCAGTGGGCTACCGAGGGGCGTGTCTACAATCAGCTGCACCAGGAGTGGGATGTGATTGAGAAGCGCGCCGTTGAGTTGGCCGAGACAGGCAACCGCAGCGATCTCTTCTCGAATTGATCTGGGGGAATACCATGAGTGGCTTCGGATCGAACCAGCGCATCAATCAAGCACTTCTGATGCTGACCAAGGTGCTGCAGCCCTATGTCGAGCGGCGCATGCGCGATGCCTATCGCGGCAATTGGCAGCAGAGCCTTTCGGTAGCCGCCGGCACTGACCTGTCGAAGCCCCTGGACGCCTACGCGCTGTTGAAGACCATGGTCGACAACTGGCAGACCGCTTTCCGTGACGGGCTGAAGCCGATCGTGCGCAATCACGTCTCGCTGGCTCTCGCTGCGCGCAACGACGCGGCGCATGCCGGCGGAACGATATTGGACACCGACGCGATCTCCTATCTCCGCTCGATCCAGGCCGTCGTCGAGGCGATCGAACCCAAGTCGGCCGCCGGTATCAAGGCATTGCTCGATGATCAGACCAAAGCGATGGCCGAGGCCATGGGTGTCTCGACCGAGGTTGCCGCCAAGACGATCGCTGCCCCGGCGCAGCAGACGCTTGATCTTGCTGACAGCAAATACACGTGGAAGCCTTGGCGGGAGGTGGCGCCGCCCCATGCTGACGTCATGGCCGCCCGTTTCCAGGAAGCCGAGTTTGCGGCCGACCTCTCGACCGTGAGCCGCGGCGAGGGGGCAGAGACCTATCGCGACCCCCGCGAGTTCTACCGCATCACTTACATCACTGGTGGCCTGAGAAAGGTTCTGCAAAGCGCAATCGAGCGGATGGCGGGCAAAGGGGGCGATCCCGTCATTGGATTACAGACTTCGTTCGGCGGCGGTAAGACCCACACCATGTTGGCACTTTACCACCTTGCGAGCGCCGCAAACCCAGAGACTTTGCCGGGCCTTGCCGACATCTTCAAGGACGCGGGCGTGACAACGCTGCCGAAGCGTTCGAAGCCTGTGGTGTTCGTCGGAACGGCTGCCGGCGCCAACCAGCCGTTCACGGTTGAAGGCGCTCGAACGGTGAAGAGCCTCTGGGGCGTAATCGCGGTGAAGCTCGGGGGCTGGAAAGCCTATGAGACCATCAAGTCATCGGACGAGGCGCGGACTAATCCTGGCTCCGAGGCCATGATCGCGATTTTGAAACAGGCTGCACCCTGCCTCATCCTGTTGGACGAAGTGGTCGCCTACGCTCGTAACCTCGAAGGTGTTCCCTACGATGGTTTCGTCTCGTTCTTGCAGTCGCTCACCGAGGCCGCCGCTGCGGTGCCTGGCGTCTTGGTGGTGGGCTCGCTCCCTGAGAGCGCCGCCGAGGTCGGTAATCTGCGCGGTCGAGAGGCCCTGTTGGCGCTGGAAAAAGTGTTCGGTCGCGTGCAATCCGCCTGGGCCCCGGCGCAGGGGACCGAAACGTTCGAGATCATCCGCCGCCGCCTGTTCCAGGAGTTAGACCCCGACGGCGAGAAGGCGCGCGAGCAGGCCGTGAAGGCGTTCACGAGCTATTACAAAAACAACGCGGGCGAGTTTCCGAGCGGCGTGCGCGACCGAGCCTACGAGGCGCAGCTTCTGGCCGCTTACCCTGTCCACCCTGAACTGTTCCTGACGTTGCAGGGCGATTGGGGCGGGCTCGAAAAATTCCAGAAGACCCGCGGCGTACTCAAGATGATGGCGCAGATCGTCTACCGGCTTTGGCGAGACGGCCATGCGGCGCCGATGATCCTGCCGGGCGATGTGCCGCTGATCGACGACAGGGTGCGGACGAACGCGCTTGTGCCGCTTCCGAGCGGCTATGATGCTGTGCTTTCGAAGGAAGTTGCGGGCGATCTTTCAAAGCCCGCGCAGATTGAGGCGCGGTCCCCCTCCATCGGCAAGAACAAGGCCGTGACGCGCGCGGCGACCGCGTTGTTCATGGCGACCGCGCCCCACGGATCAACCAACAAGGGAATGGAAGTGGCGCGTCTCCGGTTGGCCTGCGCCGTCCCAGGCGAGCAACCGTCCCAGTTCTCCGAGGCCCTGCGCCGGCTTGGCGAGAATGCGGCCTATCTCTACAGCGCCGGCGAGAATTATTGGTTCTCGCCGATCGCATCCCTCAACCAGGAAGCGGAGGACCGTGCCAAAGGACTATCCGGCGCAGACGTTGAAGCCGAGATAATCACCCTGATCCGCGGAGAGGAGCGGCACAAGGGCACCGGCTTCCTGCGTGTGCACGGCGCTCCGGACGATCCTCTCGGCATAGACGATGCCTACGAAGCCGCGCTCGTGCTGCTGCCGCCGTCTGCATGGCAGCGGGGGCGTGACGAAGATACGCCTGCCATGAAGCTTGCCGCCGACATTGTTGAACACAAGGGTCCCGGTCAGCGTCGCAATCGCAACCGGCTCGCTTTCCTGGCCGCCGACCAGGCTGCGCTCGAAGACATCCAGAATATTGTCCGCAAGAAGCTCGCGTGGGCCTCCATCGTTCGGGATGCACGAGGCATTTTGCAGCTGCCACCCGCACAGGAGGATGACGCCAAAAAGAAGCTCGCCGAGCAGGATGCCGCCGTCGTAAATGCCGTGCGTCGCGGATGGAGGCACTTGCTGTTGCCCCAGGACCCTCAGCCAGGAAGCTCGAACGCAGCGCGTGGTTTTGATCTCGAACCCGTGGCATTGACTAATCGCGGCAGCGATCCGGCGCCATTGGCCCAACTGGCCTGGAAAAAATGTGACGACGACGGCCTGATCGTCGCGCGCCTCGGCGTCCTGGACAATGACCTCGGCAAGGGTGTGGCAGTCGAACCAGCGGCACGTCGGGGTTCGGCAGTTGCGCGATTGGTTCGCCCAGTTCCCCTATCTCTCAAAGCTGCGCGAGCCGCAGGTACTTGCGAAGGCCATCAGCGAGGCGTTGGCGCGCTCAGACGCCAAATACGCCATCGCGGATCGGTTTGACGACGCTAAGGGGGAGTATGTCGGCCTAAGGCTCGCCCAGTTGGTTAGCGTCGATCTCAACTCGGATGCGGTATTGGTCAGTCGCGAGGCCGCTGATGCACAATTGACCGAGCACCTTCAACCGCCCCGTTCAGTGGGATCCGAGGACGGCAAGACGGCCGTCGGGCCTAGGCCGGAGATCATTGTACAGACCCCGCCTCAATCCGCCCCGCGGCGTCCCCGCCGCTTCTACGCGAAAATCGTGCTCGATCCCAACCGGCCGACACCCCAGGTTAGCAGCATCGCCCAGTCAATCCTGAGCGAATTGGATCGCGTTCGAGGCACCCGAGTGACGCTGACGCTCGATATCGATGCAGAAACCACTGAGGGTTTCCCGGAGGATGTCGAGAGCGTGATACGCGACAATGCTGCAAGCTTGCGGATTGCGGACTTTGGCTTTGAAGGGGAGTGATTGAAAGCTTTCGTGTGATCAAATGAGTGGCATCAGCGTCCCTACTCGCGAGCAGGTCCTAGAATTTGGCTCGAAGCACAATCCCGTCGTTTGGGACAAGCACGGCCGAGCACTCGGGAATTCAGAGCTACTCAATCAAGTGCTGGACGATTGCAGTGCAGCGGGTGAATTTTTTCAAACGAAAGCACGTGGTTGAAATCGCTGAGGTTAGCCTGGCGCGGGCCGTGATCGCATCTGTGGTCTGGGGCTTTCCCCGGGGTGGCCGGCCAGGCGGCAAGTATTTAGACTTTGTGCGACTATTCGATCGCGCGGGGGACCTGGCGCTCGAATTAGAAGAATTGCGTTCGCGACCGCGATCTGCCGCCGAAGGACTCGAAGCGATCAAGTCTGAGGGCGTTGGCTTCGCGACGACTAGTAAGATTGTCTACTTCGCTGGTGTGAGCTTTCAGGAAGGTCCGGCACTCATCTTCGACGCCAACGTCATCAAAACGCTCGTCGCCGGGACGGGCATTGCTTCTTTAGGCTTCGAGAGCACGAAAGCTTGTTTGGGAAGCGGCAAGAGCTACGATAAGGCCGCGTCGGCCTATTCCGTCTACGTGAAGGAAGCCACCGCGCTTGCGGCGCGGCTTTCGGAAGGATTGAAGAGGCCCGTCGATCCTGATCAAATTGAGACTGCGCTATTTTTAGCCAGCGTCCGTCCGGGAGTGTGGGGCTGGGAAAATGAACCGGTTGAGCAAATTTGAAGAACGCGGCGCTTACGGTGAGGGGCCGGGACGTGTCGCTTATGCCCTCGTCACGGATCGTCTGCCCGAGCCAGCCCCGCGTATGGAATGGTGTCTTGTCAGCCCGTTCAGCGTGGCGGATGAGATTTTGGCAAACCCACGAATGAAGGGAAGTTTTCAACGCCGCGCTTGCTAGCGGCTGCGTCGTGGTCGCGAGGACGTAAGGCTGTCTCTACATCACACTAAAGGGCAAATGCCTGCATGTAAGGAGCAGGACGATGCGCGAAGGCAAGCCAGACCAAGTTAACGCGCGCCAGAGGGTAGGCGCCATGCGTGGGATTTCCCAACTACATCTGCCGATGAGAAGTCCGGAGGACGTTATTCCGTATCTTGGCTCTGCGGCTCACTGGCGAGACGGACGCTCTGCCAAGCTTGTCGCTGAAGGCTGGTTTTCGGCAAAGGATCGTCCGGAACTACATGGTTTGCCAGAAATGGTCCGTGTTACCCTGGGTCGGTGTCCACCGGACCAGGCGTCTCGTTTTGCAGAAGCCGAACTCGTGGATGCTTTCTTAGAGCGAACCATTGAGCTCGGAGACGGTTCGACGCCATCACAAACCGATGTGTTAGCCGTTCTCCGACTGCCGAATGAATTAGCTATTATGGCCGTTGAGGGAAAAGTAAACGAGAGCTTCGGCCCACTAGTAAGTGAATGGCTTCGCGAGGCTATGCCCAATTCTAAGAAGGCGGCTCGCCTCACGCGCCTCTCACAAACCCTAGGCATCAAAGTATCTGACCGTGAGAACCTACGCTATCAGCTTCTGCACCGTACCGCATCAGCGCTGTACGAGGCGCGACGCTACCACGCCCAGGTGGCGATTATGATGGTTCACTCCTTCGACCCGAAAGACACAGGGTTTGAGGATTTTGCGAGATTTGGCGCCGCATTGGGATTTGTCGGAGCCGCTGCGACCCGCCTGGTTGGCCCTATTAACCGTGAAGGCGTGGACCTCTATATCGGGTGGACTGCGGATAGACCTTCAAACAAAGGATTTTCTATCATTGATGGCCGCAAAACCGATGCAACGTTTTTTGGAGAAGAATAGTCGCAGAATGGGAAATTAACCGAGAGGTACGGCCTAATTCGAGTATCGACGGTGTTTCGAACAGGTCACGTCGCCCTAGAACTCAACAGGAAGTGGAGCCCAGATGCCACTATCTAAAGCATTCGACGACGCTCTGGTTTTTGCCGCTAGCCTGTCTTATTCGTAAGAGGCGCCCGAGAGGCTGGCGAGCGTGGTGTAAAGCGCTGATACGGCGTAGGATTCGGTTGTGAAGCCAACCCCATCACCTCCAACCGCGAACGCCACGCCCGCCATGACCGACGATACGATTCCGCCCTTCTCGTTTCCAGCCATTCACGCCAAGAAAGTCACAGCTGCCTTCGATGGTGGGCGCCTAACCTCGAACGGGGGCGTGATGCTTCTGGCGATGGCCGAGCGGCGTCTCGGCTTGGCCGACAATCTGGCCCGGGTGTTCCCGGATCGGCGCGATCCGACGCGGGTCGTGCACAGCCTGGTCGATATGTTCCGCGCGCGCATGTTCGCGATCTGCTGCGGCTACGAGGACGCCGACGACCTCGATCATCTGCGGTCCGATCCGGCATTCAAGCTGGCCTGCGGTCGCCTACCGGACACGGGCCGGGATCTGTGTTCCCAGCCGACGCTGTCGCGGCTGGAGAATGCTCCGCGCCTGCGCGACGTGATCCGACTGACCTACATTTTGGTCGACGCATGGATGGATAGCTACCCCCACGAGCCGGCATCCGTCACGCTCGACATCGATGATACCTGCGACGTCGTCCACGGCCATCAGCAGCTCTCGCTGTTCAACGCTCATTATGACGAACGCTGCTTTCTGCCGATCCACGTCTACGACACGGAGAAGAGCCGGCCCGTGGCCGTCGTGCTGCGGCCCGGCAAGACGCCGGGCGGCGTCGAGGTGCGTGCCCATCTGCGCCGCCTGGTACGGCATATCCGCACGCGATGGCACAACACGCGAATTACGTTCCGTGGCGACGGGCACTATGCCCGGCCGGAGGCCATGGCGTGGTGCGAGACCAACGGCATCGACTACATCTTCGGTCTGTCCGGCACCAAGCCTCTCGCCAGAAAAGTCGACGAGGTCGCCGACGACATCCGCACCCGACGCGCCATCGAGAACCTGCCGGTTCTGCGTGGCTATACCGAGACCCGCCACAAGGCAAAGTCCTGGGATCGCGAACGGCGCACCGTCGCCCGTATTGAGGCGACGATGCTCGGCCTCGACATCCGTTTCGTCGTCACCAGCCTCGATGTCGGCTCGGCCGAGTGGATCTACGACAGCCTGTATTGCGCGCGCGGCCAAGCAGAGAATCTGATCAAGCTGCATAAGACACAGCTCGCCTCCGACCGCACCAGCTGCCGTTCGGCGCTCGCCAACCAGGTCCGTCTCGTGCTCCATACGGCCGCTTATTGGCTGATGCTGACCGTGCGCGACGCCATTCCCAAAGCCCGGGAATTGGCCACTGCCGAGTTCGCGACGCTGCGTCTTCGTCTCTTGAAACTCGCTGCCCGTGTGGTCGAGACCACGAGCCGCATTCGCCTTGCGTTTGCCGCGGCATGTCCCGAAGCCGACCTGATCCGCGGCTTGCCCGGCGCGCTGCTCCCGCTCGGTCCGTAACCGACCGGGCCTGCGCCCGCTCACCCGCCCCACTCCTCCATCGCCTACAAAACAGCTTGATGTAGAACCCGGTGAGAAAAGGCCGGACGGTCACCCACGCCAGCCGCCAGCCCCCGTCAGACGTCAAGAACGACCGTGCTCTCGTGAATAGATCGGGCTAGTCTTCACCGTGACCAGATTAGAAAGGGTAGCGGCGTCCCGTACATCGCTCATCTAATGAGCGTCTCAAGCCGTGTGTTGTCGGCTGGTGGAACTGAGGTCCAAGCTATCGCGGGTCTGCTGCATGATGCTGCAGAAGATCAAGGAGGCGAACCCACGTTAGCAATCATCTGCAAAAGGTTCGGTGATGATGTCGCTAGGATCGTTTCGGACTGCACAGATTCGTGGGTCGAGCCAAAACCCGAGTGGCGGGCGCGAAAGGAAGCATACTTGAGAGCTTTACCAAACAAGCCTGCGACCTCTTTACTGGTTTCACTGGCCGATAAGGTGGATAACGCAGAGGCGATATTGAGTGATTACCAACAGATCGGCGAGGCTTTGTGGGACCGATTTACCGGGAAGCGCCAGGGTACAATCTGGTACTATAGAGAGTTGAGCGAAATCTTTCAGCGAGCACTGCCATGTCCGCTCGCTGACCTTTTGTCGCGAACAGTTTCTGCCTTTCCCGAGCACTAGCCTCGAGTGTTAGATCTATGGAAAACGAGACCAAGCGTGCCATGAACTGGCAAATCTTTGAAGAAGTCTCGTCGGCTCTTACAGTGCGCTCGATCTGTTCACAGCTCGGCCCAGACATCCCTACCGGGAGTACCGACGACGACCTCTTGGAAATGTACTGTGATCCCGACCTTGACCCGTTCAATAACCCGTCGAGGGTCGTAAATTCGAATGGGAGCGCTAAAGGCATAGTCTGGTTTGAGAACTATGCTCGAATTGAGAATTCGGACGCCCATACTGTTGACGAGGTTATGGAACACTTGGAGCCAAACGAATTGTTGAGTTCGGATACTACGGTACTAGAAGCGGTTGGGCTTTTTGCGAGATCCACATCGAATAGATATTTCTACGTTGTTCATGTCAATGAGATCATTGGGGTGTTGTTCTATAGGGATTTGTTTAAGCCGCTCGGTCGGCTAGCGTTTCTTGCACTCGCCTTGGAGATCGAGGACCTGGCTCTTTCGCTTTGCCGCTCGGCTGCTAACAGAGACGAAGCCTGGCAAGCGCTTCCAGACGGCAGAAAACGGCTGGCATGGAGCTCTTCAAACGACGGCACGGGCGGCTCCCTAGCTTCGAGAAGGCTCAAGCGGATGAGCGTGGTTTTCGGATTTTGAATGGCGACGCGGTTGCTTCCGATGTCTCGACGCTGATTGGATGCACGTTCCTGATTGATAAAGCCACGATGATCTGGAAACTGAGGCTGGTTGACAACGCAAGCCGAGCTTCAGTGTTGGGCTTTTTCAATGACCTCAAGGAGATCAGAGATCGATGCGCTCATCCTGGTACCGATGAAGAGCTAATATCCAAGGACGGGTCTTGCTCAATTCGTCGCGGCAGCTAGTCATATGAGGGCTGATCTCGCAGCTTCATTGCATCGAAAATAAATTCGTGGATAGTGCAATCGTTCGTCCTCTCTTTTTCGACGAGCGCAACGGAAATTCATGCGTTGGTGAGGCCGGACCTGCTCGGCTAACTAGGGCGGTAAAATCTTCGCGCGATTTTGATCTGGAACGAACCCTTCAGCTTCATCATTCGATATCCTCGGGATTGCTGGCCGCCATGTTGGCGCACCAAGCCTCGAAGTCTTCCTCACTCATGTCGTAAATTAGATTCATGTTGATGACTCTCCCATTCGACAGCAAATTCTTGGTCTTGATAAGATTCTCAGGCTTGCTTCGCCGAAACTCTACAGCTCTGGCTATCCTCGATAGTGTTGTACATGCGCGGGCTCGTGAAGCCGCCGTCGCCCCGCTGGTGATTGTCCGGAAAATCTTTGCGCAATTTGCCGGCAGGTGGGAGCGGCAACGAGGGCCTCTTTTCATTTGCGGAACGCCACTCTTGCGGCCGAAGGTCTCGAAGATTAATCCCTCTACGAGACGAACTGTCGTCATCAGAGAGGACCACCGGCATCCAACCTCGGTAAGCAAGTCCAAGCAGCCGCTGATACCAGCCGGCGTAAGCATAGCTCCACCCTTCGCCGGCGCTGGCGAGCCTAGTAAACCGCGCCAAGAATTTGTCTGCTAGCGATCGAGCCTCGTCGTTTTCAGCGTCTGGCCAACCAAAGTATCGGTCTTCCTCGCCGGACGTGTAGCGTGCACACAGGCTGACTGATTGCTCTTCGCTGTACCCGGTATCGCAGAGAAAGGCACCGTGATTGCGATAGAAGAGTGTGTCGGGACCAATCCAACAGCGCCAGTAGGCGCCGCTCGGCGCCATGAACGGCATGACCCGGAGCTTTTGATATCCACGCCGATGGAGTTCGCTGACCATAGCAAGTACGCGAACTGCCCGGCGGACATGGGGCTCAGGATGCCGTGTCATCGCGATTCATCCAACTCTTTGAGTAAAGCTGGCTTCATACTCGCAAATTTCGACACACCCCGCAGCAACGTTCTGAAGCTCCGGCGGATCAGATTAGTCAGACCGCGGCGGCAATGCCTGCCAATAAGCAAACCAAGCTCGCAGAGTGCTGTCGTTCAAACCCAGCCGCAGTCCGAGTACCCAAGCCGCTTCGGCACCCTCGGTTTCGAATAGGTCGCGGACCTTACTCTTCCGACGGCCAGAGCTTCGACCAGCAGCATTCGCCATGAAGCGCGTTTCCGGTGCTCTATCCCGTTTTTGCGTGACCACTTGTTCTCTCCTCTGAATGCACCCGCGCGGGGATCGCGGTACTGACATTTTAGGGAGGAACATCGATAGGTTGTAACTAGGAGTACTCTCGCATGCTGATCTAGGATGCACACCGTCGCGCAATCCGGCATCTAAGATTGCAAAATCGCATAGATCGAAGCAGGGAGCGCTATGGAGCTTTTCCGCGATCTGTAATGTTCTCCGCGTTCTGCCTCGCGCCCTCCACTCAGAACCGCCCTAAACCGATCTAAGCGTCCACTGGGCGCACGTCGAGCGTTAGATCCGCGGCTCACCGCAAAGCATTGTCTCCGACACAGTGCTGCAATGTCCTTCTCTAATCAGTTTAGTCGTGCCGCACTTCTAAAATGGGATCTCCCTTTTAGGGGATGAAAAGTCGGCATTCTCACGCGCAGATGTTGTCAGGTAGTGACCCATCATCAGCGAAACTGCGCGGCGTCTGACGGAGGTCCGACTCGGCGCGGACGCGCTGGCTTTTTCTAGGTATGAAATTCTCGAATTCGCCTGATCCACCGAATAAGTCGCGGCGACCTCGCGTACCGCTGTGTTCTAAATAAGCATGGTGATGTCGAGTACCGTGCATCTCAAATCGGTGACCCTCGGTACTTCGGTACTATGGCGCGCACGCGCACTTCGCGCCGCGCGAAAATTGATTTCGTGAAACAGAAGGCGATCATGGCCTACCCTCATCAACCGCTTCGGGTTTGCACCATCACCGGCAGGATGCGCCATCGCCTCTTGGGCTCTAGCGTCCAATACATCACGTTGACCTTGGCGCTTTTGCGCTGACTGTGTGCAGGCTGATGCAGTAAAAAGTTGCATTGCAGTGCTTCGCCCGCAGCGACGTTGAATTTGAATGCCATCGCCAAGCAATGGTCAACGTCTGCGATGTCCATTCCGGTTGGTGTGCCATCAGCAGCCGTGATCTGCTTTGCCTGCGATGGATCGCCGAGCCGATAATCGGGGAGATCAACGCCGAGCTTCTCGATCTCGATACCAAGGTGAGAGCCGTTTTTGACGTTTAATGTCGCGAGCCACCATTCGGTACCGGAACGCGTGAGCGTGATCCACGCATTCACGGCCTTCTCTGCCGTCGCCCGTCGGGCAGTGCTCCAGGAAGTGTACAGGCTCAAACTGGCTACAATCAGCGCCAGCGCGGTCAGGCCATCGCGTACAGGGAAGGCGGTCCAATCAATCATGCCACGCAACCTAGACGGGCCTGCCTAGGCGGGCAAGCCGGAGCCTTCTGTGTGTCGTGCGCCTCTCGTCTCCGTGATCTCTCCAGCCGACGCGGCACTACGTATGGTCAAGCACAGACAGCAACTCTAGCACTGGGCGATCATCGCAGGTGCTCAAGCCGATCGACCTTTTGAGGGATGCATGTGGTACTGATACTTTGGCGGATAGTGACTGCGGCGCGCAATAGTGGCGCATGTCATCCGAACCCAGCGATACTCCACCGAAACCGACTGCCGAGTACCCGTCAGGACAAGGTTTGCCGCCATCGCGTCAATTGTCTCACGTCGTGGTCGGCTATTTTGATTGATCTGAACAGGTTTGGGCTCAGTTGAGCAAGACTGAATAGGCAGATTGATTTGGAGAGGCCCTGATGCGTTCGAGCAACAGGTGATGTATTGCCCCTGGACCATAACCGGCAACGTCTCGAGCGCTCCCGCAGCGGGGCGGAGAGGGGCTTTAATTGCGGAGGGCGAATTGGATCAAAGGGTATTGCGGACAAGTCTGGGCGACGATCTTCGGTTCGCGCGTGTTCCTGTTGCGTTTGAACCGGGGACGCTTGCGAACCTATTTGCTCTCAAAAACAATAAGACGGTCAGACGGTCGCGCAAACGCTGCTCCATCCGCCGGTATTCAGGTTTGTCATCTGTCATTCCACTCGGGTACCAAGCAGCGCTGCAAACCCCGCTCGGCAATTCCCTAGGCAGAATGAAAGTGGAGGGGGAACTCACGTGCCGTGGCTTTGAATAAGAGGAAGGCCTTTTAAGGTGTGAACTTGAACCCGATGCGTGTTGAACTGCAGCTCGGCTGTGAAATCCCAGCTGTCCTTTTTCCCGCACACCGAGAACCCCTCGGGTACCACTTCCGCACATCCATGCGCGCATTGGCCGGCCAAATGGCGCGCAGTGCTGCTGTCTGATAGGGTCCACTTCTTAAGGATGAAACGGGGGCGGATATTCGGGTCGGTGCGAGTACTATAAGTACGAACGCTCGTTGGAGACCGAAGCGCTCCGGTCCGGTGAACGGGAAATTTTAAGTTATAAGACAATCGTTGAGCAGTATTATGGTTTTCAGAATGCAGGAAAGAGATCTCGATCTCTTCATCCTTGAAGAGCTTCATAGCAACAGCGGGTTCGATACTTGGCTCGCAGAGTGTATCGGGCTCGGAGGCTTCAAGTGCCGAGAAGCCGAACATTCTGTTTCTGCAAAAACAAATGCGAAATGGGGCGAAACTGATGTTCTCGCCATCTTCTCAAATGGTATGGAGCAGGTGGCCGTTTTAATCGAAGATAAGATTGCTGCCGACTTCACAGAAAGCCAAGCAAGGCGGTACCACGAGCGGGCAAGCGAGCTGGTTAGTTGCGGCCGAGCGCAGCGCTATCTAACCGTTCTTGTTGCCCCATTAGTCTACTTGGCTAGAGTGCCTAAAGAAGACCCGTGGGATAGAACCCTCAAGATAGAAGAACTGCGCGACTGGTTCGCCATTCATAGCACGGCGCACGCCAATTGGCGCAAATCAGCACTGGCTGAGTGCCTGGTACGGGTTGCGAAAAGCAAAAGCGTAGGGGATGCGGACGTGCGCCGCTTTTCGGAAGCCTTCGCATCATTTCTTCAAAAACACGCTCCGCCCTTCAATCACAAGATCACTGGAGATAAATGGGGATTCATCATCGACACTCCGTATCACCCAAAGAACGTGCAGCTTGCATGGAAAAACGGAAAGTCTCGGGTCGATCTGACCTTTTCTGGACCTCACGTTGGCAAAGCACACCATGTTCTGTGTCAGCCGGAGGCTTTCTGACGGCGTGTCTCTTAAGAGCGACATATTGGGCATCGAAGTGCCAATGGCGGACATGTCATCAGATGGAAGTGATATCGGCAGTGATAACAGCGGCACGACAGCTATTGCCACTCGTATCCCAGGCCCTTAAAGACGCCCCGGATTAGAGCCCCGCCATTTTCCCTCCTGCCCCCCTTTTCACTTACATCATCGGTCCGAGCATGGCATCCCGCCCTTTGCGCCGGAAGGGATATGCGGCTCCGCAAAAATCAGACGATCTGTCGTGCCCGCGGTGAGACGGAGCCATAGCCTGCAGTGAAGCGATCGCGCATCCTAACCGCTGGACGATGACCAGCATTACTCGTTACATGTCGCGCTCTTGGGAGGTAAAAATGCCGGATGAAATTGTCGATCAATCTGATGAGCACATCTCTGTAGACCTCGGCCTGATTCAATTGGTCAACAAAGAAGGGCAAACGCTGATCCAGAAAGACTACCGCGTCGGCGGCGAGGTATGGCGCGTTCACAAATACGATCCCGACCCGTTGCCATCTGCCCCTCACGCGCACTGCATCGATGGCCGAAAGAGATTCATCGGCTACAAGCTACATCTGGGTACCGCCGAAGTGTTCCACAGCAACAATGACCCGACTGGATATCGACTGGAGCGAAAATACTTCCTGCGGCTGTGCGAGCTAGTGTCTAAGAAGTTTCCACACCTGGTACTGCCCCTCGCGACCTGAAGCCGAGTGATCCGCATAATAGCACCGGCTGCTTATTAGATCCTAATTGTTCGGAACTAGTACCCACTTTTCTTGGAACGTGAGTCGTGATTCAAGGTCGGGATGATACCCGAAGCAAGAGAAGTCCACCTTTCGAGGAAAGATCGCAAGGTGCTTGAGGCGTGCTGTCGCTCACCGGTGACGTTGCAGCGCGATTTGAAGCGGGCGCGGATAGTTCTGTTGGCGGCGGATGGGCGCAGCACCCGGTCGATCGCCAAGGAAGTTGGGGTCCAGCCGCGGATTGTCAGCCTTTGGCGGCATCGCTATGCCGACCATGGCCTTGAAGGGCTGCAAGACAAGCCGCGGCCTGGCAAGCAGCCGATCTATACGAAGACGACCGACAAGCGGATTCTGAAGCTGCTGGATAAGCCGCCACCGCAAGGGTTTGCGCGCTGGACCGGCCCCCTGCTGGCCGAGGCGCTGGGCGATGTCGATGTCCAATATGTCTGGCGGTTCCTGCGCAGCCACAAGATTGACCTGGTGGCTCGCAAGTCCTGGTGCGAGAGCAACGACCCGAACTTTACGGCCAAAGCCGCCGATGTTGTCGGCCTCTATGTCGCGCCGCCGGCGAAGGCCATTGTGCTGTGCGTGGACGAGAAGCCCTCGATCCAGGCTTTGGAGCGAGCGCAGGGTTATCTGAAGTTGCCCAATGGCCGCGCCTTGACCGGCCAAAGCCACGATTACAAGCGGCATGGCACCACAACATTGTTTGCGGCGCTCGAAGTCGCCACCGGAAAGATCATCGCGACCCATTCAAAACGCCGGCGCCGCGTCGAGTTTCTCGATTTCATGAACAGCGTCACCGCGGCTTTTCCGAACCGCAAGCTTCACGTCATCCTCGACAACCTCAACACCCATAAAAAGAACGAGGACTGGCTCAAGGCCCACCCCAACGTGCAATTTCATTTCACGCCGACAAGTGCGTCATGGCTCAATCAGGTCGAAGTATGGTTTTCCATCTTGCAGGGGCAGTCGCTCAGCGGCACCTCCTTCACGAGCCTCAAGCAGCTTCAGGAACACATCGATGCCTACGTCAACGCATACAACGACAGAGCCGAGCCCTTCGTCTGGACCAAGAAAAAGGTCCGTCAACGCCGTTTCAAAGGCCGCCGTATCACTCAGCTCTGATTCCGGGTACTAGGTCGGGCCTCTGGTCTCTCCTCGGCGCATTTCAAAACTGACGCGTCGAATAGTGCTTTCCAAGGGCCCGATAGAACTGCCGCTTCGGCTGTGAGATCCACCCGTCCCTTCTCCCATAGTATCAAGAAACCGTCTGGGACCGTATTCGATGTGAGTAGGCGAACGCAGGCCTGCACCGGCCCTATATCAGCGAGCATCAATCGAAATGCTCGTGGCCTAAAGCCTATCTTTTGAGCTTCGATCGCATCTTTCAGTAGGCGGTCGAGAAGCAGCCGCTCTAACTCTCGTCTTTCCAGGTCAGAGACTCGCATTTTTCGCTCCACAACAAGTCGGTCGAGGGCTCGATCACGCTGCCTCGGCTAGCCGAAGAATTGTTGTTCAATTAGGCCATCTCTGCATCTCTGTCCCGTGTTTCCGAAGAAGCGGCTGGTCCATGGTGACGACCGATGCGAACTATCGATTGCGCTGGATGTGCCTGCTCAATTCAACGGTTGCCTCATACGCCGCATCGAGTGCCGTCGGCCGATCAGAGAAACCGGCCCACGCGCCTTCGGGATCGATCAGCGCCTTGATCGCATAGCTGACGATCTCAAGCGCGCCGCTGTCCTCTTTCAGGCCGAGAAGATCGACCACCTTCAGAAGTCGGTCCGCGGCCGCGGGATGTGTCTGGCTTTCCGCGTGCGGCACGCATTCGAACTGACTGATCCAGACATGCCGCTGAAAATACCGACCGCGGCTCCCTCAAGGGCGAGCTCATCAGCGGATGGATGCGCGCCTTCCTGCCGGTTTGGGTCGGCAGTCAGGGCGCCCTTCAGCCATAGCGTCGCTGTCTCGTCCGCTTCGTATTCGCGCCGGAAGTGCTCCTCCTGCTGGATACTGGTCTGATCGAGATGCTTCTTCACTAGATGCGCAAGTTCGTGACGGATGATCCAACCGAGCGCGCGGAGGAACAGCGCGTTTCCGTTACGATCATCCTCTGACGTGGGATCGGCCGTAGGCACCGGCGCCCAGGCTTCTTGCACCCAGTGCTCAAAGGGCTTCTCCGCAAAGCGGAGCGACAGCTCGAACAGGTCGAGGCCCATTCGTGCCTCCGGGTAGTTGGAGAGCATCAGCCGCCTATCGTCGGCCGGTTCAAGCTTCCGCTGCGCTTCGAACATCACCCGGGCGACCCGTGCAATCGCATGCGATGCGGCCCAGAGGCTCGCGATTCCGTTCCAGGTGATGGCGACATGGGGAGGGGGCGAGAGCGCTGCAAACTCCGCCTCCTGCTTGCCGAAGCGCCAGGAGACGGCGGCCAGTTCAAGCGGCACAGCGGCAGGGTCCACTCCTGCAGTAGCCGCCGCCCGGCCGTACACCTCCCAGATCACTGGTTCGAATTGCTGAAATAGTGTCTCCAAAAATAAGGGTTGCTCTGTCATGTCAAAAGCAACTGTCTCAACTCACGATACGACTCTGAAAAGCCAATATCATTTTCGAGTGGGAACGAGGCAAGTGGTCCACTCTCTGATAGGAGGCGAAACATGATTTGCCGACCGAGCATTAGAACTCGCAGACATTGCTCAACATCCTCTCGATCCGTGACGAGAATAAAATTCGCTCCAGTCGCAATCGGCTCAACTTTCACCGTAAAGATTTTATAGTCGAGCAACGCGTCACTCGGAGCGAACATTGCCGCAAGAAATCCGTTCTGTTCCAAGATGTATGGCTCGATAACAAAGTAGATGAACGGCGTGATTGTCCGGCCATCGTTCTCCCGAGTGAGACGGAAACGGACGTCAAATTTCGTTTCACTGCCGGGCCCAGCAGGTTGTTGAACTCGTAAACTCGCCCGATCTCATTGTACTTTGAAATGGACCCCGGTTTTGGGACCAGAGGCTAAGTTGGAAAAGGGCCGCTCCGTTTGATAGACGGAGGGCATGATGACGAAGAAGACACGACGGAAGATCGACGCGGCGTTGAAGGCAAAGATCGCGCTGGAAGCGGTGCGGGAGCAGGCGACGGTGGCCGATCTGGCCCAGCGCTATGAGGTTCACCCGAACCAGATCTATGCCTGGAAGAAGCAGCTGCTGGACCAGGCGGCCCGGGCTTTTGACGCGGGTGTCGGGCGCGAGAGCGAGGAAACGCGCGAACGCGAGATCGAGAAGCTGCACGCCAAGATTGGACAACTGACAGTCGAGCGCGATTTTTTAGCGCGGAGGTCCGGAAGATGAGCACGCCGGACCGTCGAGGAATGCTCGATCGCGCCGACCAGGCGCTGTCGATCCGCCGGCAATGCATGTTGCTTGGCATCGCCCGTTCTGGGGTCTACCGGCCGCCACAGCCGGCCAACGACAACGACCTTGCCCTGATGCAGCGGATCGACGAGCTGTTCACCGCCTGGCCATTCCTGGGCTCGCGGCGAATGACCGCGATGCTGAAGGCTGAGGGGCTTCAGGTCAATCGCAAGCGCGTGCAGCGGTTGATGCGCAAGATGGGCATCGCGGCGCTGGGACCGAAGCCGAACACGACAAAGCCGGCGCCGGGCCACAAGATCTATCCCTATCTGCTGCGCAACATGACGATCGACCGGCCGAACCAGGTGTGGGCGGCCGACATCACGTATCTGCCCATCGGCCGCGGCTTTCTCTATCTCGTCGCCATCATCGACTGGGCGAGCCGTGCGGTTCTGGCGTGGCGGTTGTCGAATACGATGGACGTCTCGTTCTGCGTGGCGGCTCTGGAAGAGGCGCTGGCGACGTACGGCACGCCGGAGATTTTCAACACCGACCAGGGCAGCCAGTTCACCAGCGTGGCCTTCACCGGCGCGTTGGTGGGCGCAGGGATCAAGATCTCCATGGATGGCCGCGGTCGTTGGATGGACAATGTCTTCATCGAGCGGCTGTGGCGGTCGCTCAAGCATGAGGACATCTATCTCAAGGGCTATGCCGACGGCCGCGAGGCCAAGGCAGGGATCGCGAGCTGGATCGCCTTCTACAACGATCGTCGCCTTCATCAGTCCCTCGGCTATCGCACGCCGATGGCGGTCTGGCGCGAACGGATGCAGGCCGCGCAGGCTGTGGACATGGTGGACAACGCTGACGCGTTGACCACATGCCCACAGCAATTCCAGCAGACAGAGTCTCTGGCTGCGTGATAGAAAGGGATCAGGAGCGATCCGTTTCCAACTAACAAACCGGTTCAACCGGTCCCGCTCCGCGGGTCCATTTCACTTGTCCGTCGATATTTCCCACGGCGACACTTCGACAGAAACCTTCGGCCGGGCTTGCTGATCGCTCCCGGCCAACTTTTCATGGATAGGTGGCCTTTGTTTCGCGAGCTCTGAAGTGATCTCGTGGATCGCTTCGTCATGGGTCGTGTGTTGAACGACCGCGGCCTCGCGTGACATGCGATCGAGCGCCGCATCGTAGAGTTGCCGGATGCTGTACACCGGCTCCCGTTCAGTTGCCTGCGGGTGAAGGTCACGGAGAACTTCAGCGATAGCGACGATGTCGCCCGAATTGATCTTGACTTCAATTTCCTGAGCTAGCCCGTCCTATTCGTGAGAGTGCGGCTTTGGGGCCCGATTGATGCGGCCGAACATCTGCTCTGACGAGGCGCACAGGATTGCCTTCGGCTTTTCACCGCCTGACGACCCGTACTTTGCAACGCGCTTGAGGTATAGGTTGGGCGAACGGGGGGCGGACGCCCCGCCGGTCAAGGACTGAGCGGCAGCAGCGTGCCGGGCAAGCCGCGGATCAGGTCGGCTTCGGGACATGCCGCGGCGAACGCAAGGCGAATGCGGCTCGTGGTCTCGACCACACGGGCAGCGAGTTTCAAGAGACGAAGACGCAGCGTCGCGAACTCGGCAGTGGCCAATTCCCGGGCTTTGGGAATGGCGTCGCGCACGGTCAGCATCAGCCAATAAGCGGCCGTATGGAGCACGAGACGGACCTGGTTGGCGAGCGCCGAACGGCAGCTGGTGCGATCGGAGGCGAGCTGCGTCTTATGCAGCTTGATCAGATTCTCGGCTTGGCCGCGCGCGCAATACAGGCTGTCGTAGATCCACTCGGCCGAGCCGACATCGAGGCTGGTGACGACGAAGCGGATGTCGAGGCCGAGCATCGTCGCCTCAATACGGGCGACAGTGCGCCGTTCGCGATCCCAGGACTTTGCCTTGTGGCGCGTCTCGGTATAGCCACGCAGAACCGGCAGGTTCTCGATGGCGCGTCGCGTGCGGATGTCGTCGGCGACCTCGTCGACTTTTCTGGCGAGAGGCTTGGTGCCGGACAGACCGAAGATGTAGTCGATGCCGTTGGTCTCGCACCACGCCATTGCCTCCGGCCGGGCATAGTGCCCGTCGCCACGGAACGTAATTTGCGTGTTGTGCCATCGCGTCCGGATATGCCGTACCAGGCGGCGCAGATGGGCACGCACCTCGACGCCGCCCGGCGTCTTGCCGGGCCGCAGCACGACGGCCACGGGCCGGCTCTTCTCCGTGTCGTAGACGTGGATCGGCAGGAAGCAGCGTTCGTCATAATGAGCGTTGAACAGCGAGAGCTGCTGATGGCCGTGGACGACGTCGCAGGTATCATCGATGTCGAGCGTGACGGATGCCGGCTCGCGCGGGTAGCTATCCATCCATGCGTCGACCAAAATGTAGGTCAGTCGGATCACGTCGCGCAGGCGCGGAGCATTCTCCAGCCGCGACAGCGTCGGCTGGGAACACAAATCCCGGCCCGTGTCCGGTAGGCGACCGCAGGCCAGCTTGAATGCCGGATCGGACCGCAGATGATCGAGGTCGTCGGCGTCCTCGTAGCCGCAGCAGATCGCGAACATGCGCGCGCGGAACATATCGACCAGGCTGTGCACGACCCGCGTCGGATCGCGCCGATCCGGGAACACCCGGGCCAAATTGTCGGCCAAACCGAGACGCCGCTCGGCCATCGCCAGAAGCATCACGCCCCCGTTCGAGGTTAGGCGCCCACCATCGAAGGCAGCTGTGACTTTCTTGGCGTGAACGGCTGGAAACGAGAAGGGCGGAATCGTATCGTCGGTCATGGCGGGCGTGGCGTTCGCGGTTGGAGGTGATGGGGTTGGCTTCGCAACCGAATCCTACGCCGCATCAGCGCTTTACCCCTCAGGCGCACTCTTACGAATAAGGCGGGTTAAGTTGAAGAAAGATTGAGTGACTCCCGATCATTTCTGTGCCGAAACGCGGAGTCGCGGTCGTGCCGCGTCCAAAGAAACCGGCGCGAGCGGCCTATTAGATGCGGTAGGTGATCAGCCTCCGAAACGAGACTATCAAACTGGCTGCGACTTCATGGTCAAGGGTGGCGTTCCTCCTACAACTACGACATGCCATGGCACCATTTGTCTGGGCTACCAGGAGGAATTTCGCGATGAACTGCGTCAAGAAAATGTCTGTCGCGGGTATCGCTGCGTTGGCACGCTCGCTGGCCCGGGCGCAGGTATGGGCTACGGCCCTTCTTGTCTTCCTCGGCTCAGTCTCGATCGCCGAAGCCCGGAACACGCCTTGTTCAGGCAAGAAAGGTGGTGTTTCTGATTGTGAGAATGGTAAGTTTGTTTGCAAGAACGGAACTATTAGCCAATCTAAACTGACATGTTCTCGCTAATTCGGCACCTTCGGCAGAAGCATGCAGAAGCATGAAGAGATCGAGCGCGAGGCAGAGGCTTTAGTGGTCTGAAATCGTATCATCGGTCATGGCGGGCGTGGCGTTCGCGGTTGAGGTGATGGGGTTGGCTTCACAACCGAATCCTACGCCGCATCAGCGCTTTACACCACGCTCGCCAGCCTCTCAGGCGCCCTCTCGCGAATAAGACGGGTTAGCACTTGGTCTGCCGGCGCTTTGCCCAGTCCGGATTTCTGCTTCATCTGCGCTCCTGGTGGCTACGATGAACCAGAAATCCTCCCTCCGCAAATCCTTCAATTTGTCTCAGATGCGCTGACGGCGAACAGTATGGTCGAGATTCTCGAAGACCGGCTGGTCCGTACTGTCCTCATGCCACACGACTGGAAGCCAATCGCTGGACGTGATCTGCTCCGGGCAGGCCAGCAAACCGGCGATAAAGCCGTCAAGCTCTTCGAGCAGCATCGTTTCCTCGCCGAGGGCGAGCAATTCCTCGTCAAGCTGCTTGAGTCGGCGCGACAGACCGGACATGGGCACTCCAATTCCATGGCAGCACGGCCTTGCCAAAGCCCATTGCCTTCCAACGCCTCGCATGAGACTCGACAGATGATATCGAAATTCCGCTCAGACCAACAAGGGTCAACGCAGCGGTTAGTCCAAGCAGTGAAAATGCTCTGCGGCGCGAAATCATTCCAGACTGATCGTTCACTTGCCTCCTTAATCTTGGGTGAAAAAATAATCCCAGCTCTCACGAGCGTGAGTTTGACTTCGATCAACACTCTTCGAATGAAGACGTTTTAGACTACTACCCCATCGGAATCTGGTTCGCCAACACGCGGTGTAGCCGCCGCACCTTCGATACCTCGCGATGGTTTGCGCGCGCTTGACTATTGATGCCCTCCGCGTCGGGCAATCGTGCATGAAGTCGGTAAGCATTCTCATTGGAAAATGGATGGCGCGGACTTGGTACGTAACCTTTGAGGCACAGAAACGGGGGATTCTGCCTAGAAGGCGAAGCCCTCGCGTGACGAGTACCTTTGACACAGAAATGGAGGCCAAGGAGTTTGCGCGGCAAAAGGTCAGCGAAGGACTTGCCGTCTACGCTGGCACCATCAATCCCTATGTGCCGAAGCAACTCATTTCGGCAAGCCGAGTCTCGACGTGGCTTGATGATGCGCAAGAGCCAGATTCCGCTCAGCCAGGACGCGCCCACTCGAAGGAGAAATAGCGAAAAGGAGTCATGGGCTTTCACTGAAATGGACACGCCCATGTTGCCATTTTGATACACGCCATCTTGCGGTGTGAGAGCAGGGTTGGAGGCAATGCATAGAAACTCATGTGCTGGTGTGGACGGCCTCTCATCCCCACGGTTTGATGGCGCTCTCGGCGTCACGGAAGATGAGAGGAAAGTCTAATGAATATTCCCGTTCGTATCGGCATGGATACTTCGAAGTCGGTGTTCCAGCTTCACGGTGTTGATGAGAATGAGGTAGTGGTCGTTCGGCGCCAGTTTCGGCGAGCCGAGATGATCCGCTACTTCGAGCGGCTTCCGCCAGTTCTCGTCGCCATAGAGTCCTGCGGCAGCTCGCACCATTGGGGGCGCCTGCTGCAATCGTTTGGACACGAGGTAAAGCTAATCCCACCTCAGTATGTGAAGGCCTACGTGAAACGCGGCAAGAACGACGCGGCCGACGCCGAGGCGCTGTGCGAGGCGGTCACCCGGCCCAGCATGCGGTTCGTACCGGTGAAATCGAAGGAACGGCAAGCGGCTTGCATGTTGATGACCGTGCGAGAACGCCTGGTCAGCGTGAAGTCTCAGCTCTCCAATGCTTTCAGAAGCTATGCCGCTGAGTTTGGTATCGTCGGCCCCGCCGGCCGGCAGAACGTAGCCGCACTCATCAAACGTGTGCTGGAAGACGATAGCCTGCCGGAAATGGCGCGGGATCTCTTCCGCTTTCAGGCGGACGAGTATGCCGCGGTTGAAGCCCGCCTGGCGAAGATCGAGGCCAAGCTGATGAAGTGGCATCGCGAGGACGACATCTGCAGGCGTATTGCGACAATTCCCGGCATCGGTCCGATTGGGTCGTCGATGCTCAGCATGAAGGCACCGCCGCCCGAGACGTTCAGATCGGGTCGCGACTTTGCGGCATGGCTCGGACTGACACCCAAGGATCATTCAACTGGCGGCCGGCAAAGACTCGGCGGCATCACAAAGGTTGGAGATTCTGTACTGCGATCGACGTTGATTGTCGGTGCCACCGCGCTGCTGAGGCATATCCACAAGGGTCGTCATAAGCCCACACCATGGCTCGCCTCACTGCTGGAGCGAAAGCCGCCGAAGTTGGTTGCGGTGGCGTTGGCCAACAAGTTTGCCCGCATCGCTTGGCGCTTGATGATATCGGGCGGCGTGTACAACCAGCCGGTAGCAGCCATGCCGACTTGATCTGAAATCGGACCGCGAGCGAGGTTGCTCGGCGGATTGCCCACGAACTTGCAGGACGCAGTAGATGGAAGGACCGATCGGTCGATACGCGCGAGCTTCCGAAGATTACACTGGCACCACGAGTGTCGCCCATGTGCTTGGAGCGTGCGTAGCGAACATCATCTCGGCCAGCGGACTTTGTCCGCGCAAACAGGCCGGACATCTGATAGCAAGCGATCTGGTCAGAAGTCTGCTACAATCCTGGCAAGTGGGGGGCCGTCTACATCTGTAATCTCGATAGACTAACCGGCCGAACAGTGCAGCAACCTCCGAAATTCGCCGCGCGCGGTGCGCATTGTCACGGAACAGGATCTCACGCGCGTTCGACGCTGCATGCCCTGAGCTTTCTTGCGATGGGATTTGTTTCCACGGAAAGCATGGCCGACAGCGCGCATGTCACTGGCTCGGCGCTCGCACAACAATTATCTGCCGAGGACTACAGCGCTTATCTGCTCACACCGTTCAAACTAGCCACGCAGCCCGCTCTCAAGCAGTCCGTTTTTCTGTTTGGTGGAAGGACGAACTCGGGAAATCTAGGAGAAACCTTTAAATTTGGCATTGGCGTGCCGTCTTCGGAACTCACCTACGACAACTACATCGTGGGCGGAGCCTATCAGCGGGACTTCTTTCAATTCAACAGCGGGTTGCTCTTGGGTGCCGAAGTCGGCCTCGCCGACAGATTCGGGCATTACAAAGTCTGCTGCGATACCGTCACGTACGCTGACAGGGTGATGCATTCTGCGGAGCTGTGGGCGGGCGTCAGCTTTCGGCATGAGGGCCTCAAGCTGTTCGATGCCGTTCGGATCTCACCTGGGTTCGTCTTTGGACTAAGTGCAATATCTAATCCGATCGGACAGGAGGGCGAACACCAACTTGTCCATCAGGGAAGCGCAAGGCTGCTTTTCTATTTGGGTTTCGAGCTTGCGTTTGGTTTGGCAAGCCTGCCGAACACCGAACTCGTCTATCGCATTCAGCACCGCTCGGGGGCCTTTGGAACACTCGGTGGCCTCAAAGAGGGCAACAATGCCAACGTTATCGGCATACGTCAAAGATTCTGAGAAAACTGGCTGAGCCATGAGTGCGCTTCGTTCGCGGGGCGTTAAATAAAATAGGTCAGCCATGCGGAGATGGCGGGGGTTTCGGAGCGCCCGGCCTCCTCCGCTGGCACCTGGCACATCATTGAGCGGGTCGGGACGGCGCGGGCCTCTCTTCGCTTTCACGATTGGCCGATCCGTCGGTCGCATAGCTCCGTCCTTCCAGGCGGTTCGTAGACTTGCCAGAAAGAGATCAATCGATTGCGATGCCGCAGCAGGATTGACGATTGGCTGGGTATCCGCAAGCGCGGCGAGGCGTTCCTGCGCGCCGCGGATATCGCGCAACAACGCGACCGGGTCGAGAGCCGCATCACATCCGCGGTGCGTGCAGGTTGCAGCTCCGAAAGCTCTGGGGGGTACCCAGCTTTGGGCACGCAAGATATTTAGGGTAACTTCAATTTTTTAGAATCACGCGCCGCACATAGCGCGAACACGGATCGTACGCGGGGCGCAAGCTGAATGCGGTGGCCGCGATCGCCGGATGGCCGAACGGAGTTAGCGATTGCCGGGGCCTGACGACGGGATCATTGCCTAAAGTGCGATGGTTGCCGCGCTGGACGGCCACTCGTCGTTCTGCTCGAGCGGGATGGCGCCGATGAGACGCAAACCGTCGCTCGCAGCATCGAGTGCAGGCCGCTTAAACTCTAACCGCTGAGGGGCCAGACCCTCCCTTCGCGAGTCGCCTAATCAGCCTCAAATCATTTGACGACGGGCAACGGTTGCGCCGCTTGTGCGGCGCCAGCAACCGGTCGGCCCTCTGCTGAGATGTTTCGTTGTCGTGCAACACTTCGAGGCTGCAGACGCGAGCGATCGCCAACGCGCGGCGCGAGATTCGCTGATGGCTCATGGATCTTGCTTTTAGCTCTGCTGCCGGTAGCGGACTGGCTGCCGGGGTTCAGAAGCCGTAATCCTGAACGGCCAATATGCTTTTGGGGTGCCCCTTCGACATGGGCGCACCGTCCCCGCCGAACGGGGCTGTTACCGCAGGCCCATTGATGGCCAACTGATGCTATCTTGGGTTTCTGAGTCCCAAGCCTATGGTTGCACACAACCTGTGCGTTTGCAACAGTCATTTTCCACTCAAGGCGCGGCGAAACCGCGCGCTCTCGTAAAGCGGTTGCAAGACTCGACGCTGACGGAAGACACGCTGGTCGATAGTTGTCCGTGAACAAGCCTCCAAGCACTTGATTGGGAGTCTGTTTTCCGGTTGCGGCGGCATTTGAGATTGCAGGGGATTGAGGCTTCACAGCCCAAAACCCTGCAATTTCGATTTTGGATTTCCCTGCCGCTGCGAACCGTGATTCCGTGCTGCATCGGAGGCACCGATGCGACCAAAGAAGCACAGGACGACAGGCTCGAACGATCTGTTCCGGTCCCGGCTGGACCAGATCATCAACATGCGACACGAGCTGGTTCTGCTCGCCGGCAGGGTCGATTGGGACTGGATCGACGGCGAGATCGCGCCGCTCTACAGCGACAACGGCAGGCCGGGTATCGCGACCCGATTCATGATCGGATTGCTGCTGCTCAAGCACATCTACGGCCTGTCCGATGAAGGGGTGTGCGAGCGCTGGGTCCACGATCCGTACTTCCAGTTCTTCACCGGCGAAGAGTTTTTCCAGCACGTTTTCCCGCATGAGCGCTCAGACCTGAGCCACTGGCGCAAGCGGCTCGGCGACAAGCTGGAGCGGTTGTTGGCCGAGAGCCTTCGGGTGGCGCACGCGAGCGGTGCGTTGCGCAGCCAGGACCTCAAGCGGGTCACGGTCGACACGACCGTCCAACCGAAGGCCATCAGCTTTCCGACCGACGCCAAGCTGCTGCATGCAGCGATCCGCGGGTTGAACCGCCTGGCGAGGAAGCACGGGGTCAGGCTCCGGCAATCCTATGTTCGCGTGGCCAAAAGCGCGGCAATGATGGCGGGCCGCTACGCTCATGCCAAACAATTCAACCGGCATCAGCGACAGCTGCGCCTTCTGCGCAGCCGGCTGGGCCGGATCATCCGCGACATTCGCCGCAAGACCGAGGGCCAGCCCGCACTGGAGGAGGCATTCGCCCTGCCGCTGAGCCGAGCCACCCAGATCCGCTCGCAGCAGCAGCGCCAGCGCGGCTTCAAGCTGAATTCCATGCTCCGGAGGTCGAGTGCATCGGCAAGGGCAAGGCCGCCGCGCCCTATGAGTTCGGCGTGAAGGCATCCATCGTCACCAACAACCAAAGAGCTCCCGGCGGCTTGTTCGTGCTCCACGCCTGCTCGCTGCCGGACAACCCCTACGACGGTCACACCCTTCGCGACGTCATCGAGCGCACCGAGAGCCTCACCGGCTGCCCGATCGAACGGGCCTATGTCGACAAGGGATATCGCGGCCACGACACACAAAATCCCCGCCGCGTCTTCATCTCGGGCCAGAAGCGCGGCGTCTTCGGCGTCATCAAGCGCGAGCTACGCCGCCGTTCCGCCATCGAGCCCATCATCGGACACATGAAGAACGAAGGTCACCTTGGCCGCTGCTATCTCAAAGGCCGCGCCGGAGATGCCGCTAACGTTCTCCTCTCGGCCGTTGGCCACAACCTCCGCCGTGTCCTGGCTTGGCTCAGAGACCTTTTGTCCCTCTTCCTGCTCTCACTCTGGCCAACGCTCAACTGTCCAGTTCAGCCCAATTCGGCTTATTAACGATCGACTCGATAAGGAATGGCCCGTGCTCCCTTGGGTTTTCGTGCCCACGGCTGCGCTCGGCCGCTCGGCTTTATCAAACCCGAATTGCTCAAGCTCCTGCCGAAAGCGCGGACAACGAACCTGCAAACGTGCTGCCGTGGCCTACCGCACTTACGATCGAAAGCCTGACGCGGTTGAAGACGCTTGCACTTCTGCCATGGAGAGGGAGAGCAGCACGGGCCCGACTTGGCGCCGAAAAAAGCGCGTAAATCGACGCTGTCCCTGCCGCGCCCGTGCCTGCAAAGTTAGCGACGACGTAACTCGGCGTCTCGGAGTTTTCCGAAAGTGACGCGCTGTCCCTATCACGCGTAACCCGGCCGCCAGCCTCGTCTCCTCGGCAAAGCCGCCGCCTCGGTCTTTCCGGAGACGGGTATGCCTCCAGAGCGCGCCCTGATGCTATTGCAAAGAAGTTCGCAAAGCACCTACCAGAGTAGGTTGGTCGACCGCTTTAGCGCGGCAGAGGAAATCCGGATCGATATCGGCCGCTACTTCGAACGTCATGCCGCAAGCCGGCGGGCCGCGGCTGTTGGCTTCCGGATCGTGTCGCCGCTGGCGACGGCCAGATCACGAGCTGAGGATACCGGAGGAGGTGGCTTTCGCCTTCTCATGCTTAGCGCAAAAGGCGGCTTCCTGCTGCGCAACGTATTGTCGTTGCTCATGGCGCGATTGTCAGCTTTGAGACCAACGTCCCCAAGTTAACGCTGACACAAAGTAGCAAGCGACTGGAGAACCTCCGATTTTCAAGCGGCACGCTGCTTGCTTCGTTCGGGGCACCAGCGGGCGCGGTTCCCCGCATATCCGCTCTTCGAGACCGAATGCATATATTCCGTCTGCTTCCGCCCACCTCGCAAGACGCGGCGAGCCCGGCCCGCCGACCCAGTCCAGGACAAGTCCCATGAAAAAGTCGCTCCTCCTCGCCGCATCGCTCTCCATGACCTGTTTGATGTCCGCGGCACTGCCCCAGAAACTGCCGGCTGCGATGCAGGCGGACGATCCTTTCCTTTGGCTCGAGGAGATCGAAGGGCCGCGCGCATTGGCTTGGGCTCGCGCCGAGAACGACAAGACGCTCGGCGCGCTCCAATCGGATCCCCGCTATCAGCGCTTCTATCAAGAGGCGCTCACCATCCTCCAGGCCAAGGATCGGATTCCGTACGTTTCCTTCGGACGGCGCGGTCTCGACAATTTCTGGCAGGACGAGAATCACGTGCGCGGCGTCTGGCGACGTACCACGTTTGAGAGCTATCGCGCCCAGGACCCGCGATGGGACACCATCCTCGACTTGGATGCGCTGGCTGCCGCGGAGAAGAAGAACTGGGTCTTTAAAGGGGGTAGCTGCCTGCCGCCCGAAGAGCGCCTGTGCCTGCTCAATTTTTCCGAGGGCGGCAAGGACGCCGTGTTCGTGCGCGAGTTCGACGCGGACGCCCAAGCCTTCGTCACCACCGGCTTCGACCTTCCGGAGGGAAAGCAGGGCGTCAGCTGGATCGACGGCGACACGATCCTGATCGCACGCGATTGGGGCGAAGGGACCACGACGCAGGCCGGCTACCCTTTCGTCGTGAAGGAGCTCAAGCGCGCTCAGCCGCTCGTTGAAGCGCGCGAGGTCTTTCGCGGCGAACCGACCGATGACGGGACGGAGCCATTCGCGCTGCGCGACAGTGAAGGCACGGTCCATGCGACCGGCGCGGTGCGCACTATCAGCACGTTCGAGTATGAGTATGTGCTCTTCGGGCCCAAGGGGCCGATCAAGCTCAACCTGCCAAAGAAGGCGACCATCGGCGGCATCGCCAGTGGCCGCCTGCTCGTGACGCTCAACGAGGAGTGGACGCCGTCCGGCGGCACCCGCTTCGCAGCCGGCTCGATCATCTCGTATGACCTGGCCGAATGGAAGCAGGATCCGCTGCGTGCCAGGCCGTCGCTCGTCTTCCAGCCCGGGCCTCGGCAGGCGCTCAGCGGGTTCAGCGCCACCAGGAACTTGTTGATCCTGACGACCCTCGACAATGTTCAGAGCAAGGCGTTCGTCTACAAGTATGATCAGGACGCCTGGCGGGCCACGCCGATCCCGCTTCCGGAGAATGCGAGTATCGGTCTACCTGCCGCATCGAATGAAACGGACGAGGTGATGTTCACCGTCTCCAGCTTTCTCAGGCCGACGTCGCTCTGGTATTTCGACGCCGCGACCGAACGCCTCGAGATACTGAAGTCGATACCTCCTAGGTTCAATGCGTCTAGACTTGTCGTGGAGCAGTTCGAGGCAACTTCGCGAGACGGCACCCGCATTCCTTACTTTGTGGTGCGGCCCAAGAGCGCGAGGTTTGACGGATCGACCCCAACCATTCTCTATGGCTATGGCGGGTTTCAGATTCCGCTCCTGCCGTCTTATGCGGGGGTTATGGGACGGCTCTGGCTCGAGCAGGGCAATGCATATGTCGTCGCCAACCTGCGCGGCGGCGGCGAGTACGGGCCGCGATGGCACGAGGCCGCCCAGGGGGCAACAAAGCAGCGCACATGGGATGATTTTATCGCCGTTGCGGAGGACCTGATCCGACGGAAGATCACCTCTCCGCGCCGCCTTGGCGTAGCCGGCGGCAGCCAAGGAGGCCTGCTGGTGGGGACCGCATTCACCCAGCGACCCGACCTCTTCAATGCCGCCATGGTGGAGGTGCCGCTGTTCGACATGGTTCGGTTCACCAAGCTGGCCGCCGGGGCCTCCTGGACCGGCGAGTATGGCGATCCCGCCATTCCCGAACAGCGCGAGTGGCTCGAGGCCTACTCGCCCTATCAGAAGTTGGTGCCGGCCAAGACCTACCCGACCCCCTTCATTCTCACCTCCACCAAGGACGACCGCGTGCATCCGGCCCACGGCCGTAAGGCAGCCGCGAGGCTCGCTGAGCTAGGCCAGCCCTATTTTTACTATGAGAACCTCGACGGGGGACATAGTGCCGCCGCCAATCTCATTGAAGATGCACGCCGGGTGGCGCTCGAATATACCTATGCATCCCGGCGGCTTGTCGATGAGTGATGTCGAGAAAACAATATCTCACTTCACATGATCGACCTTGGCGGCGACGTCAGCAAGCTCGTGTTTACTATATTCTCCGCAGACCGTGGTATCGCCCGGATTAGAGCGTCAGGGCGGCGCTGTCGGTCATCATCACGGGCTTACTTGAAGCTGCCGGCGGCAGGGACATGGACGTCCTCGACCTGCCGCTATCTCGCGCGGGTCGTTCGTCGCCCGTGAACAAGCCTCCAAGCTCTTGATCGGGAGTCGCTTTTTCAGCTGAGCGCGGTTCGAGATTTGCAGGGAACGGAGGCTCGGGAGGCCAAGAGCCTGCAATTTCGATTTTGGATTTCCCTGCCGCTGCGAACCGTGATTCTGTGGTGCATCGGAGGGACCAATGCGACCGAAGAAACACAGGACGAATTGCTCGAACGATCTGTTCCGGGCACGGCTGGACCAGATCATCAACATGAAGCACGAGCTGGTTCTGCTCGCCGGCAAGGTCGATTGGGACTGGATCGACGGCGAGGTCGCGCCGCTCTACAGCGAGAATGGCCGGCCCGGGATCGCGACCCGCTTCATGATCGGATTGCTGCTGCTCAAGCACATCTACGGCCTGTCCGACGAGGGGGTGTGCGAGCGCTGGGTCCACGATCCCTATTTCCAGTTCTTCACCGGCGAGGAATTCTTCCAGCACGTTTTCCCGCACGAGCGTTCGGACCTGAGCCACTGGCGCAAACGGCTCGGCGACAAGCTGGAACGGCTGCTGGCCGAGAGTCTGCGGATCGCACACCAGGCCGGTGCGTTGCGCAGCCAGGACCTCAAGCGCGTCACGGTCGGTCGAGTCACCCCGGGGAATCTCACCCCGAGGTGCTCACGAAACCGGACGTGAATCTCCCGATTCATCCGGCTTCTATCTTCCAGCCGCAGGTCGAATGCCGACTCGCCACAAATAAAGCAGGTTCGGATCGCGCTGCGCGAGCCGTCCCAAGCAATATACTGAGGCGACTTTCCGGCCTTTCAACCGCTTGTATTTCCGCCTCGTCCAACGGGCGAGCGCGTCGTTAACGTGACGAAGGACGTTGACACATTCCGTGCGATAAAACCGTCCGTAATAGTTCAGCCATCCTTGCACGACAGGATCAATCAGCTTGGCGAGTTCTTCAAGACTCCAGTGGTTTCGCGTCGAACCCAGTCGCCATGAGCGAATGGTCTGTCGGATTCCTTTGGCAGCCTTGTTGCTGATTGCCGGGAGGAAGTTGAGGAACTTCTTGCCCTTTCGATCGCGAGCGCCGCGCGGCTGGAAGGTGTAGCCAAGGAAGTCGAACGAGATGTGTTCGCATTCCTTTTTCCGTTTATTATCCTTGCAGTAGACGATCCGGGTTATTCTCCGGGTGGAGTTCCAGACCGCATTCCGCAAGACGTTTTCGGATCGCCACCATCACGGTTCGAGCCTCGCTTTCAGTCCTGCAATGAACGATCGCATCGTCTGCGTATCTCTCGAAGCAAAGATGCGGGAGCGTGCGTTGCATCCATAGATCGAATGCATAATGCAGCACGAGGTTCGCGAGCAACGGCGAGACCGAAGGACCCTGAGGGGTTCCACGTGTTCTTTCCTCGAGGGTCCCATCTTCCCGCTCGACGGGTGCTTGCAGCCACCGCTTCACGTAAAGACGCACCCAGCTCGATTCCGTATGATGGGCTACCGCCTTTTCGATCAGATCCCATGGAATTGAGTCGAAGAACGACCTAATGTCCAAGTCAATTACCCAATCGAATTTCCAGCAGCGCTCACGCGCTTTCCCCACCGCATCCAGCGCCGAACGGTCGGGCCGATATGCGGGCGCGAGCGGCACTTCGCCGTTCCGCGCAAGGGGCAAGCGCCGCTCGTTCTTACCTGGTAGAGTCCCCTCGCTCGGTTTGGATCACGGGCGGGTCGTAAACCCATACAAGAAAAAGGCTGACAAGGCGCAGTGCGAATGCTGCGCGAGTGTCAGGCATTGTTGTGCTCTGCCGCGGCTGCGGCGTGTCCACCAAGCACGGGGGCCCTCAGAAGGTGCGGCGGCGTGGGAGATCAACAGGCCGTGCCAGACGGCGGAAGAGGGAGCGGGGATGCGGGTTTGCGAAATCGCCGTTGTCGGCCTCGGCCTGATCGGCAGCTCTGCGTTCCATTCGCTCGTGCGTCGTGGGGCCAACGTGCTCGGCTTCGACCCTCTTGTGTTGGGCGAGGCTCGCGGCTCATCGCACGGTTCATGCCGAGTGTACCGACGTTTTAATTTCGAGAGCGCGGCTTACACGGAGCTTAGCCCGTCCTATTCGTGAGAGTGCGTTTTTCTAGTCCGATTGATGTGGCCGCACATCTGCTCTGACGAGGCGCACAGGAGTGCATTCGGCTTTTCACCGCCTGACCACCCGTACTTTGCAACGCGCTTGAGGGATGGGTTGGGCGAACGGGGGGCGGACGCCCCGCCGGTCAAGGACTGAGCGGCAGCAGCGCGCCGGGCAAGCCGCGGATCAGGTCGGCTTCGGGACATGCCGCGGCGAACGCAAGGCGAATGCGGCTCGTGGTCTCGACCACACGGGCAGCGAGCTTCAAGAGACGAAGACGCAGCGTCGCGAACTCGGCAGTGGCCAATTCCCGGGCTTTGGGAATGGCGTCGCGCACGGTCAGCATCAGCCAATAAGCCCCGTGGGTCGGTCAAAATCCCCCGGGTATGGTCACTTGAAACTCCCCCACCTGATGATCGCCGTCAGCGCCGCTGAACAGCAGTAGCCGGTCAGGCAGGACGTTTATGTTCGACCCCTTTAGCCAGCAAGGGGCCGGGGAGTTGAACGTCTTGAAGCGACATCTGCAAAGCACCGTACTTACATTACTTGATCGCAACACCAGCCAGCGCGAGATTCACCGGCTGACGGGTGTCGATCGCAAGACGATCCGGCGTTATCAGGCGCTGCGGGCCGGTGCGGAGGCAAATTCCCCCGGGGAAGTGACCACCGGCTCGGTGAGCGCGGACGGCCAAATTCCTCCACCCCGACCACCGGCTTTTGGGACATCGGAAGCGACGGTCACCAGCAGCCTGGCCCGTTCGGCTTGCGAAGCGCATCGGACGTGGATCGAAGAACAGGTCCGGCTGAAGCGGAACGCGCAGGCGATTTACCAGGACCTGGTTGATCAATTTAGCTTTCCGTCCAGCTACCAGAGTGTCAAGCGGTTTGTGCGCCGGTTGCGGCACGCTGATCCTGAGCAGTTTGATCGTCTTGAGTTCCTCCCCGGCGAGGAAGCTCAGGTCGACTATGGCGAGGGCGCGCCGACGGTTGATCCGAAGAGCGGGCGGTACCGTCGTCCCCGCCTGTTCGTGATGACGCTACGCTACTCGCGGCGCAGCTTCCGGCGGGTAGTCTGGAAGTCCAGCCAACAAGTCTGGGCGCAGCTCCACGAAGAGGCGTTCCGGTATTTTGGCGGGGTCCCCAGCTATGTCGTGCTCGACAACCTGAAGGAAGGCGTCCTCAAGCCGGATTTGTACGAGCCCCAGCTCAACCCGATTTACAGCGCGATGCTGGCTCATTACGCCGTGGTCGCCGATCCCGCGCGCGTGGCCGATCCAAATCGGAAAGGATGCGTCGAGAATGCGATTCAACATACCCAGGGCACTGCGCTGGCCGGACGGCGCTTCGAGACGCTGGAGGCGCAAAACGAGTTCTTGAGGCACTGGGAGGAGAACTGGGCTTCCAAACGCATCCACGGCAGCACGCGCCGTCAGGTCGAGGCGATGTTCCAGGAAGAGAAGCCGCACCTGCGGCCGCTGCCTGTCGCTCCCTTCCGCATCTTCACCGAAGTCGTCCGGACTGTCTGCGACGACACCACCGTACGCGTCGACAACAGCTATTACGCCGCGCGGCCCGCGCCGATCGGCAGCCAGGTCGTCGTGCGCATCTACACCACCACGATCGAGATCCGTGATCGCCACACCCGTGCGCTGCTGCGTGTTCATTCCCGGATGGCGCACCCCGGTTCTGTCGTCCTGCCGACCAGCGAACGGCCGTTCAACCCGTCGCGGCAAACCGCCGTGCTGCTGGCGAGCGCCGAGCGCATCGGACCGCAGACCAGGGCCTTGTGCCAGCAGGTGTTCGACACCGAAGGGCGCCCCGGACAGCGCGCGATGTGGGGCATTGTCGGGCTGGGCCGGAAGTATCCGGCGCGGCTGGTCGAGCAGGCCTGCGCGCACGCCATCGACAACCGCATCTACCGCTACAAGCACGTGCGTGCGACCGTCGAGCGGTTGTTCGAACAGGCGATCGAGCAGGTTGGAGTGACGCCACAGCCGGCATCGCCGCTCACCCAGGATCATCCGCTGATCCGTACCCCCGCGGAATACGGCGACCTCTTCAGCCGCGCTGTGCGGCGCGACGCCGACGACAATGGTCGGCAGGCCGAGGCTCACGACGATCACGCCACGGCAATCCGCGCTCGTGTCGCCTGCGCAACCCCGGCCAACTCCGGCGCCACGAGCGCTCCCGCTGCACCTTCTCACCTTAAACTGGAGACCTAGCCACATGATGACCATGCCGGAAATTGAGCGTTGCCTACGACAGCTGCGCCTGTCGGGTGTCCGCGACACGCTGCAGACGCGCGTGCTCCAGGCGCAGGGCGCCAACCAGCCCTTCCTCGAGACCTTCTCCCTTATCCTGCAGGATGAACTGGACCGTCGTCAGTCCCGTCTTATCGAGCGGCGATACCAGCAATCCGGGCTCGACGAAAAGCTGACGCTCGCCGAGTTCGACTGGTCCTTCAATCCCAAACTGCCACGTCAGACCTGCTTCCAGCTCCACACCCTGGCGTTCATTGCCGCTGGCGAGAACGCTCTGCTTGTTGGCAAACCTGGCACCGGGAAGTCGCACATCGCCAAGGCGATTGCCTATCAGGCGATCCTGCAAAGCCACAAGGTCCAGTATCTTGAGACCGACGACTTCTTTCACCGCTACGCCCTGAACTCTCCGGCACAACGCGAGGTCCGGCTGCGAACCATCATCGACTGCGATCTCCTCGTGCTGGACGATCTATTCCTCGCACGCGCCATCCCCGACGACGCCGGCACTTTGCTGCAGACCCTGATCCATCAGCGTTACAAACTGCGCCGCAGCGTCATCGTCACCTCCAATCGCGTCGTGCAGGATTGGGGGGCATACCTTGGGGACAACACTATGAGCACGACGATCCTCGATCGCCTTATGCATCATTGCCATCTGCTTGAGTTCGACGGACGCAGCTATCGGCTCAAAGAAGCCGCTGAAGCTCTTGCCCGGGAAACAAACTCAAACTAACAGTCCCTTGTCCTGCCTCGCGGGTGGAGGAATTTGACTGACCACACCCGGAGGAATTTGAAGTGACCCGCGGGGAATAAGCGGCCGTATGGAGCACGAGACGGACCTGGTTGGCGAGCGCCGAACGGCAGCTGGTGCGGTCGGAGGCGAGCTGTGTCTTATGCAGCTTGATCAGATTCTCTGCTTGGCCGCGCGCGCAATACAGGCTGTCGTAGATCCACTCGGCCGAGCCGACATCGAGGCTGGTGACGACGAAACGGATGTCGAGGCCGAGCATCGTCGCCTCAATACGGGCGACAGTGCGCCGTTCGCGATCCCAGGACTTTGCCTTGTGGCGGGTCTCGGTATAGCCACGCAGAACCGGCAGGTTCTCGATGGCGCGTCGCGTGCGGATGTCGTCGGCGACCTCGTCGACTTTTCTGGCGAGAGGCTTGGTGCCGGACAGACCGAAGATGTAGTCGATGCCGTTGGTCTCGCACCACGCCATTGCCTCCGGCCGGGCATAGTGCCCGTCGCCACGGAACGTAATTTGCGTGTTGTGCCATCGCGTCCGGATATGCCGTACCAGGCGGCGCAGATGGGCACGCACCTCGACGCCGCCCGGCGTCTTGCCGGGCCGCAGCACGACGGCCACGGGCCGGCTCTTCTCCGTGTCGTAGACGTGGATCGGCAGGAAGCAGCGTTCGTCATAATGAGCGTTGAACAGCGAGAGCTGCTGATGGCCGTGGACGACGTCGCAGGTATCATCGATGTCGAGCGTGACGGATGCCGGCTCGCGCGGGTAGCTATCCATCCATGCGTCGACCAAAATGTAGGTCAGTCGGATCACGTCGCGCAGGCGCGGAGCATTCTCCAGCCGCGACAGCGTCGGTTGGGAACACAGATCGCGGCCCGTGTCCGGCAGCCGTCCGCAGGCCAGCTTGAATCCGGGATCGGACCGCAGATGATCGAGGTCGTCGGCGTCCTCGTAGCCGCAGCAGATCGCGAACATGCGCGCGCGGAACATATCGACAAGGCTGTGCACGACCCGCGTCGGATCGCGCCGATCCGGGAACACCCGGGCCAGATTGTCGGCCAAGCCGAGACGCCGCTCGGCCATCGCCAAAAGCATCACGCCCCCGTTCGAGGTCAGGCGACCGCCATCGAAGGCAGCTGTGACTTTCTTGGCGTGAACGGCTGGAAACGAGAAGGGCAGAATCGTATCATCGGTCATGGCGGGCGTGGCGTTCGCGGTTGAAGGTGATGGGGTGGCTTCGCAACCGAATCCTACGCCGCATCAGCGCTTTACACCACGCTCGCCAGCCCTCAGGCGCACTCTTACGAATAAGACGGGCTAGTTCCGACCAAGTAGTATTTGTGCTCTCGCGCGCCCTCCCTTTAAGGGTTTCGAATGCCTTCTTTACGAGAGCCGGTTCGGACAGCTTCCGCATGCCCACGTTCGCGATTTTCGCGGTGGGCACGCGCAGCGTCATCTTGTCCTTGATGAAATTGATCACGAACAGCTGCATCTTGGTGCCCGCGATCTCCTGGTCCTCAATCGCGAGGATCTGGCCGACGCCATGCGCCGGATAGACCACGTACTCATTCACCCCAAAGCCGCCGCTCTCCAGGATCGGGGCCTTCGGTTGCTCCGATCGGTTCCATTCATATGGCGATCTAGGAGGCTGAGGGTTTTCCGGTGCCTTCGGTCCTTCCGGTGCCTTGCCAGGAGGCTTCCAGTCAGGATGCTTCAATTCGCCTGCCGAGACCTGGGCGGCCAAGTGGTTCTTCTGAGGCCGTGTTGACCCTGCGAGGCGCTTGCCCTGCTCGATCAGATAGCCGATGGAAAACGACCAGACCTGTTCGCTGATGGTCACAAAGAACGATTCCCCGGCCTTCCTGTAGTGGGTACGGAGGTAGTGCAGTTCGGGATCGAAGCGACGGTAGATGACGACAAATTCTTCCGGCTTGCCGTCCCGGTCCCTGAAGAGGAAATAGTGCTTCATGTACACGTCGTCCGCGTCGACGACGGCGAACTCCTGAAGCTTAGAGCCGAGCAGGGGGTTCAATAGGCGCTCGATTTCCCGGCGTCCCCCGCCACCGAACAGATCGCTAAAGAACCCCATCGCTCCCCACCCTGATCGAACCGCGTTCTCTCGACGCGGGAACCAAAGGACTATTGCACGCCAAACGGCGGTCACCAAACCTTTCATAACAGGGCGGGCTAGTCGGACACCTGGCGTCGATAGCCGCTCTAATCGCAAGAATTTCGCTTGGGTACCGAAAGGAGTGCGATTGACTTGTACCCTTCTCACGCGGGCAAATGGCGGAAATACCTCTGCCCCCGCTTTGTCGGGCCTGCCGCCGACCTCGTGTTGCCACCCGAGCAACCGTGCCGATCGCGCTTTGAAGGCGGCTCCATCGATCCGGTTGCGTGCCGGACCGGTGAGCATCCGATCCCATACGGGCCAGCCACCTCGAAAGTACAAGCGAAAGCCAAGGGCTGAGAACATTTTCGCTTTACTCCAAGAACTGCCGTCTCGGTGCTCAGCTGCCTTTTAAGGGATGAACTGATGAGATGGTCTTCGAACCCGCGCGGGCGATGCAAGTACCAAAAGGTATCTCTTCTGGCGTCGTGAGGAGGAGCAGTCGGAGCGAAGCGCCGGTACTGCTCGGCTGGGAAAGCGCACTTCAAGTTGTTTAGATCTGAGCAAAGTTGCTATGACATGAGCAGGAATGAGTAGGTGAATTGTTTTAGAGAGGCGCTGACGCGCTGATGAGGTGCAGATGATATTCCCCGCATCTATATACAAGGAACGTCCCCAGCCCTCCCTAATGGAGGCACAGAGGTATTCTAATTGAAGGCGGGAATGGACCAAAGACTGTTGCGGAACGGCCAAGGGAACGACCTTCGGTTCGAGCGTGTCCCCCTGACGTTTGAACCCGATATGCGTGCGGACGTATTCGCTCTGAAGAACAACAAAACCGTTGCGCAAACCTTGGCCCATCCACGGTACGCGGGTTTGCAATCTGTCATTTCGCCTCGGCACCAAACTGCGCTCCACAGCCCCCTGGGTGATTTCCTATTGAGAATGAAAGCCGAGGGGGATCTCACGTACCGCCGTTTTCTGAGAGCTATGGCGGAATCTGGGTGATGACGGTGTGAGGAAGGCGGCGTATCGAGGCGGGTGACGAGCCTGCCAGAACCTCTCGAGGAGAGCGATACGCCATGACCGAGACTACCAATGTTCTTGCTTTCCGTCAGCCGTCCGCGGTTGATGATCCACTGACCGATATCGTTCGAGCCGGCGCGCGGGACCTGCTTGCCAGGGCGATCGAGATCGAGGTTGGCGCGTTTCTGGCCAGCACGGCCAATCTGACGCTGCCCGACGGTCGAGCGCGCCTGGTCCGACATGGGCACGGTCCGGTGCGCGAGATTGCGACCGGCATCGGTCCGGTGGAGGTCGCTCGTCCCAAGGTCCGCGACCGCGGAGCGAGCGGGCCAGGCGACCGCCTCCGCTTCAGTTCGGCAATCCTGCCGCTATGGGCGCGGCGGACGAAGAGCCTGGATGCCTTGATCCCGGTCCTCTATTTGCGCGGCATCTCGACCGGCGACTTCCAGGAGGCGCTCTCGGCGCTGCTCGGCAAGGATGCGCCGAACCTGTCGCCTTCGGTGATCGCCGGCCTGAAGGCCGATTGGCAGGTCGAGTACGAACGCTGGCAGAGACGCGATCTGTCGGCGCGTCGCTATGTCTACATCTGGGCCGATGGCGTGTACCTGCAGGCCCGCATGGAAGATCACAGCGAATGCATGCTGGTGCTGATTGGCACCACGCCGGAAGGCAAGAAGGAGCTGATCGGCTTCCAGGTCGGCGTGCGCGAGAGCGCGCAGAGCTGGCGCGAACTCCTGATCGACCTGCGGCAACGCGGGTTACGGATTGCCCCGCAACTCGCCATCGGCGACGGCGCCCTCGGCTTCTGGAAGGCACTGGACGAGGCCTTTCCCGGCACGCGGCACCAACGATGCTGGTGCCATAAAGTGAGCAACGTACTCGACAAGGTCGCCAAATCCGTGCAGGGCCCCATGAAGAACGACCTGCGGAACATCTATCTGGCCCCACACCGGGCCGAAGCTGAAACCGCGATCGACGTCTTCGTCGAGAAATACCACGTCAAATACGGACGTGCGGTGGAGTGCCTGATCAAGGATCGCCATGCGCTGCTCGCCTTCTTCGACTTCCCTGCTGAGCACTGGATCCACCTACGCAGCTCGAACCCGATCGAGAGCGTCTTCGCCACGGTGCGCCACCGAACGGTGCGGACCAAGGGATCGCTGTCGCAACAAACTGCGAAGCTGATGGTGTTCAAGCTCATCGACGCCGCATCGAAGACCTGGCGGCGATTGAAGAGCACGAACCAGTTGCCGAAAGTCATCGCCGGTGTAAAGTTCATCGACGGAATCGAAGTCATTCCGAACACTGAAAGCCACGCCGCCTGATCAGGCCGCGTCACCCAAAATCAGCCATAGCTCGTTTTCTGAACAAGCATGGTGATCTAGCCCGTCCTATTCGTGAGAGTGCGTTTTTCTAGTCCGATTGATGTGGCCGCACATCTGCTCTGACGAGGCGCACAGGATTGCCTTCGGCTTTTCACCGCCTGACGACCCGTACTTTGCAACGCGCTTGAGGGATAGGTTGGGCGAACGGGGGGCGGACGCCCCGCCGGTCAAGGACTGAGCGGCAGCAGCGCGCCGGGCAAGCCGCGGATCAGGTCGGCTTCGGGACATGCCGCGGCGAACGCAAGGCGAATGCGGCTCGTGGTCTCGACCACACGGGCAGCGAGTTTCAAGAGACGAAGACGCAGCGTCGCGAACTCGGCAGCGGCCAATTCCCGGGCTTTGGGAATGGCGTCGCGCACGGTCAGCATCAGCCAATAAGCGGCCGTATGGAGCACGAGACGGACCTGGTTGGCGAGCGCCGAACGGCAGCTGGTGCGGTCGGAGGCGAGCTGCGTCTTATGCAGCTTGATCAGATTCTCGGCTTGGCCGCGCGCGCAATACAGGCTGTCGTAGATCCACTCGGCCGAGCCGACATCGAGGCTGGTGACGACGAAGCGGATGTCGAGGCCGAGCATCGTCGCCTCAATACGGGCGACAGTGCGCCGTTCGCGATCCCAGGACTTTGCCTTGTGGCGCGTCTCGGTATAGCCACGCAGAACCGGCAGGTTCTCGATGGCGCGTCGCGTGCGGATGTCGTCGGCGACCTCGTCGACTTTTCTGGCGAGAGGCTTGGTGCCGGACAGACCGAAGATGTAGTCGATGCCGTTGGTCTCGCACCACGCCATTGCCTCCGGCCGGGCATAGTGCCCGTCGCCACGGAACGTAATTTGCGTGTTGTGCCATCGCGTCCGGATATGCCGTACCAGGCGGCGCAGATGGGCACGCACCTCGACGCCGCCCGGCGTCTTGCCGGGCCGCAGCACGACGGCCACGGGCCGGCTCTTCTCCGTGTCGTAGACGTGGATCGGCAGGAAGCAGCGTTCGTCATAATGAGCGTTGAACAGCGAGAGCTGCTGATGGCCGTGGACGACATCGCAGGTATCATCGATGTCGAGCGTGACGGATGCCGGCTCGCGCGGGTAGCTATCCATCCATGCGTCGACCAAAATGTAGGTCAGTCGGATCACGTCGCGCAGGCGCGGAGCATTCTCCAGCCGCGACAGCGTCGGCTGGGAACACAAATCCCGGCCCGTGTCCGGTAGGCGACCGCAGGCCAGCTTGAATGCCGGATCGGACCGCAGATGATCGAGGTCGTCGGCGTCCTCGTAGCCGCAGCAGATCGCGAACATGCGCGCGCGGAACATATCGACCAGGCTGTGCACGACCCGCGTCGGATCGCGCCGATCCGGGAACACCCGGGCCAAATTGTCGGCCAAACCGAGACGCCGCTCGGCCATCGCCAGAAGCATCACGCCCCCGTTCGAGGTTAGGCGCCCACCATCGAAGGCAGCTGTGACTTTCTTGGCGTGAACGGCTGGAAACGAGAAGGGCGGAATCGTATCGTCGGTCATGGCGGGCGTGGCGTTCGCGGTTGGAGGTGATGGGGTTGGCTTCGCAACCGAATCCTACGCCGCATCAGCGCTTTACCCCTCAGGCGCACTCTTACGAATAAGACGGGTTAAGTTGAAGAAAGATTGAGTGACTCCCGATCATTTCTGTGCCGAAACGTGGAGTCGCGGTCGTGCCGCGTCCAAAGAAACCGGCGCGAGCGGCCTATTAGACGCGGTAGGTGATCAGCCTCCGAAACGAGACTATCAAGCATGAAGAGATCGAGCGCGAGGCAGAGGTTTTATTTGTGTTGAATTCTTGCTTCTCGATAGTGGTCTGAAATCGTATCATCGGTCATGGCGGGCGTGGCGTTCGCGGTTGAAGGTGATGGGGTGGCTTCGCAACCGAATCCTACGCCGCATCAGCGCTTTACACCACGCTCGCCAGCCTCTCAGGCGCCCTCTCGCGAATAAGACGGGCTAGAGTACCGTACATTTCAAATCGCCGATCCTCGGTACTTAGGTGCGATGGGCGTATATGCGTACTTCGTCGGTGACGATTTGAAATACATCGGTCGCTGCAAAGACTCGATGAAGAAGCGCATCAACCATGGTTATGGAAAAGTGCACCCGAAGAACTGCTACCTCGATGGGCAGTCCACGAACTGCCATCTGAATGCGCTCATAGCCCCATTACGTGAGAGCGTCTCTTTATGGCTTTGCGTCCTGAAGGCTGATGAGATCAATGCAATCGAGTTGGAGCTCATAGGGCAGTACCGACCTGCGTGGAATGTCATGCATACTTAGAGGAATGCCTTTTTAGGGATGCGATGAGTTCGAGTGGAATAGATGGTGATTGAAATCATAGAAGAATTTGACAAGGGATAGGTGATGTATGGTGTTGTTATGCATTTGGGGTGACGCTTGCGTCACCCCACCCACTGCCAAGTAAGTTTCCTTGGCAGTGCGAAAAGATCTGCAACATGCAGTGAACTCATCATCTTTGCTCGACGCGGGTATCCAAACCTATTCAGATCACTTCGTAAGCGACGTTCGCGTCCCATTCGCAAAGGTTTGGCGTGGGGATTGCAGTCTGTTGATCAACGTGTTTGCAAATCGTTGGCGGGGGGTATGGAGGCGGCAACGACGGAGAATTACGAGGTGCGGCCGAACGACCAGGGCAGGAGCTCGTCGATCCGGGACTGCGGGTGACCGGTTGCGATCGCTTTGAGCGTCGCTTTCATCCAGACGTAGGGCTCCACGCTGTTGATTTTGCAGGTGGCGATGAGCGAAGCTATGCGCGCCCATGAACGACCACCTTCGTCGTGACCAGCAAATAAACTATTTTTACGCGTCAGAGTCAGCGGCCTGATTTGATTTTCGACGGGATTGGTGTCCATCTCAACGCAACCATCGTCGAGAAACAAGGTGAGGCCATCCCAATGGTTCAGGAGATAGGCGATCGCCTTGCCCATCTCGCTGCCCGGCGACAGGCGAGCGGCTTGCTCGCGCAGAAACCTCTCGAGTTCAGCGACGAGCGGCCGTGATCGCTCGTTACGGGTCGTTTGCCGAGCCGGGGCGTCGGCGCCACGGATCTCCTTCTCGATCGCATAGAGTGCGGCGATGCGCGCGAGAACGGCTTCGGCGATGGGTGAGCCGGCTTTCGGAGTCGCTGCGATGATCTTGCGCCTTGAGTGGGACCAACATGCGGCCAGCCGCAGCGGCACGCCGCCTTTGCGCTTGGGCCGTGCGAGCCGATGATAGCCCTGGTATCCGTCGACCTGAAGGATGCCGTCGAAGCCCTCGAGGATGCGCTCAGCATGGTCACCACCGCGTCCTGGCGCGTAGTGGTAGACCACGATTGGTGGATCAGCGCCGCCGTGGCCGCGATCGTCGCGCAGGACAGCCCACAGATAGCCGGTCTTCGTTCGGCCCCGGCCCGGATCGAGCACAGGCGCCCTGGTCTCGTCTATGAACAAGCGGCCCGATTGCTTCATCACGACGCTCATGCGCTCGACCAGCGGCGCGAGGTGGAAGGCGACCGTTCCCATCCAGTCTGCCAGAACGGCGCGATCGATGAAGATGCCATGCCGAGCCAGAACCTGCGACTGACGATAGAGTGGCATGTGCTCGCTGAACTTGGCGACCGCCACCTGCGCCAGCAGCGCCTCGGTGGGGATGCCACCCTCCACGAGATGGGCGGGCGCCGGCGCCTGAGCAACACCGGTGCAGCCCTTTGCGCAGGCGTAGCGCGGTCGCACCGTCTCGATCACACGATACTGGGCGGCCATGACATCGAGACGGCGGGAGCGATCCTCGCCGATCTGGACCATCCGGCCGCAGCCGCAGGGACACTCGAGGTTCTCGGGTTCGATCACCTGCTCGATGCGCGGCAGGTGCGCGGGAAAGGCACGGGCAGCGCGCCTGGTCCGGCGGCTGGACGGCGCCGTGCCGGCGCGGCGCGCACGATCGTCCTGGCGTTCCTGGACTTCGGCGATGGCAATCTCGATGTCCTCGAGAACCAGTTGCATCTGATCGGGATTGAACTTCTCCGAGCGTTTACCGAAACGTGCGCGCTCGTACTCCTTCACGAGCAGTTCGAGGCGTTCGACGCTCTCTTTGGACGCAGCCAGTTCACTCTCGACATGAAGGCGCGCCGAGCATTCATCGTCTGCGCGACGACGCTCGGCTTCAATCATCGCTTCCTGCGCGCGGAAGAGCGCGCGCAAATCGGCGGGCAGCGCTGCAAGACGGGCGGGATCAATGGGGGACGGCGGCACATCCGCAAGCTATCATCCCAAAGCCCCGCGCGAAACAGGTTGTCGGGTCTGAGTCAGTTCGCCGCAGCTGGCGTCGCGACAATCCGTTCGCCCACTCGCTTCCAGTTCAGCCCTTCAAACGAGGGGATTGAGGAATGTCCCTGATAGTGAGTCTGACGAATCATTTCCGGAGGTGGTCGAGGTTCGGGACCCCCACCATCCTTTGTGGGGGCGCTCATATCGAGTGATTAGGAAGATCGGTCAGCGAGGCCGAGGCATTCCCGCTTCGTATGAAGTTGAGTATCGCGCAGGAAGCAGTCTTCTGATTCAAGCAACCGCAATCGAATATTATGAGCAAGAGGCAAATCAGATTAAGCTGAGTATGGAGGCTCTACTCGAGCTTTTATCGACAGCGGATTGTCCCGACGCACATGAGCATGGATCCAGCCGATCTTTGGTCGACGCTGACGCCCGCGCTCCGACGCCAGATCGTCGAAGACGTCGCCGCAATTTTGGCGGAGATCCCTCATGAAGTCCGAGCTGGTCACACCAAGCCACTTGGCGCGCAAAGCCGTAGTCTACATCCGGCAGTCGACGCCCCATCAGGTCGTAAGCAATCAGGAGAGCCTGCGCCTTCAATACGCGCTTCGCCAGCGCGCCCGCGAACTCGGATGGCGTGAGGCGGCCATCGACGTGATTGATGCCGATCTCGGGTTGAGCGGCGCGTCTATAGCACAGCGTAACGGCTTCAAGGAACTCGTTGGCCGTGTTGGCCTGAGTGAAGTGGGACTCATCCTGTCGATCGACGTGACCCGCTTGGCGCGTAATTGTACCGACTGGTATCCGCTCCTGGATATCTGTGGTCTACGTGGCTGCCTGATCGCCGACCGCGATGGTGTCTATGATCCGGGCACTCCCAACGGACGGTTGCTTCTCGGGCTGAAGGGTTCGATCTCCGAGCTTGAGCTACATACGATCCGCAGCCGGCTGACCGCCGGCCTGCTGGCCAAAGCCGAACGCGGCGAACTTGCGGTTATGCTGCCAATCGGGCTGATGCGGGACCCGAGCGGTGTGGTCGTTAAGGATCCCGACATGGCCGTGCAAGGGCGGCTCGGTCTCGTCTTCCAGTTATTCCTGCAGCTGCGCAGCGTTGCCAAGGTCATGCGAGCGTTGAACGAGCGTGACCTGGAACTGCCGCGTCGTGATCGATATGGCGATTTGTGCTGGACGCGCGCGACGCTGGCTGCCGTCGCGGCGATCTTGAAGAACCCCGCATACGCGGGCGCCTTTGTCTATGGACGAACCCGCTTCCGGCCGCCGAAGCGGGAGGGGGCCCTGCCACAAAAGGCTCCGCGGCCGATGGAGGAGTGGCGGATCGTCGTTAAAGATCGATATCCAGCCTATATCGACTGGCCAATTTATGAAAAAATCCGATCCGTCATCAGAGATAACCGAGCCGAATACATGCGCATCAAAACCCGCGGCGCGCCTCGCAATGGCGAGCTCCTGCTCCACGGCATTGCCTGGTGCGCACGATGTGGCCATAAGATGTACGTCCGCTACAAGGGCGGCGGCGAATATGTATGCAATCACCTGCGTACCCAGGAAGGTCAGCCAACCTGCCAACACATCCGCGCCGCCCATATCGATGCAGCCGTTGGCGACGCATTCCTAACCGCACTAGCGCCGGCCGAACTCGATGCCTTGTCGCGCTCCCGCCGGGTGCAGCAGCAGACGAACAATGCGCTACGCTCCAGTGCAGAACGAGAGCTCGAGCGCAAGCGATACACGGCGGCGCTCGCCGAACGGCAGTTCAACCGAGCTGATCCAGATAATCGGTTGGTCGCCTCGGAACTCGAGCGTCGATGGGAAGCGGCGCTAAACGACGTGCGCGCCGCCGAAGAGGCGCTTGCCCGACAGACGCCGCCCAAAGCCATCACACAAGTGGCCATAAGCAAGGAGCTCAACGACAAGGTCATCAGCCTCACCGGCCGCCTCCCGCAGATATGGGGTGACGAGACTATCTCGGATGCGCATCGCAAGGCGTTGTTGCGATGTCTCATCGAAAAGGTCGTTCTCGACCGCGGTGAGCGCGACTTGGCCCTGGCTAGGATCGTCTGGCGGGGAGGCGCCGTGACGGAGCTCGAAGTGAAGATGAGCGTCAACTCCGTCACCAGATTGACGCGAGGCACAGAGATGCGGGAACGCCTTCTGACGCTCGCTCGCGACGGCGTCCCAGACGACAAGATCGCCACAATCCTTACTCGGGAAGGTCACCGCTCTCCCCGTTGCGCCGATAAGGTGCTGCCTATCACCGTTGGGCGGCTCCGTCGTGCCGCCGCCATCAAGGTAACTGCCCAGCGCAGCCGATGGGAGCATGACGACTCATACCTCAGCCCGCCCGAACTGGCCCGAAGGCTCGAGATTCCAGTAAACTGGCTCTATGTTCAGATCCGAACCAAGCGTTTGCTAATTGATCGCCAGCCCAGCGGCGCCTATCTCTTCCCGAATACACCATCCGTTCTTCACGCCATCGGAGACCTTCGAAACCACGTCATCGCGCAACTTGATCTAAGAATCTGTCAGCCTAACAAGGAGGGGCATCTTCGAACTGCACGCGCGTCAGATGCATGACGCCGTCGCTGATCTGCGGCCACTCGAAACGACCATCGCGGCCAAGGCGCTTGTAGACCAAAACGAGGCCCGTGCCGTCCCATAGCAAAATCTTCAGCCGGTCGGCGCGCTTCGAACGAAAAACCACGATCAGGCCCGAATGCGGATCGAGCCCAAGCGTGTTTTGCACAAGACCGGCCAGCGCGTCGTGCCCGCACCGGAAGTCAACAGGACGCACAGCAAGCACAATCCGCAGTCCCTGCGCCGGAATGATCATGCGCCGCGCTCGATCGCAGTCACGATCTCCGCGATCCGCACCGCCGACACGTCCGCATCCAGGCGGACCGAAACCTTGCCAATCGTAATCTCGACGGGCCCCTCGCTCTTGCCTGACGCCACTGGATCGCTCAGCTCGATCGACACGAAATCCGCCGCGTCGTCCGTGACCAATGCGAGCCGGCCAGCACGCGCCAATCTGCGCCACCTCGTCAACTGCTGGGCCTTCACACCATAACGCCGTGCGACATCACATACCCGGGCGTCGGGCTTCATGCTCTCGAAAACAGCGCGCCCCTTGATCTCCGCAGACCATAACCGGCCTCCAGAACGCGTCCGGCGCGTAAGCTTCCCTACAAAGCCATCAGCTTCGGCTTCCTCCCCCGATTGTTCCATCGCCTTCAGTCTCCTCTTGGCTCTCTGACCAGCCAAGAATCGCAGAGCGAAAGCCGAAGCGAAACCAGTCAATCAAATGGGAGAAAAGCTCCGCTTACATCACTTCGATGGTTGAGACCGACCGAGCACCCATGGCCGTCCCACTAGGGATTGCCTCGCCGGCCCTTGTTCAAAGGAATGCCAAGGCTACGAAATCGCCTTATTGGGCAAGCTTTTGCACCTCCTCATACCGATAGAGGACCATCGACACGGGGCTTCGTTTGCTCAAACGAACGGGCGAGAGAACGCCTTCCTTTTCCAACCTGATTATTGTGGCCACGCTCACGCCCAGAAGCTTGGCAGCTTTGGCGCGCGAAATCAGCCAGGGTCGTTGTGCGACGGAATCCAAGGGGTGGGACGAAAAATTGGAGCGCATAGTGCATATCCTTCAGCGCGACCGGCCGAAGACCGATCGTTGCGCAACATGAAGGATCACGCCCCTAGTGTGTCCGGACACGACAGCTGTCGTGCGCGCCATTAGGTAAATGACCTAGTGTCGGAATTACCCTGTAACCAGAATTTCACTGGCCCGATTTGGACCGACACCAGCCGGGACATGGGATCCCAGCCTAATTGACGATCTAGGGTGAACCGGCTTCAAATTCCAGAGCTATGACATTCAGCTGCGAGCTTTTTTTGGCTCGGCACGTCTGGAAGGGCTCTACGATCGCTTCAAGCCGATGCTGACGACGTTTTTCTTGGGGTGGACGATCCGATCGATCTGTGAAGCCAGTGCTTCGTACGCCGCCTTCTTCTCAGTGTAATATCCATAACGGTCGTATGTGCCGCGAACACCCCCGAGCGTATGCCCAAGACAAATCTCGGCGTGATCGGGAGGAACCCCTGATCGGCTCATAAGGGAGCGAGCCGTGCGCCGAAGATCGTGCAATGTCCAATTCGGAATACCTTGCGCGCCTGGATTACTTGAGTTGGCCACGACCGCCTTGTCAAAGTCCATCTTAAACTTGCTGAAGCCGCTGATTGGAGATCTTCCGTCTGTACTGAAAATGAAATTGCAACCGACAATATGAGCGAGTGGCGACAAGACGCGGATAGGTGCCGATCTTTCTGCTTTGTGCCTTGCCGTTGGCGTAGGTTATCACCCTCCATGCCTTGGTTCCCCCCGAACTCAGTACGAGAACCAGGGCGAGACCCCGATCGATGGTGTCAATGAAGGTGACTTGCTTTTTCCCCGTCTCAGCACCGCCATGTCGGTTTATTGCTTTCGCCCAGGTTAGGTTGCGAACCCAAGCTTCGGTTATTTTCTTGGCTGGCATGGGCAACCCCAGAAATAATCAATGCGATAATCAGTGTAATCACTGCCTGGTGAGATGTCGCGATTTGAGTGGATTTGAACCGATATAATCACGTATCTAGTTGATTTTTAACATGGAAATAGAATTTGGCAACTGGATTTAGGGTGCCTTAACTGGATCTGGCGTCATCAACTCTGTCATTCGTAATGACGGGGTCGGGGGTTCGAATCCCTCTTGCGGCACCAGCGCCCCGAATTCATCCTGTTATCACAGACAAGCGTCTCAACCGAAGCATACAGCCGGCATGAGTGCGCGGGTTCAGGATCGCCCAGTCGCCTGCGTGATCGTGATCACATAATGTCGCGTGTATCTCCCATAGCGTCCCGGTCACGCCAACACGGGGAGATTTCACATGCGGAAGATCATTCTGGTGGCCGCCATGGTCCTGGCTTCAGCATCTGCTCAGGCGGCCGGTCCACGCAGCCTCTCGCTGGCCACGGCGAGCGAACAGGCCTCGGCGCCGCAAGCGACGGCGACAATCGCCGTGACGACGCAAGTGAGTGAAGCCGCACCCGTCACCGAAGCTCCGAAATATGTCGACCGTCCGCCGGCGATCTCGGCCCCTGCGCCTGCTGCGGCACCCGCCGTAGCCACGACGACTTCAGCGCCCGCCGCGACCGCAACGAAGACCACGGCGAAAGTCAACAAGCCGAAGCACAAGCGTACCTGGACCGAAGGCCGCATCATCAGCGAGCTGCATCGCCACGGCATCTATTGGTAAGCGGTCTTTGCGCCCCACCCTCGCCGTCACGCCCCGGGCAAACGCGAGGCGCGTGTTCGCGCCAGATGTCCCGGGCATCCATGACCTTTCCACGCAGGCCCAAGAACGTTGATGGCCGGGACAAGCCCGGCCATCACGCAAGAGTTTTCGATCCGGTCGAACGCGTTACTGCGAAACCGTCTGCACCACGCTTCCGATCGGACGCGCGCTCGAGGTCGGCACCTTCAGGTCCTTCAGCAGCGCCTCGTCATATTCCGGCAGCGTCTGGAAGGTGGTCTTGGCCTTTATCTGCACGATCTTGTAGCCGCCGGCCTTGAGCCGCGCGAGCAGCGCCGGCATGGCTTCGCCGGTGTGCTTCTGGAAGTCGTGCATCAGGATGATGCCCTTGCCGAGCTTGTCGAGCCTGCCCATCACGGTCTCGACGATCTTCTCCGGCGTCGCGCCCTTCCTGAAGTCGAAGGAATCGATGTCGGTCGAGAACATCGCGACGTTGCGGGTGCCGAAATAGCTCACCATCGCCGGATTGTGCTGAAGCTGCGGGAAGCGGAAGAACGGCGCGGGATTGGTGCCGAGCGCGAACCTCACTGCGCTAAAGCCCTTCTCGACCTCGTCCTTGACCTGTTGCTCCGTCATCTTCTTGCTGTTCAGGTTGACATGCGACCAGGTGTGCGTGCCGACCGTGTGGCCCTGGGCCAGAACCTGGCGCAGGATCTCCGGGTGGTAGGTCGCGTGCTTGCCGACCGAGAAGAACAGGCCCTTGGTGCATTCATCCGCGAGCGCCTTCAGCACTGCGGGCGTGTTGACCGGCCACGGACCGTCGTCGAAGGTCAGCACGACCTCCTTGTCGGTGAGGAAATCGAACTGCTTGAAGTGCTCGAAGCCAAAGCCGGGACCGCCGGTGGTGTCGATCTCGACCACGCGGGCGACGCCGAGGGCGTTCGGATTGGCGCAGGTCGATCTCTGCTGAACCGGCATGGCCGGAGCGGGCGCCGGCGCCGGGGCGGCTGCCGCCGGCTTGCCCGCGAGCGCCGCGGTGGTCTCGACGTCATCCTTGGCGGCGAGCTTCGCCTGTGCCGGCAATTGATCGGCGGCACGGGCGGCCATTGTCTTGGGAGCGGCCTGATCGGCGCGCGAGGAATAATAAAACCAACCTCCGGCGGCGATCACGACCGCCGCAACTACACTGGCCAGCATCAGGCCCAACGCATTACGCATCGTTACTCTTTCCAATTACGCAACCAAACCTGCGGAATTTCCCGCGCGACGAGCCATTAATGCGAAGGAACAGTTAACGTGACACCAACGCGACGGCGTTTGCGCCGGATTTTCAGCGAGGTGCGCCAATGTGACCGATGTCACAGTTGGGGTGCATCCAGTGACCGTCATCACAGTGGAAACTGTTTTGCTGGAGCATCGTAGTTCCCATCAACAATGGGCTCCGCTTGCAGCGGCGCCAATGGGAGCTTCAAATGACCAAGTCGTTTACGGCCAAGTCGCTTACCGCCAAGTCCTTGAGCAGCAAGATCCGCGACACCAGCCTGGCTCTGGGCTTCGCCGCCATCGTCTCGATCGTCTCGACGACTTCGAGCTTCGCCTTCTCGGCCGAGGCGCAGCAGCAGTGCACCGGCGATGCCTTCCGCCTGTGCTCGTCGGAGATCCCCAACATCCCGAAGATCACCGCGTGCATGATGAAGCATCGCTCGGATCTGAGCGCCGGCTGCCGCGCGGTGATGGACAAGGACCTCGCCAAGGGCGCGTCACGCAAGGTCGCTGACGCTCAGGGCAACCAGTAAGAGCACACAGCGATCGTTGCGTCGGTTAGCTCCCCTCGCGTTGTGCCCCGGCGTCAAGCCGGGGCCACGCTGTGGCGCGATGCAGCCTGTCAATAAAGCCGTTGCGGCTCCGGGATCGTCGCACTAGCTTCGCCCGCACATCTTCCGGGTAAGAGGCATTACGCGATGACCAGATTTCTTTTGATCGTTCCTTTTCTTCTGTGCGCATCTGGCGCCTCCGCGCAACAACAGCCCGGACACGACGCCTGCGCGCGCGACGTCACGCGCTTCAGCCGCCCCGTGATGAACAATGGCGACCAGGCTGTGCTCGCCTGCCTCAAGCAGAACCGCACGCGGCTCAGCAAGGGCTGCGACAAGGTGTTGACGGAGCACGGGCAGTAAACGTGATTGTCGTCCCGGCGAAGGCCGGGACCCATACCGCGTGATCTATCGATAGAGCGCGACTAGCTGTACAGGACTCGGTCGCAACTCCGAGTCTTCGCCAAACTTTTGCCTGTGGTTATGGGTCCCGGCCTTCGCCGGGACGACGGCAGAACCTACGTGCTGCTCCCCGCCGCGGTCGCAACCACTGGCAGCACCTCGCTTGCTCCCTGGTCCGGCGTCTCTTCCTTCCAGCGCACCGAGCCGAACGGACGCTCCAGCATGCGGCGGACGCGCACCGGCTCGGGGCCGATGTGGAAGTCGATCGCCTGCTGATGCAGCGCGCGTTCGGATAGGGTCGAGCGGTTGCGCTGGCGAAGATAGTCGAACCAGGTCGGGCAGTGATAGCGCTCGGTCCACAATTCGGGGTCGGCGATGTCGCGCGCGATCGACCAGCCATAGGCGCCGTTGCGCTGCCTCGAGAGCTGCACGTCCTGCATCACATTGTGGAAGGCGCGCGCGTTCTCCTGAGACACCCGGTATTCGATCTCGACCACCAGCGGTCCGCTGCGGCCGGTGAGCGACAGCCTGACTTCGGGATCGGCCAGCACCTCGGCGTCCTCGTTGCGGGCGCCGACGCGCGGCATCGTGAGCCAGATCCCGAGCAGCGGTGAGATCAGCATCAGGCCTGCCGCGACCAGAAGCGCGACCTCGACGCCGGCATAGTCGGTGAGATGGCCCCAGCCCCAGGCGCCGATCGCGATGCCGCCGGAGATCGAGGCCTGGAACGCTGCCAGCGACCGGCCTGCGACCCAGCGCGGTGCCGAGAGCTGCACGCCGATATTGAACAGCGCGACGGCGGCCATCCAGACCGCGCCGGCCAGCACCAGCGCGGTCGCCGTCAGCACCGGTTCTGTGCTCACGGCAAGGGCGGCCATCGCAAAGGCCATCGAGATGGTGCAGGCGCGGATCGCGGACTCGCCGCTCATGCGCTTGCGCAATTCGTGGATGTTGAGCGCGCCGATGACCGCGCCCATGCCGAAGGCGCCGAGCATGATGCCGTAGGTCTGCGCGCCGCCATGCAAGAGGTCGCGCGCGACCAGCGGCATCAGCGCCATGATGGCGCCGCCGATCAGGCCCATCACCAGCGTGCGCAGCAGGACGATCTTGATCGGCGGCGAATTGGTGATGTAGCGGAAGCCCGAAACCATGGCGCGGTTGAGCTTCTCGCGGGGCAGGCGCGAGGGCTCGGTGCTGCGCCGCCACAGCAGCAGCACGACCAGCAGCGGCAGATAGAGGATCGCGTTGCAGGCAAACGCCGCCACCGCGCCGAGCGCGGCGACGATGACACCGCCGACCGCGGGACCGAAGCTACGCGCGATGTTGTAGCTGATGCCGTTCAGCGCGACGGCCGACGGCAGTGCTTCGGGCGGCACCTGCTCGCTGACCGAGGATTGCCAGGCCGGGCCGAACAGCGCGTTGCCGCTGCCCACGACGAAGCAGAAGGCGAGCAGCGCTTCCGGCGTGATCAGCTTGAGCCCGGCCAGGATCGTGAGCGCAGTCGCGCCGGTCAGCGCGATCATGAGCGAGACCAGGGTGACGATGCGGCGGTCATACATGTCGGCGATGGCGCCCGCCGGCATCGAGATCAGCATGATCGGCAGCATCAGCGCGGTCTGCACCAGCGCCACCTTGTCGGCCGAGGCCGCCATCTGCGTCATCGCCCAGGCGGCGCCGACGCCCTGGATCAGCAGGCCGAGATTGGAGAGCAGGCTGGCGAGCCAGATGCGCCGGAACACGGTGTATCGCAGCGGCGCGGCGATGCCGTCGGCTGCGATTCTCTGACGGTTCGGCTGCTCGGTCATATCCCCTTCCATATGGGCTGGCAGAAGTGGTCCTGGCGATTCCGGCGGATTCAGTGATGCCCGCGAAAGTCCTTCGCTGTCCAGTGGTTAGGACGCTATAAGCGGTGCAAAGAGGCGGTTTTGCCGGGGAGGAACAGATGAAGCTGTCGCGACGGACGATCCTGCAAGGTGCCGGCACATTGCCTTTTGCGCTTGCGAGCGTCCGGATGGATGCTTTCGCTCAAACCGCGCCCGCGGCGCAGGGCGCCGAGGTGCCGCCGATCCTGTTCGTCCACGGCAATGGCGACTACGACGCGCTCTGGATGACCACGATGTGGCGGATGGAATCCAATGGCATCGCGCGCGATCGCATGCTGGCGATCAACTTCACCGATCCTAATGCGCGGAGCGACGACACGGTCGAGCAGGCGAACCGCTCCTCGACCGAGGACCAGCGCCGTGAGCTCGCCGCCGCCATCGCCGAGCTGAAGCGCCGTACCGGTGCGGCGCGCGTGGCGCTGGTCGGCAGCTCGCGCGGCGGCTATGCGATCCGCAATGTCATCAGGAACGGCGGTGTGGCTGACGTCAGCCACGCCGTCCTGTGCGGCACGCCCAATCACGGCGTGTTCGCGAGCGACGACCAGCCCAACAACGAGTTCAACGGCCGCGGCGTTTTCCTGCGCGGGCTGAACGGGGGCGAGAGCGAGGTGACGCCGGGCACGGCTTTCCTCACCCTGCGGAGCGATGGCATGGACAAATACGCGCAAGCCGACGGCCGCTTCATCGGCAAGCCCGGCACGCCGACCGGTGTCACCGCCGAGGGGCCGGAGCTGCGGGGGGCCACCAATCTCGTGCTCGGTGCGCTCGATCATCGCGAGGTGGCGTTTCACCCGCGCGCGTTCCGCGAGATCTACAAGTTCATCGCCGGCCGCGAGCCCGCGCGCATCGCGATCGTGCCGGGACCGAGCGTCAGGCTGAGTGGCCTCGTCACGGGAACGCCGGGCGGCGTGTCCACCAATCGGCCGGTGGCGGGCGCAACCGTCGATATCTTCCGCGTCGATCCGGATACCGGTGAGCGCAACGGCAATGCCGTGCACAGCGCGAAGACCGGTGCTGACGGCCGCTGGGGGCCGGCGCAGGTCGAACCCTCCTGGCCGCTCGAATTCGTCCTCGCGTCGCCGGATGCGCCGACCACGCATATCTATCGCTCGCCCTTCCCGCGCTCGTCCGACGTCGTCCACCTGCGTGCCGCGCGCCCGCTCGGGCCGGCGGACAAGGATGCCGACGCAGTCGTGATCATGTCACGTCCGCGCGGCTATTTCGGCCTGCCGCGGGACGTGGTTCTGCTCGACGGCAAGGAGCCGGCCGACGTCAAACCGGGCGTACCCACGGATGCGACAGCAACATTGCGGCTTCCGGCCGGCGAGATCGGGCGTAACATCGTGGCCCAGTTCGGCGAAGAACGGATCGTGGCACGCCTCTGGCCTGCCGCCGAGAACAGGATTGCGGTTGCCGAGCTGACTTACTAGCTATTTGCCTGCGTCACATCTGCGGGAGAGAGCCATGAACATCGCCAGCGTGCGGCGGCCCATCATCCCCCCGACGCCGCCGCGTGCCCCCGACGACATGTCGTTCCTCGGACGGGTCGCTGTGATCAGGCAGAACATGATCGCAACCTGGGGACAGCGCGCCTATGAGGAAGACGTTCTCGAGGGCCGCTTCTTCCTCCATAAGAGCTTCATCCTGAACCGCCCGGACGCGATCCGGCATGTCCTGCTCAGCAATTACGAGAACTACACGCGCACGCCGGCCGGCATTCGCATGCTGCGTCCCGTGCTCGGCGAAGGCCTCCTGATTGCGGAAGGTCATGCCTGGACGTTTCAGCGCCGCACGCTTGCGCCGGCCTTCACGCCGCGCGCCACCGCAAATCTCGTTCCGCACATGACGGCGGTGCTCGACGAGACCATCGCGAAGCTGGATGCGCGCAGCGGCGAGACCGTCGATCTGCGCGAGGCGATGCAGCGCATGACGCTCGAGATCGCCGGGCGCACGATGTTCTCGTTCGGCATGGACCGGCATGGCGCCACCTTGCGCAACTTCGTCGTGGAATATGGCGAGCGGCTGGGACGGCCCTATTTCCTCGACATGCTGCTGCCGGTGTCCTGGCCGAGCCCGATGGATTTTGCCCGCGCCCGTTTCCGCAAGCGCTGGACCGAATTCGTCGCGATGCTGATCGCAGAGCGGCGCGCCGCCGGGAAAAAGGACGGCGCGCCGCCGCGCGACCTGTTCGATCTCATGGACGAGGCGCGCGATCCTGAAACGGGCAAGGGCTTTTCGGACGAGCAGCTTATCGACGAAGTCGCGACCATGATTCTCGCCGGTCACGAAACCACGGCGACCGCGCTGTTCTGGGCGCTCTATCTGCTCGCGCTCGATCCTGATACGCAGGAGGAGGTGGCGTCCGAGACCCGCGGCGAACATCTCGACAGCATGGCCGACATCGATCGCCAGAAATTCACCCGTGCGGTGATCGAAGAAACCATGCGGCTCTATCCGCCCGCCTTCCTGATCGCGCGTGCCGCGCGCGCGAAGGACAATGCGGCTGGAATCGAGATCGGCAGGGGCGACATCATCATGATCGCGCCCTGGCTGCTGCACCGGCACGAAAAGCTGTGGGATCAGCCGAACGCGTTCGTTCCAAAGCGTTTCATGTCGACCGAAGCACCCGACCGTTTTGCCTATTTGCCGTTCGGCGCGGGTCCGCGCGTGTGCGTCGGCGCGCCGTTTGCGCAAGCCGAATCCGTGCTGGCGCTGGCCCGGCTGATCGGTGCGTTTCGCGTCGAGCTGGTCGATACGGTTCCCGTGATCCCGCATGGCGTCGTCACGACCCAGCCGGACCGCTCACCCATGTTCCGAATCACGCGTCGGTGACAGGCGCTCGCCTGGCCGATGGCGTGATCCACCCTAGATAGAGTTACGCCATGAGCGACATCCAGGCCCAGTTTTCCGTTCTGAAGCAGACCGCCGATCCGAAGGCGGTCGATGAGATTGCGCGCCTCATCGAGGACGGCGAGGATCACGAGCTCAACCGCGTCAATGTCCTCGATTTCGCCAGGCAGCATGGTGTCGACGAAGAGCGCGCGATCTCCGCCTTCCTGCATTCGGCGCGGCTCGGGCTGTTCGATCTCGGCTGGAACGTGCTGTGTCCGGGCTGCGGCGGTGTGCTTGGCGCTCACGCGACGCTGAAGGCGCTCAAGCCCGACGACTATCACTGTGCGCTCTGTGCCTGCGGTTACAAGGCCTCCGTCGACGACCAGGTCGAGGTCTCCTTCACCGTGAACCCGCGCGTCCGGCGCATCGCGGCGCACGACCCGGATACGCTTCCGGTATGGGAGTATTTCAAGCAGGTGTTCTGGAGCTCCGGCGTCGACTTCAACAAGGAATCGTTTGCGACGCTGGCCAATGAGGTCACACTGGATACGATGGAGCTGCCGGCCGGCGAGAAGGCGACCATGTCGCTGCAGCTGCCGAACGACTTCATCATCATCTTCGAGCCGGTGACGCACGCCGCTCATTTCATCGACGTCCAGGGCGAGCCGACCAAGGACCGCCAGCAGCTCGCCATCATGTACAACAGGGTGCAGGCGCCGACGGGCACCACGACCATGCGGCCGGGTCCGCTGCGGCTGTCGCTGGAGAACCAGGCCGGCGTACGCGTGCTGCCGTCGGTGTTCATCGCGGCCGAGGCGCTTCATCACCTCATCGGCAAGCGCAAGCCGTTCCTCACCGCCAAGCGGATGCTGTCGAACCAGACGTTCCGCGATGTGTTCAAGGCGGACAATCTCAGTGTCGATCAGCGGCTCCAGATCACGTCCCTGACATTTCTGTTCACGGATCTGAAAGGATCGACCGCGCTCTACGAGCGGGTCGGCGATCTCGCCGCCTTCGATCTCGTGCGCGCGCATTTCCATGCGCTGCTCGAGATCATCTCCTCCGAGAAGGGCGCGGTGGTGAAGACCATCGGCGACGCCGTGATGGCGACCTTCGTCCGTCCCGAGCACGCGATCGTCGCGGGCCTGCGGATGCGTGCGGCGATGGACGTGCTCAACAAGCAGCGCGGCACCGCCGATCTCATCGTCAAGATCGGCATCCATGAAGGTCCGTGCCTCGCGGTGATGCTCAACGAGCGGCAGGATTATTTCGGCCAGACAGTCAACATCGCCGCCCGCGTGCAGAGCCTGTCGACCGCGCAGGAGATGCACGTCACGGGGGCAGTGCTGGACGCGCCAGCCGTAGCGGAAGTGCTGAAGCAGCGTGAGATCAGGCCGATCCAGAAGCAGGCCGCATTGCGCGGCATCGCCGACAAGATGGTGGTGTACGAGATACCGTGAGCCACCGTCATTCCGGGATGGCCCGAAGGGCCAGACCGGAATCTCGAGATTGTAGCGCGAGATTCCGGGGTCGCGCTTCGCGCGCCCCGGAATGACAGCGAACAGATTGCCGAAACGTAATGCAGCGCGGGGAACTGACGCACGTTGCGCCGGTTGAGTTTCCCGCACATATAATGCTGGTAACGCCGCGCCCCCGCGGCGTCATCGTTTTCGGTAGGACCCCATGCTCGACGGCCTGCGTCAATTCATCGCCGACATTGTTGCTCCCCATGCCGGGGATCGCGCATTCGGCGACAGCGATTATCGGCTGGCGGCGACCGCGTTGCTGGTTCACGTGGTCTCGCTGGACGGCCAGCCGACGGCGACCGAGCAGCGCAAGCTGCACAGCCTGATCGAAAGCCATTTTGGGCTCGATCGCGGCACTGCCGATCGTTTGATCGCCGACGCGATCCAGGTCGAGGGCGAGGCGGTCGACCTCTATCACTTCACCAGCGTCATCATGCGCTCGCTCGACGAAGCGGGCCGCAAGCGCATCGTCCAGATGATGTGGGAGCTGGTCTATGCCGACGGCCAGGTCTCCGAGTTCGAGGACAACGTGGTCTGGCGCGCCTCCGACCTGCTCGGGATTTCCCAGCGCGACCGGATCGACCTGAAGCATGCCGTGGCGGACCGTGCCGGTAACCAGGTGAAGGACGGCGCCGTAGGCGGCTGATTTCGGGGATTGCCGGTTGTACAGGCTACATGACGAAACTTTAATGTAGCCCCCGGCTGCGGTTATCCCGGATTCATCCGTAAATCCCCGGGTTTTCTGCTCTCCCTGATGCCCGCTCAAGCGGCCACGCTGTCAGCGCCGCTTGCCTGTCGCGTACGGCCTATGCTCTCGTTCCGCCATTGTGGGACTAAAAACTTCAATTCAAGAGACTTCGATCGTGACTGAGCGGGTAACGTTGATCACCGGTGCCTCGGCGGGCATCGGCACGGAGCTGGCGCGGGTGTTCGCCGCGAATGGACACCGTCTGGCGCTGACGGCGCGGCGCGCGGACCGGCTCGAGGCGCTCGCGAACGAGCTCGCCGCCAAGGGCGGCAAGAAGCCGATCGTAATCGCCGGCGACCTCCAGGAAGCTGATGCCGGCGAGAAGATCGCGGCCGCGCTCGCCGCCGAAGATGTCGAGCTCGACCATCTCGTCAACAATGCCGGCTTCGGCGTGTTCGGCGATGCCATCGAGTGCGATCGCGACGAGCAGGTTCGCATCGTCGATGTCAACGTCCGGGCCCTGACCGATCTGTCGCTGCGATTTGCCGATCAGCTCATCAGGAACAAGGGCGGTCTTCTCAATGTCGGCTCGGTCGCCGGCTTTCTGCCCGGCCCCGGCATGGCGGTCTATTACGCGTCCAAGGCCTATGTGATTTCTCTCACCGAGGCCTTGCGGGCGGAGCTCGCGCCGCGCGGCGTCCGCGTCACCGTACTTTGCCCGGGTCCGGTGCCTACCGAATTCCAGGCGCGCGCCGGTGTCGGATCCGGACACAACACGGCCCTTCTCAATGTTCCTGCCTCCGATGTTGCACGGGAGGCCTATCGTGGGCTGATGGCAAATAAACGGGCAGTGCTGCCGGGTCTCGGCATCAAGATTGTGCCGTTCGCGCTACGTTTCTTCCCGCGCGGCTTTATCCTGTCCGCCACCAGCCGATTCCAGCGGCAGAGACGCTGAAGAACGCTCGAAGCCTGTCGTGGCCCGGAGCTTGCTTTCCTGATCGGTGTCGTGTGTGCGCAAACTCACACGATGTTAACCATCGCTTAGCTATGCTGGCGGTCTGAACCGATAGCATTTGGAAAGGCAATGTCGTTCCGGACGGACAGGTTTGGTGGCGCGGAATTGGTGCCCTTCCCGAAGAGAAGGGCCCTTGGCGCATCTGCTGCTCGTCCCGAAGCCCGGTTGCCGGTTCTGATTGTCCTGCACCAGGAATCCTCGACGCCCGGCCGGGTCGGCAATGCGCTGCGCGCGCTCGGCCATCGTCTCGACATCCGCCGTCCCCGCTTTGGCGATCCGCTTCCGGAGACGCTCGATCAGCATGCCGGCGCCGTAGTCTTCGGCGGCCCCATGAGCGCCAACGATCCCGACGACTACATCCGCCGCGAGATCGACTGGATCGAAATTCCGCTTCGCGAACAGCGGCCGTTCCTCGGCATCTGTCTCGGTGCGCAGATGCTGGCGATGCAGCTCGGCGCCCGCGTCGCGCCGCATGCGGAGGCACTGACCCAGATCGGCTACTATCCGATCCGCCCGACGGCCGCGGGCTACGCGCTCTGTCCGGCCTGGCCGGCGCAGGTCTATCACTGGCACCGCGAGGGTTTCGAGCTGCCGGCCGGCACTGAGCTGCTTGCGGAAGGCGACGATTTTCCGGTGCAGGCGTTCCGTGCGGGCCATGCCTTCGGCGTGCAGTTTCATCCTGACGTGACCTACGCCATGATGCATCGCTGGACCACGCGCGGCTATGACGGGTTCAGCGCGCCCGGTGCGCGCGAGCGGCATCATCATTTCGCGGACCGTGCCGTGTACGATGCCGCGGAACGCGCCTGGCTCGATCACTTCATCAATGGCTGGCTGGCGCGCCGGCCGCTGCTGGCGCAAGCCGCCGAGTGATCGCGCCTTCGCGCAAGCCCTTGCCTCATCCCTGGATATGCTAGGCTCGCTGACAACGAGCGCGCGCGAACGCGTGCCGGCAGACAAAGGGAGAGCGTCATGGCCTATGAACACATTCTCTATGAGGTGAGCGACAAGGTCGCGACCATCACGCTCAATCGCCCGGACCGCATGAACGCGTGGACGCCGACAATGGAGCGCGACGTGCGCCATGCGATGGAAGCATCAAGCGCCGACGACAATGTCCGCGTCATCGTGCTCACCGGCGCGGGCCGCGCCTTCTGCGCCGGCGCCGACATGGATGCGCTGAAAGGGCTCGACCCCGATGACGTCAGGCGCGCATCGAGCCTGCCGCCCTTCGACATGAATCGTCGGCCCGACTGGCAGACGCGCTACGGCTTCTATCCGTCGATCGGCAAGCCCGTCATCGCCATGCTCAACGGCGCGACCGCGGGCATCGGCCTCGTCCACGCGCTCTATTGCGACCTGCGCTTCGCCGCCGACAACACCGTGTTCACCACCGCCTTCGCGCGGCGCGGACTCATCGCCGAGCACGGCATCAGCTGGATGCTGCCGCGCATCGTCGGCCATGCCAACGCGATGGATCTGTTGCTCTCGGCGCGCCGCGTTTCGAGCGACGAGGCGCTGCGGATCGGGTTGGTCAACCGCCTGTGCTCGCCGGAGAAGCTCCGCGAGGAAACCTACGCCTATGCGCGCGACCTCGCCGACTTCGTCTCGCCGAGCGCGATGGCCGTGATCAAGCGCCAGCTCTACGAGGTGCCGTTCCAGACGCTGGCCGAGGCAACGATCGAGGCCAACCGGGAGATGATGGTGGCGCTCGGCGGCAGCGATTTCCGGGAGGGCGTGAAAAGCTTCATGGAGAAGCGGCGGCCGAGGTTTACGGGGAGGTAGGGGGAGAGGTCTTCGGATGGAGCCCGCCGTCGCCCCGTGGGCTATGGCGTGGCAGCCTTCGCTACGAGCGGGCTTGCCGAGCCGAAGCAGGCGCAGCCTGCGAAGGCTGGTGGAGCCAGGCGGGATCGAACCGCCGACCTCGTCATTGCGAACGACGCGCTCTCCCAGCTGAGCTATGGCCCCGTTTGTTGGCCGCCCTGGTAAACGCGGCCGACAACCGGGCGCCATTTAAGTCCCTGCCAAGGTCAAGTCAAGGACGGGCGTAACCCGGTTTTAGCCATTCCTGCGTCCGAACTTCCCTTGTTTGGGCCGGGGGGAACCGATATCTAGCAAAAGGCGTCAATCCCGACCGCAGCCAGAGTTTTCAAAAGCCAGAGTCTTCAAAAGCCATGCGTGCCGTTCTCGACATCGTCATCATCGTGCTCGACCTCTACGTCTGGCTGCTGATCGCCTCCGCGATCCTGTCCTGGCTGATCGCTTTCAACGTGGTGAACACCCGCAACCAGTTCGTTTCGGCGGTTGCGGAGTTCCTCTACCGGATCACCGAGCCGGTGCTGGCGCCGATTCGCAATTTCCTGCCCAGCCTCGGCGGCCTCGACATCTCGCCGATCATCCTGATCCTGCTCATCATGTTCATCGAGCGGGTGATCCTGTATTACATCTACCCGAACGTCATCTAAGCAGGCAGGAGCGCCTTGGTCGCGAAAGAGGCCTTCAAGGAACCCTGGCGTTACTCGGCTGCAGGAATCAGCATCGCGCTGCGGGTGACGCCGCGCGGCGGCCGCGACGACATCGACGGGATCGAGCAGCTGGCCGATGGCCGCAGCGTGCTCAAGGTGCGGGTGCGCGCGATCGCCGATGGCGGCGAGGCCAACAAGGCCGTTTTGGTCCTGCTGGCGAAATCGCTTGGTGTCCCCAAGGCCAGCGTAAGACTCCTGTCCGGAGCAACCTCGCGGCTGAAGCAGATCGCGGTCGACGGCGATCCGGCGCGGCTCGGCGAGACCTTGCGCCAACTCGCATCCGCCAAATCGAAAGACCAAGGGAACTGACATGACGGCCAAGATCATCGATGGAAAAGTCATTGCCGCGGACCTCCGGGCGCGCGTTGCCGACGAGGTTGCCCGCGTCAAGCGCGGGCACAATCTGGTGCCGGGCCTTGCGGTGGTCCTGGTCGGCAACGACCCGGCGAGCGAGGTCTATGTCCGCTCCAAGGGCACCCAGACGCAGGCGGCCGGCATGGCCTCGTTCGAGCACAAGCTGCCGGCTGACGTCTCGCAAGCGGACTTGCTGGCCGTCGTCGCAAAGCTCAACCGCGATCCCGCCGTGCACGGTATTCTTGTCCAGCTGCCGCTGCCGAAGGGCCTCAACACCGAGGCCGTCATCAACGCCATCGATCCCGCCAAGGATGTCGACGGCCTGCATCCGAACAATGCCGGTCGTCTCGCTGGCGGCTTCGAAGCGCTGTCGCCCTGCACGCCGCTCGGCTCCATCATTTTGACCAAGAGCGTCCATCCCTCGCTCGAGGGCTTGAACGCCATCGTCATCGGCCGCTCCAACCTGGTCGGCCGGCCGCTGGTGCAATTGCTGCTGAACGAGAACGCCACGGTGACCATCGCGCATTCGCGCTCGCGCGATTTGCCGGGCCTCGTGAAGCGCGCCGATCTCGTCTACGCCGCCGTCGGCAAGCCGGAGATGGTGCGCGGCGACTGGCTGAAGCCCGGCGCGACCGTGATCGACATCGGCATCAGCCGGATTCCAAAGGAGGACGGCAAGACGCGCCTTGTCGGCGACGTCGCCTATCAGGAAGCGCTCGGCGTTGCCGGTGCCATCACGCCGGTGCCCGGCGGCGTCGGCCAGATGACGGTGGCGTGCCTGCTCGTGAACACGCTGCGCGCGGCCTGCGCAATCGCCGGGCTGCCGAAGCCGGCGGTGTAGGTAAACTCTCGTGCCCCGGACGCAGCGCAGCGCTTCTTCAGCGGTGCGCTGCTGAGCCGCGGCCCAGTGGCGGCATGGGTCCCGGCTCAGCGTCGCGTCATTTCATGTCGCGCCGCGTCCGGGACACAGAAGCTCAGCCCTTCTTCTTCTTCTTCTCGCGCTCGATGCCCTCGAGGATCAGGTTGTGCGCGTCCTCCGGGCCGCCCCAGCGCAGGATCTTCACCCACTTGCCCTTCTCGAGATCCTTGTAGTGCTCGAAGAAGTGCTGGATCTGCTGCAGCGTGATGTCGGGCAGGTCGGAGTACGACTTCACCTTGTCGTAGCGCTGCGTCAGCTTCGACGACGGCACCGCCAGGATCTTCTCGTCGCCGCCGGCTTCGTCTTCCATGAACAGCACGCCGACCGGGCGTACGCTCATGACGGCGCCGGGGATGATGGCGCGGGTGTTGATGATCAGCACGTCGCAGGGGTCGCCGTCGTCCGACAACGTGTGCGGGATGAAGCCGTAGTTACCGGGGTAACGCATCGGCGTGTACAGGAAGCGGTCGACCACCAGCGTGCCGGCCTCCTTGTCCATCTCGTATTTGATCGGTTCGCCGCCCACGGGGACTTCGATGATGACATTGACGTCCTGTGGGACGTTTTTCCCGATCGAGATAGCATCGATACGCATTCAAGGCTCCGTTGTTGCCGAGGTTAAATCGCGCCCGGCAGCGATTTCGGCGCTGTCATACGCGGGCTTGGCCCCCCAATCCATCGTGTTTTTTGTGAAATAATGAATCCAGCGAACACCGGCTCAAGCGGCAAACGGTATCGACGGATGGGAAAAGCTGCCGGCTAGACTTTCAGCAGCTCAATTGGTCCAAGCGAAGGCAACCTTGTCGAGCGACTTCGGCCCGAATCGTTCCGAAGAACGCGCCACCATGCGGCCGCCCAGGGCCCGGTAGAACTCGGTCGCCGGATCGTTGTCCGAGAGCGCCCACACAACCATGCTCTTCAGCCCGCTCTGCATCAGGTCGCGGCGGGCGGCGGCGAACAGGCGCCGGCCAAAGCCGAGGCCCTGGAATTCGGGGCGCAGATAGAGCTCGTAGATCTCGCCGTCGAAGTGCAAGCTGCGGGCACGGTTACGGCCGTAATTGGCATAGCCTGCGATCTTGTCGCCGAACACCAGCACGCTGACGCGGCTGCCCTTGCGGATCGCGCTGTCCCACCACTGCGGACCGCGGCGGTTGATCAGCTTCTCCAGCTCGGCGCCGGGAATGATGCCCTGATAGGCCGAGCGCCAGGCTTCGTCATGGGTTGACGCCACCGCAGTTGCATCTGCAGCTTTGGCCGGCCGGACCTCGATCAGGGTTGTGCTCATGGAGACGATCAAACCAAGTCGCCGCGTCGGCGGCAAGACCTATCGTTAATTATCGGTTAACCTGTGGACTTTCTGCATCAGTATTTCAACCGTGTTGTACCGAAAGAGGACAAGGCGCTGCCCTGAACGGCAACGAACTGCCACGCGTCGGTGCAAAACTCCGTTGCGGCAACCAATGAACGGCGATGGCAACGCAGAAAGTCCGCCCAGGATGATTCGTTCCCGTTAGTCTGGCCTTCACTGTCCGTGCTCGCCTCCGGCAATTCATGCGGCTCTTCAACATCCTTGCGCTCCTGCCTCTGCTGGCCTTGCTGACCGCGCCGCCTCTGTGCGCCCAGGTCACGTTCGGTGCGTCGGGCGAGGAAGGCGAGCCGTTTCGCCGGCAGGAGTGGCGTGTGCCGTCGCCGGATACGGACATTGCCGCGCATGCGCTGCTGTTTCGCCCGTTCGGTGCCGGTCCATTTCGACTCGCGGTCATCGCGCATGCTTCGACGCAGAACGGCTTGCGTCGTGCACAAATGCCGCAGCCGGAATACCGCGCGCTCACAGCGTTCCTCGTCGCGCGCGGCTTTGCCGTGCTGGTGCCGGAACGGCTCGGCCACGGTGCAACCGGCGGCCGCTATGTCGAGGACCAGGGCGGCTGTGATGAAGCGGACTACGCGCGCTCGGGGCGTGCGACGGCCGAAGAAATTTCGCTGGCACTGGACCATTTGCGAAAGCAGGATTTCATCCGCAAGGATGCCGCGATCGTGATCGGCCATTCCGCCGGTGGCTGGGGCGCGCTGGCGCTCGCCAATGCCGATCCCAAGACGATCTCGGCGATCACAGTGTTTGCGCCGGGGCGCGGCGGCCATGCCAATGACGAACCGAACCGGATCTGCGCGCCGCATGCGCTTCTCGCGGCCGCTGCTGAATTCGGCAGGGCGGCGCGCATTCCCGTCACATGGCTCGTTGCGAACAATGACAGCTATTTTCCGCCGGTATTTTCGAAGTCGCTGGCAGACGCATTTCGCGGCGGTGGCGGTAAGGTCGATTTCCGCGCACTGCCCGGGGTGGGCAGCGAGGGGCACTGGATGATCGAGACCGAAGCCGGCGTCAAAGCCGCCGGCGGCGAGCTCGAGCGTGCGCTGAAGAAGAAACCATGACGTTATATTTCCTGGTCAAATACCTGCACGTGCTCGGCGCCATCGTAATCCTCGGCACCGGAACCGGCATCGCCTTCTTCATGCTGATGGCGCATCGCACGCACGATGTAGACTTCATTGCGCGCACGGCTTCGGTGGTGGTGATTGCCGACGCGATCTTCACGCTGTCGGCCGTGATCTTGCAGCCGGTCAGCGGTGGCCTGCTGATGATGCTCTCGGCCACGTCGTTCACGGAGCGTTGGCTGCTCGCTTCGCTCGCGCTCTATGCCATCGCGGGCCTGTTCTGGATCCCTGTCGTCTTCATGCAGATCGAGATGCGCGATCTCGCGCGCAAGGCTTCCGAGCGGCGCGCCGCGCTGCCGGAGCGTTACTTCGTCCTGTTCCGCCGCTGGTTCGCGTTCGGCTTCCCCGGCTTCGGCGCGACGATGCTGATCCTCTGGCTGATGGTCGCCAAGCCGTTTTGAGGGAATGATGAACCAGCGAACCATCCTGGTGCTCGGCGCCTCCGGCCTGATCGGCCGCTTCGTCACCGACGATCTGCGCGCGCGGGGCTTTCGCGCCGTCGGCGTGGCGCGCAGCCTGTCGCCGGCGCAGATGATGAGCGCGCTCGATATCGAGCTTCCGCTCCTATCGCTCGATGCGGCCGCGCTGACACGCCTGCTGCGCGAGCATGCCGTGGATGTCGTCGTGAATTGCCTCGGCGTGCTCCAGGATGGGCCCGGCAGCGACACAAGCGCCGTGCACCGGGATTTCGTCGCGCGTCTGCTTCAGGCGATCGGCGACAGCGGCCGCGCGATCCGGCTGGTGCACATCTCGATTCCGGGAATGGCCGAAGCCGACCGTACCGCTTTCGCGACGACCAAGCGCGAGGCCGAGCGATTGATCGCGGCCTCCGGCATCGCCCATGCCATCCTGCGGCCCGGCTTCGTGGTCGCGCCGTCAGCCTATGGCGGCAGCGCCATGCTGCGCGCGCTCGCCGCCTTCCCGCTCGACTTGCCGGGTGCGGAGATGGCGACGCCGTTCCAGCCCGTCGCCGTCGAGGACATCTCGGCGACCATCGCCTGGCTCGCCGCGCGTGATATCGACGATGCATCCGTGATATCAGTGTGCTGGGACCTGATGCTATCGGAGCCGGTCACCATGGCCGGAATCATCAAGCAGTTTCGGTTCGCATTCGGCACGGCCGGTTGGCCGCGCATCGCGATGCCGACCTTGATGCTCGATCTCGGCGCGAAAATCGGCGATCTCGCCAATTATCTCGGCTGGATGCCGCCGATGCGCTCCACCGCCATAGCCGAGCTGCGCCGCGGCGTGAGCGGTGATCCCTCGGCCTGGATCGCCGCCACGGGCATCGTGCCGAAAACGCTGGCTGAAGTGATCGGACGTCATCCCGCCACCATCCAGGACAAATGGTTCGCGCGGCTGTTTCTGATTAAGGCGCTGATCTTCGCGAGCCTGGCCGCGTTCTGGGGCGTCTCCGGCTTCATCGCGCTGTTCGTCTCCTACCGCGCCGCCGCCGGCATCCTGAGCGCGCACAATTTTGCGCCTGCGCTGGTCGATCCCATCACCATCGGCACCAGCCTGATGGACATGAGCATCGGCGTGCTGATCGCGTTCCGACGTACGGCTGCGGTCGGCTTGGTTGCGGGCATTGTCGCCTCGCTCGGCTATATGTTCGGTGCCGCGATCCTCACGCCCGATCTCTGGATCGAGCCGCTCGGCGCGCTGGTCAAGACGGGGCCTGCGATCGTGCTGATGCTGGTTGCGCTTCTGATGCTGGATAATCGCTGATGCCAAAATGGCCCGACGACGATGTGATCCTGTTCGACGGCGTCTGCATCTTCTGCTCGCGCTGGGTGCGCTTCGTCGCCAAGCGCGACACGGCGAAGCGCTTTCGTTTCACGCCGATCCAGTCGGACTATGGGGCGCGTTTGGCGCGCACGTTCGGCATCGACCCTGGGGATCCCGACACCAACGCCGTCGTTCACGGCGGCGAGGTGTTCATGAAGTCGGATGCCGCGCTGACTGTGCTGTCGCAGCTTCCCGATTGGGGCTGGGTACGCGCGTTGTTCGCGGTACCGAAGCCGCTGCGGGATCCCGTCTACAGCCTCATCGCGCGCAACCGCTACCGCATTTTTGGGAAGTATGAGGCGTGCTTTGTGCCGGATGCAGATTTGCGAGCACGGGTGATTGAGTAATTCGTCATTGCTTCGCTGCGCTCGCAATGACGGAGTTTGCGGTTATGGCTTGCGCAGAGCCGCCAGCACTTCCTTCGCCGCCCGTTCCCCGCTGTCCCGCGCCCCATGCGCCGTGGTGAAGAAGTTCGGCGACGTCGCTTCTCCAGCGAAGAACAGCCGGCCATTCATCGGCGCGGCCAGCACGGCGCGGTCGCCGGCATGTCCGGGTAGCGCATGTGAATACGACCCTCGCGCGAAAGGATCACGCGCCCAGCGCGATTCGTACAGCGGCTTCAGCTTGCGGCGGATGTCGTTGCCGAGGAAGCTCGCGATCTCGTCGATGCTCTGCGCGGCAATCGCGCCGTCGCCGGCGTCTTCCAGGTCTCTTGCAAAGCTGCCGCCGAAGAAACCTTCGATGCAGGGCTGGCCGAACGGGCGGATGTGGTAGGTGCCCATCGCGGTGCGCATGGTGGCGCCGCGCAGGTTGCCTTCCCTAGGGAACGCCTCGGCATCGCTAAGCGCCAGCGTCACCTTGTCGTCGACGCCGAGCGGCAGGCCGGCGGCGGCATCGACCTTGGCCGGGAGCAGTGGCGAGAAGCGGATCGCCTCATCGGCGATCAGATTGGTCGGCACGGTCACGATCACCTTGCCGGCGGTCAGCGTGCCCCGCGACGTCTCGAGGCGGATGCGCGGGCCGGAATGATCGATCAGCGTGACAATGCAGTTCAGTGCCACCGGGCAGGGCGCGCCATAGGCCGCGATCAGGGCGCCATAGCCGCGGCGGATGCGCCAGTTGAGGTTGGTGTCCTCATAGGCGTCCCAGTCCAGCGTCGACATGTCCTTGAGTTCGCAGCCGTTGATATAGGTCGAGATCGCGTCGATCATGGGATTCCAGCGATTGCCGGGCTCGAGGCTCAGGCTCGCGGGCTCGTCCTTGCCCTTTTGCGCGGCCTGCCAGAGGCGCTCGTAGAACGCGTCCATCGCCTGCATGAACTCGTCGCGCTGGCTTTGCGGAAACGCGTTGCCGAAGGCGCGCTCGCGCCAGGGCGGCAGGTCCTTGTTGACCTCGAAATCGAGCTGCCTTGCGATTGCGACGAAGGAGTTTTGGTCCGCCGAATGCAGCCAGCCGCAGCCGACGTCGAACGTCACCTCAGGCGAGGCCTGCACGGTCCACGCCCGGCCGCCGAGCCGGTCGCGGGCCTCCAGCACGATGGCGGAGAGGCCGGAGCCCGCCAGCGCGTGCGCTGCGCCGAGCCCGGCAGCACCGGCGCCGATGATCGCGACATCAACGGAGGAGGGAAGGGAGCTCATGGGCGGGCTCTAGCACGTTCGCTGGATGTGCTGAAGCCGCCACAAGTCAGCTGTCATCACCCGCCCTGTGCGCGCTTGCGCACTGGAGCGGGTGATCCAGTATTCCAGAGACGGGAGTGAAGCTCCGTAGGGTGGGCAAAGGCGCTCTTGCGCCGTGCCCACCATTGCCGACCGGGACTTCAAGTGGTGGGCACGCTGCGCTTTGCCCCCCCTACGGCACAACGGCGTGCGGTAGCTTACGCCACCGCTTCCTTGGACTTCTCCGCGCGCTTGCGCTCGTTCGGGTCGAGGTGCTTCTTGCGCAGGCGGATCGACTTCGGGGTGACCTCGACGAGCTCGTCGTCCTCGATATAGGCGAGCGCCTTTTCCAGGGTCATGCGGATCGGCGGGGTCAGGCGCACGGCTTCGTCCTTCGACGTCGTGCGGATGTTGGTGAGCTGCTTGCCCTTGAGCACGTTGATCTCGAGATCGTTGTCACGGGTGTGCTCGCCGACGATCATGCCCTTGTAGACCTTCCAGCCCGGCTCGATCATCATCGGGCCGCGGTCTTCCAGCTTGAACATGGCGTAGGCCACGGCCTCGCCCTGGTCGTTGGAGATCAGCACGCCGTTGCGGCGGCCCTGGATCTCGCCCTTGTACGGGGCGTAGCCGTGGAACAGGCGGTTCATGATCGCGGTGCCGCGGGTGTCGGTGAGCAGCTCGCCCTGGTAGCCGATCAGGCCGCGGGTCGGCGCGTAGAACACCAGGCGCAGGCGGTTGCCGCCGGACGGCTTCATCTCGACCAGCTCGGACTTGCGCTCGCTCATCTTCTGCACGACGACGCCGGAATGCTCCTCGTCGACGTCGATCACGACCTCCTCGATCGGCTCCATGGTGGCGCCGGTGGCTTCGTCCTTCTGGTACACGACGCGCGGGCGCGACACCGAGAGCTCGAAGCCCTCACGGCGCATGGTCTCGATCAGGATCGCGAGCTGCAATTCGCCGCGGCCCGAGACTTCCATCGCGTCCTTGTCGGCGGCCTCGACGACGCGCAGCGCGACGTTGCCTTCGGCTTCACGGAGCAGACGGTCGCGGATCATGCGGCTCGTCACCTTGTCGCCTTCGGTGCCGGCGAGCGGGGAATTGTTGACGATGAAGGACATCGACACGGTCGGCGGATCGATCGGCTGCGCCGGCAGCGGCACCTCGACGGTCGGATCGCAGAAGGTGTCGGCGACGGTGCCCTTGGTCAGGCCCGCGATGGCGACGATGTCGCCGGCTTCGGCTTCATCGAGCGGCGTGCGCTCAAGGCCGCGAAACGCCAGGATCTTGGTGATGCGCCCGGTCTCGACCAGCTTGCCGTCGGCATGCAGCACCTTGACCTGCTGGTTCGGTTTGAGCACGCCGGAGGAGATGCGGCCGGTGATGATGCGGCCGAGATAGGGGTTGGCCTCCAGGATGGTGCCGATCATCCTGAACGGACCTTCCTCGACCGTCGGCGGCGCGACGTGGCGCAGGATCAGGTCGAACAGCGGCTCCATGCCCTTGTCCTGCGGACCCTCGGGGCTCTCGGCCATCCAGCCCTGCTTGGCCGATCCGTAGAGGATCGGGAAGTCGAGCTGCTCCTCGCTGGCGTCGAGCGCCGCGAACAGGTCGAACACCTCGTTGATGACTTCGGTCGGGCGCGCGTCGGGGCGGTCGACCTTGTTGATGACGACGATCGGCTTGAGGCCGACCTTCAGCGCCTTGGAGACCACGAACTTGGTCTGCGGCAGCGGGCCTTCTGCGGCGTCCACCAGCACCAGCGCGCCGTCCACCATGTTGAGGATGCGCTCGACCTCGCCGCCGAAATCGGCGTGGCCGGGGGTGTCGACGATGTTGACCCGGGTGTCCTTCCACTGCACCGAGGCCGCCTTGGCCAGAATGGTGATGCCGCGCTCACGCTCCAGATCGTTGGAGTCCATGGCGCGATCGGTCACCTTCTGGTTCTCGCGGAACGTGCCGGACTGCTGGAGGAGTTTGTCGACCAGGGTCGTCTTGCCGTGGTCGACGTGGGCGATGATGGCGACGTTGCGGAGGTTCATGAGTGAGCTTCTTTGCGTTCGAACAATGGGTTAAGCGCGATCTCGCCGGCCAGACCGGGACCTCTTCTCGAAACAACGCTGGAAGACTGGAAACGGGCGCTTTCCGCCCAAAAAGGGAAGCCCGGTCTATCGACCGGGCACCCTGCGCGTTGCGGCGCAATATATGCAAAAACCGCCAAAAAACAATGTGTTCTTTGCCGGTTGGTTGACTGAATTTTGTCCGGGAATTCCCGGGGCTTAGGGCTGGGTTCCGGGATGGGCGGGGGCCTTTCGCCCCTTGATCGCCGCCCAGATCAGGACGACGCCCCCGATGCCGACGACCAGCCCCAGGAAGACCAGCGGGGCGATGTCGGAATCGATCTTGCCCCCCTCGGATATGGAGATTCCGCCGAACAGGAGCGCGCAAAGACCCGGAAGCAGCAGGATGACCCCGGAGATCGCCATGAGCGCGGTCAGGCAGCCGCCGCGCTGCGGCGGGGCGGCCGGAGGAGGCGGAGGCGGGGGGGCGATGTTGCTCATGAGGAGGCGACACTCTTGTCAGGGCTTAGGCGGGCTCGCCGCCCGGATGAACAGGAAGATCGCAAATCCGACCAGGACCAATCCAATCAGGACAAAGGGGGCACCTTGGCCGCCGAATGCCAGGAAGCACAGGCCGGGGAAAAGCAGCACCACGCCGGCGATCACCATGAAAGCGGTCAGGCGCCCGTCGCGCCGTGGCGGCGCCATCGGAGGCGCGTCCCCTTGCGGCGTCGGAGTCGGAGGAGGCGTGCCGGTGTCGCTCATCGCGGCACCTCCTCGCTTTGGCGTGCCTCGCGATACGTCTCGCCAGCCAGCGCAGCGCGGATGCCGTCGATCTTTCCGTTGCGATAGAACAGATTGTAGGTGTCGAACGGAATGATCGCGCCCTGCTCCGTGACGAAATGGATGCAGGACCGCTTGACGTTGCCGACGCAGAAATTGAAGCGGTCGAGAAACTGCACGATGGTGACGCGAAACACGTTCTCGTAAGAAAGTCCTTCCGGCACCTCGAAGCTCGGCAGGCAGCACAAGAGCTCGCAAACGCGCTCGGAGGTGTTGAGTGGGCCCGACGACAGTGAGAACAAATCGACGAATTTCTCCCGCAGCATCGGATATTTCTCCGGGCTGATGGTGTTGGGCATCACCGCAACCAGCTGCTCCTGCGGGATCAGCGAGGTCAGCGGCAGCACCTTCTCGCCGTTGCGCAGACCGTAGCCGATCGAGATGCTCTCGGGGTTACAGGGCAGCGGGATCATGTCCTTGTCGCCGAACACGCCGGTCTCGACCACGCGGTTGCGAATCTCCGACAGCATGATGCGGTCGGTATTCTTGTCGAAGTTCTCGTTGCGGCCGGCATCCTGCACCGGCTGGAGCGTGACGCCGCGCACGCATTTCCAGGTCAGCGCGTGACGCACGATGTCGCCGATCTCGGCATCATTGACGCCGCGCTTGATGGTCGCCACCAGCGTGGTCGACACGCCGTAATGCTCGAGGTTCTCCAGCGCCTGCTGGCGGATCTTGCGCAAATCCGCGCCGCGCAGATTGATCAGTGGATCGCGCTGCAGCGAATCGAACTGGAGATAGACCTCCAGCCCGCGCTTGTTCTCGGCGAGCCGCGCCACGAAATCCTTTTCGCGGGCAATGCGCAGGCCGTTGGTGTTGATCATGACATGGCGGATCGGGCGGGCGCGCACGGCGTCCAGGATCGCGAAGAAGTCCGGGTGCAATGTCGGCTCGCCGCCGGAGATCTGCACGAGGTCGGGTTCGCCCTCGCTGGCAACCAGCGCGTCGAGCATCTTCTCCACCGTCGCGAGCGGGGTGAATTTGGTCCGCGTTGGCGCGGATTCGGCGAAGCAGACCGGGCAGGTGAGATTGCAGTGCTCGGTGATCTCGATCAGCGCGAGGCAGGAATGCTGCTCGTGATCCGGGCAGAGGCCGCAATCATAGGGGCAGCCGAATTCGGTGCGGTGCTGGAATTGCAGCGGGCGGTCGCCCGGCTTGATGAAATCCTTGCACAGACGCCAATAGGCCGCGTCGGTGGACACGAGCGTCGACTGAACACCATGCTCCTTGCACCGCTTTTCGTACCAGACCTCGTTGTCGAGGATCTGGATCTTGGTCGGCACCAGCTTCAGGCAGGTCTCGCAGAGGGACTGGGTCTGGCCCCAGAAGATGTAGGGACGCGACTTACGCAACGGCGCGTTCATGCACAGGTCTCGCTTTGGGCGCCGTCGCCAGCATGATTGCGGCGTAGAGGAGGATGGACAGCGACAGCAGGTGAAACAGCGTGAGGGGGCCGATCAGCGTGCCGTAGGGCTTGAGGAATTCCCACAGGAAGCGCTGCGCTCCATAGTAGAGCAGAACCAGGTAGAAACCATTGGTGATCGCGAATGCGTTCCGGTTCAAGACCGCCAGCACATAGAGCAGCGCGAACACGCCCATCGCGGCGCTCTCGTAGAGCTGCACGGGATGGCGGAGAATGCCGTCGCCGAAATCATGGCCCCAGGGCAATGCCGTCGGCGTGCCGTAGGTGAAATCGTCGAGGCCCGCGAAATAGCAGCCGAGCCGCCCGATCGCGATGCCGAGGGCCAGCGGCAGCGCAAACCGCGCGCCCGTGCGCAGGGCGATGCCTGCGGTCCTTTTGTAGAGCTCGACCGCCACGATGCCGCCGGCAAGCGCGCCCTCGACCGAGCGCGCAATGCCGCTCTCGCCCGACAGCCACAGATTGGCGGACCCGAACAGATAGGCGCCAATGCCGGCGCCGAACACCAGCGCGGCGATGTAGGGCAGCTCGAAGGATTGCGCCGGAAACCGCAAGCCTTGTCGCGACAGCCAGTAAACCGCCGCCCCCGCCGCCAGCCACGCCGCAACATCGAAGACAGTGTGAAGGAACGCCCCGCTCATGCGGAGCGGGTATAGCACGGCGGACGTGCGGTGTCGCACGTCGGCATCCTTTCATGGAGCGCAGGGCTATCGCATGTGGTTTGCACGATGCGGCGGCACCGGCGCTCGGCTCCCTCTCCCGCTTGCGGGGGAGGGCTGGGGATGGGGTGTCTCCGCGTCGGGATTGCCTGGGATTGCGGAGGACGTCCCTGCGTGGTGAGAGCCCTCACCCGCCGCGCTCGGGACGATGCTTCGCATCGCCCGGGGCGCGTCGGCCTCTCCCGCAAGCGGGAGAGGCGAAGCAAGCCCGCGGACAATCCTCGTGAAATCCACATGCGATTGCTCTGCATGGAGCGGGAGGTCAGGGGGATCGGGAGCGCGCCGGAGAGGGTCAGCCCGTGCTGCTCGCCTCCTCCGTCGGGTAGACGCCGCGCAGCACTTCCTCGAAATGGTTCTTCACCGCCTCGTTGCAGAGGCAGGCGCGCAGGCGCAGGCGGTCGCGGTCGCGGACCAGGATCGAGCCGCGCCGCGTGTCGAGGATGCCGTCGGCCCTGAACGACTGGAGCACGCGGCTCGCATAGCTGCGCCCCACCCCGAGCAGCGTCGCAAGCTGCTCATGCGTCAGCGGCACGCTGCTCTCGTCGCCGGTGCGCTCCATCGCCGCCAGGATCCATTTCGCCGTGCGCTGCTCGATCGAGTGGATGGCGTTGCAGGCGGTGGACTGGAAGATCTGCGCTAGCATGCAATCGGCGTAGCGGGCGAAGATGTTGCGCAGCGTGGGCGAGCGCAGCTTGGCCGCCTCCAATTTGCCGACATGGATGCGCGCAAACGGCCCGCCGAATTTCACGCAGATGCGGGTGTAGGCCGGCAGAAATCCCTCGCTGACGATGCCGCCGACCGCGCCTTCGCGGCCGACCAGGATGGTCTCGACGTCGCGGCCGTCTTCGTTGGGAACGAGAAAGGTCGCAAGCGACGGCCCGCACGGAAAGTGCACGACCTGGACATCGTCGCCGGGACTGTAGAGCAGCTCGTTGGCCGCGGCATCGTCAACGATGACGTGTGGCGCGAGCAGCGCATAGTCGGCCGGACTCAAGCGTCGCAGCAGATTGTTGGCCGGCCGGCTGCCGACCTCCGTCGCCTTCCCGATACGCGCGTCCATCGTAAATCCCTGCTCTCCTTTCAGCACGAGCGAGTCTCGATCGCTGGCCGTGTGCACAAGTGGACAGACGTCAAAACTGTTCGGTGGTGAGTTTCGTTCCGGGAACCCTCCGATGCGCTGGGCGCAGGCGTCGGAATGCGGCTGTCCTTGATCGGTAAGAACATGCAGCCCTCGATAGCCAGGATCATGATACCTGCTTCCCCGGACGGTTCGTCCGACGTCCCCGCCGATGTCCTGATCGTCGAGGACGATCCGATCATCGCGATCGACTTCGAGGACCGCCTGCTCGGATTTGGCGTGACGAGCGTGCGCACCGTGGGTTCGGTGGCGCAGGCGCTGGCCGCGATCGCGGCGCGCGCGCCCGACTTCGCGCTGCTCGACGTCGAGCTCAGCCGCGAGAACAGCTTTGCCGTCGCCGAGCGGCTGGCGGCCCTGAAGATTCCCTTCGTCTTCGTCACCGGCTATGGCGCCGAGACACGGATCGCTTCGGATTTCGTCAACCGGCCGCGTTTGCAAAAGCCGTGCTCGAGCGATGCGCTCGAGGCCGCGCTACGGTCGCGCGGCTCATGACGCTCCGCTCTGGCTGAAGCGACTCAAGCGAGCTTCGGATCCAGCGTCGTCGACCACAGCGCGACGTCGGTGCGGTCGCGCAGGGTCACCGTCATCTGGCCGGAGGCGCCGTCGATCTTGACGTGACCGAAGAACTGCATGCCGGCCGACGGCGGCAGGTTCTGGCTGTCCTTGCCCGGCGCCTTGACGAAGCGCACCTCCGGCCCAAACGTGTTGTCGAGCGCGTTCGGACCGAAGGTGCCTGCGTGCAGCGGGCCGGAGACGAATTCCCAGAACGGCTCGAAATCCTGGAATTGCGCCTTGTTCGGGTCGTAGTAATGCGCGGCGGCGTAATGCACGTCCGCGGTCAGCCACACCGTGTTGCTGATCGGCGCCGTCTTGATGAAGCGCAGGATGTCGGCGATCTCGAACTCGCGGCCACGCACCGGGCCGTCGCCCTGAGCGATCGCTTCCGATCCGCCCTTCGGCGTGTCCGAGACGACGAGGCTGAGCGGCATGTCGGAGGCGATCACCTTCCAGGTCGCACGCGAGTTGAGGAGGCCGCGCTTGAGCCAGGCGATCTGGTCCGGGCCGAGGAAATAGCTGGCGGGGCCGTATGCGGTTTCGAGATTGGCGCCGTTGGGGCCGCGATAGCTGCGCTCGTCGAGCACGAACACGTCGAGATGCGGGCCGTAGGAGATCTGCCGATAGACGCGGCCCGGCTCATTGATGCTCTCGCGCATCGGATACATCTCGTGGAAGGCGCGGCCCGCGCGCGCTGCGAGCAGCGCGATGTCGCGCACCTTGTAGGTCGCCGGGAGCTCCTTTGACAGCGACCAGTTGTTGGTCACCTCGTGGTCATCCCATTGCACGAAGATCGGCACTTCGGCATTGAAGGCGCGGAGGTTCGCGTCGGTGAAATTGTATTTGTGCGCGGCGCGGTACTCGTCCAGCGTCTCGGCCACCTTGGCCTTCTCGGGGATGGTGACGTTCTTCCAGGTCTTGCCGTCGGCGAGCTTCACCTCGGATTCAATCGGGCCGTCGGCATAGATCGTATCGCCCGAGTGCAGGAAGAAATCCGGACGATGCTTGCGCATCGCGGAGAAGGTGAACATGCCGCCGTCATCGGGATTGATGCCCCAGCCTTGACCTGCGACGTCGCCGCCCCAGACGAAGCTGACGTCGCGGCGGTCGGCCGGCGCGGTGCGGAAGCGGCCCACCACCGGCTCGCCCTCGATCGCGCCGTGCGAGAGATCGCGGAAGCGGACGCGATAGAAGATGTCCTGCCCGCCCGGAAGATTTTCGATCAGCATCTTCGCGGTGAAATCGCTTTCGGGCAGCGCCGCGATCGGTGGCAGCGCGCGCACGTCCTTGAAGGACTCCGTCGTCGCCACCTCGACCAGCATCTGCGATGGACGATCGGCGCGCGCCCAGACCACGCCGCCGTCGACGGTGACGTCGCCCGACTGCACGCCATGGGTGACCGCCGGCCGGTCGGCCGCGCGCGACAGATAGGGCATTGCGATTGCGCCAAGCGCACCGGTGCTGGTGGCGAGGAAACGGCGGCGGGAGAATTTGATGTTCATGGTGGATTCGCTGGTTGTCTTAGGCGCATCTGGCGCTGTCATTCCGGGACGGTCCGAAGGACCGGACCCGGAATCTCGAGATTCCGGATTCGCGCTTCGCGCGCTCCGGAATGACGGTAAAGTCTATATTGAGACAATGTGACGCAGCGATTACGCGCGCAACCGTTTACGCGTTGCCGGCGGCCCGGAATTGCGCGCCGGCGCGCGGCGGGTTTTGCGGCATGCTGAACAGCACGGCCTTGCGGTCGGCAATCGCGGCGTGGAACTGGTCGAGCACGATGTTGAACGCGGTGAGCGCACCTTCCTCGATCGCCCCGTGGTCGTAGCAGTGCAGCGTGTCACGCAGGATCTCGTCGGCCTCGGTCTGCATCTGGTCGAGCTCGTCCATGGTCTCGCTCTTGCGCGCCGCCGCGATCATGTCGAGGAGGCGATCGCGCAGATGGCTGTTGTTGTCGCGCTCGTCCTTCTTCAGATAGCCCGCAAACCACGCGCCGATCGAACCCATGGCGGAGAGCGCCATCAGGGTCCACCAGATGTAATCGCTGTATCTGTCGAGGAAGGTCTTTTCCTCGCCGTCGACGAAGGCCGCGGCACCGGGATGCACGGGGATCACGGCATCCTTGTCGGTGTCGGGCGTTTCGATCTTGGCGGCGAGCGGGAATTCCGTCACCAGTTGCTGGCGCACGGCGAAGAGCTGGCGCGTGAACGCCGCGATGGTGGTTTCGGACACGCCTTTGCGCGCCACGATGTGGTGCGCGAAGCTGATGGTCTTGACCTCGTCCTCCGGTCGGTCAGGCGAGCCGCCATAGGTGCCGGCGGGAATCTCCGCCGCTTCATAGACCGGATGATTCTGCGCGATCGCATCCGCCGAATCGATCGCGAGGAAAGTCGGCGCGCCGAAATCCTTGGTGGAGGCGGCGATCGCATCCGACGTGATCTTGCTGTTGACGGGGCCGGCCGCGAGATAGGCATCGGCCTTCTGGGCCTTGATTGCCTCGGCGGCCTCATTGGCCGGGAATTGTATGATCTCGACCTTGGCGGGATCGACGCCGTATTGCTGGAGGATCACCTTGAGCAGGTTGACGTTGGCCTGCGTGCGGCCGACCACGCCGACGCGATGGCCGGCGAGCTGCGCGATCTTGGTGATCTTGGCGCCCTTCTTCTTGCCCTTGCCGGGGACGGACCACAGCACCACGACGTTCTTGCGCAGGGTCGCGACCGCTTGCGCGTTCTTCGGCACGTCGACATCGCCGCGTACGATGGCAAGATCGACCTTGCCCTCCGCAAGCGCTTCGGCGCTGGCCGTGGCGCCGTCGGTCTGGATCGGACGTAGCCGCACATAGCTCTTGTTTTGCGAGAAGGCCTGCGTCAGCGCCTGCACGACCTTGATGTCGTCGCTATTGGGGGGACCGACCGCGATCTTCAGCGCCACCGGCCGCATCGCGAAATAATAGCCGCCGGCAAGCGCGCCGACGATTGCGAGCACCAGCGCCAGAGACACGAGCGCCGTCTTCCGCGCCGCTGATCGCGGCGAAGGCGGAGAGGGCGTTTCGGCCAGGTCCAATCCCCCGGTCATCGATCTCCCGAACAGGCGCTTGAGGCTCAGTTTCATCTTCGCCGGCGATTTACGCCCGCAATTGTAGCAAATTTCTTGTCCGGCGGGGTTACATCTCCGTCATGGTTAGCGGATGGGGCATATCCCGCGTGAACCCGGGCGTAAGCACGGTGTTAGGGTAAAGTTCCCCTGAAGCACGGAGACGATCATGGCAGAACGGCTGACGACGGAGGCGCGCAAGCAGGCGCTGGGCGGAATCCCTGACTGGACCGAGGTTTCGGGCCGCGACGCCATCGGGAAAACCTTTGTCTTCAAGGATTTCAACGAAGCCTTCGGCTTCATGACCCGTGCAGCGCTGGTTGCCGAGAAGATGGATCATCACCCCGAATGGCGCAATGTCTACAAGACCGTGGAGGTGGTGCTGTCGACCCATGACGCCGGCGGCGTCACAGCGCTCGACATCGAGCTCGCCAGGGCGATGAACGCCATCGCCAAGCTTACACCGGGCTGACGTCTTGCAGCGACCGGCTGCATCCCCATCTTGTGATTGTGATCAGCAGGGGATGCGGCGATCCGCCGCTCCGGGCTGAACGGGGAGTTTTGGAGCATGGCTGCCGAACACAGCGTCGGCTTCGAGCCGGCCGATCGGCTCGCGGAAGATCGTGAAAGCGTTCGCCGCCGCTTCTGGCGCAAGCTGAAGCGCGTCGCCGCGCATCTGCCGTTCGCCGAAGACCTGCTCGCCGCCTACTACTGCGCGTTCGACCGGCAGACGCCGCGCCATGTCCAGGCGTCGCTGCTGGGGGCGATCGCCTATTTCATCCTGCCGTTCGATTTCGTCCCCGACGTGATGCCGATCCTCGGCTTCACCGACGACGCCGCCGTGCTCGCCACCGCCATCCGCATGGTCGCCAGCCACATCACGACGGAGCACCGCGAAGCCGCCCGCGCCGCGCTGAAGCGGGGCGTGGACGAGGTGGAGGCAGGAGAGTAGTTGCTGGCAACGCCTCGTCGCCACATCCTCCGTGTCGTCCTGGCTTTCGCCAGGACGACGCCGAGGGAGCTACTTCTTCTCCGCCTGCGCCCGCGCCTTCTCCGCATCCCACGCCTGGAATTGCTTGAACAAGGTCTCCTTGTCCGCGTCGGACACCTGTGCGGCCGCGGGGCTCTGCTTCAGGAACGCCTCGAAGCGCTGGCGCGTCACCGGCTCGACGCCGTGCTTGTCGAGCCATTGCTGCGCCACCGGCAGCCTGCTCCAGCCTGACAGGGGCGCGGCGAGCGAGACCTCCTTCCACTTGGGATGGAAGGGTGGGTTCTGGAGCGAGGGGAATTTCGTGAAGAACGCGTCCACGAACAGTGCGAGCTTGCGATAACGCTCGGTGTTGGGCGCCCAGTTGTAGGCCGCGAGCACCGCAGGCACGGCGATCGTGTCCACGCTCTCGCCCTCCTTGATCAGGTTCGGATAGTCCTTCGCGGTCAGCGTCGCCGGCAGATAGTCGCTCTGGAGCGGCTTTGCATAGTCGACCTTCGCGAGATGGAAGCGGCCGTCATTGCCGAAGGTCGAGACCGATTTGTACGGCTTGCCGCCGACCACGATCACGGCGTCGATCTCGCCGGCCTTCAGCTTTTCCATCGCGATGCGCTGCTCGACATAGACGAAGTTCGCCTTGATCCCGAGCCGTTCGAACACGGTGAGCGCGGTGACGAAGGTGCCGCCATTGGGCAGGTCGACGCTGACCTTCTTGCCCTCGAGGTCCTTCAGCGTTGCGATCGACCGCGGCGCGATCACCTGCATCTCTTCATTGTAGAGCTTGGTGACATACGTGAACTGCTTCTTGATGTCCTTGGCAAAGCCCTTGCGCTCGAGATAGTCGAGCGTGTCGGCCCGCACGACGCCGGGATCGACGCCTTGCAGGAACAGAATGTCGGCGACACTCTGCACCGAGCCGCGGCCGACGATCGGCAGCACGCGGATCTTGTTGCCGTCGTCGAGCACGGAGGCGAGGTCGGCGCCGAACTGCACATAGGTGCCGCCGATCGTGCCTGTTATCAGCGTGACGGTGTTGGCGTTGAGCGCCTGTTTGGTCGAGGTCGAGCCGAACTGGAAGATGGCCTTCAGACTGTCCGAGACCTTGGCCGGATCGTATTCGGTCTGATCGGCGCGCGCTGCGAAGGCACAGATGGTCATGATGGCGGCAAGCGCCATTCCCAAAACGTTACGCATGATGTCCCCTGAAGAGTTCTAGTTCGAGAGCTGGGTGAGCCGCCGTCGTGCCTCCGCCGATCCGAGGCTGGCGGCCCGCTGGTACCAGTCGCGTGCGGCGCCGGCGTCGGCGGTGATGCTCCGCGTGTCCTTGGTGCCCAGGACGGCTGGATCGTAGGTCTGCGCCAGCAGGAAAGCCGCCGTCGCATCCTGCGCATTCGCCGCGCGCTCGAGCAGCAGACGCGCCGCGGCGATGTCGCCGATGGTCATCAGGCTCTTGGCGCGCGCCATCAAGCCGGCCAACGTGTCGGCGTCGAGGCTCTTGGCTGGCGGCGGTGGCGCGGGCTGTGCGGCGACTTGTGTCGGTACGGGCGCGGGTGCCTGAGCCTGTAGCGCGCTCTGATAGGCGGTTGCGATCGCCTCGCGGCTCGGCGTCGCCGGTGCGGCAATATCCTGTGCGTCTCCGCTCGCCAGCATCGTGTTGGTCACACGCGCGGCATCCTTGACCGGACCCTGCCGTGCGGCGGGCGGATTGGCGGGAGCCGCGGCCTCGTTCGCGGCCGCGCCGATCCACGACGCGCCGTTGACGGTGAGCAGCCGGTTGATGTCGGACCAAAACAGCGCAATCGGGACCGCGATGACCGACGCGGCCAGGACGGCAGCGAGAATGCGCCGGACGATTCTGGTCCTGGTGCGCACGGCCAATGGCGCGAATTCCCGTGGATCCGGCGCGCTGAGCGGATCGGACAAGAACAGTGGCATAGGATCGTGCGATGAAGGATCGGTCCGTTCAGCGCGCGCACGAATGTAGGATGCGGTGGACGTATGTGATGCCGCTTGTTCGGAGTCGAGCGTTCTCGACCCCCAGGACGGACGGAATGCCGTCGTCTCCATGGTGATGCTTCCCCCAATACTGACACAACGCGGGGCAGTGCCGGTTTTAGTTTTCTTGTTTTTGTCCAGGAGCGCCCTGCAGACTGGAACCGGTAAATCGCAATTTGAATCAGCCCAAAAAGCGACAACGGTTGGGGCGAATCGGGAAAAATTTGGGTTTGATTCGGGCGGCGCGGCGGAGTGCACCGCAATTTTGGCGATGGTGGTTGCGAAGGCGCTACCGTGCGGCGGCATCGGCGCTGGGCTCCCTCTCCCGCTTGCGGGGGAGGGCTTGGGTTGGGGTGTCTCCGCGGCGGGATTGCCAGGGAATACGGAGGATGTCCCTGTGTGGCGAGAGCCCTCACCCGCCGCGCTCGGGACGATGCTTCGCATCGCCCGGGGCGCGTCGGCCTCTCCCGCAAGCGGGAGAGGCGAAGCAAGCCCGCGGACAATCCTCGTGAAATTCACATGCGATGACAGGTGTGTGCGTAGCGGCGGCGTCGCGCCGTCGCCTGCACCGTCACGGATGCAAGATCACCTTGCCCATGGCCTGGCGTCCCGCGAGCACCTTCAGCGCGTCCGCGGTCTGTGCCAGCGGGAAGGTGCGATCGACGTGCGATGAGATCTTGCCTTCCGCGGTCCACTTCACGAGCTTCTCGAGATTGGCGCGGTTCTTGGCGGGATTGAGCCGGGTCCAGGCGCCCCAGAACACGCCGCGGATGTCGCAGCCTTTCAGCAGCGCGAGGTTCAGCGGCATCTTCGGAATGTCGCCGGCGGCAAAGCCGATCACGAGGAAGCGGCCTTCCCAGGCGATCGAGCGCAGCGCCTGCTCGGCATAGGCGCCGCCAACCGGATCGAAGATGATGTCGACGCCCTTGCCGCCGGTGAGCTTGCGCAGGCCTTCCTTCAAATCTTCCTTGCCGTAGTTCAGCGTGAGCTCGGCACCATGGGCTTTCGCGAATTCGAGCTTCTCGTCCGACGAGGCGCAGGCGATCACCTTCAGGCCCATCAGCTTGCCGAGCTCGCAGGCGGCGAGGCCCGTGCCGCCGGCCGCGCCGAGCACCGCGAGCGTCTCACCAGGCTTGGGGCTGGCGCGATCTTCCAGCGCATGCAGCGCGGTGCCGTAGATGATGATGATGCCGGCCGCGCGGTCATAGTCGAGATTGTCAGGGATCTTCACGATCGACGCCGCCGGCAGCGCGATCTTCTCGCGCGCGCCGTTGTGGCCGCAGGAGGCGACCACGCGATCGCCGACCTTCAGGTCGGTCACGCCGGGGCCGATGCTCTCGATTACGCCCGCGACTTCGGCGGCCGGCGAGAACGGGAACGGCGGCTTGATCTGGTACTTGCCCTGGATCATCAGGATGTCGAAGAAGTTCAGCGCCGCCGCCTTGATCGCGATCACGGCCTCGCCGGGAGCTGCCACCGGATCCGGCACCTCGGCGAGCACGAGATCGTCGGGCTGGCAATATTGCGTGCAGAGAATGGCTTTCATGGCGACACCTTCTTGAGAAGCGAAGTCTTGGGCGTTTCGAGGTGGAATTATAGTTGGCCCGTTTCTGCCGGATTTAGCGCGGCCCTACAATCCGGATTCTTTGTCTAAGGGAGCGCGCAGGCCTATCCTTGCGTCATTGCGAGCGCAGCGAAGCAATCCAGAATCCGTCCTGCGGAAATAGTCTGGATTGCTTCGCTGCGCTCGCAATGACGGAACAAGAAGGAGATGAAGGATTCAAACGATGTTTGAAACGGGTCTGCTCAGAGGCAAGCGCATTCTCGTCACCGGTGGCGGCTCGGGCCTCGGCGCCGCGATGGGGCGACGTTTCCTCGCGCTCGGCGCCGAGCTCGTGATCTGCGGCCGCAAGTTCGATCGGCTTGAAACGACTGCAGCCGAGATGCGCGCGCAGAGCGGCGGCAAGGTCACCACGATCGCCTGCGATATCCGCGACGGCGCCGCCGTCGAGAGCATGATGGACGCGATCTGGCGCGAGGCGCCGCTCGACATTCTCGTCAACAATGCCGCGGCGACCTTCATTGCCCAGAGCGAGCATCTGTCCTTCCGCGCCGCGGATGCGATCCTGGCGCCGACGCTGCATGGCGCGATGTATTGCACGCTCGCCGCCGGCAAACGCTGGATCGACGGCAGGCATGCCGGCGTCGTGCTCTCGATCCTCTCGACCTCGACCATCACCGGCCGCGCCTTCACCGTGCCGTCGGCGATGGCGAAGTCGGCGCTGCTGGCGATGACCAAAAGCCTTGCAGTGGAGTGGGGTCCGAAGGGCATCCGTACCGTCGCGATCGCGCCAGGTCCGTTCCCGACCGCCGGCGCATCGGGGCAGCTCCGCCTCGAAGGCCGCGACGACGGCTGGACCGCGCGCAACCCGCTCGGCCGGACCGGGGACCACAGCGAGCTTGCCGATCTCGCCAGCTTCCTGGTCTCCGATCGCGCCGGCTACATCAACGGCGAGATGGTGGTGATTGACGGCGGCGCGCATCTGCGCAGTTCCGGCGCCGAAGACCTGCTTGGCTGGACCGACGCGCAATGGGCCGACCAGCGTGCCGCGCGATCCCGGGGTTAGCTGTTGCCAACCCGCTAACTGCCTTCCCAAATTGAACTTTCCCGGTTATCCCTGCCGCGGGGACAAAGCGCGGCCGGGCCATCTTCCAGTCACAATATTGAGGGAACCACTCCAGCATGTGGCGGGTGCTATTTTTGGCTTTGACGGCCGGCGTGACGGCGTGGGGAATCACTGATTCCGCGCGGGCTCAGACGGCGCAACCGGCGCCCAAGTCCGCACCCAAAGAGGCCGCACCGAAAGCGGCTGCGCCGGCGGCCAATACGACCGCAAAGACGGCAGCGAAGCCCGAGAGCAAGCCGGCGGGCCCGGCTGCGGCGGTTGCGGGCGGCGCGGAGCCGACCCTGATCGGCCAGTTCGGCACCTGGGGCGCCTATTCGGCCACGCCCAACGGCAAGAAGGTCTGCTTTGCGCTGGCCAAACCGTCGTCGTCGAAGACCAATCCGCCGAACCGGCCGCGTGATCCCGCCTATGCCTTCGTCTCGACCCGGCCTGCCGAGAAGGTGAACAACGAAGTCTCTGTCATGATCGGCTACGCGTTGAAGCCGGGATCGGAATCGTCTGTCGAGGTCGGCGGCGCCGCTTTCGCCATGTACACGCAGGGCGACGGCCTCTGGATCAAGAACGCGGCCGAGGAGGAGCGGATGGTCGAAGCCATGCGCAAATCCGCCGATCTCGTGGTCAAAGGCATCTCGGCCAAGGGGACGGAGACGACCGACACGTTTTCGCTGAAGGGCCTCGCCCAGGCGCTCGACAAGATCGCCCAGGACTGCCGACGGTAAGACTGCCGACGGTAAGATTGCGGGCGTCAAGGCTGCAAGCGGTATCACGGTCGCAATCGGCCGTTCCGGTTGCTATATAGGGGCGGTTCCAAGTTTTTCCGTCATTCCGGGGCGCGCGAAGCGCGAACCCGGAATCTCGAGGTTCCGGGTCTGGTCCTTCGGACCATCCCGGAACGACCAAGCCATTAGGTCCATTCCATGCAACCGACGACCGAGCCGCACAACGCAATATTGGTGGAGAAGACTCCGCTCGAAACCTATGTGCCGCCGGCCAAGCCGTCGCTCATCGGCCTGTCGCGCAACGAGCTTGCCGATCGCCTCGGCGAGATCGGCGTCGCGCCTGCGCAGCGCAAGATGCGCGTGCAGCAGCTGCGGCACTGGATGTATTTCCGTGGCGCCCAGAATTTCGACGAGATGACCTCGGTCTCGAAGGGCATTCGCGCCGAGCTCGCGCAGCATTTCACCGTCGACCGGCCCGAAGTCGTGGCCGAGCAGATCTCCAATGACGGCACCCGCAAATGGCTGCTGCGGCTGCCGAGCGGCGACAATGTCGAGAAGGCGCATGAAGTCGAGTGCGTCTACATCCCCGAGACCGATCGCGGCACGCTCTGCGTCTCCTCGCAGGTCGGCTGCACCCTGAATTGCTCGTTCTGCCACACCGGCACGCAGCGCCTGGTGCGCAACCTCACCGCCGGCGAGATCGTGGGACAGGTGATGGTCGCACGCGATCGCCTCAACGACTGGGCCGATCGCGAGGACGGTACGCGCCGCGTCACCAACATCGTGATGATGGGCATGGGCGAGCCGCTCTACAATTTCGATGCGGTGCGCGATGCGCTGCTCATCGTCGGCGACAACGAAGGCATCGGCATCTCCCGCCGCCGCATCACGCTGTCGACTTCGGGCGTTGTGCCGAACATCGTGCGCGCGGGCGAGGAGATCGGCGTGATGCTCGCGATCTCGCTGCACGCGGTGCGCGACGAGCTGCGCAACGAGCTGGTGCCGCTCAACCGCAAATATCCGATCAAGGAGCTGCTTCAGGCCTGCCGCGACTATCCCGGCGCCTCGAACGCCCGCCGCATCACCTTCGAATATGTGATGCTCAAGGGCGTCAACGATTCGCTTGACGATGCAAAGCTGCTGGTGAAGCTGCTGAAGGGCATTCACGCCAAGATCAACCTGATCCCGTTCAATCCCTGGCCCGGCACCGCCTATGAATGCTCGGACTGGGACCAGATCGAGAAATTCTCCGAATACATCTTCAACGCCGGCTATTCCTCGCCGGTGCGAACCCCGCGCGGCCGCGACATCCTCGCCGCCTGCGGCCAGCTCAAGTCGGAAACCGAAAAGCTCTCGGCCCGCGAACGCCAGACGCTGCGCGCCATGGCGATGACGGATTGAGGATGCGTGCCTCGTGCACTCTCGTCATGCCTGGGCTTGATCCGACCATCTGCGTTTATGAGCCGTCATTCCGGGGCGCGCGTAGCGCGAACCCGGAATCTCGAGATTCCGGATTCGGTGCTGCGCACCGCTCCGGAATGACGATGACACTCAACAGGGCCATCAGATGTCCCTGATCGGCCGCCTCGTCGTCATCTTCATGGGCTTTCTCGCCGCCTGCTTCGTCGGCGGCATGATCGTCGTCGTCGCGCTGCTGTTTCCGGAATTCGCCGATCTCGGCGCAGGCCCCGTCGATGAAGGCGCGATCGACATCCTGCTCGGATTCGGTTTCATCTTCGTCTCCGGCTTTGCGCTGGTGCCGGCGGCGGTGATCGTCGCGATCACTGAAGCGCTCTACATCCGCAGCGCACTGGCCTACGCCGTCGGCGGCGGCGTTGTGGGGCTCGCCTGCTACCTCGGCCTCGTTCCCTTTCACTCCGACACGTTGCAGTTCGAAGGCGTCGTGCGGCGTCACCTCGAGATCATGACCGGCGCCGGCATCGTGGCCGGCGTGGTCTACTGGCTGATCGCCGGCCGCAACGCCGGCGCCTGGCGCAATCCGCCACCCCCGCGCAAGCCGCCTCCGCCGCTGCCGTCGCAGTCGAGGCCCGATGCGCGGTGACTGGCGCTGTCATTCCGGGATGGTCCGAAGGACCAGACCTCAGGTGCGCAATTGCGCACCGGGGAATCTCGAGATTCCGGGTTCGGCTCTGCGAGCCGCCCCGGAATGACGGTGAAAGGGTTTTCATCCCCGCCCCACTCCGCTAAACCGCGCGGCATGAACCGGACTGGACTTTTCATCGCCCTGGCGCTGTGGCTCGTGATCGGTGTCGTTTTCGGCCTCTATCCCGAACTCGATCTCAAGCTCGCCGCGCTGTTCTTCGATCCCGAGACGAAGACGTTTCCGCTCAAATCGAGCGGCTGGGCCGGCGTCGCGCGTGACGCGGCGATGTGGATCGCCTGGGCGTTCGTGCTGCCCTCGCTGGTGGCGCTTGTGGTCAAGATGATCCGGCCCGATCGGCCGCTGATGGTGTCGGGGCGCGCGATCGTGTTCCTGCTGGTGACGATCATCCTGTCGGCCGGAATCCTTACCAACCTCACCTTCAAGACCTATTGGGGCCGTCCGCGCCCGGTGGTGGTGACGCAGTTTGCCGGCGACCAGCAGTTCGTGCCGTGGTGGGATCCGCGCGGTGGCTGCGTGCGCAACTGCTCGTTCTTCTCGGGTGAGGGCGCGACCGCGTTCTGGACGCTGGCCCCGGCAGCGCTGGCGCCGCCGGCGTGGCGCCCGCTCGCCTATGCCGGCGCGGTCGTCTTCGGCCTTGTGACCAGCGGGCTGCGCATGGCCTTCGGCGGGCACTTCTTCACCGACGTGTCGATCGCCGGCCTCGTCACCTTCGTCGTGATCTGGTTCGCCTACGCGATGATTTACCGCTGGCCGCGGACGCGGTTTTCGGACCAGGCGGTCGACGCCGTCCTGACCCGGCTGAACATGCCCGCCTACCGGCTCCGCCAGCGCCTGTTCGGCCGCAAGACCGGCCCCGAGCTGTCAGTTTGAGCCATTAAATGCGTGCCGAGCCCTGCGAAATTTGATATTCGCCCGGTCAATCCGCAACCGCCATCAGCCCCCTGAGACCCGATTGGAAGCCCCATGACCACGATCCTGAAGAGCCTGCCCAAGGGCGAGAAAGTCGGCATCGCGTTTTCGGGCGGCCTCGACACCAGCGCGGCGCTGCTCTGGATGAAGCAGAAGGGCGCGCGCTGCTACGCCTATACCGCCAATCTCGGCCAGCCCGATGAAGCCGACTACAACGAGATCCCGCGCAAGGCGCAGGAATTCGGTGCCGAGAAGGCCGTGCTGGTCGATTGCCGCACGCAGCTCGTCCACGAAGGCATCGCCGCGATCCAGTCCGGCGCCTTCCACATCTCGACCGGCGGCATCACCTATTTCAACACCACGCCGCTCGGCCGTGCCGTCACCGGCACGATGCTGGTCGCGGCGATGAAGGAGGACGGCGTCAACATCTGGGGCGACGGCTCGACCTTCAAGGGCAACGACATCGAGCGCTTCTATCGCTACGGCCTGCTCACCAATCCGAGCCTGCGCATCTACAAGCCCTGGCTCGACCAGCAGTTCATCGACGAGCTCGGCGGCCGCGCCGAGATGTCGGCGTTCATGACCGCCCAGGGCTTCGCCTACAAGATGAGCGCCGAGAAGGCGTACTCGACCGACAGCAACCTGCTCGGCGCCACGCATGAAGCCAAGGATCTCGAGAGCCTCGACAGCGGCATCAAGATCGTCAACCCGATCATGGGCGTGCCGTTCTGGCGCGAGGACTGCAACGTCAAGGCCGAGAAGGTCGTCGTGCGTTTCGAAGAAGGCCAGCCCACCGCGCTGAACGGCCAGACCTTCACCGATCCCGTCGCGCTGTTCCTCGAAGCCAATGCGATCGGCGGCCGCCACGGCCTCGGCATGAGCGACCAGATCGAGAACCGCATCATCGAGGCCAAGAGCCGCGGCATCTATGAGGCGCCCGGCATGGCGCTGTTGCACATCGCCTATGAGCGCCTCGTAACCGGCATCCACAACGAGGACACCATCGAGCAGTACCGCATCAGCGGCATGCGTCTCGGCCGCCTGCTCTATCAGGGCCGCTGGTTCGATTCGCAGGCCCTGATGCTGCGCGAGACCGCGCAGCGCTGGGTCGCGCGCGCCGTCACCGGCGAGGTGACGCTCGAGCTGCGCCGCGGCAACGATTATTCGATCCTAAACACCGAGAGCCCCAACCTCACCTATGCGCCGGAGCGGCTCAGCATGGAGAAGGTCGAGGATGCCGCCTTCACGCCGGCCGACCGCATCGGCCAGCTCACCATGCGCAACCTCGACATCGCCGACACGCGGACCAAGCTGAAGCTCTATACGGACACTGGCCTGCTCTCGGGCAGCGAAGGCTCGCAGATCTTCCGGCTGGAGAACGACAAGGGCTGAGATAGTCGTAGCCGTAGGGTGAGCAAGGCGAAGCGTGCCCACCATCCTTCCACGTCCGAGATAGTGGTGGGCACGGCGCTCGCGCGCCTTTGCCCACCCTACGATTGCGCGATGTGCCGCAACGTCGCGCGCAACAACGAAAACAAAAATGGCCGGGATTTCGCCCGGCCATTTTGCGTTTGTGTGTGCCGTTACCGCGGCGGCGCGGTGCCGGGCGGGGGCGGTGGCAGCGAGGCCTGACCGCCGTTGAGCAGCGGCGTGATGTTGCGGACGGTGACGCGCCGGTTGATCGCGCTCGGCCCCTGCGTCTGCTCCTTCAGGTACTGCTCGCCATAGCCCTGCGACGTCAGGTTCTCCGCAGGCACACCGAACTGCTGGGTCAGCAATTCGGCCGCGGACTGCGCGCGGCGGTCCGACAGCGACAGATTGTCGACCTCGTTGCCGACCGCGTCGGTATGTCCCTCGATCAGGAACACCACGCGCGGGTTGGCCTGGATCGCACGGTTGAGGCCGTCGGCGATCACTTGCAGCTTCGCCGCCTGATCCGGTGGGATCGTCCACGAACCCGTCTCGAAGGTGATCGTGTTGACGTCGATGCTCGGCATCTGCATGCGAATATTCGGGCTGTAGCGGATCTCGTCGAGCGTGTAGCGCCGATTGATCCGCTGCACCGGCGGTGCCTCCATGGTCTGGTAGATCACGTCCGGCGACGCCTCCTCCGCGTCGACGATGTAGCGATCGTAGGGAATGTTCACGACCGGCGGCGGCGCGTCGACATAGAAGCCGCCGACCGACTGCGGATCGCGGTAACTGTTGTCGATGATGATGAGCTCGCGCCCGCCGGGGTCCCTGCGAATTCGCCGCAGCAACCGACCGTCGGGAGCGACCACGGTGATGATCTCGCTGCCGTCGGGACGGATCACGACGGTGCGAGTATCGCCGCCGACGGTGTCGGTGCGGATGTCGCGGGCGCCATAGCGGAAGCGATAGAGATCGTTGCCGCGGACGTAGGCCTGCCCGCCGGGATCGCGGATGATGATGCGATCCGGCTCGGTGTAGACGGTGCGGCCGCCTTCGATGGACTCGCGTCGCTGGTTGTGCAGGTCGGCGATGGTCGCACCGATCACGGCGCCGGCCACGACGCCCGCACCGATCGCGAGCGGCGTCAGGTCACGCTGCGGCGGACGCGGCGGAGGTGGCAGCGGTGCGACGACTGTCGGCGCGGCCTGGAAGGCAGGCGTAACCGTCGGCGGAGCGAATTGCGCCCTGTTGGGTGGCGGCGTTGCGGCCGCCGAGCCCGGGACTGTGCTCGGCGCTGCGGCACCGGCAGGAGCCGCGGGCCGGGCCGGGAGGCCGCCGGCCTGGGGCGTCGCAGCCGGAGTTCCGGCAGCAGGCGCGCCGGCGGGCGGCGTTCCACCCTGAGGTCCTGGCGTCGGTCCCGCACCGGGACGTCCGGGCGGCGGCGTCAGAGCGCCGCCGGGGGCCGGCGTTGCCGTCGGAGCCGGGGTCGCCGTGCCGGGCGCGGGCGTCGGTGCAGGACCCGGACGTCCGGATGGCGGCGTCGCGGTGCCGCCGGGTGCCGGCGTGGTCGTTGGAGCGGGCGTAGCGCCTGGAGCTGGCGGTGATCCTGCAGCCGGGGGCGAACCGGGCCGTACGCCGGGCGGCGGTGCACCGGGGCGTCCGGCCGGCGGAGCGCCGGGCGTGCTGCCCGGAGCCGGCGTCGCGGTCGGCGCAGGTGTTGCTGTCGGTGCGGGTGTCGGCGTCGGAGCGGGAGTGGCTGCCGGCGCAGGCGAGCCGGGGCGGGCCGTCGGCGCTGCGGGCGGAGGAGCCACGGGCGTTGGCGTTGCTGTGGGCGCAGGCGTGGGCCGCGCCGCGGGGCCTGCAGGAGGCGGCGGCGGAGGTGTCGGAGTCGGACGTGCCGCGGGAGGAGGCGGAGGCGGCGGCGCGTGCTGTGGAGCTGCGGCGGGCGGCGGCGCGGGTGGCGTGGGCGCCGGACGTGCTGCGGGCGGAGCCGGAGGCGGCGGTGTCGGGGCGTGCTGCTGCGGGGCCGCGGCCGGAGGCGGCGAAGGCTGCTTCGGAGCTGCAGGCGGCGGTGGCGGGGGCGGCGGAGCCGGACGTGCCGCAGGCGGAGGCGGAGGCGGCGGAGGCGCCGCGGGGCGCGGCGGCGCGGCGGCCGGCGGAGGCGCAGCGGGCGGGTGCGGCGGCGCAGCGGCGGGCGGCGGAGCGGCCGGGCGCGCGGGCGCAGCAGGCGGCGCAGCCCCTGGCGGTCCCTTCGGCGGCTGCTTCGGTTTTCCGTCAGGGCCCGTCTCTTGAGGCTGGGCCTGCGCGACCACGAGCGGCGAAGCGCCTTGCGCATGCGATGCGGTGTTTGCCAATTGCATCGCGGTCAGAGCCGTGGTGGCAAGCAGCACGAAACGAAGATTGGTCATAGTGGTGAACTTCCCCGGAAGGTTCTTTGACGAAGTGGTGGGATGAACAGCTACGCGTTAGGCCGCATTGTGGCGGGCGAAGCGGGCGCGGCCCGATTTATTTCTGCACGCAAATCACCTCATTATGCCGATGTTCATTGCGCATTCAGGCGTGGGTTGCAATCGCCTCACATGTGATGGTTCGCCTCATGTGTGATCCCGCTGCGGAGCTGCGTCCGTCGCAGGACCGGGAGTGAGCGGTCCGTTCGGCCCGCGCGATGGAATCTCTTCAGGCATGCGGCCCGGCAATTCGTCGGGCCGCGGTGATTCGCCGGGCTCGTGCACCGGCGGCGTGATTTCGGGCTGAGGATTGCCCGGCGGAATTCCAGGCGGCGGCTCGGTGGGAGTCCCCGGTGTTGCCGGCGGAATCTCAGGCGGTTCGATCGGCATCGGCATCATCGAGTTCGGTTGTCCGGAGGACAACAACGACGATGCCGCGCCGATGTTCCTTGCCGCGTCGTCGCGGGGCGCGCCTATTCGGGCGCGTGACAGACGGCTTCGATGTTGTGGCCGTCCGGGTCCCGCACGAAGGCGCCGTAATAATTCGGATGATAGTGCGGACGGATGCCGGGCGGTCCGTTGTCGCGGCCACCGGCCGCGATTGCCGCCTTGTAGAAGGCGTCGACCGTGGCGCGGTCCTTTGCCGCGATCGCGACATGCACCGGCTTGTTCATGGCGCCTTCGCCGCCAATCCAGAAATCCGGCTTGCCGTCGGCACCGAAGCCGGCGGCCGGATCGTGGCCGGTCTGCTCCGCCGTGACCTCCATGATCAGGCTGTAGCCGAGCGGCGCCAGCGCCTTGGCATAGAACGCTTTCGCGCGCTCATAGTCGGAGACGGAGAAACCCAAATGGTCGATCATCGCAACCTCCGTTGTTCGCCCCTGTCAGCGTGACAGGAACGTATTGCTTCGTGTCTTGCGTGCGATCGTAAAGCCGCGCGCGACCATGTCGGCAATACAATCCTGCTGCCATTCCTTTTGTGACAGATGCTCGATCACCACCGCGCGTGGCCACAGCGCTTGCGGCGCGTCGCGGAAGAAGCCGGTCAGCACGCGGTCCTCGAAGCCTTCGACGTCGATCTTGAGCGCGTCGACCTGCGTGACGCCGGCCTCGTCGAGAATGCGCATCAAGCGCAGCGACGGGACCTTGATCGCATCGGCGCCGGCCGTGCCGGTGACGACGTGGGTGGCACCGAGATTGCCGCCGCCGCTCTCGATCATCAGCTCGCCGTCGCTGTCGCCTGCTGCGGCCTGCACCAGGCGGACCTGCGTCGCTTTCGAGGCGGCGTGGTTGAAGGAGAGACGTCCGAAGGTCAGCGGATGCGGCTCGATCGCGATCACTTTGCCTGCGGGCCCGACCTGCCGCGCCATCACCAGGGCAAACGTGCCGACATTGGCGCCGACGTCCACGAACACGCCGCCCGCCGGCGTGTGCTGGCGCAGGAAGTCGAGCTCGTCGAGATTGTAGTCGGGGTTGAACAGCGCGCCGCGCTCGGTCGCGCTACCCTGGTGGTAGAAGCGGAACGAGGCGCCCTGATACTGCACGTCGACCGGACCGCCGCGCAGCAGATTGACCAGCCGCGACAGCCAGGGCCGGAACGCGCCGCGCTTCAGCCCCGATTGCGTCGCGAGGCGAATGATCGCGGCCTGCGCTGCATTCGGCGCAAACGTGCCGAACGGCGCGGACGAAGGGGCGTTGTCGGTCGTCAAGCAGGCGGTCCTCGTTGCAAGCGGCGCATGCATAGCCGGTTTTGCCGGGGACTCCAACGCTCGATCACCGGTGTCGTCCCGGGGCGCGAAGCGAGCCCGGGACCCGTAACCCCAGGGAGGAGTCGTGACGCCAAACTCCCACTCCGAGTCTTCGCCAAATCTCTCCCTGTGGGTATGGGTCCCGGATCGGCGCTCCGCTTCGCTGCGCTTGTCCGGGACGACGAGGGAGAGAGAAGTGCTTCACGCCGCCTTTGTCGGCGCTGGCTTGCGCGGGCGCAGGAAGCGGCCGAGCAGCCTGCGCCGGCCCTTGCGCGGGATCAGGTCGATGTCGCTGACGAGCTTGGCGCCGCCCTTGCGCCGCTCCAGCACGATCTTGCGGCTGTGGAAGGCTTCCAGCTCGACGCGGTGCGCGACGCTGACGATGGTCGCCTTCGGCAGCGCGTCGGTGACCATCTTCATCATCTTGTCCTGGCTCTTCTCGTCGAGCGCCGAGGTCGCCTCGTCAAGGACGACGATGTCGGGGTTGTGCAGCAGGAGCCGAGCGAAGGCGAGGCGCTGCTTCTCGCCGCCGGACAGCGTCTGATCCCACGGTCCTTCCTCCTCGATCTTCTCCTTGAGATGGTCGAGGCCGACCTTGTGCAGGGCTTCTCCGATTTCGTCGACGGTCCAGTCGTCTTCGGCCCCGGGATAGGCGACCGCGCGGCGCAGGGATCCGGAGGGCACGTAAGGCCGCTGCGGCAGCATGAACAGCCGCCGGTCGGGATGGAAATTGACGCTGCCGCCGCCCCACGGCCACAGCCCCGCAATGGCGCGCACCAGCGTGCTCTTGCCGGTGCCGGATTCGCCGGCGACCAGCAGGCGCTCGCCGGGCTCGATCACCACCTCGGTCTCGCCGACCACGGCGGTGCCGTCGTCGAGCGTGACCGAGAGGTCGTTCAGCTCCAGCATCGCCTCGTTGCTGGTCTCGCCGCGCTTGATGCGGCCGATGCCGTCGCCCTGCTCGGCGCGCTCGAGGCCGTCCAGCGACATCATCAGCGAGGCGATGCGGCGCGCGCAGGCGTTCCAGTCGGCCAGCCGCGGATAATTGTCGACCAGCCAGCCGAACGCGCCCTGCACGATGGTGAAGGCGGAGGCCGCCTGCATCACCTGCCCGAGCGTCATGCTGCCGTCGAGGAATTTGGGTGCGCAGAGCAGCAGAGGCACCACCGGTGCAACGAGGTTCGATCCCTGTGACACCAGCGTGGTGCGCATGTGCTGGCCGGCGAGCCGCGCCCATTGCCGCAGCACGTTGGTGAAATTGCGGTCGATGCCGCCGCGCTCCTCCTCCTCGCCGCCGAGCAGCGCGATGCTCTCGCCGTTCTCGCGCACGCGCGTCAGGGTGTAGCGGAAATCGGCCTCGGCCTGGTTCTTGTCTTCGGAGATCTGCACGAAGCGGCGGCCGATCACCACGATCGAGCTCGATGCGATCGCGGCGTAGAGGATCGCGGCGATCACGAGGAAGCCGGGAATGGTGATGGTCGATCCACCCAGCGCGATCGTGAGCGCGCCGCCGATGGTCCAGAGCACGACGATGAAGGTCACCGCCGACAGCAGTGCCGAGGTGACGCCGGCGAGGAAATCGACCGGCGAATCGGTCGCGATGCGCAGATCCTCCGCGATCCGGTATTCGGGATTCTTGTGGTCGCCGCCGACGAGGTTGAGCTGGTAGTATCGCCCGTTGGCGAGCCACCGCGTCAGCACGCTTGCCGTGAGCCAGGCCCGCCAGCGCCGCTGGATGCTCATCCGCGCGAACACCTGGGCCACGCCGAGCACGATGCTGCCGATCGCGAGTGGAAAGAACACCGCGGTGAGATGAAACACGCTGGCCGCATCGCGCTTCTCGATGGCGTCGAAGATCGCGCGATTCCAGACATTGATGCCGTACTGGAAGGCGACGGTGAGGACGATCAGCATGCCGAGGCCGATCGAGAACGGCCAGGCGAGGCGATCGCCGTTGCGGCCCCAGAAGCCGCGCGCGCTGATCCAGAAGCGGGTCAGCAGATAATCCTTGCGCGCCTGCTCGGCCTCTTCAGGTGACAGCTCGGGATCGGCTTCGAGCTCCTCGGGCGGGGGCGGAGCCACGTCCTCGCCAGTCTCGCCCTCGATTTCGATGATGGGCGGCTTCTTGCCCTGTTCGCGCTTCCCGGCCGGTTTTTGCATGGCCGGACAACGCAAGGGAAATCAGTCGGTTCCCAGCGGTTCCGAGGCCGGGCTATTCGGCCGCGCCACCGCGTACCCGCCGCAGCCGCGCGGCTCTGTGGAGGATCTGCGACAGCTCCTCGATCGAATAGGGCTTTTGCACGAGTTCGAAACCGTCGCTGCCGTCCTGCGCCAGCGCCTCGCTGTAGCCGGTGGTCAGCACGACCGGTGCGCCGATGCCGCGATCGCGGATCGCCCGCGCCAGCTCGAGCCCGGTCATGCCGGGCATGACCACATCGGAGAACACGACGTCGAAACGATCCGTGTCCACGACCAGCTCGGCGAGCGCGTCGGCGGCGTTGTCGACCAGGGTGATGCTGTAGCCGAGCTCGGTGAGCCCATCGGCGGCGAAATTGGCGAGCTCGATATTGTCCTCGACCACCAGCACCGACATGCCGCTGCCCGGCAGCGCCGGTGCGGTGTTCGGCGCCTGCTGCTGCGGCAGCAGGTCCGCCGGCACGCGCGGCAAATAGAGCGAGAAGGTGCTGCCCTGGCCGACTTCGCTGGTGACCGTCACCTCGCCGCCGGATTGCCGGGCAAAGCCAAACACCTGGGAAAGGCCAAGACCCGTGCCGTGGCCGACCTGCTTGGTGGTGAAGAACGGCTCGAAGATGCGCCCGAGGCGCGCGGCCGGAATGCCGATTCCGGTATCGCTGACGACGACGCAGACGAAGCCATTGCTGTCAGGGATATGACCGCCCGGAAGATGCGCTAGTGTGTCCGGAACGGTCGTCGCCACCTCGACCTTGAAGCTGATCCGGCCCTTGCCCTGCATGGCATCGCGCGCATTGGTCGCCATGTTGATCAGCGCCGTCTCGAACTGGCTGGCATCGGCATTGACGAGGCACGGCTCGGCCGGCAGCTGTGTCGCGATCTCGATCGCGGGTCCCAGCAAGGTGGCGAGCATGTCGTGCAGCGACTGCATCCGCTCGCCGACGTCGAACACCTCCGGTTTCAGGGTCTGGCGCCGCGCGAAGGCGAGGAGCTGCGACGTCAGCCTGGCGGCGCGCGCGACCGCATCCGCGATCGCGGTCATGTAGCGCTGCCGCCGCTCCTCCGTCAGTTGCGGCCGGTTCAAGAGGTCGACGGAGGCGCGGATCACGGTCAGCAGATTGTTGAAGTCGTGTGCGACGCCGCCGGTGAGCTGGCCGAGCGCCTCCAGGCGCTGGCTGTGCTTGAGCGCCTCCTCGGCCTCGCGCCGCTTTGCGGCTTCGGTCTGGAGATGCTGGGTGCGCCGGAAGGCGAACGCGAGCAGCAGGAACAGCAGTGCGGTCGCGGGAACGCCGAACACCAGATGCTGGCCCATTGTGGCGAGCCAGCGCGCGCGGATCGCCGAGGTCTCGAGCCCCGCGCTGACATAGATCGGATATTCGGCGATGCGCCTGTAGCCGAGCCGGCGCTCGATCCCGTCTGACGGCCAGGCGATGGTCATGAGCCCGTGCGCGGGGTGCGCGGCGATTTGGCGGCCGACCGGCCCGCCTGGATCGAGCCGGAGGTCGCGGTCGAGCCGCGGAAAATGCGCCAGCACCACGCCGTCGGCGCGACCCATCGCGAAGAAGCTGCCGGGATCGGAGCCGATCCTGGCGTAAAAGCTCTCGAAATATTCCGGCAGGACGGAGGCCTGGATCACGCCGATGAAGCTGCCGTCGTCGGAGTCGCGGCGGCGGCTCATCCCGAAGAAGCGCGCACCCTGATAGGGCGGACGCGGCGTCAGGGGCATGCCGATGAACGTGCCGATGGCCTGGTCGACATGGGCGTAGAAGTAGTCGCGGTCCGCGAAGCTCAGCTCCGGCGGCGGCGAGGCGAGGCTGTTGACCAGCGCCTTTCCGTTCGCATCGAAGATCCAGGCCGATTTGAGCTGCGGCAGCGAATCGGCCAGCCGCTTCAGGCGGCGGTGCAGCGCCGGTTCGCGCGCGCGGATGAGGTCGTCGGGGAGGCCGCGCACGACCTCGTTGAGCTCGGCAAGGCTGCGGTCGATGGTCTCGAACACCTTGAGCGCGTGCTCATGCGCGACGTCGAGGGTGCGCTCGATCTCGCGGTCGGCGATATCTTTGGTCGATGTGTAGGAGATCGTGGCGGCGATCGCGAACAGGGCAATCGGCAATGCCAGGGATGCCGCCATCATCCACTGCAACAGCTTCAGCGAATTGCGTTGCGCACCCTGCACAGTCGCTCCGGTCCCTGGACCCGAGCTTAACTGAATTTCCCGCTGGGAAGGAAGCCGCTTATGACCGGAACCGGTGGTTGCAATTCCAGATAATCGCCCGCGGCGCGGGTTGGCGGAAAAATCTACTCAAATTGACGCCGGCCGCAGCAGGCCCCGGCCATCTCGGCCGGGGATCGAAGCATGAATCAGGTCTAGATCTGCCGCTCGACCATCTTGAGCTTGAGCTCGGCGATGGCTTCCGCCGGGTTGAGGCCCTTCGGGCACGCCTTGGCGCAGTTCATGATGGTATGGCAGCGGTAGAGCCGGAACGGGTCCTCGAGATTGTCGAGCCGCTCGCCGGTCGCCTCGTCCCGCGAATCGGAGACCCAGCGGTTGGCCTGGAGCAGCGCGGCGGGGCCGAGATAGCGGTCGCTGTTCCACCAATAGCTCGGGCATGAGGTCGAGCAGCAGGCGCAGAGGATGCACTCGTAGAGGCCGTCGAGCTTCTCGCGGTCCTCGTGGCTCTGGCGCCATTCCTTCTGCGGTGTCGGCGAGGTCGTCTTCAGCCACGGCTCGACCGAGGCATACTGCGCGTAGAAATTGGTGAGGTCGGGAACCAGGTCCTTGACGACCGGCTGGTGCGGCAGCGGATTGATCTTCACCGCGCCGTCCTTCACGTCGTGCATCGAGCGGGTGCAGGCCAGCGTGTTCTGGCCGTCGATGTTCATGGCGCAGGAGCCGCAGACGCCTTCGCGGCAGGAGCGGCGGAAGGTCAGCGACGGGTCGATGTTGTTCTTGATCCAGATCAGGCCGTCCAGCACCATCGGACCGCAATCATTGGTGTCGACGTAGTAGGTGTCGACGCTCGGATTCTTGCCGTCGTCCGGATTCCAGCGATAGACGCGGAATTCGCGAACGTCAGTCGCGCCCGCGGGCTTCGGCCAGGTCTTGCCGCCGGTGATCTTGGAGTTCTTCGGAAGTGCGAATTCAACCATTGCTCTAACCTTTCGTCATTCCGGGATGGTCCGAAGGACCAGACCCGGAATCTCGAGATTCCGGGGTCGACGCTGCGCATCGCCCCGGAATGACGGCTGCTGTTCGATCAGTACACGCGCGCCTTGGGCGGGATGTACTGCACGTCGTTGGTCATGGTGTAGTCGTGAACCGGGCGGTACTCGATCTTGACCTTGCCGGCATCGTCCAGCCAGGCCAGCGTGTGCTTCATCCAGTTCTTGTCGTCGCGCTCGGAAAAATCCTCGCGGGCGTGGGCGCCGCGGCTCTCGGTGCGGTTGGCGGCCGAGTTCATCGTCACCACCGCCTGCGCGATCAGATTGTCGAACTCCAGCGTCTCGACGAGGTCCGAATTCCACACCAGCGAGCGGTCGGACACGGCGATGTCGGTGATGCCGCTGTGGACCTTCTCGATCAGGTTCTGGCCTTCGCTCAGGACTTCGCCGGTGCGGAACACGGCGCAGTTGCTCTGCATCACGTGCTGCATGCCTTCGCGCAGCTTTGCGGTCGGCGTGCCGCCGGAGGCGTAGCGGTAATGATCGAGGCGGCCGAGCGCGAGCTCGGCGGAGTTCGCCGGCAGCTCGGGCTGCTTGGCGTTGGGCGTGAGCTTCTCGGCCAGCCGCAGCGCGGCGGCGCGGCCGAACACCACGAGGTCGATCAGCGAGTTGGAGCCGAGACGGTTGGCGCCGTGCACGGAGACGCAGGCCGCTTCGCCGATCGCCATCAGGCCGGGGATGACGGCGTTGTCGTCGCCGTCCTTCTTGGTCAGCACTTCGCCGTGATAGTTCGTCGGGATGCCGCCCATGTTGTAGTGCACGGTCGGCACGATCGGGATCGGCTCGCGCGTCACGTCGACATTGGCGAAGATCTTCGCGGATTCGGAGATGCCCGGCAGGCGCTCGGCCAGCACCGCGGGATCGAGATGGTCGAGATGAAGGAAGATGTGGTCCTTCTTCTTGCCGACGCCGCGCCCTTCACGGATCTCGATGGTCATTGCGCGCGAGACGACGTCGCGCGATGCGAGGTCCTTGGCCGACGGCGCATAGCGCTCCATGAAGCGCTCGCCCTCGGAGTTGACGAGATAGCCGCCTTCGCCGCGCGCGCCTTCGGTGACGAGACAGCCCGAGCCGTAGATGCCGGTCGGATGGAACTGCACAAACTCCATGTCCTGCATCGGCAGGCCGGCGCGCAGCACCATGCCGCCGCCGTCGCCGGTGCAGGTGTGCGCCGAGGTGCAGGAGGCATAGGCGCGGCCGTAGCCGCCGGTCGCGAGAATCACGGTCTGGGCGCGGAAGCGATGCAGCGTGCCGTCATCGAGCTTGAGCGCGATGACGCCGCGGCAGGTGCCCTGGTCGTCCATGATCAGGTCGATGGCGAAGAACTCGATGAAGAATTCGGCCGCGTGACGCAGCGACTGGCCGTACATCGTGTGCAGCATGGCATGGCCGGTGCGGTCCGCGGCGGCGCAGGTGCGCTGCGCCTGACCCTTGCCGAAGTCCAACGTCATGCCGCCGAACGGGCGCTGGTAGATCTTGCCGTCCTCGGTGCGCGAGAACGGCACGCCCCAATGTTCGAGCTCGTAGACCGCGTCGGGCGCGTTGCGCACCATGTATTCGATCGCGTCCTGGTCGCCCAGCCAGTCCGACCCCTTCACGGTGTCGTACATGTGCCAGCGCCAGTCGTCCTTGTGCATGTTGCCGAGCGAGGCGGAGATGCCGCCTTGCGCCGCGACCGTGTGCGAGCGGGTCGGAAACACCTTGGTGATGCAGGCCGTGCGCAGGCCCGCCTCGCTGCAGCCGACCACGGCGCGCAGTCCCGCGCCGCCGGCGCCGACCACGACGACGTCATAGGTGTGGTCTTCGATGGGATAGGCTTTTCCGTTGGTGGCGGGAGCGCCGTTGCCCTTGCCATTCGTCTCGTTGGCCATGGGTTACACTCCGGATGAAAGTTTCAGGATCGCGTAGGTCGAGGCGAGTGCCACGGCGATCGAGAAGAAGTTGTTGAGCATGATCGCCGTGAGCTTCAGCTTCTCGTTATGGACGTAGTCCTCAATCACCACCTGCATGCCGATCTTCATGTGCCAGGCGCTGGCGAAGATGAAGAGCAGCATGATGATGGCGATCGGCAGCGAGCCGATGGTCTGCGCTACGAAGGCCTGGTTGCGGCCGAACAGCATCACGATGATCACGATCACCGGGATCATCATCAGCACCATCGCGACGCCGGTGATGCGCTGGCGCCAGAAGTCCGACGTGCCCGAATGCGCCGCGCCGAGATTGCGGACGCGGCCGAGCGGGGTGCGCATGCTGCGCTTCGGCGTATCGGTTGCGCTCATCGTCCACCTCCGATCGCGTAGGCGACGATCCAGATCAGCACCGTCAGCACGATGCCGCCGATCAGCGCGCCCCAGGTCAGCGCTTCGCGCTCATTGGCCTTGAAGCCGTAGCCGAGGTCCCAGACGAAGTGCCGGATGCCGCTCAGCATATGGTGCATCAGCGCCCAGGTGTAGCCGAACACGATCAGCCGGCCGATGATGCTGCCGGTGAAGGCCTGGACATGGGAATAGGCGGCGGGGCCGGAGGCCGCCGCGATCAGCCACCAGGCCAGCAGCAGGGTTCCGGCATAGAGGGCGATACCGGTGGCGCGATGGACGATGGACAGCGCCATCGTCAACGTCCAGCGGTAGACTTGCATGTGTGGTGAAAGCGGTCGTTCGATCCGTGCGGTCATGGGCTTTGATGTTGTGTAGCGGCCCAGCAGGGGGCGCGCGGGGATCGCGAAAGGTCGGCTCTATTTACGGAGTCGATTTGGCCGGCGCAATCACCAAATCGCCATAAATCGAACCGTGGTTCAGCGCTACAGCGTTGATGAAACAAGGCCAATCAGGGGCTTGGTATACCAGAGCAATGGTGTGCCGACAAAGAATAGAATATATATTCACCTTTTGTGGCGACGGCCGAGGCACATTGAAATTACTATTGGAACGGCTCTAAGCCGCCGCGGGCCAGCCAGAGTTCGAACCAGTCAGTTCATGACGCCCACGTCGGCACGAATCGCCGGCGAGGCAATTTCGATTTCCGCCGTGCGCACCGATTTTTCGTTTGACGGGTGGATATGCGCGGCCTGCATCCCACCCCGCCGCAGGAATCAGCGTCCGAGGGGATCGCTGCCGCGCCATCGCTCGACCAGGAAATCGATGAATGCACGAATCTTCGCCGACCCCAGGCGCGACGGCTGATAGAGCGCGTGGAGCGGAGCCGGAGCAGGTTCATGCTCACGCAACAGACGACGCAGGCGCCCCTCGGCAAGTTGCCTTTCCACCTGCCATGACGGCACGCGGACGATGCCGGCGCCGTTCTCCGCGGCGCTGGCGAGCGCGTCGAGACTGTTGACCCAGAGCCGTCCCGCTATCCTGATTCGCGATCCGCCCTTCGCGTCGCGGCCGAATCGCCAGGTCGCTGCACCCGGCGCATCGGAGAACACCAGGCAATCATGCCGCGGCAGATCGGACGGGCTCTGCGGTTCGCCGCGGCGCGCGAGGTAGCCAGGCGAGGCGCAATGGATCATCTGCACCTCCGCGAGTTTCCGCGTCACGAGCTGGGAATCGGGAATGCGCCCGACGCGAAGCGCCAGATGGACGTCCTCCTCGATCAGGTTGACGTTGCGATCGACCAGCAGCAGATCGACTGACAGCGAGGGACAGGCGTGCAGAAAGTCGCCCAGCAGCGGTGCGATCAGGAGGCGCCCCATCAATGTCGGCGCACTCACGCGCAGGCGCCCCGACGGCTCGCGGCGGCTTCCCGCCAGCGCCTCCTCGATCTCCTTGACCTCGCCGAGGATCGACTTGGCGCGCTCGTAGAGCATGCGGCCGTCGTCCGTGAGCGCCAGCTGCCGCGTCGTACGCACCAGCAGGCGCGTGCCGAAATGCTGTTCGAGCGCCGAAATCTGCCGGCTCACTGCCGTCAGCGAGCTCGGCAACGACCGCGCCGCCGCGGACAGGCTGCCGCTGTCGACAGCCCGGACAAAGGTCGCCATCGCCGCGAGCTGGTCCATGGCCATCCTTCCGTTTTCAGCAAGATAGTCTATCCAGCTTCGCCGATAGTCGCGCAATGCGAAAGGGTCTATCCCTGTCGTTGAGAACAGGCTTTGGACGTGCTGATGGCGGGACTTGATATCAAGGAGATCGTGGAGCTCGCGTTGCTGCTGATCGCAACGGGTGCGCTCTCGGGATTTCTGGCCGGTGTGTTCGGGATCGGCGGCGGCGCGATTCTCGTGCCGGTGTTCTACGAATGCTTCCGCATCGCCGGCGTGCCGCTCGAGGTGCGCATGCCGCTCTGCGTCGGCACCTCGCTTGCGGTGATCATCCCGACCTCGATTCGCTCGTTCCAGGCGCATTACAAGCGCGGCGCCGTCGACATGGCGATCCTGCGCGTCTGGTGGCTGCCGATCGTGATCGGCGTCGTCGCCGGCAGCGTGGTCGCGCGCCACGCGCCGGAGCGGCTGTTCAAGATCGTGTTCGTCTGCGTCGCCTGGTCGGCCGCCGTGCGGCTGATCTTCGCGCGCGAAACCTGGAAGCTCGGCGACGACCTGCCGAAAGGTCCGGTGATGCGGATCTACGGCTTCTGCGTCGGCATCCTGTCGACGCTGATGGGCATCGGCGGCGGCCTGTTCTCGAATCTGCTGATGACCTTCTACGGCCGGCCGATCCATCAGGCGGTCGCGACGTCGTCGGCGCTCGCGGTGCTGATCTCGATCCCCGGCGCGCTCGGCTACATCTATGCCGGCTGGCCGGCGGCGGCGAGCTACCCGGCCGTCGCAGCGCTGCAAGTCCCGTTCGCGCTCGGCTATGTCTCGCTGATCGGTGCCGTGCTGGTAATGCCGATGAGCTTGGTTACGGCGCCGCTCGGCGTGAGAGCCGCGCATGCGATGTCGAAGCGCACGCTGGAGACAGCGTTCGGGTGCTATCTGTTTATTGTCGGCAGCCGGTTTGTGATGAGCCTGGTGGGCGGGCAGTAGACGCCACGAGCTCCGTCATTGCGGGCGCAGCGAAGCAATCCAGAATCTCTCCGCGGCGGCAGTCTGGATTGCTTCGCTGCGCTCGCAATGACGTTGTTGAGAGAGCGCGCTATGCCAACTCCAACGTCGTCCTGGACAAGCTCGCGCAGCGAGCGCCGATCCAGGACCCATTACCCCAAGGAGTGGTTTGGCGAAGACTCGTGGTTGCCAGCTTCGTGCCGCAACTTCTCCCTGGGGTAATGGGTCCTGGCTTTCGCCAGGACGACAGCGAGAGTGCGGTGCGGTCTTTCCCTACTTCTTCGCGTAGATATCCTTGTAGGTATCCCGCAGCACGTTCTTCTGCACCTTGCCCATGGTGTTGCGCGGCAGCTCGTCGACCACGAAGACGCGCTTGGGCATCTTGAATTTGGCGAGCCGGCCGTCGAGCGCTTTCAGCACGGAGGCCTCGTTGACCTCGGCACCCTTGTTGCAGACCAGCACGGCGGTGACGCCCTCGCCGAAATCGGCATGCGGCACGCCGATCACGGCGGACTCGACCACGCCGGGCATCGCGTCGATCTCGCTCTCGATTTCCTTCGGATAGACATTGAAGCCGCCGGAGATCACGAGATCCTTGCCGCGGCCGAGGATGTGGACGTAGCCCTTGCCGTCGATCTTGCCGAGGTCGCCGGTGATGAAGAAGCCGTCGGGCCGGAATTCCGCCTTGGTCTTCTCCGGCATGCGCCAGTAGCCCTTGAACACGTTCGGGCCCTTGACCTCGATCATGCCGATCTCCTCGCGCGGCAGCTCCTTGCCGGTCTCGGGGTCGGTCACGCGCAGGGAGACGCCGGGGAGGGGAAAACCGACCGCGCCGGGCACGCGCTCGCCGTCATAGGGGTTCGACGTGTTCATGTTGGTCTCGGTCATGCCGTAGCGCTCGAGCACGGCATGGCCGGTGCGCGCCGACCATTCGCGGTGGGTTTCGGCGAGCAGCGGCGCCGAGCCCGAAATGAACAGCCGCATGTGCCTGGTGGTCTCGCGCGACAGCGCGGCATTTTGCAGGAGGCGGGTGTAGAAGGTCGGCACGCCCATCAGCACGGTGGCGCGCGCCATCAGCTTGATGATCAGGTCAGGGTCGAGCTTCGGCAGGAAGATCATCGACGCCCGCGAAAACAGCGTCACGTTGGTCGCCACGAACAGACCGTGCGTATGGTAGATCGGCAGCGCGTGGATCAGCACGTCCTTGTCGGTGAAGTGCCAGTAGCCGACGAGCGAGAGCGAGTTCGACGCGAGATTGTCGTGGGTGAGCATCGCCCCCTTGGAGCGGCCGGTGGTGCCCGACGTGTAGAGGATCGCGGCCAGATCGTCGTTTTCGCGCGGCACCGTCGTAAACGCGCTGCTTGCCTTGTCGGCGGCCTCCGTCAGCGAGCCCTTGCCGTCGGGGCCGAGCGTCTCGACCCCGGCCTTCACCTTCGCGGCGATCGGGGCGAGGCCTTCCGCCTTGGAGTGATCGCAGACCACCAGCGACGGCTCGGCGTCGCCGATGAAGTAATCGAGCTCGTTCAGCGTATAGGCGGTGTTGAGCGGCAGGTAGACCGCGCCGGCCCGCACCGTGGCGAGATAAAGCACGATGTTCGCGACCGATTTCTCGACCTGCACCGCGACGCGGTCGCCAGGCTTCACGCCGCGCGCGACCAGCACGTTCGCCATTTGCCCGGCCCGCGCGATCAGATCGCCATAGCTGATACGGGCGCCGTCATGCGTCTCGATCGCGAGGCGTTTGGGATCGTCCAGGCCATCGAACAGGCGGGAAAACAGGTTGGCGTTGGCAGCTCGGTTCATGCAAGATTTCCTCGACCGCAAGGCTTGTAAGACAAGGTCGGTCAAAACCGAGGGCTGGATTAGCAAAAACCGCCCCGATGAAGCAACGGAGACAGTTTGCATGACCAAAAATGGGAAACGCGTGGCCTGGGTCACGGGCGGCGGCAGCGGCATCGGGGAGGCCGGCGCCGAGGCGTTAGCTGCCGACGGCTGGACGGTGGTGGTCTCGGGCCGCCGCAAGGATGCCCTGGATACCGTAGTTGCCAAGATCATCGGGGCGGGCGGGGCGGCCGAGGCCATCGCACTGGACGTGTCCAACGCCGCCGAGGCCCAGAAGACGGCCGATCAGATCGTCGCCAGGCACGGCCGTATCGATCTCCTGGTCAACAATGCCGGCATCAATGTCCCGAAGCGAAGCTGGAAGGACATGGAACTGGAGGGCTGGGACAAGCTGGTCCAGGTCAACCTCAACGGCGTGCTCTATTGCATGCGCGCGGTGCTGCCGACGATGCGCAAGCAAAAGGACGGCTCGATCATCAACGTCTCGTCCTGGGCCGGCCGGCACGTTTCGAAGATGCCGGGTCCTGCCTACACCACGACCAAGCACGCGGTGCTGGCGCTGACCCATTCCTTCAACATGGACGAATGCGTCAACGGCCTGCGCGCCTGTTGCCTGATGCCGGGTGAGGTCGCGACGCCGATCCTGAAGCAGCGCCCGGTGGTGCCGAGCGAGGAGGAGCAGGCCAGGATGCTGCAATCCGAAGACCTCGGCCGCACCATCGCCTTCATCGCATCGATGCCGGCGCGAGTCTGCATCAACGAGCTCCTGATCAGCCCGACGTATAATCGCGGGTTCATCCAGACGCCGAACAACAGGGATTGAGTCTTGTAGGGTGGGCCAAGCGAAGCGTGCCCACCATGCCTATCTCAATCGAGCGCGAGATGGTGGGCGCGGCGCATGCGCGTCTTTGCCCACCCTACGGCTCCTGAGATGGTGGCGCGTTCGCGCATCACACGGACACGCCCCCACATATTTTCACGCATTACAAAGAATTTTTCTTCGAAACCACTTCGCAAACCCTCCCGTAGTTCGGTCCAACGACGCGCTGCTGCTTCACGCCAAACTGCCGCAGCCGCCGTTGTTGCCCCAACTCAAGCACCGGCCATTGCCGGTCTCAATTCAATCGGGAGACCCTCCATGTCGAAGCGTATTGCCTATCTCGCTGCCGCCGCCTTCAGCGCCCTCGCCATCACCGCGACCGTCGTCGCGCCCGCTCGCGCCGAGGAGAAGACCGTCATGGTCGGCGGCGCCGCAATGTTCCCGTCCAAGAACATCGTCCAGAACGCGGTCAACTCCAAGGACCACACCACGCTGGTGGCGGCGGCGAAGGCGGCCGGTCTCGTGCCGACGCTGGAAAGCAAGGGTCCGTTCACGGTGTTCGCGCCGACCAACGCGGCCTTCGGCAAGCTGCCGGCCGGCACCGTCGACAATCTGGTCAAGCCCGAGAACAAGGCGGCGCTGACCAAGATCCTCACCTACCATGTCGTGCCCGGCAAGCTCGAGGCCTCCGACCTCACCGACGGCAAGAAGCTGAAGACCGCCGAAGGCGAGGAGCTGACGGTGAAGAAGATGGACGGCAAGACCTGGATCGTCGACGCCAAGGGCGGCACCTCGATGATGACGATTTCCAACGTCAACCAGTCGAACGGCGTGATCCATGTGGTCGACACCGTGCTGATGCCGGCGACGTAACACCGCGGCGTCCTGTTTCATCCCCGACAGGGTGCTTTGAGACGGCGAGCCGGGGGCACCCGGCTCGCATTTTTGTGACCAGCATAGCCTGCCGGCATCGACTCGATGTCGTGCGTAGGCGTAACGAAAGCGGACGCATCGGCGTATATTCGGTGTCACACGACGTTCAGGACGGAACCACCATGGCGAGCCTTACAGTCACCGACGAGCAGGTCCGGTCCAGCCCGGCCAAAGTGATCCAGCCGGCCTGGGTCCGCGTCATGCATTGGATCAACGCTCTTGCCATGATCCTGATGATCCTGTCGGGCTGGCAGATCTACAACGCCTCGCCGCTGTTCGGTTTCAGTTTCCCGCGCGAGTACACGCTTGGCGGCTGGCTCGGCGGCGGCCTGCTCTGGCATTTTGCGGCGATGTGGCTGTTGATGATCAACGGCCTTGCCTATCTCGTCACCGGCTTCGCCACCGGCCGCTTCCGGAAAAAACTGCTGCCGATCACCCCGTCCGGCGTGCTCCACGACGTCAGGGCGGCGCTGACCTTCAAGCTCGGCCATGACGATCTCACCGTCTACAATTACGTGCAGCGACTGCTCTATGCCGGCATCATCGTCGTCGGCGTGCTGATCGTGCTCTCCGGCCTTGGAATGTGGAAGCCGGTGCAGCTCTATTATCTCGTGATGCTGTTCGGCGACTATCCGACCGCGCGCTACGTGCACTTCTTCTGCATGGCCGCGATCTGCGCCTTCCTCGTCATTCACGTCCTGCTCGCGCTGCTGGTGCCGAAGAGCCTGCGCGCGATGATCATCGGGCGATAAGGGAGAATAGCGATGGCCAAGCGTTCATTCCTGATCCCCGGCGTTGACAAGCGGTTGCTCATCAAGGACGCCATCAAGACGATGCCGGATTTTACCCGTCGCCGCTTCATCGCGGGCGGCGCCAGCCTCGGCGCGCTGACGCTGCTGACCGGCTGCGACGTCGTGGACTCGTCCTCGGCCGATACGCTGCTGGCGCAGGTCTCGAAGTTCAACGACGCGGTGCAGGCCTTCATCTTCAATCCCGACGCGCTGGCGCCGACCTTCCCCGAGAGCGCGATCACGAAGCCGTTTCTATTCAACGCCTACTACGATCTCGACGACGCGCCGGAGGTTTCGGCCGCGGACTGGAAGCTCGAAGTGCGCGGCCTCGTCGACAACAAGAAGTCCTGGACGCTGGACGAGCTCTACAAGTTGCCGCAGGTCACGCAGATCACCCGTCACATCTGCGTCGAGGGCTGGAGCGCGATCGGCAGCTGGACCGGCACGCCGCTCCGCGATTTCCTCAAGCTGATCGGCGCCGACACGCGCGCCAAATATGTCTGGTTCCAGTGCGCCGACAAGGACGGCTACAATTCGCCTCTCGACATGCGCAGCGCGCTGCATCCGCAGACCCAGATGACGTTCAAATATGCCAACGAGATTTTGCCGCGCGCCTACGGCTTCCCGATGAAGATCCGCGTGCCGACAAAGCTCGGCTTCAAGAACCCGAAATACGTGGTCTCGATGGAAGTCACCAACGACTACAAGGGCGGTTACTGGGAAGACCAGGGGTATAATTCGTTCAGCGGGAGCTGATTGAGGCAGTCATTCCGGGGCTCGCGAAGCGAGTGCTGCCGTAGGGTGGGCAAAGGCGCAACGCGCCGTGCCCACCACCTTCCCGTTATTTTAGAGATCGTGGGCACGCTTCGCTTTGCCCACCCTACGGTACCGATTGCCGGGCCGGCCCCACCTTCCGCTGGCACAGCGCCGCCACCGCGCCCAACGCCAGCAGTGCGGCCGAGACGTTCAGCGCGTAACTCAGGCTGCCCAGCGCATCGGTGATGGCGCCGACCACGATCGGCCCCAGCGTCTGGCCGACGCCGAACGAAATCGTCATCGCCGCGATCGCGGTCGGCCATACCTAGGGCGGATAGTTGAAGCGGACGAAGGCCGTGGTCGAGCCGACCACCGCGAAGAAGGCGACGCCGAACACGACCGCCGAGACCGCGAGCCACGCCGGCGAATGCCCCAGCATCGGCAAGGCTGCGCCGAGCGCGTTGGTGCCGAGGATGATGGCGGTGGCAAGCCCGCCGCGATCGAGCGCGAGGACGCCGCGCCAGACCCACGGCGTGACGAAGGCACTGAGGCCGATCAGGCTCCAGAACGCCGCCTGCGCCGCGGCTCCGCCGCCGCCGTCGCGCACATAGGCGATCATGAAGGTCATGTAGGCGATGTAGCCGGCGCCGAACAGGAAGTAGCCGGCCAGGTAGATCAGCACGGGGAGAATTGCGAAGGCGGCGTGGCTGCCTTCGGTGAAACGCACGCGGCTCTCGATGCGGACCAGGAACAGCGGGACGGTCATCGCGGCCGAGAGCAGCGTCATCGCCCACCACACCAGCCACCACGAGCCCGGCCCGAAATGCTGGAGCGTGAACGGTGCGATCAGGCCCGAGGCGAGAATGCCGATGCCGGGGCCGGCATAGAACAGGCTGAGCAGGAAATTCGCCCGCGCGGGCTGCGACTGCGCGATCGAAGCGGCCAGCGCGCCGCCGGCGACGAAGCCGGCCGCAGCACCCAGGCCCAGCACCAGGCGTGCAAGGCTCAGCGCCACGAAATTCCCGGTCAGTGCGCAGGTGGCGAGCGCGGCGACGCAGGCGAGGGTTCCGCCGCGGATTGCCGCCGACCAGCCGACGCGCTGGATCAGCCGGGACGCCACCAGCGCGCCTATGAGGTAGCCGACGGCGTTGATGGTGTTCATGAAACCGGCCGCCGAGTAGGACCAGCCGAGGGTCTCCCGCATGTCGGGCAGCACCAGCGCATAGGCAAAGCGGCCGATGCCGAGCCCGACGGTCGCTGCCAGCGACAGGATCAGGATCAGCCGCGCGGGGTGCGCGTCGGGCGGGGGGCGGTCAGGCGCGTGCAAGGGGGTACTCCGGCGTCCCGCACTGTGGCAGGCCCTGCCGGTCTTGCACAGCCGTGGCGCGGCAATGGTGTCTTGCCAAGCGCGCAACGCCGCTCTAGCACTCCGGCCGGCCGTCATTCCGGGGCGCACGCGAAGCGGGCGAGCCCGGAATCCATAACCCCGGCTGGTGGTTATGGATTCAGGGCCCGCGCCGAGAGGCGCGTCCCGGAATGACGAGAGAGGATCGAGAAGGAAACGACCATGGCGACCCACAAACTGCTGCTGCTCCCCGGCGACGGTATCGGCCCCGAGGTGATGGGCGAGGTGAAGCGGCTGATCGACTGGCTCAATTCGGCCGGGATCGCCAAATTCGAGACCGACACCGGCCTCGTCGGCGGCTCCGCCTATGACGCGCACAAGGTGTCGATCTCCGAGGGCGACATGGCCAAGGCGCTTGCCGCCGACGCCATCATCTTCGGCGCGGTCGGTGGTCCCAAGTGGGATGCCGTTCCCTACGAGGTGCGCCCCGAAGCCGGCCTGCTGCGCCTGCGCAAGGATCTCGGCCTGTTCGCCAATCTCCGCCCCGCGGTGTGCTACCCGGCGCTGGCCGATGCCTCGAGCCTGAAGCGCGAGGCGGTCGAGGGCCTCGACATCATGATCGTGCGCGAGCTCACCGGCGGCGTCTATTTCGGCGAGCCCAAGACCATCACCGATCTCGGCAACGGCCAGAAGCGCGCCATCGATACCCAGGTCTACGACACCTATGAGATCGAGCGCATCGCCCGCGTCGCCTTCGACCTTGCCAAGAAGCGCAAGAACAAGGTGACGTCGATGGAGAAGCGCAACGTCATGAAATCGGGCGTGCTCTGGAACGAGGTCGTGACCCAGGTCCACAAGCGCGAATATCCCGACGTCACGCTCGAGCATCAGCTCGCCGATTCCGGCGGCATGATGCTGGTGAAGTGGCCGAAGCAGTTCGACGTCATCGTCACGGACAATCTGTTCGGCGACATGCTGTCCGACATCGCGGCGATGCTGACCGGCTCGCTTGGCATGCTGCCCTCGGCCTCGCTCGGCGAGGTCGACGTCAAGAGCAAGAAGCGCAAGGCGCTGTACGAGCCCGTGCACGGCTCGGCGCCCGACATCGCCGGCAAGGGTCTCGCCAATCCGATCGCGATGATCTCGTCCTTCGGCATGGCGCTGCGCTACTCCTTCGACATGGGCGCGCTCGCCGACAAGGTCGATGCCGCGATCGCCGCCGTGCTGGCCAGCGGCCTGCGCACCGCCGACATCAAGTCGGAAGGCACCACGGCCGCCTCGACCACGCAGATGGGCGAAGCGATCCTGAAGGAATTGCAGAAGCTGCACGCGTAAGCGGCAAGTGCCATCATTCCGGGGCGGCTCGAAGAGCCGAACCTCAGGTGCGCAATTGCGCACCGGGGAATCTCGAGATTCCGGGTCTGGTGCTTGCGCACCATCCCGGAATGACGGTGCGAGAAAACAAAAATGGCCGGGCGTGAGCCCGGCCATTTGATTCGGTGCCTGCGTCCGCCTCAGTACAGCGGGAAGTTCTGCGGATAGCCGCCGACATCGGACGGCGGGGACAGCGGCTGGCGATCGATCGGGCGGTTGAGGTTCTCGCGGGCGAAGGACGGATAGCCCACCGCCGGCGGGAAGGCGTAGTCGGAGAACTTGCGATCGCCCGGATTGACCTCGGTGCCGCCGTCGAGCCAGGAGCGCTTGCTCACATAGATGCGGGTGCGTCCCTGCTGATAGACCGTGTTGGGGCCGCTCGGGCCGTAAACGGGCCGGCCGCGATCGTCATAGCGCTGCTTGGTCCTGGTGTCGGCCGAAGCCGGTGCCGCGAAGACCATGGCAATCGCGGCGCCCGCCGCAAGCAACGTCGCCAATTTGTTCGCGGCAGAAAATTTCGAGCTCATCACGTCCCCTTCAGGCGGCAAGCCGCCAGTCGATTTCGACCCATACTAGCCCGGTCGGGGTGGCCGCAACTAGGTCTATTGGGTCACACCAGGGCGGAATAATCGTGCGCGCCGGCAAAAGTTGCATGAATACCAGCCACTTGAGCTTGATGCCGATCAAAGCGCCCCGCGCAATTGCGCGTTCGCGGCGCCCAGCAGCCAGTCCGGCGAGCCCTGGGGGTCGCAACCCCTGCGCTTGAGCTCGGCACGGGCGAACAATTCCGCCAGCTTCGGCTCGTTGCCCGAGGTGAGCAGCGTCAGCCGGTTCAGCGTGCAGGCGATGGCCGCGCGCTGGGCGGGCAGCGTATCGCCCTGGCAGGAGAAGCCGGAGAGCTGGAGCGCCGGCTCCTCGCTGCGCTTGAGATAGCCAAGGCACGCCTGCGCCGTGCCGGTCGGCCGGTACAGGGCGACCGGGCCGAATTTCGTGTCGATCAGGCCGGCCTGCTCGAGCGGGGCGGCCGCACCAAGTCCCATCTGGACGGCCAGGTCTGCTGTGGCCGGGCGCGCCACGTCGAATTCGCCGCCTTCCCGGTAAATATCGAGCTCGGCGATGGGCCGGTCTGCCTCGCCAGTCCAGCGCATCACGTCCCGGCGGCCACCTTCGGGATGTCGTAGGATGGTATAAGTGGCTGTTTTATCTGATGAATTTAGCCGGCTGATGGCGAAGGCCGGATGCGAGTGGTCGGCCACGCTCCAGCCCGGCTTCAGCGCCGGATCGTCGTCGCGCAGGCTCGGGAGCTGACCCAAGGCCGCAAGGCTCAGGATGGCAAACAGCACCAGCGTCCCCACATAGGCGAACAGGCGCGCCAGCGTGCCGACGACCTCGTCGGCGAAATTGGCGAGCGCCAGATGGATCTGGGTGGGAGTTGCGGCCGTGCTGGCCTCAGGCGACTGCATCCACGGCCTTCGGGCATGGTCCAACGTTGTCTTGAGGCCGGTTCTCGCATAGAAGCGCTGCTCTTCCTGTTTAAGCGTCTGCTTCGGGAACGGGCTTTTTCATCGGAGAGTGAACGATGGGTTACAAAGTCGCAGTCGTCGGCGCGACCGGCAATGTCGGACGGGAAATGCTCAACATCCTCGATGAGCGCAAATTCCCCGCGGACGAGGTCGTGGCCCTCGCGTCACGCCGCAGCGTCGGCGTCGAGGTCTCCTATGGCGACCGCACCCTGAAGGTCAAAGCGCTCGAGCACTACGACTTCTCCGACGTCGACATCTGCCTGATGTCGGCGGGCGGCTCGGTGTCGAAGGAATGGTCGCCGAAGATCGGCGCCGCCGGCACGGTCGTGATCGACAATTCCTCGGCCTGGCGCATGGACCCGGACGTGCCGCTGATCGTGCCCGAGGTGAACGCGGATGCGGCCGCAGGCTTCAAGACGAAGAACATCATCGCCAACCCGAACTGCTCGACGGCGCAGCTCGTGGTCGCGCTGAAGCCGCTGCACGACAAGGCGACAATCAAGCGCGTCGTGGTCTCCACCTATCAATCGGTGTCGGGCGCCGGCAAGGATGCGATGGACGAATTGTTCTCGCAGACCAAGGCCGTCTACACCAACAGCGAGATCGTCAATAAGAAGTTTCCCGCGCGCATCGCCTTCAACATCATTCCCCAGATCGACGTCTTCATGGAGGACGGCTACACCAAGGAAGAGTGGAAGATGATGATGGAGACCAAGAAGATTCTTGATCCCAAGATCAAGCTCTCCGCGACCTGCGTGCGCGTGCCTGTCTTCGTCGGCCACTCCGAGGCCGTCAACATCGAGTTCGAGAACCCGATCAGCGCCGACGAAGCGCGCAACATCCTGCGCACAGCGCCGGGCTGCCTCGTCATCGACAAGCATGAGCCCGGCGGCTACGCCACGCCGTATGAAGCCGCCGGCGAGGACGCGACCTATATCAGCCGCATCCGCGAGGACGCGACAGTGGAGAACGGCCTCGTGCTGTGGTGCGTGTCCGACAATTTGCGCAAGGGCGCCGCGCTCAACGCGATCCAGATCGCCGAAGTGCTGATCAACCGCAAGCTGATCAGCGCGAAGAAGGCGGCGTAAGCCTTCGCCCACGCCTCTCGTCGTCCCGGACAAGCGCGCCAAAAGCGCGCGCAGATCCGGGACCCATAACCACCGGCCCGCATTGTTGCGCGAGCTGGCAACAACGAGTCTTCGCCAAACAACTTCCTGTGGCTATGGGTCCCGGATCGGCGCTCCGCTCTGGACAACGCTGCGCGTTGCCAAGAGCTCCGCTTGTCCGGGACGACGATCTCGTTTGATGCGCCAGTTTACGAGATCGACTACGCCGCGTCCTTGACGCTGCGGAATTCCTTCGCGACCTTGTCCAGCACGAACAGCGATCCCTCGGCGACGCCGAAATAGGCGCCGTGGGTCTGCATCTGGCCGGCATCGACCGCCTTCTGCACGAACGGGAAGGTCATCAGGTTTTCCAGGCTGCGGAACACCGCGGCCTTTTCGATGCGCTCGACGAATTGCGCCATCGATTCGTGGTCGCGCTGCTCGACCACTTCGCCCGGCTTGATGAACATCTGCATCCATTTGCCGATGAAGTCGCCGGGGGTGAGCGGCTCGATCTTGTCGACGAAGGCGCGGATGCCGCCGCATTGCGCGTGCCCGAGCACCACGATGTGCTTCACCTTCAGCACCGTCACGGCATATTCGAGCGCGGCCGAGACGCCGTGCGCGTTGCCGTCGGGCTGATACACCGGCACCAGGTTGGCGATGTTGCGGACGACGAACAATTCACCCGGGCCGACGTCGAAGATCACCTCGGGCGAGACGCGGCTGTCGCAGCAGCCGATCACCATCACTTCCGGGAACTGCCCCTTCACCGACAGTTCACGGTAGCGGCTCTGCTCGGTCGGCAGCCGCTGGGTGGCGAAGGCTTGGTAGCCTTCCAGCAAATGCTTCGGGAATGTGACCATGGCCTATGCCTAACCATATGCCGCAGGGGCGAACAAGCCTTTCGAATAGGCATGCCAGATGCTATCGGCTCAGGTCAGACGAGATACGAGGAAACCGGAAGGACCATTCGCATGACCCGCCCGCGCCGCAGCCATCTGTTCATGCCCGGCTCGAACCCCCGCGCGCTGGAGAAGGCGCGGAATCTGGCCGCCGACGGCCTGATCCTCGATCTCGAGGATTCCGTCGCCCCTGACGCCAAGGCGGCGGCACGCGACGGAATCGCCGCCGCGATCGCGGCCAAGGGGTTCGGCAAGCGCGAGATCCTGATCCGGACCAACGGTCTCGATACGCCCTGGTGGGCCGATGACGTCGCGATGGCGGCCAAGGCATCGCCTGACGGCATCCTGGTTCCAAAAGTTTCAAGCGTCGAAGATCTCGACGCGATCGGCCGCCGCCTCGCCGAGCTCGGCGCCGCGCCGACCGTGAAGGTCTGGGCCATGATCGAGACCGCGCGCGCCGTGCTCCATGCCGAGGAGCTGGCCGCCGCCGGGCGCAATCCAACGAGCCGCCTCTCCGGTTTCGTGTTCGGCCCGAACGACATCTCGCGCGAGACGCGCATCAAGATGCTGCCCGGCCGCGCCGCGATGATCCCGATGATCACCCACTGCATCCTGGCGACGCGCGCCCATGGCCTCGAAATCCTCGACGGCCCCTACAGCGACATCAACAATTCCGACGGTTTCGCCACCGAATGCGCGCAGGGCCGCGACCTCGGCTTCGACGGCAAGACGCTGATCCACCCCTCGCAGATCGAAGCCTGCAACGCGATCTTCACGCCGCCGGAAGAGGAAGTCGCGCGCGCGCGAAAAATCATCGCGGCGTTCGAATTGCCCGAGAACGTCTCGCGCGGCGCGATCCGCCTCGACGGGGCGATGGTCGAGCGGCTGCATGCCGACATGGCGCGGCGCACGATCGCGATTGCGGACGCGATCGCGGCGATGGGGAAGGGCTGAGGTGTGTCCCCGGCCCGTTCCGTCTTTCTGGATCTCGACGGTACGCTGGTCGATTCGCAGCCGGGCATTGCAGCAAGCTGCTCGGCAGCATTGCGTGTGCTCGGGCATGATCCCGGCAAGGCGCCCGATATAGCGATCGGGCCACCACTCGAAGACATCTTGCGGACGTTGCTGCAGGCATATGGCGACGACCGGATCGACGAAGCCGTTGTCGCCTATCGTCAGCACTATGGTGAAAGCGGCTTGCTCGGAAGCGAGCCCTGTCCTGGAATCAGCGGAGCGCTCCAGGAATTGCGGCAAGCCGGATTGAGGATCTACCTCGCCACATCGAAGCGTGAAGTCTTCGCGCGACGGATCCTGGAGATCCTGAATTTAGCGGCGTATTTCGACGGCATCCACGGCTCGGTGCCGGGCGGCAAGCTCGATCATAAGCCGGAGTTGCTTGCCCATATCCTGTCTGAATGCGGTATCGCCGCCTCGCACAGCCTCATGATCGGCGACCGCCACCACGACATCGCCGGCGCTCACGCGGTCAAGATGCGCGGCCTTGGCGTGCTCTGGGGTTATGGCAACCGGGATGAGCTGGAGGCGGCCGGCGCAGATCAATTGGTGGAGCGGCCAGCTGATCTTGCGCGCACGGTTCTGTCGATGTTGATCGGATGATTTCCGTCGCAATCCGCGCCGCTCAGCGCGGCGCGAGATCTGCGCGGTCGAGCGATTCCAGCGTCGCGGCATTGCCGCAATAACCGTGATAGTTTTCCGCGGCGGTGCCGTCGGCGAGATCGCGGTCGCACTGTCCCTTGTGACCGCAGAGCGAGCAGACCCGCTCCATGTCGCGCAGCAGCAGCGGCTGTGCGCGTCCGAGCCCTTCAGCGCTGATGCCGAGCTGCTCCAGCATCTTCGGCAGCTCATCGGCGGCGTGCTTGCCGTGGCGGACCAGCTCTTCGAGATCATCCGGCGCGATCCTGAGATCGCTCGCGATCCGGTCGAAATCGGCGCGATCGAGCTGCCGCATCTCGTTCATCTCGCGGCGATGCTTCAGCCAGCTCGCAAAGGAGTCGATGAGATCCTGAACGATGGGATAAGGCCTGCTTGCGGTGCTCATGCGAGGCTCCTCTTGGGGTCGTGGAATTGGAGCCAGATTAGGCACAATGATGCAGGAGCGCGTTGCGCTGGATCAAACAGGAAGAGCGGGCTGCGAGGTGGTCAACCTCTCCCGCTTGCGGGAGAGGTCGGCGCGAAGCGCCGGGTGAGGGTTTTCTCCTCTTGGGGGTTCTCGCCTGCGGAGACACCCCCTCCCCAACCCTCTCCCGCAAGCGGGAGAGGGAGCGCACTTCCTGCGCGACAGCTAGCCGAACCGCTCCGTCGCCCAGGCATACAGGCTGCCCGGGATCGGTTTTTCGCTACCGCGGCCCTTGGGCGAGATGTGCAGGCCGATGATCTGGGGGTCGGTGACGAGGCCGAGATAGCTCGAGGGATCAAAGAACAATTTTGGCTCGGCATGCACGGCGTAGAACGACTGCTTCGGCAGCGCGCTCTGCAATTCTCCGGTGCGACGCGCCAGCGCGGTCAGCGCCGCGGGCCCGAAGATCGCAACGCGAATATCGGAGAGGCGGTTCGAGCCGCCGCGCAGGCGGCGCATCATGAAGGTGATGCGATGGCGCACCGACAGCCAGTTCGGCGTCAGCTCCTCCTGCTCCATCAGTTCCTCGAAGGCGGCAACGATGCCGTGCCCGGGCGGCAGGTAGATCACGGAATTGCCGAGCTGGCGCGGCCGCTCCCAGGCGAAGTAGGGCTTTGCCGGATCGATCTCGACAGGCCTTAGGAGCAGCACGTCGGCGTCGAGCCAGAGGCCGAGGCCTTTCGCCATCAGCTTCATGCGGAAGAAGTCGCTGAATTGAAGCGTGGTCCAGTCGCGCCAGCTTCCGTCGGGTTGCGGCGGCCGCAAGCGCTCTGAGAATGCGTGCGGGAGGATCGCTTCGGCCTCGGCATTCTCGATGCCTGCCGGCAGGCCGGGAATGGTGTCGAAACTGTAGACCGTGACCTTGTGACCGGCCGCAAGTTGCGAGCGCAGACAGGTCTGGCGCAGGGCGTCCATCGGGCCGTGCCAGAAGGTGACGATGTCGGGCAGCATGCGCGGAAGCTATAGGGGATAATCAGGGCAAAGAAAAAGCCCCGGCGCAATCAGCACCGGGGCTTGAACCGGATATCGAGATCACGCCCAGGCGCGTTCGCGCTTGAGCTTGTCCTCGTAGGTGTCGATCGAGGCCTTCTTCTCCATGGTGAGACCGATGTCGTCGAGGCCGTTGATCAGGCAGTGCTTGCGGAACGGGTCGATCTCGAACTTGACCTTGCCGCCGTCAGGGCCGCGGATCTCCTGGTTCGGCAGGTCGATCGTCAGCGTCGCGTTGGCGCCGCGCTCGGCGTCGTCGAACAGCTTGTCGAGGTCTTCCTGGGAGACGCGGATCGGCAGAATGCCGTTCTTGAAGCAGTTGTTGTAGAAGATGTCGCCGAACGAGGTCGAGATCACGCAGCGGATGCCGAAGTCGAGCAGCGCCCACGGCGCGTGCTCGCGGCTCGAGCCGCAGCCGAAATTGTCGCCGGCGACCAGCACCTTGGTGTTGCGATAAGCTGGCTGGTTCAGCACGAAGTCCGGATTCTCGCTGCCGTCGTCCTTGTAGCGCTGCTCGGAGAAGAGCCCCTTGCCAAGGCCGGTGCGCTTGATGGTCTTGAGGTACTGCTTCGGAATGATCATGTCGGTGTCGACATTGATGATCTTCAGCGGCGCCGCGACGCCCTCCAGCGTGGTGAACTTGTCCATGGTTGCGCTTTCCCGGGTGGTTCAGGGGGAACAGGTATTTATCGCGATCGGGGTCCGAATCCTAGGCCGAATTCGGCAGATCTAGGGTCTGTACCTAAATAGCGCCACGTGATTCTCTTGCCTACGTGTTGATTCGGGGGCGAGAGAATGCGCGCTGGTTTGTTTTGGCTGAACGACAGGCAATGGGCGCGTATCGAACCGCATCTGCCGAGGGGACTGACGGGGCCGGATCGGGACGACGACCGACGCATCGTCAGCGGCATCATTCACATGCTGCAATCGGGTGCACGATGGCGTGATTGTCCACGTGAATACGGCCCTTACACGACGATCTACAATCGCTTCAATCGCTGGGCCAAGCGAGGACGATGGTGCGCAATCTTCGAAGCGCTGGCCAAGCCTGGCGAAGACGGCGTCGTACTGTCGCTCGACTCGACCTCGATTAAAGCTCACCGGTGTGCCTCCGGCGGAAAAGGGGGGAGCACAATCAAGCAATCGGCCGCTCGCGCGGAGGCCGCACGACAAAAATCCATGCGCTGAGCGATCCGCTCTGCCGGCCGGTCGTCCTGCATCTGACTCCAGGCCAGGATGCCGATATCGCTGCGGCTCCCGATGTCCTGGCGCTCGCGCCACCCATGAGCGTGCTCCTCGCCGACAAAGGGTATGATGGCGACAAGCTTCGCGGCGAAATCATTCGTCGTGGCGCCAAGCCCGTAATCCCCAATAAATCTAACCGTGTCGTCATCCATCGCTTCAACAAACGCGCCTACAAAGGACGAAATGTCATCGAACGCTGCTTTTGCAGGCTCAAGGACTTCCGGCGCATCGCCACGCGATATGACAAGCTCGCCCGTAATTTTTTGGCCGCTGTTCATCTCGCCGCTCTCGTCGCATATTGGCTCAATTGAGTCTGGACCCTAGTCTGCTTGAGGCTCAATTGGTGCGGCATCGGGACTTCACCTCTCCCGCTTGCGGGAGAGGTCGGCGCGAAGCGCCGGGTGAGGGCTCTCTCCCCTTGGGGGTTTTCGATTGTGGAGACACCCTCTCCCCAACCCTCCCCGCAAGCGGGAGAGGGAGCGCACCTTCTGCGGCGATCTAGTACCCACTTTTCTTGGAACGTGAGTCGTGATTCAAGGTCGGGATGATACCCGAAGCAAGAGAAGTCCACCTTTCGAGGAAAGATCGCAAGGTGCTTGAGGCGTGCTGTCGCTCACCGGTGACGTTGCAGCGCGATTTGAAGCGGGCGCGGATAGTTCTGTTGGCGGCGGATGGGCGCAGCACCCGGTCGATCGCCAAGGAAGTTGGGGTCCAGCCGCGGATTGTCAGCCTTTGGCGGCATCGCTATGCCGACCATGGCCTTGAAGGGCTGCAAGACAAGCCGCGGCCTGGCAAGCAGCCGATCTATACGAAGACGACCGACAAGCGGATTCTGAAGCTGCTGGATAAGCCGCCACCGCAAGGGTTTGCGCGCTGGACCGGCCCCCTGCTGGCCGAGGCGCTGGGCGATGTCGATGTCCAATATGTCTGGCGGTTCCTGCGCAGCCACAAGATTGACCTGGTGGCTCGCAAGTCCTGGTGCGAGAGCAACGACCCGAACTTTACGGCCAAAGCCGCCGATGTTGTCGGCCTCTATGTCGCGCCGCCGGCGAAGGCCATTGTGCTGTGCGTGGACGAGAAGCCCTCGATCCAGGCTTTGGAGCGAGCGCAGGGTTATCTGAAGTTGCCCAATGGCCGCGCCTTGACCGGCCAAAGCCACGATTACAAGCGGCATGGCACCACAACATTGTTTGCGGCGCTCGAAGTCGCCACCGGAAAGATCATCGCGACCCATTCAAAACGCCGGCGCCGCGTCGAGTTTCTCGATTTCATGAACAGCGTCACCGCGGCTTTTCCGAACCGCAAGCTTCACGTCATCCTCGACAACCTCAACACCCATAAAAAGAACGAGGACTGGCTCAAGGCCCACCCCAACGTGCAATTTCATTTCACGCCGACAAGTGCGTCATGGCTCAATCAGGTCGAAGTATGGTTTTCCATCTTGCAGGGGCAGTCGCTCAGCGGCACCTCCTTCACGAGCCTCAAGCAGCTTCAGGAACACATCGATGCCTACGTCAACGCATACAACGACAGAGCCGAGCCCTTCGTCTGGACCAAGAAAAAGGTCCGTCAACGCCGTTTCAAAGGCCGCCGTATCACTCAGCTCTGATTCCGGGTACTAGTCTGCTTTGGCCTCAATCGCCGCCATATCGTCGTCCGAGAGGCCGAAATGGTGGCCGATCTCGTGGATCAGGACGTGGCGGACGATATGGCCGAGGCTCTCGTCGTGCTCGGCCCAGTAGTCCAGGATCGGCCGGCGGTAGAGCCAGACCATGTTCGGCAGCCGCGCCACGTCGCCAAAACTCTGCTGGGGCAGGCCGATGCCCTGGAACAGGCCGAGCAGGTCGAACTCGCTCTCGCATTCCATCTCGTCCAGGACCTCCTCGGTGGGGAAGTCGTCGACGCGGATGATCACGCCCTCGCACAGCCCGCGAAACTCCGCCGGCAGGCGCTCGAACACGTCATGGGCCATCGCTTCCATCTCGGCCAACGAGGGCGCTTTCAATTCCGTCCACATGGACCTCTCTTAGCGTGGGTTCCGCGGCGATGCATCCCGCTTTATAGGATCGGGCCAAGAAGGAGCGTTGACGCCGCACGCGAAAACGAGGAGCGTACGGCGCATCAAGGGGTTGGCTCAGGTCAGTGGTGGTGCGATGCGGGCGGGAACAGCAGTTCTGGTTCTACTGTGCATGGGGTTGTTTTCGACTTTTTTTGTCGGCGGCGGAGCCAATGCCCAGACGCAGACGGCCGCCCCTGAAATCCGGCTGGCCCAGGCCGTCTCGCCCGACGCGCCGCCGCCACGCAGGCGCCCTCCGGCGCGCCTGCGTGTCACGCCCTATTACAGCCCGGACGGCGTCTATCCGCGCTACAATCCTGGTCCCGATGCGGTCCGCGAGTGCAACGCGACCTATGTGCAGGAATACCGGCCCAGCGGCACGGTGATCGTGCCGCATATGAGCTGCTACTGGCGCCGAGGCTGACGCGCCCTCAGTTGCCGCGGAGCGCGCCGATCAGGCCGGCGCCGACGACAGCTGCGGACGCGCCATAGACCAGGATCGTCATCACGAGCTGAGCCAGCGGGCTTGCCACGCCGGCCTCGACGCCCGGTCCCTGCGCGGCAATCGCCGAGCTCGCACCGAGTGCAAGGCTCGCTGCGATCACGAGGCGAGATATCCGCAATCCGCTGGAATTCGGCATGACCATCTCCTGCATTCGCTCGACCAGAAGATACGTTCGTCGCTGACGGCCGGTTTTGGCAGCGCCTGAAATGTTGCGCCGGGACTCAGGAACTTGTCGCGCCCTCTGCATTCATGTCCGGGGCGCGTTCATCCATAGCCTATTCAGTCTCAAGGCTCTAGGGTCCGGCCCTAATCCTTGTGTCGTAACGCCTGGTCAGCGCGTGCACCGCAAGAACGAAGCCCGCATGCTGGGCGCGGAGGTCGTCATGACGCGATGGATTGCATTGGCCGTTATCGTTGGGCTCGCCGCCGCCATGCCTCGCGCTTCCGCGGTGCAGAGAATGACGAAGCCGGATGCCTCGGCGGGGATCGCAGTTTTTGATGCGCGACGACACACGCGACATGACGACATTGCGCGGCACTCTGCGTCCCGTGATCCGCGCTACTACGCGCGGCCTGTCTACTACCGTCCCTATCCCTACGGTGTGCCCGCTCCCTTCGTGCTCGGTTTCGGACCGTGGTGGTGACGCGCTAGCCGGCAGGCGCAAATCCCTTCACCAGCAGCACGGTCGCCTGCGCGCCCGCCTTGCGATCGCGCGAGATGTCCTCGTAGTCGGCTGAGTTGGAGAAGGCAACAAACGCGGCTTCATCGGGAAACGACATCATGACAAGTTTGTCATAGGGCCAAGTGCCTTCGAGCACGCGGGGCTGTTCGTCGGCCGCGAGAAGCCGCCCGCTGTACTTCCTGAACACATCGAAGAACCGCGCCTGGTAGCGGTCATAGGCCGCGCGGTCCGTCATCTTTAATTGCGCGATCGCGTAGACAGTCATTGCAAGAATTCCTCCCATCGCGGCACTGCGCCGCGGCGCGTTGCCCGCAACATCGTTCATTCATGACGCGTTCACGTCGCTGTCCCTAATTTAATCTTGGGAGCGACCGCGAATGAACAGCCAAATGAGCAGCGGTGGCGCGAGGCGCTGCGCCGCAATGCCGCTGTCCAGGCTCAGGAGAAATTCGATGCTGAGGATTCTGGGTGTTGGGACAGGCCCGATACGCTTGCTCGGGCTGGCGACCGTTGCCACGCTGATGCTGTCGGCCGGGACGGCGCGCCGCGCCGAGGCGATGACTCCAATCAATCCGACGGCGTTGCCGGCAGCGAAGGCCGCAAGCGACGACCTCGTTACGCAGGTTCGCCACGGCGGCGGGGGACATGGTGGTGGCGGACATTTTCACGGCGGCGGCGGCGGTGGCTTCCGCGGTGGCGGAGGACATTTTGGCGGCTTCCATGGCGGCGGCTTCCGCGCCGCGCCGGCCTTTCACGGCGGCGGCATTCGCTACGGCGGAGTTCACCACTATGGCGGCGGCGGATTCCATCGCTACGGAGTCTATCGCCCGCATTACGGCTATCGCCACTTCCACCGGCGCTATTATTACGGCGGCTACTATCCCTACTACCACTATCCGCGCCGCTGCCGGATCATCTGGACCTATTACGGCCCGCGCCGCATCTGCCGCTGGCACCATTGGCATCGCTGGCACTATCCGTACCGCTATTGGTGATGTGAGTTAGCGCCGTCATTCCGGGATGGCGCGTCAGCGCCAGACCCGGAATCTCGAGATTCCGGGTTCGCCCTATGGGCGCCCCGGAATGACTGCGGATAGTGGCGCTCTTTGATTCAGAGCCAATCCTTCAGCTTCCACGACGAAGCCTTCCACCGCATCAGGTTCTCGAGCTTCCACTGCTTGAACATCGCCGGCGGCCAGCGGCTGAGCTTTGAGGTCTCCTCGACCTCCGGCTTGGCGACGATGCGCAAGGGTGTCGCGCGCCGCCGGTGCTGGCGGGTCGCCTCGCTGATCAGATCGACATATTCAGGCTTGTTGGCCATCAGGCGTGTCCTCGCGAAGTCGTCGCGAGGACGCAGTGTCGGCGCTGGCGATTAACGGCGGTTTGCCGCTTTAGCTCAAATTGCGGGGAGCGGCTTAGCGCCACTCCCTGACGTCGACGAAGTGACCCGCGATCGCAGCTGCCGCCGCCATCGCCGGCGACACCAGATGCGTGCGGCCCTTGAAGCCCTGGCGGCCCTCGAAATTGCGGTTCGAGGTCGAGGCGCAGCGCTCTTCCGGCTTCAGCTTGTCCGGGTTCATGGCCAGGCACATCGAGCAACCCGGCTCGCGCCATTCGAAGCCGGCCTTGATGAAGATCTTGTCCAGACCCTCGGCCTCGGCCTGCTCCTTCACGATGCCGGAGCCCGGCACCACCATGGCGTTGACGCTGGCGGAGACCTGCTTGCCTTCTGCGATCTTGGCGGCGGCGCGCAGATCCTCGATGCGGCCGTTGGTGCAGGAGCCGATGAAGACGCGATCGAGCTTGATGTCGGTGATCTTGGTCCCCGCCGTCAGGCCCATGTACTTCAAGGCGCGGTGCTTGGAGAGACGCTTGGCCTCGTCCGCGATCTTGTCGGGGTCCGGGACGACGCCGGTCACCGAGATGACATCTTCGGGCGAGGTGCCCCAGGTCACGATCGGCGGCAGCTTGGCCGCGTCGAGCCGCAGCTCGTGGTCGAAATGCGCGCCGTCGTCGGAGCGCAGTTTCTCCCAATAGCGCATCGCCGCGTCCCAGGCCGCGCCCTTCGGCGCCTTGGGGCGGTCGCGCAGGAAGTCGTAGGCTTTCTGGTCGGGCGCGACGAGGCCGGCGCGGGCGCCGCCTTCGATCGACATGTTGCAGACCGTCATGCGGCCTTCCATGCTGAGCGCGCGGATCGCGTCGCCGGCGTATTCCAGCACGTAGCCGGTGCCGCCCGCGGTGCCGATCTCGCCGATGATGGCGAGGATGATGTCCTTGCCGGTCACGCCGTCAGGCAATTTGCCGTCGACGGTGACGCGCATGTTCTTGGCCTTCTTCTGGATCAGCGTCTGCGTCGCCAGCACGTGCTCGACCTCGGAGGTGCCGATGCCGTGCGCGAGCGCGCCGAACGCGCCATGCGTCGAGGTGTGGCTGTCACCGCAGACGATGGTGGTGCCGGGCAGGGTGAAGCCCTGCTCGGGGCCGATGACGTGGACGATGCCCTGGCGCTTGTCGAACTCGTTGTAATATTCGATGCCGAATTCCCTGGCATTGTCGGCCAGCGCCTTGATCTGCTCGATGCTCTCCGGATCCGGATTCGGCTTGGTGCGGTCGGTGGTCGGCACGTTGTGGTCGACGACGGCGAGCGTCTTCTCGGGCGCGTGGACCTTGCGTCCGGTCGCGCGCAGGCCTTCGAACGCCTGCGGCGAGGTCACCTCGTGCACCAGATGGCGGTCGATATAGAGCAGGCAGGTGCCATCGTCGGCTTCGTGCACCAGATGGTCGTTCCAGATCTTGTCGTACAGGGTGGTCGGCTTGGACATGAGCTTGAGCTCCGGGAATGTTGTGTCAGCGGATATGCGCGGATGGCGCGCGGGCAACAAAATCGTCGGCGCAGCTTTTAGGCTGCGCGTGTAAGCTCTGACGTTGCCGAGGTCGCGAAGCGTCCGAAGAACCGGCCAGGCAGCCGCGAGCGATCGTCGATGACGATGTGCTTGACGGGGGCGAGACTGGTCAGATCTGGAAACATTCCAAGAATATATAGCAGGGAGATTTGGAAGCGCGAGGGCTTTGACGCGCACGGCTGACGCAACAAAAAAGCGCGGGGCGTTCGGCCCCGCGCTCTTCGAAACTTGCCTGGTGGGCGGAGCTTACTCGCCGACGGCAGCCTGGCGGTCCTGCTTCTCGACGATGCGGGCCGACTTGCCGCGAAGGTTGCGGAGGTAATAGAGCTTGGCGCGACGCACCTTGCCGCGGCGCACGACCTTGATCGAGTCGATCATCGGCGACATCACCGGGAATACGCGCTCGACGCCCTCGCCGTACGAAATCTTGCGCACGGTGAAGCTCTCGTTGAGGCCACCGCCGGAACGGCCGATGCAGACGCCTTCATAGGCCTGCACGCGGGTGCGGTCGCCTTCGACGACCTTCACGTTGACGATCACGGTGTCGCCGGGACCGAATTCCGGAATGTCCTTGCCGGCGGACAGCTTGTCGAATTGCTCTTGTTCGAGCTGCTTGATCAGGTTCATGGGTAAATCTCCATCGGCGCGCCCAGCCTTTTCAAACGGGGGCTGCGCAAAATTCGTCTATCCAGCCATTGCGGATTTGGCCGCTGCTATAAGGCAAGCCGGAGCGTTTGTCACCCGTCTGTCTTGTTTTTTGGCGTTTTTTGGCGACCGGCCCGATTCGGAGCCTTGACCGGGATCTGGGCCCATAAATCGGGCCGCCGGGCCGCCGTCAGGGCCTCGGCTTCGGCCCGCCGCCAGGCCGCGACCTTGGCGTGGTCGCCGGAGGTCAGGATCTCGGGGATCGGAACCCCTTCGAACAGCTGCGGGCGGGTATATTGGGGGTATTCGAGCAGGCCGTCGGAGAAGCTTTCCTCGGTTCCCGAGGCTTCCTTGCCCATCACGCCCGGCAACAGCCGGACGCAGGCGTCAATCAGCGCCAGGGCCGCGATTTCGCCCCCGGAGAGCACGTAATCGCCGATCGAGACCTCCTCCAGGCCCCGCCCGTCGATCACCCGCTGGTCGATCCCTTCGAACCGCCCGCAGACGATCAGGGGGCCGGGGCCCCGGGCGAGCTCCACGACGCGAGCCTGGGTCAATGGCCGACCCCGCGGGCTCATCAGCAGGCGGGGGCGTTCCTTTGAAGAACCTTGGCCGATCTCCGCCGCGTCGATGGCGGCCGCCAGAACATCCGCCCGCAGCACCATGCCCGGGCCGCCGCCGGCCGGGGTGTCGTCGACGCTGCGATGGCGGTCGGTCGCCGAGGCCCGGATGTCCCGCGCCTCGAGCTGCCAGAGCCCGGAGGCCAGCGCGCGGCCGGCCAGGCTCACGCCGAGCGGTCCCGGAAACATCTCCGGAAACAGCGTCAGCACCGTCGCGCGCCAGGGTGAGGAAGTCGTCATCGCCGCTGGTTAGGGCATTGCGGCCGACAGGTCGAGGCCTCGGATTCCTCAGGCTCGCCGGTCATTCGGCAGATGCGATGCCAGCACCAGCGCGAGCGGGCAGATCGCAAGCGCCGTGACGGCCGTCGCCGCGGTTGCCAGCGTCGGACCGACGGCGTCGCCGAGCAGGCCGTAGAGCACCGGCGCGATGGCGCCCGATCCGATCGTGCCGGTGTAGAACAGCGCGAAGGCCCGCTCGGTGCGATGGGGCGATGTGAGCTCGGGGACCGTGCCGTAGAGAACCGAGGACGTGCCGTTGAGCATCACGCCGAGCAGCGGCAGCACGATGATCGCCGGGATCAGCGGCAATGCGAGCACCGCGAGGATCAGCGCGGCGGTGCCGCCCTCGGTGAGAAGCACGGTGCGGATCGTGCCGACGCGTTCGCCGAGCCAGCCGCAGGTGAATTTGCCGGCGGCGCCGCCGATGAAGACCATCGCCAGCGCAAAGCCGCTCGTCGGCAGCGAGGCGCCCTTGTCGCGCAGCAGGAACGGCAGGAAGGTGAGGAAGCCCATCCGCACCGCACTGTCGAGAATCCCGATCGCGAGCAGCCAGGAGAAGCCGCCGCGGCCGGCATGCGTGCCTTGCGTCGTGACCGCTGATTTGTGCGCAAACCCCTTGCCGACAGCCGGCATCAGCAGCGCGAGGCAGAGCGCAACGACTAGGCCCATCAGTGCGACCAGAAGCAGCGCGTGCCGCCACGACACGATCACCAGCAGCACCGCGGTCAGGGCCGGGAGTGCCGCCTTGCCGAGATCGCCGCTGAAATTATAGATGCCGAGCGGTCCGCGCGCCGCCTTGCCATAGGCGCGCGACACTGCGGCCGAGGCGAGCGGATGCTGCGTGCTCGAACCCGCGCCGGATATGAGGAGCGCAAGGCCCAGTCCCATGACGCCGCCGGACAGTCCGGCCAGGACATAGCCGAGCGCGGCGAGCAGCGTGCCGAGCGCGAGCAGGATCTTGCCGTCGATCCGCTCGGCGAGGCGGCCGACCGGGATTTGCAGCCCGGCCATGGCGCCGGAATAGAGCCCGCGCATCACCGCCAGTAGCCCGTAGCTGAGCGCGAATTCGGCCTGCCAGACCGGCAGCAGCACATAGATCAGGTCGGTGTAGCCATCGTGCAGGGCGTGGTTGATGCCGGTCGCCGCCAGGGTGCGGCGCGGCTTGCTCAGCGTCTCCTCGCCGGGAGGGGCCGTTTGCGATTGCGATAGAAAACCTGAGGGGAGAATTGCCACGATCTCAAACCAAAAGAAGTCGAAAGACGAAGCTATGTAAGTGCTTTGGCCTCCACTATGCGACCTTCAAGAATCCGTCACAAACCAGTAATAATCGGATCATGCGCTAGAAATTCTATTGTATGGCCATGTTCGTTCCTCGCCGCAGCCTGCCGCCCCTGAACGCTGTCCGTGCCTTCGAGGCGGCGGCCCGGCTTGGCAGCTTCAAGGAGGCGGCCGGCGAGCTTGGCGTGACCCATGGCGCGGTCAGCCAGCAGATCCGCCTGCTCGAGACCTGGCTCGGGCCGCCGGCGCTGTTCCGGCGATCGGTGCGGCGGGTGGTGCTGACGCCGGCTGGCGCCGCGCTGCTCGCGGAGTTCGCGCCCGCGCTCGATCGGGTCTCGGCCGCCGTGCAGCAGCATCGCAAGCGTCGCGGCGAGGCGCCGGCCGCGGTGCTGCGCGTCAACGCGCTAGCGACATTCAGCCTGCGCTGGCTGTTGCCGCGCATGACAAGGTTTCGTGCCGAGCATCCCGATATCGAGGTGCGGCTGTCGACGTCGAACGATCCCGTGGATGCCTTGCCCGAGCTGTTCGACGTGGTGATCCGCGGCGGCCCCGACACCTTTCACGGCTTTGCGTCGCGCTTCCTGTTGTCGGAGCAGCGGCTGCCGGTGTGCAGTCCCGCTCTGCTCGCGAAGCTGCCGCTGACCGAGGTTGCGGATCTCAGCCGGCATACGCTGCTGCACGTCACCTCGATGCCGCGGCTGTGGCGCGACTGGCTGACCGATGCAGGCGAGTCCGCGCTGGAGGGCGCGGCGTCGCTGACCTTCGATCATTTCTATCTGACGCTTCAGGCGGCGCTCGACGGCCTCGGCGTCGCCATGGGACCGACGGCACTGATCGCCGACGATCTCGCGGCCGGCCGTCTGGTGACGCCGTTTCCGAACATCAGCCTGCCGGCCCGCAGCTATTTTGCTTACTTTCCCGACGACGATCCGCATCGCGCGGTGTTCTGCGACTGGCTCGAGCAGCAGGGCCGCCAGACAGTCTGAGCGCGGTTAGCGCTCTTCAGCCTCATCGCTCGCGATCTCCTGCGGCAGGGCGACCACGACGCGGCCGCCGGCGACATCGACCTCCGGCACCACCGCGTTGGAGAACGGCAGCAGCAGGCTCGTGCCCTTCGGCGGCGCGATCTCGATGATGTCGCCGGCGCCGAAATTATGGATCGCGAGCACGCGGCCGAGCGGCTCGCCGTCCGTGGTGACGGCGGCGAGCCCGATCAGATCGGTGTGGTAATATTCGTCCTCGTCGGTCGCGGGCAGCTTTTCGCGCGCGACGTAGAGCTCGATGCCGTTGAGGCGCTCGGCCTCATCGCGGGTCGTGACGCCCTTGAACGTCGCGACCAGATGATCCTTCGCCTCGCGCGCCTGCGTGACCTCGAACTGGCGCTTGCCGTCCTTGGACAGAAGCGGACCGTAGCGCTTGATGGCGAAGGGATCTTCGGTGAAGGTCCACAATTTGACCGCACCGCGCACACCATGCGCGGCGCCGATCCGCGCGACGCAGACCAGCGCCGACATGGTCTGGCCTTAACCCTTCGCGGCAGCTTCGGCCTGCGCCTTGCGCTCCTTGCGCGGCACGGCCTTCTGCGGGTTGTTGCGCGCTTCGCGCTTCTTGACGCCGGCGGCGTCGAGGAAACGCGACACGCGGTCCGACGGCTGCGCGCCCTTGGCGACCCAGGCCTTCACCTTCTCCATGTCGAGCTTGAGGCGCGCCTCGTTGTCCTTCGGCAGCAGCGGGTTGAAGTAGCCGAGACGCTCGATGAAGCGGCCATCGCGCGGAAAGCGCGAGTCGGCGACGACGACGTGATAGACGGGACGCTTTTTGGTGCCTGCGCGGGCGAGGCGGATAACGACGGACATTCAGTTCTCCTTCAAAGTACGTTTTGTTCGGTTGATTGGTATTCCGCGTTGCGCGAGACCGATGCGATCCCGTGCGACGAATTCCTCATTTCTTCTTGCCCGTGAAACCGCCGAGGCCCGGCAGCGTCGGCTTGCCGCTCAGCCCGGTCAGTCCAGGAAGGTTCGGCAGGCCGGTGCGAAGACCGGGCGGCAAATCCTTCGGCAAATTCGGCAGGCCTTGTCCGCCGCCGCTTTGCATCTTCTCCTGCATCGCCTTCATCTCTTCGGGCGAAGGCATCTTCATGCCGCCGCCAAAGCCCATCGCCTGGGCGATGCCAGCGAGCGGGCCGCGCTTGCCCGAGCCCATGGCCTTCATCACGTCGGCCATGTTCCGGTGCATCTTGAGCAGCTTGTTGACGTGCTCGACGCTCTGGCCGCTGCCTGCGGCGATGCGCTTCTTGCGGCTGGCCTTGAGCAGGTCGGGATGACGGCGCTCGTCGCGCGTCATGGAATCGATGATCGCGACCTGGCGCTTCAAGATCTTGTCATCGATCCCCGCGGCAGCGATCTGGTTCTTCATCTTGGAGATGCCGGGCATCATGCCCATCAGGCCGCTGATGCCGCCCATATTGGCCATCTGCGACAGCTGCTCGCGCATGTCGTTGAGGTCGAACTGACCCTTGCGCATGCGCTCGGCGGTGCGCGCGGCCTTTTCGGCGTCGATGTTGGCGGCGGCACGTTCGACCAGCGACACCACGTCGCCCATGCCGAGGATGCGGCCGGCGATACGGTCGGGATGGAAGTCCTCCAGCGCGTCGGTCTTTTCACCGGTGCCGATCAGCTTGATCGGCTTGCCGGTGACGGCACGCATCGACAGCGCGGCACCGCCGCGGCCGTCGCCGTCCACGCGGGTCAGCACGATGCCGGTGAGGCCGACGCGCTCGTCGAAGGCGCGGGCAAGATTGACGGCGTCCTGGCCGGTGAGCGAGTCCGCGACCAGCAGCACTTCATGCGGATTCGCGGCAGCCTTGATGGCTGCGGCTTCCGCCATCATGTCTTCGTCGAGCGTGGTGCGGCCGGCGGTGTCGAGCAGCACGACGTCGTAGCCGCCGAGCTTGCCGGCTTCCAGCGCGCGCTTTGCGATCTGCGCCGGCTGCTGTCCCGCCACGATCGGCAGGGTCGGAATGTCGAGATCGCGGCCGAGCACGGCCAGCTGCTCCATCGCCGCCGGGCGATAGACGTCGAGCGAGGCCATCAGCACCTTGCGCTTGTCGCGCTGGACCATGCGGCGGGCGAGCTTCGCGGTGGTGGTGGTCTTACCGGAGCCCTGCAGGCCGACCATCATGATCGGCACCGGCGGCACGGAATTGATGTCGATGGTCTGGCCTTCGGCGCCGAGCGTGTTGATCAGCTCGTCATGGACGATCTTGACCACCATCTGGCCGGGGGTCACCGACTTGACGACGGTGGCGCCGATCGCCTGCTCGCGGACGCGTTCGGTGAAGCTGCGCACGACTTCGAGCGCAACGTCGGCCTCCAGCAGCGCGCGGCGCACCTCGCGCATCGCGGCGTCGACGTCCTTTTCGGTCAGCGCCCCGCGCCCCGTCAGACGATCGAGGATGCCGCCAAGCCGTTCCGACAGATTGTCGAACAATGCCGTTGTCCCTTGTCCTGCTTGCGCAGGGTTGCCGCATTCACCTCTGTCATGCCCCGCCTTCGCGGGGGATGACCAGTTCTCGGTCCGTGGCCTGAAGCCAGGAAGCGATCTTCCAAACACCTTTGCGCCCGAGGGCGCATAGCGCTGTCGGGCGTTGACCTCTGGCCTCCAGGGCCAGTCGGCGGATCGAAAAGAAAGCCTTTCCGAGAAAGTGGCGGAGTTAAACGCCGCTCCCGCCCAAAAGTCAAGGAAAGTTAGGGCGCCGGAACGCCCCTGGCAGGGCAAGGCTCTGAAATTATGACCCTTTGGCGATGGGTTCCTTTTCTGGCGGCCCCGCCCATATAGGCGGTGATGTCTTGCCGTCCCGACCATCCCTAGAAACCCGCCCGTGCCGGTCACCCGCCGCCGCCTTTTCGGACTGCTTGCCGGAGCCGGTGCGCTGGTCGGTATCCCCTCCCTCTGGATATCTAGCATGAAGACCTATGACGGTCCCGCCTCCGACCATTTCAACGGCCTGCACTTCTTCGATCCCGACGGCGCGCCGCCGAAACCGCTTCGCGAGGTGCTGCGCTGGCAGTTCAGCGGCAAGCGGCAGCGGGCGGCCTGGCCGGATTGGGCTCCGAGCCCCCATGCCGACACCCCGCCGGAGCGCGTCGACGGCGGCAAGGCACGGCTCTCCTTCGTCGGTCACGCCAGCTGGCTGATCCAGGCCGGTGGCCTCAACATCCTCGTTGATCCCGTCTGGTCCTCGCGGGTGTCGCCCGTCGGCTTTGCCGGCCCGAAGCGGCACAACGATCCCGGCATCGCCTTCGAGAAGCTGCCGAAGATCGACGTCGTGCTGGTCTCGCACGGGCACTACGATCATCTCGACATCGCGACGCTGTCGCGGCTCGCCAAGAATTTTGCTCCGCGGGTGGTCACGCCGCTCGGAAATGACGTGACGATGCGCAGCACCGACTCGTCGATCAAGGCCGAGGCGTTCGACTGGCACGACCGCGTCGAGCTCGGCGGCGGCATCGCCGTGCATCTGGTTCCGACCCGGCACTGGACAGCGCGCGGCCTGTTCGATCGCAACAAGGCGCTGTGGGCGAGTTTTGTGTTGGAGACGCCGGCCGGGAAAATCTACGTCGTCTGCGATTCCGGCTATGGCGATGGCAGACATTTTCGCCGCGTCGCGGAGAAGCACGGGCCGTTACGCCTGGCGATCCTCCCGATCGGCGCCTACGAGCCGCGCTGGTTCATGCGCGACCAGCACATGAATCCGGAAGATGCCGTGAAGGCGCTGCTCGATTGCGGCGCGCAGGACGCGCTCGGGCATCATCACGGCACTTTCCAGCTGACGGACGAGGCGATCGACGCACCTGCGAAAGCGCTGGTCGAGGCGCTGGATGCCGCGCAGATTCCGCAGCAGCGGTTCGTCGCGATGAAGCCGGGGCAGGTGGTGGAGATTTAGCTCCGCTGTCGCCACCCATACAGCTCGTCGTCCCGGGGCGCGACGAAGTCGCGAGCCCGGGACCCATACCCACAGCAAGATGTTTGACGAAGACTCGTCGTTTTCAGTCTTCCCGCGGTACGGCGACCTGCGCCTACCGAAAGATCACGCGGTATGGATCCCGGCCTTCGCCGGGACGACAGTTGTATTTGTAGCGAGCAGTGTGCCTCTTACGGCGCTACGTCTACTGCCCCTGCTTGATCGCCCAGCTCACATTCACCGTCACCGACAGCGTCTCCTCGCCCGGTGCGACGGCTGCGGGTGCGGCCATCGGTGCCGTGGCCATTCGCGCCTTGAACAACGGCACCGGCGCGCCGCCTTCGGAGACGCTGAGCGGTGCACCCAGCGTGACGCCGGTGGCCTTGGCGTAGATCTCGGCCTTGCGGCGGGCATCCGCCACCGCCTGCTCGCGGGCGTCGTCGAGCAGTTTTGACGCCTGCGTCACCTCGAACGAGATGTTGCCGATATCGTTGGCGCCGGCGCTGACCAGCGTGTCGATGATGCCGGCGATCTTGGTCACATCGCGAATCTTGACGGTGACGCGATTGGAGGCGCGGAAGCCGACCACGGGCGAGGCGCCGGTGGATTTGTTCTGGCCGTATTGCGGCTGCAGCGACAGCCGTGAGGTCTGGTAATCCTTCTCGGCGATCCCGGCCCCCTTCAACGCCAGAAGCACCTTGCCCATCGCGGCGTTGTTGGCGTCGGAGGCTTCCTTCGCCGTCTTGGCGTCATTGGCGACGCCCGCGTCGATCTGCGCAAGATCGGGCGCCACGGAAACGGTGGCCTCGCCGCTCACCGAGATCGCGGAGGGAAAATCGTCGGCGAGCACGGGCGTTGCCAGCAGCGTGGCAGCGAAAACGGCGGCGAGTACGGCAGGCTTTTTCATCGGTCTCACTTCAGTGGCACGAAAACATTGATCACGAGCTTGTCCTCCGCCGTCTTCAGGGGATCGGTGAGGTACTCCTCGATAAAGGTGTCCTTGGCTTCCAGTCTCTTGTCGTCGAGGTGATTGGTGATCGCCTCGTAGGTGTTGTCCATGTTGTCGTAGGAGCCGCGATGGACGAATTTCAGCGCCTTGCCTTCAGGCGATTTGCCGACGCTCATGTCCTTGGGCAGGTTCTTGGGATCCTGCTCGACCGGAATCTCGGCGAGGAAGGTGAAGCCGGTGTCGTCGGTCGAGGTATAGACGATCATCGAATTGCCGGCGTGCTTGATGCCCTGCTTGTCCAGGAGCGTGTTCAGCGCCTTGAAGGCGTCGACCAGCGTGTCGAAGGCCGAGTCCCAATTGGCAGTGCCCTTGACCATCACGACCTTCCTGGACTCGAGCGTGGTCTCGAGGCCAAAGGGATCGGCGGTCTGGACCGGGGCGGGGGTGGCGGCGACAGCCGGGGCCGTCGGGCTGGGCGAGGTGCTGGCTGCGGGCGCGGGCGATGCTGCGGGAGCCGGCGAGGCGCTCGCCGCAGGCGAGGGCGTTGCCACGGGAGCGGGCGAGGCACTTGCAGCCGGGGCGGGCGAGGCCGACGGGGCCGGCGAGGGGCTCGCCGAGGCAGCCGGCGCCGGGCTCGGGCTCTGCGCCAGAGCGGCGGATAGCCCAAGCGACAAGGCCGCTGCCGGGATCAGCGCGGCCAGAGCGAGACGACGAAAAGTGTTCATTTTATTCTCCCCAAGGCCTTGGTCCAGCAAGGCCCTAATTCATCAAGACCTTACCCACCAAGGCCCTAACCCGGCCGCGCGTCCCGGTTCGCGCGAGCCGCGCCGTTCTAACACGCGAGCGCCGAATTCGTCCCATGACAGATGCGTCATGGCGAACGTCCTGGCGCCCGGCGGCAAATCACTGGCCAAGCGGCCAAGGATCGCCATATAAGGCAGGCGAAATTCAGGAAATTTCATGAGCGCGCTGGCCAACCACGCATTTGCCAAGATGAACGGTATCGGCAACGAGATCGTCGTTGTCGACATGCGCGATTCCACGGCAAAGGTGACGCCGGACGATGCCCGCGCGGTGGCATCCGCGCAGGGCGGCGTGCCCTACGATCAGCTCATGGTGCTTCAGAAGCCACGGCTCGACGGCACCGAGGCCTTCATCAGCATCTACAACAATGACGGCTCCGAAGCCGGCGCCTGCGGCAACGGCATGCGCTGCGTGGTGCGGCGCATCTTCGAGAAGACCGGGCAGGCAACAGCGACGTTCGAGACGGCCGCCGGCCTGCTCAATGCCTGGCAGGGCCCGGCGCCCGATCTCTATACCGTCGACATGGGCGTGCCCAAGTTCGGCTGGCAGGACATTCCGCTGGCGGAAGAGTTTCGCGACACCCGCTACATCGAATTGCAGATCGGGCCGATCGACAATCCGATCCTGCATTCGCCCTCAGTGGTGAGCATGGGCAACCCGCACGCGATCTTCTGGGTCGACGACGTCAACGCCTATGACCTCGCGCGCTTTGGTCCGCTGCTGGAAAACCATCCGATCTTCCCCGAGCGCGCCAACATCACGCTCGCCCATATCGTCGACCGCGACCACATCACGATCCGCACCTGGGAGCGTGGCGCCGGCCTCACCAGGGCATGCGGGTCGGCGGCCTGCGCGACGGCCGTCGCCGCAGCACGCCTGAAGCGCGCCAATCGCAACGTCGAGATCACGCTGCCCGGCGGCAAGCTCGGCATCGAATGGCGCGAGCGCGACGACCACGTGCTGATGACGGGCACCGCGACCTTCGAATATGAGGGCAATTTCGATCCGGCGCTGTTCGCGCCGGTCGGATAATGTCCGTCGATATCGTCACCTTCGGCTGCCGCCTCAACGCCTTCGAGGCCGAGGTGATCCGCAGCAAAGCCGAAGGCGCAGGTCTCGTAGACACCATCGTCATCAACAGCTGCGCCGTCACCAACGAGGCGGTGGCGCAGGCGCGGCAGTCGATCCGCAAGCTGAAGCGCGAGCGGCCGGGGGCGCGCATCGTCGTCACCGGCTGCGCCGCACAGACGCAAAGCCGGATGTTCGCCGATATGGCCGAGGTCGATCGCGTCGTCGGCAATGACGACAAGATGCGCAGCGATGCCTGGCGCGAGGCGCGCGATGCCTTCGACATCGGCGCCAGGGAGAAGATTGCCGTCAGCGACATCATGGCGGTGAAGGAGATGGCGCCGCATCTCATCGACGGCTTCGCAAGCGGTCTGCCGCGCGTGTTCGTGCAGGTGCAGAACGGCTGCGACCATCGCTGCACCTTCTGCATCATCCCCTATGGCCGCGGCAATTCGCGCTCGGTGCCGATGGGCGCCGTGGTCGAGCAGGTGCGGGCGCTGGCGGAGCGCGGCCATGCCGAGATCGTGCTGACCGGCGTCGACCTCACCGGCTATGGCGCCGACCTGCCGGGCGCGCCGAAGCTCGGCATGCTGACGAAGCAGATCCTGCGGCATGTGCCGGAGCTGAAGCGCCTGCGCATCTCCTCGATCGATTCGATCGAGGCCGACAACGATCTGCTCGACGCGATCGCGGACGATGCGCGGCTGATGCCGCATCTGCATCTGTCGCTGCAGTCGGGCGACGACATGATCTTGAAGCGCATGAAGCGGCGGCATTTGCGGGGCGATGCGATCGCCTTCTGCGATCAGGTGCGGCGCCTGCGCCCGGACGTCGCCTTCGGCGCCGACATCATCGCGGGCTTCCCGACCGAGACCGAGGCGATGTTTTCCCGCTCGCTCGATCTGGTCGAGGAATGCGGCCTGACCTTCCTGCACGTCTTCCCCTATTCCTCGCGCCCCGGCACGCCCGCCGCACGGATGCCGCAGGTTGCGGGGCCTGAGATCAAGGAACGCGCGCGGCGGCTGCGTGCGGCTGGAGAGGCAGCATTGCGTCAGAGGCTGCAAGCCGAAATTGGCGCAACGCGCGATGTGCTGATCGAAAGTGAGAGCCAGGGCCGCACGGAGCACTATCTGCCGGTGGCGATCGCGGGCGCGCGCGTGGGGAGCGTGGTGCCGCGGATGATCGTCGGCAGCGATGGTGAGCGGTTGACCACGTAATCTGCCGTCGTCGTCCTGGCGAAAGCCAGGACCCATTACCCCAGGGAGAAGTTGTTGCACGGGATTGCCAACCACCAGTCTTCGCCAAATTGAATTCGGTGGTTATGGGTCCTGGCTTTCGCCAGGACGACAGCGGAGGGCGTGGCCCGCAGCGCGCCTCAAACCCGCTCCGCTACGACGCCCGCACCTGCCAGAACCGCAGCGTGCGCCGCGCGTTCTCCGGCGTCATTCGTGCGTAATGCCCCTGCGCTCTCGCAAGATCCGCCGGCTTCATCGCGCCGGTGGCGAAGCGGCTTTCGAGCACGGCGGCGGTGGTTTCCCAGCTGAGCTGCGCCGCCTTGCACGGCACCAGCAGGCCGTCCTCGCGCAGGCTCTGCATCAGCGGGCGAATCACCTCGACGGTGGACTGCGACAACACCGCCAGCGCGGCGACGGTTTCTTCATAGCGCCGCTGCTTGGCAAAGCTGAACAGCGTCGCCTCGTTGAGCTGGCCGGATGCCTTGAGACCTGCGATGGCGCGCTTGGCGCCTTCGAAATCGCGGACACCGGACATCTCGCGCGTGACGCCGGCGGTAACGGCGGCGATCGCGCTCTGGATTTCCTCGAACAGATGCGGCGGCGCGCGCGACAGCAGGCGGGTGCGAACCGTGTCCGTCGCCGAGCGCAGCAATTGGCGGCGCAGCTCCGAGGCAGATCGACGCGGACGCCGACGCTGACGGCGAGCTCGGGATCGGACTCCGCCTGTCCGACGATGACGGCAAATCCGTTTCCGGAGACGCGTGCGCCCGGATTGGCGGCAAGCCGCCGGCTGACACTGGGATAGCGGCGCGCCAGCAGCGCGTCGGTGACGATCTCCTTCAGCCACCACCGCCCGGCGACCGCGAGCAGATGCGGTTCGCCCTTGGACGATGCGATCCTCACCAGCTCGCCGTCGTCGAGGCGCGCGGATTCCTGAAGCACGGGACCGGCGATGCGGATCTCGTCATTGTTGGCGAGGCGGCGGATGACGGAGGGTGGCGCCTGTGCGATCGGCGCCAGCTGTGCGCTGATCTCGGCCAGCGCCACGCGTGCGCCCATGTCGGCGATGGCGCGAAGCTCGATGGTACCGATCAGGCGCTCGAGCACCTCGTCGAACAGCGCGATCTGCTCGTCGTCAAAACTGCCGGCGGAGGACAGGAACAGGTCGGTGACGCGGCGGGCCGTCTCCAGGCCCTTTTCCGCCGAGCCAATCCGAAGTGCGGATTCGACCTCGTCGATGATCGATAGCTCGGCCTTGGACATGACGCGGGGCTCGTCCTGAGCGGATTGACGGAAGCTTGTTCTAAGCAACCGCTATCATTAGAGGCGAGCCCTGAACGTTTCGTAAACCATGGCCGAGGAGAACGAAGTGCTGCCGCGGCGGCGCTGCGCTCCCTCTCCCGCTAGCGGGAGAGGGTTGGGGAGAGGGTGTCTCCGCAATCGAGAATCCCCAAGAGGAGAGAGCCCTCACCCGCGCCTTCGGCACGACCTCTCCCGCAAGCGGGAGAGGTGAACGGCACCTACTCCCCATTCCACCCGCAGGCCCGAAGCTTCTCATGCATGTGCGGCGGGGCCGGGGCCACCACGCGGACCGGCTCCTTGTTCCGGGAGATCGGCACTACGATCTCGCGGGAGTGCAGGTGCAGCTTCGGCTCGCCGAAGCGCGGGCCGTTGCCGTAAATGTTATCGCCGAAGATCGGCCAGCCGGTCGCGGCCGAATGCACCCGCAATTGATGGGTCCGCCCCGTCACCGGTTCCATGGCGAGCCAGGTGAAACCGTCACCCCGGCCCATCACCTTCCAGTTGGTGATCGCCTTCTGGCCTTCGGGATCGGGCTTCTGCCACCAGCCGCGCTCGGCATTGAGCCGGCCGAGCGGCATATCGATGGTGCCTTCGTCCTCGGCGGGCCCGCCTTCGACCACGGTCCAGTAGGTCTTGCCGATCTTGCCGTGCTTGAACAGCAGGCCGAGCGAGGCGGTCGCCTTGCGATGGCGGCCGAGGATGAGGCAACCGGAGGTGTCCTTGTCCAGCCGGTGGGCCAGCACCGGCGGCCGCGGCAGGCCGAAACGGAGCGCGTCGAAGGATGCCTCCAGATTGGCGCCGCCCTTGGGGCCGCGATGCACCGGCAGACCGGCCGGCTTGTCGATGACCAGCATCAATCCGTCGCGATGGAGCACGCGGCCCAGGATTTCGTCAGCGGTCAATTCGGGAACATCGAGCAATTGCAGGACTTTCGGTCAAGACTTTCGTTTGGGAGCCGGAACGGCTAACACACCAGTGCGGTGGATTTGGCATTCGCTCAGCGGCTGCCGCGAAATGTGAAGCGAATGCCAAATCCAGGGCCGCACTGGCAACAATATTTTCTCGTGCCGCTGTTCGATTTGAAGTTCCTAACCGGACTTGCGGCAAGAGAGTAGGAACTTCAAATCGTCGGCACGAGCATCATGAACGATACCACGTCAGATCCCCCCAAGCTGAGCTGGTGGCGCCGCCTGTCCAACGGGCTGAAGCGCACCTCGTCCTCGCTCGGGACCGCGGTCGCCGACCTCGTCACCAAGCGCAAGCTCGACCGCGCCATGCTCGACGACATCGAGGACGTGCTGCTGCGCGCCGACCTCGGCACATCCGTCGCGGTGCGCATCGCGGACGCCGTCGGCACCGGGCGCTACGACAAGGCGATCTCGGCCGACGAGGTCAAGGACGTCGTTGCGACCGAGGTCGAGAAGGTGCTGGCGCCGGTGGCGAAGCCGCTCGAGATCGATGCGGCCAGGAAGCCGTTCGTCATCCTCGTCGTCGGCGTCAACGGCTCCGGCAAGACCACCACCATCGGCAAGCTCTCGCAAAAATTCGCCTCCGAAGGCCGCAAGGTGATGCTGGCCGCCGGCGACACTTTTCGCGCAGCGGCGATTGAGCAGCTCAAGGTCTGGGGTGAGCGTACGAAAACACCGGTCATCGTGGGCACGCAAGGCTCCGACTCGGCGAGCCTCGCCTTCAACGCGCTGACGGCGGCGAAGGAGCAGAAGACCGACGTGCTCCTGATCGACACCGCCGGGCGGCTTCAGAACAAGGCCGAGCTGATGAACGAGCTCGAAAAGGTCGTGCGCGTCATCCGCAAGGTGGACGACACTGCGCCGCATGCGGTGCTGCTTGTGCTCGACGCCACCGTCGGCCAGAACGCGCTGTCGCAGGTCGAGGCCTTCCATCGCACCGCCGGCGTCACCGGCCTCGTGATGACCAAGCTCGACGGCACGGCGCGCGGCGGCATCCTGGTGGCGCTCGCGGAGAAATTCAAACTGCCGGTGCATTTCATCGGCGTCGGCGAAGGCGTCGATGATCTCGCGCCCTTCACCGCGCGCGATTTCGCCCGTGCGATCGCCGGAATCGAGTCATAGGTTTCTTTCGTCATGCCCCGCGCAGGCGGGGCATCCAGTACGCCGCGCCGCCGGTTGTCGATCACAGGTGCCACGGAATACTGGATCCCCCGCATTCGCGGGGGATGACATCAACGAAAGTCAGGGAATGGACAAGACCCAGCCGCATCCGCTGTTCAAGCTTGCGACCGAACTCGGTCCGCTGCTCGTCTTCTTCTTCGTGAATGCGAAGTTCAATCTGTTCGCCGCGACCGGCGCCTTCATGGTCGCGATCGTCGCGGCGATGATCGCCTCCTATGTGGTGACGCGCCATATCCCGATCATGGCGATCGTGACGGGCGTGATCGTGCTGGTGTTCGGCACGCTGACGCTGGTGCTGCACGACGAGACCTTCATCAAGGTCAAGCCGACCATCATCTACGGCCTGTTCGCCGCGATCCTCGGCGGCGGGCTGCTGTTCGGCCGCTCCTTCATCGCCGTGATGTTCGACCAGATGTTCAACCTGACGCCGCAGGGCTGGCGCATCCTGACGCTGCGCTGGGCGCTGTTCTTCGCCGGCATGGCGGTGCTGAACGAGATCGTCTGGCGCACCCAGAGCACGGATTTCTGGGTGAACTTCAAGGTGTTCGGCGTGACGCCGATCACGATGATCTTCGCCATCGCCCAGATGCCGCTGACCAAGCGCTACCACCTCGAGCCGGTCTCGCTGGAAGCGAGCAAGGCGGATGCGGGGGATGTCAGGAAGGGGTGACTGTTTGATGTCATTCCGGGGCACGCGAAGCGTGAACCCGGAATCTCGAGATTCTCAGGTGCGCAAGTGCGCACCATAGTTCGGCTCTGCGAGCCGCCCCGGAATGACAGTAACTACTTCAACGCCTTCTCCATCTGCGGCAGCAGCACGCTCCGCAGATTGTCCGGCGTAATCGGGCCGACCAGCTTGTAGACGATGGTGCCCTCACGTCCGACGACGAAGGTCTCCGGCACGCCATAGACGCCCCATTCGATCGAGGCGCGGCCGTTGGCGTCCACGCCGACGCGACCGAACGGGTTGCCGTAGCGGCCGAGGAAGCGGCGGGCGTTGTCGGCCGCGTCCTTGTAGTTGATGCCGACGAGCTGGAAGCGCTTGTCTTTCCCCAGCTCGGTCAGAAGCGGCGCCTCGTCGTGGCAGGGTACGCACCAGGAGGCCCAGACGTTGACGAGACTGACCTTGCCCTTGAACGCGGCGGGATCGAGACCCGGCACCTGGACGTTGTCGGCCTGCAATCCCTCGAGCGGCGGCAGGGCGGTCTGCGGCGCCGGCCGTCCGATCAACGCGGAGGGAATCCGCGAAGGATCGCCGCTGCCGAGCCGGAACCAGAACAGCAGCGCCAGGCCGATGAAGGCGATCAGCGGCAACACCATCAGGAAGGTGCGGCGCTGCGGGCTCGCGGAAGTCGACTGCTCGCTCATGGCCGATCCATCGCGCTGCGCCCCGAGCGGCGGGTGATGCCGCTGCGGTCGAGGTCGCGCAGGCGCCGGGTCTGGCTGCGATAGTCGAGCACGATCCAGCCGATCAGGATCGCGACCACGAGCGCGGCTGCGGCATAGGACGTCACGATGAAGGAGGCATAGGGACCGAGCGACATGATCATGCAGCCCCGACTTCGTTTGACGCGTTGTTTTGACGCGAACCGGCGCCCATTTCGCTCGAAAACGCCATGCGGCTCGCCTGCATCATCTGCAGCGAGCGGACACGGCGGCGCAGGATCTCGTTGCGCATCGCCGCCAGGTGCAACGTGACGAACAGCAGCGTGAACGCGATCGCCATCACCAGCAGCGGAATCAGGAACGATTTGTCGAGCGACGAACCGCCCATGCGCATCACCGAAGCCGGCTGGTGCAGCGTGTTCCACCAGTCGACCGAGAATTTGATGATGGGCAGGTTGATCGCGCCGACCAGCGTCAGCACCGCGGCGGCGCGCGCCGCGCGCGAGGGATCGTCGACCGCGCGCCACAGCGCCATCAGGCCGAGATACATCAGGAACAGAATCAGCACCGAGGTCAGGCGAGCGTCCCATTCCCAATAGGTGCCCCACATCGGCCGGCCCCACAGCGAGCCGGTCAGCAGCGCGAGGAAGGTGAAGGCGGCGCCGATGGGAGCTGCCGCCTTCGCGGCGACGTCGGCGAGCGGATGCCGCCACACCAGCGTGCCCAATGAGGCGATGCTCATCACGCCCCACACGAACATCGACAGCCAGGCGTTGGGCACGTGGATGAACATGATCTTCACGGTCGCGCCCTGCTGGTAGTCGTCGGGCGCTAGCGCGGATTGGTAGAGGCCGATCGCGAGCAGGATGACGGTCGCGGCCGCAAGCCATGGCAACACCCGCGCCGTCAGCGCGAGGAACCGTGTCGGGTTGGCGAGGTCGATCAGCGTCATGGTATTCTGATAATCACAGGTCAGCACTCACGCAATCAGCATAAAAGCGGGTAGCGAAAGTTGATCGGGGTCAAGGTCAGTCGAGCTCATCTCAGTCGAGACCATGCCGCAGGCTCGCCGCCGCGGCGAAGGGGCCGATCACGAGGCTGACCAGCGACAGCGCGCACAGGATCGAGAACGGTGCGCCGAACGACATGGGACCGACGATCACGGCCTGGGAGGCCGCGACCCCGAAGATCAGCACCGGGATCGACAGCGGCAGCACCAGAACCGCCATCAAAAGCCCGCCGCGATGCAGCGTCACCGCCAGCGCGGCGCCGATCATGCCGGTAAAGGTCAGGGCCGGCGTGCCCGCGAGCAGCGTCAGGGCCACCGCGCCGGTCGCGACCATGTCGAGGTTCAGCAAGAGCCCGAGCACGGGGGTTGCGACAATCAGCGGCAGGCCCGCCGCCAGCCAATGCGCCAGCGCTTTCGCCGCGCAGGCGAGTTCCAGCGGCGTCCGGCTCATCGTGATCAGGTCGAGCGAGCCGTCCTCATGGTCGGCCATGAACAGCCGGTCCAGCGTCAGCAGGCTCGCCAGCAGGGCGCCGAGCCAGAGAATGGCCGGCCCCAGCCGCGACAGCAACGCGAGGTCCGGCCCCACCGCGAACGGCATCAGCACCACCACGGTCAGGAAGAACAGCACGCCGATCAGCGCCCCGCCGCCAACGCGGAGCGCGATCCTGATATCCCGGCGGATGAGGGCGGACAGGGCGGTCATGGGGCTGCCTTTTCGGCTTCGAGACGATCGTAAGAGCCCGACTCGCGCCACAGGCAATCTGCGCTCCCTCCCCCCTTGCGGGGGAGGTGTAGGCCGCCTCCGGCGGCCGTCCTCTTAAGAGACGCCGAAGCGAAGCTTCGGCTATGGGAGAGGGGTGGCCCCGGAAAAGGTGTGCTTGGGTTCAGGGAAGGACTTCGGTAGATCGAGAGGGTCCCTGTGTGGCACCCCCCTCCCTGACCCTCCCCCACAGGGGGGGAGGGAACGGGTAGAGCGGAGCTTTGCCGCTCGAAAAGCTGAGGGTCGGTCGGAATCATGCCACACCCCCGATCCGCAGCTCGCGTGATTTGATCCCCAGCGCCATGTGGGTGGCGGCGATGATCAGGCCGCCGCGGGCGAGATGGTCGCGCATCAGGCCGCCGAACATGTCCTGGCCGGCGACGTCCAGCGCCGTGGTCGGCTCGTCCAGGAGCCAGATCGGGCGGCGGACCGTCAGCAGCCGGGCCAGCGAGAGCCGGCGGCGCTGGCCGGCCGACAGGAACGCTGCCGGCAGGTGGGTGGCGTGGTCGAGCCCGACCGTGGCGAGGCTCTCATGGGCATCAAGTCGCTCGCCGCCGAGAAAATCGGCCCAGAATGACAGATTTTCCGCCACGCTCAGTGCCGGCTTCAGGGCGTCGCGATGGCCGAGATAGTGGCATTGCTCAGGCAATGTCAGCTCGGCATCGCCGCCATCGAGCGCGATCGTCCCGCCAGCCGGAATGAGCAGCCCCGCGATCAGCCGCAGCAGCGAGGTCTTGCCCGACCCGTTGCGGCCGACGACCGCCACGGCCTCGCCGGAGACGGCCTCGAAATCGAGCCCGGCAAACACCTCGCGGCCGCCCCGCACACAGATCACCCCACGTCCGGAAAGCTGCATCTTGCCTCGTATCAACCCGTTCAAACCAGGCCTCGGGAAAACTTGGGGTAGCGCATGGGAATTTTTGGCTCGCGGATTGCTGCGGCACGTTTGTGGCTGTGGCGGCGCGGTTAGAAAGCTTCTATAAGCCCGGAACTACTTGATGCAGCAACTCAACCTGCCCCTGCAAGCGACTCAGCCGGACTCGCTGACGGTGTTAAAATACCCCTTGCCGGGTATAACTAACAATTGGGATTTCCTACATGACCTCGCTCGACAGCTTCAAATGCAAAAAGACCCTCAAGGTCGGCGCCAAGACCTATGTCTATTACAGCCTGCCCACGGCCGAGAAGAATGGTCTGAAGGGAATTTCGAAACTCCCCTATTCGATGAAGGTCCTGCTCGAGAACCTCCTGCGCAATGAGGACGGCCGCTCGGTCAAGAAGGCGGACATCGTCGCGGTGTCCAAATGGCTGCGCAAGAAGTCGCTGGAGCACGAGATCGCGTTCCGCCCGGCGCGCGTGCTGATGCAGGACTTCACCGGCGTGCCCGCGGTGGTCGATCTCGCCGCGATGCGCAACGCGATGCAGAAGCTCGGCGGCGATGCCGAGAAGATCAATCCGCTGGTGCCGGTCGATCTCGTCATCGACCATTCCGTGATCGTGAACTTCTTCGGCGACAACAAGGCCTTCGCCAAGAACGTCACCGAGGAATACAAGCAGAACCAGGAGCGCTACGAGTTCCTGAAGTGGGGCCAGGCGGCGTTCTCGAACTTCTCCGTCGTGCCGCCCGGCACCGGCATCTGCCACCAGGTCAATCTCGAATATCTCTCCCAGACGGTCTGGACCAAGAAGGAGAAGATGACGGTCGGCAAGAAGACCGGCACCTTCGAGGTCGCCTATCCCGACTCGCTGGTCGGCACCGATTCCCACACCACGATGGTCAACGGTCTCGCCGTGCTCGGCTGGGGCGTCGGCGGCATTGAGGCGGAAGCCTGCATGCTCGGCCAGCCGCTGTCGATGCTGCTGCCTAACGTCGTCGGCTTCAAGCTGAAGGGCGCGATGAAGGAAGGCGTCACCGCGACCGACCTCGTGCTGACCGTGACGCAGATGCTGCGCAAGCTCGGCGTCGTCGGCAAGTTCGTCGAGTTCTTCGGCCCCGGCCTCGATCATCTCTCCGTCGCCGACAAGGCGACCATCGCCAACATGGCGCCCGAATATGGCGCGACCTGCGGCTTCTTCCCGGTCGACGCTGCCGCGATCGACTACCTCAAGACCTCTGGCCGCGCCGCACCGCGCGTTGCGCTGGTGCAGGCCTATGCCAAGGCGCAGGGGCTGTTCCGCACCGCCAAGTCGGCCGATCCGGTGTTCACGGAAACGCTGACGCTCGACCTCGCCGACGTCGTGCCGTCGATGGCCGGTCCGAAGCGTCCCGAAGGCCGCATCGCGCTGCCGTCGGTCGCGGAAGGCTTCTCGGTCGCGCTCGCCAATGAGTACAAGAAGACCGAAGAGCCGGCGAAGCGCTTTGCCGTCGAAGGCAAGAAGTACGAGATCGGCCATGGCGACGTCGTGATCGCGGCGATCACCTCCTGCACCAACACCTCGAACCCGAGCGTGCTGATCGGCGCCGGGCTCCTGGCCCGCAATGCCGCGGCGAAGGGCCTCAAGGCCAAGCCGTGGGTGAAGACCTCGCTTGCCCCGGGCAGCCAGGTGGTCGCGGCCTATCTCGCCGATTCCGGCCTTCAGGCCGATCTCGACAAGGTCGGCTTCAACCTGGTCGGCTTCGGCTGCACCACCTGCATTGGCAATTCCGGTCCGCTGCCGGAGGAGATCTCGAAGTCGATCAACGACAACGGCATCGTTGCCGCCGCCGTGCTCTCCGGTAACCGCAACTTCGAAGGCCGCGTCTCGCCGGACGTGCAGGCGAACTATCTGGCCTCGCCGCCGCTGGTCGTCGCTCACGCGCTCGCGGGTAGCGTGACCAAGAACCTCGCCGTCGAGCCGCTCGGTGAAGGCAAGGACGGCAAGCCGGTGTACCTCAAGGACATCTGGCCGACGTCGAAGGAGATCAACGCCTTCATGAAGAAGTTCGTGACCGCGTCGATCTTCAAGAAGAAGTATGCCGACGTGTTCAAGGGCGACACCAACTGGCGCAAGATCAAGACCGTCGAGAGCGAGACCTATCGCTGGAACATGAGCTCGACCTACGTGCAGAACCCGCCCTACTTCGAAGGCATGAAGAAGGAGCCGGAGCCGGTCACCGACATCGTCGAGGCGCGCATCCTCGCCATGTTCGGCGACAAGATCACCACCGACCACATCTCGCCGGCCGGTTCGATCAAGCTCACCTCGCCCGCGGGCAAGTATCTCAGCGAGCACCAGGTGCGTCCCGCCGACTTCAACCAGTACGGCACCCGGCGCGGCAACCATGAAGTGATGATGCGCGGCACCTTCGCCAACATCCGCATCAAGAACTTCATGCTCAAGGGCGCCGACGGCAACATCCCGGAAGGCGGCCTCACCAAGCACTGGCCCGACGGCGAGCAGATGTCGATCTACGACGCCGCGATGAAGTACCAGCAGGAGCAGGTGCCGCTGGTGGTGTTCGCCGGCGCCGAATACGGCAACGGCTCCTCGCGCGACTGGGCTGCAAAGGGCACGCGCCTGCTCGGCGTGCGCGCGGTGATCTGCCAGAGCTTCGAGCGCATCCATCGCTCCAATCTTGTCGGTATGGGCGTGCTGCCGCTGACCTTCGAGGAAGGCACCTCCTGGTCGTCGCTCGGCCTGAAGGGCGACGAGAAGGTCACGCTGCGTGGTCTCGTCGGCGATCTGAAGCCGCGCCAGAAGCTGACCGCGGAGATCGTCTCCGGCGACGGTTCGTTGCAGCGCGTTTCGCTGCTTTGCCGCATCGATACGCTGGACGAGCTCGACTACTACCGGAACGGCGGCATCCTGCACTACGTGCTGCGCAAGCTCGCGGCTTAAGCGCGGATTTGTGAACGGTGGCTCACTGCGAAGTGAGTAGAAGGTTAAACGAAGGCGGCCTATCACAAGGCCGCCTTCGCGCGTTTGCGGCATGCTTCGGATGGGCCCGCCCGGCGGAAACTCCGCCCTGGACGGTTGAATGTGCCGTGCCCGTAAGACTACGGTGACCATCAGGCGATAAGATTTCCCTTCCCACGAGCAACGGTGTGCGGCGTTCGACATGACAGCAATGACGGCTTCTCATCTGATTTCACGTTGGTCCGGTGCCTTCTGGTCGGGAGCACTCGGCATCTGTGCGATCGTCGCCGTCATCCGTCCCGCTGAGGCTGATCCCCGCGCCGTGGTTGAGCTCTTCACCTCGCAGGGCTGCTCCTCCTGCCCGCCCGCCGACAAGATCATCGGCGATCTCTCCAGCGATCCCTCGATCATCGCGCTGAGCATGCCGATCGATTATTGGGATTATCTCGGCTGGAAGGACACGCTGGCGGATTCGCGCTTCTCGGCGCGGCAGCGCGCTTATTCGCGCATGCGCGGCGACCGCGAGGTCTACACCCCGCAGGTCGTGGTGAACGGCTCGACGCATGTCGTCGGCAGTGATCGTGCCGGCATCGAGAGTGCGATCGGCAAGACCGACAAAGGCATGGGCGTGATGAGCGTGCCGGTGACGATGTCGCTCTCGGGCAAGCAGATCCACGTGTCGGTGGCCGCGAGCAAGGAGCCGGCGATCTCGCACGGCGAAGTCTGGATCTGCTCGATTGCGAAGTCAGTGCCGATCGCGATCGCCAAAGGCGAAAATCGCGGACAGCAGATCACCTATCACAACGTGGTGCGCAACCTGCTCAAGGTCGGCGACTGGAACGGTCGTCCGGAAAGCTGGACGGTGCCGATCGAGAACCTCACGCGCGACGGCGTCGATGGCGCGGTGGTCTATGTCCAGGACGGCAGCCGCGAGAAACCCGGCCCGATGCTGGGCGCGGCATACACGTCGCTGCACTGACGCGCACGCTTCGCATTCTTCCTGATGCGCGGTCTGGCTCTATCTCCTCATGGTGAGGAGCGCGCCCCTTGCGCGCGCGGCGGACGATGCTGCGCATCGCCGCGAGAACCATGAAAGGCCCCGCTGATGCCGCTCGGGCCTCGATCCTTCGGGACGCCGCGCGAAGGATGAGGGGAGAGAGCGTACGCAAGATCGTGTCGGAAAAATCTTGTCCCTCGTCATTCCGGGGCGCGCCTCTTTGGCGCGAGCCCGGAATCCATTTCTCAACTGGGAACCTTGGATTGATGGATTCCGGGCCCGCGCTTCGCGCGTCCCGGAATGACAGCGGGGAAAGAAACATCCCGACACAAACAAAAAAGGACCAACTCGCGTTGGCCCTCCTTGTCGCGCGTACAGACCCGATCCCGTCGACCCCGGGGGGCTGGGGGCTGAGGAATCCGGAACCGAAAGGACCGGGTCAACGCACACAGCTCTTTTCGCAGTGCAGGGCGGCAGGCGCTGGGCGGAAAAGCGGCGATACTATGATTCCTGCTAACGATCCCGTGACGGTTCGTCGCGACAGAGTTCCACCGTTGCGTGTGTTCCGATTCGCCCCCGGTTCAATGGGTTGCACCGAGAGCTCTTCAAACAGCCCTCGAGAGCCCTTGCGGTGGGGAACGGTTGGCGCAATCATGCGATTGTCATGATCCGCGGTTCCGGGGACGGTTTTCGCGGACGCGATCATGCCGTGCGATCAGGAGGCGCTCCATGAGTCTGACGTCGGAGGATGCCGATCCGAGCGAGCAGCGCGCGGCGGCGCGTCCCCCCGCTGCGAATGCGCAGCCGAACCAAGTGACCTTCAACCGGCTCGAGCTGCGCCGAATTCTCAATCTCTACGGCAGCATGGTCGCCGACGGCGAGTGGCGCGACTATGCCATCGACTTCCTGAAGGACCGTGCGGTGTTCTCGGTCTATCGCCGTGCCTCGGAAGTGCCGATCTATCGCATCGAGAAGGACCCGCGCCTCGCGCGCAAGCAGGGCATGTACAGCGTGATCTCGGCGACCGGCCTGATCCTGCGCCGCGGCCACGAGCTCGAGCGCGTGCTGCTGGTGATCGATCGCAAGCTGGCCGTGGTGTGACGACCTTCGGTCGTCATTCCGGGGCGCGACGAAGTCGCGAACTCCGGCGCGCGGTTGCGCGCCTGAGAATCTCGATCCGCATCGCTCGCTTGAAACTTCTGGATTCCGGGTTCGCGCTATGCGCGCCCCGGAATGACGTGAGGCCCTTACTTCCCCGGCACCGTGCTGGCGCCCTCGCCGAGCTCGCGCTGCATCATCACCGTGTCGAGCCAGCGGCCGAATTTCAGCCCGACATTGGGATGCGTGCCGATCATCCTGAAGCCGCCCTTGGTGTGCACGCCGATCGAGCCGGCATTGGCGGAATCGCCGATCACCGCGATCATCTGGCGGAAGCCGCGCGCCTCGCACTCGGCGATCAGCCGCTCCAGCAGCAACGAGCCGACGCCGCGGCGGTGGAAGGAGGGGTCGAGATAGATCGAATTCTCGACCGTGAAGCGATAGGCTGGCCGCGGCCGGTAGGCGCCGGCATAGGCGTAGCCGGCAACGCGGCCGTCGAGGATGGCGACGAAATAGGGATAGCCGCCGTCGACCAGCGCGCGGTAGCGCCGCGTCATCTCGGCAAGATCCGGCGGCTCCAGCTCGAACGTCGCCGTGCCCTCGCGGACGGCCTGCTGGTAGATGGCGGTGATGGTGGGGAGGTCGGCCTCAAGGGTGGGCCTGATTTCAGGTGCGGACATGGGGGAAGATTAGAGCCTTCCCGCGGCGGCCGGAAGAGGCAACATCGTTTCCATATACTCCGTCATTGCGAGGAGCCCTTGCGACGAAGCAATCCAGAAATGCATCCGCGGAAGCACTCTGGATTGCTTCGCTGCGCTCGCAATGACGGTGTTCGTGGAGGCACCCGGCTCAAACAAAAACCCCGGCCTCTCGGCCGGGGTTCGTGTCGTCCACTCTCTCGCCGATCGCTTAATCGCGCTGGCCGAGGAGCTGCAGGAGCAGCGTGAACAGGTTGATGAAGTTCAGGTACAGCGACAGCGCGCCGGTGATGGCCGCACGCTCTGCGATGTCACCGCCGGCCGCAGCGTAGCCGTAGATGTAGTCGTTCTTCAGCCGCTGGGTATCCCAGGCGGTGAGGCCCGCGAACACCAGCACGCCGACCACCGACACGATGAACTGCAGCATCGAGCTCGCCAGGAACAGGTTCACCAGGCTCGCGATGATGATGCCGATCAGGCCCATGAAGAGGAACGAGCCCATCCCGGTCAGATCACGCTTGGTGGTGTAGCCGTAGAGGCTGAGCGCACCGAAGGTCGCCGCGGTGATGAAGAACACCCGCACGATCGAGGTGTGCGTGAACACCAGGAAGATCGACGACAGCGAGATGCCCATCAGCGCCGAGAACACCCAGAACAGGATCTGGGCGGTCGAGGGCGCCAGACGGTTGATGCCTGCCGAGATCACGAACACCATGGCGAGCGGCGCGAGCATGAACAGCCACTTCAGGGGGCTGACGAACATCGCATAGCCGAACGGCGTCAGGAACAGCTTGCCGACGCGGACGGCTTCCGGGGTCGGAACGTCGGTCACGGCGGCCATGTAGACGCCGAGTGCGGCAAGGCCCGTGATGGCGAGGCCAATGCTCATGTAGTTGTAGATGCGCAGCATGTAGGCGCGCAGGCCGGCATCGACCGTCGCGGCGTCAACACGCCCGGCGGCCCTGCCGAAAGGAGAAGCGTAGTTACGGTCTAGGTCCGACATGGTCGAATTCCCGTTGGTTGGCCGGTCCGGCATGAGGGTCGCCATGCCGCCGGTTCGTCAAACTCTATCTCGGATACCGATGTCTGCCGACTAAATTTTGGCTAACAATCGGGGGTCCGAACCCATTGGATATGTGGGAAACTAACACATTCGCTGCAACCGTCCACGCGCGGCCGAATGTCGCCCTCGCCGGCAATCCTGGCGAGCGGACGTGGTTAATCGCAAGAATCGTGCGTTTCCGCACCCGCGCGGCGGCCCGCTACCTTTTGTCACAAATTCCGGAACACCGTGGCGGGCTTTTTGTTCAACGCCAGGAGCGTGCCGGCGAGCCCGAGCCCGACGGTGACGACCAGGGCGGCCACGACCACGCCGGCCGCGCTGCCGGCCTGCCAGACGAAGCTGAGCGTCATCAGCCGCGTCACGATCATCCAGGCGGCGATGCTGCCGGTGATCACGCCGAAGACCGCGGTTGCAAGCCCGATCAGGAGGTATTCGAGCGCATAGGCGCCGAGCAGCCGCAGCCGCGTCGCGCCCAGCGTCTTCAGGATCACCGCATCGTAGACCCGGTGGCGATGGCCGGCCGCGAGCGCCCCGCCGAGCACCAGGATCGCCGAGATCAGGGTCACGGCGCTCGCGCCGCGGATCGCCAGCGCAAGATTGGTCACGACCGAGCCGACCGTCTCCATCACCTCGCGCACGCGCACGCTCGTCACCATCGGGTAGGTGTCGGCCACCTGCTTGATGATCCTGCCGTCGCCTTCGGCATTGCTGCCGGCTTCCGTCAGCGTCGCGATATGGGTATGCGGCGCGCCCTTGAAGGCGTTCGGCGAGAACACCAGGACGAAATTGATGCCGAGGCCTTGCCAGTCGATGTTGCGCAGATTGCTGATCTTCGCCGGGATGTCGCGGCCGAGCACGTTGACCACGACCTCGTCGCCGAGCTTGAGGCCGAGCCCGTCGGCGATCTTCTTCTCCATCGAGACCAGCGGCGGGCCGGAATAGTCGGCGCTCCACCACTCGCCCTCGACCACCTTGGAGCCCTTCGGCAGCTCGCCGGTATAGGTGAGGCCGCGGTCGCTTTGCAGCACCCACTCGGAATCGGTCGTCGGCTTGAGCTCTTCGGCGCGGACGCCGCGTGCGGCGACGATGCGCCCGCGCAGCATCGGCACGTCCTCGACCTTGGCGCCGGGCGCGATCTGGCGCAGATAGCCGTCGAACTGCGCCGCCTGCGTACTCGGAATGTCGATGAAGAAGAACGACGGCGCCTGATCCGGCAGGGCCGCGAGGAACTGCCGGCGCAGATTGCCGTCGATCTGGGTGATGGTGACGAGCACGGCGAGCCCGAGGCCGAGCGACAGCACGACCGAGGGCGTCAGCGCGCCGGGCCGGTGGATGTTGGCGATCGCGAGCCGCAGCATCGGCAGCCGCGTCCGCGGCATCCGCCGCGCGATCGTCATCAGCAGGGCGGCGATGCCGCGCAGCAGCGCGAACACGACGACCGAGGAGGCCACGAACACCGCCGCGATGCGCTTGTCGAAGGACAGGCCGATCACGACAGCGACGAGCAGGGCGATCACGACGCCCATGAACACGAGATAGCTCCAGCGCGGCCGGTGCCATTCGGAGCTGATGGTGTCGCGGAACAGTGCGGCGACCGGCACGTCGTGCACCCGTCCGAGCGGCCACAGGCCGAAGGCGAGCGCGGTCAAAAGGCCGTAGACGAAGGACAGCGCGAGCTCGTCGGCATGCACGGCCGGCACCACCGGCAGCGGCAGCAGCTTGCCGAACAGCCCGACGATGGCGAAGGGCATGGCGGCGCCGAGCGCGAGCCCGATCACGGACCCGATCGCGGCCAGCAGGATGACCTGGGCGAGATAGATGCCGAACACGTCGCGGCCCGTGGCGCCGACGGCCTTGAAGGCCGCGATCACCTCGAGCTTCCGGTCGATATGGCTCTTCACCGCGTTGGCGACGCCGACGCCGCCGACCAGCAGCGCGGCGAGGCCGACCAGCGTCAGGAACTGCGTGAAGCGGCTGATGTTGCGCTCGAGCTGCGGCGAGGCGTTGGAGCGGCTGCGGACTTCCCAGCCGGCCTGCGGCGCGGCGTTGCGCGCATCGGCGATGAAGGCGTCGGTGGCGCGCTCGTTGTTGGCGGTATCGGGCAGCTTCACCCGGTAGACCCAGCGCACCAGGCTGCCGGGCTGGATCAAGCCGGTGGCCCGCAGGCCCGCCTCGCTGATCAGGAAGCGCGGGCCGAAGCCGATGCCGCCGGCGAGCTTGTCGGGCTCGGCTTCGACCGTGCTGCGGATCTGGAAGGTCGCCGAGCCGATGGTGACGCGGTCGCCGGTCTTGAGCGAGAGCCGCGCCAGCAGCGTCGGATCGGCAGCCGCGCCGAACGCGCCGTCACGCTCCGCAAGGATGTCGGACATCGGCAGCTGTGGCGCCAGCGTCAATTGGCCGAGCATCGGATAGGTGTCGTCGACCGCCTTCATCTCGACCAGCGCGAGCTGGCCGTCGGCCGAGCGCGCCATGCCGCGCAGGGTCGCGGCGGTCGAGACGGTGCCGCGCGAACGCAGGAAAGCGACTTCCTCGGGCTTGGCCTCGCGCTGGAACAGCACGAAGGAGACGTCGCCGCCGAGCAGCGTGCGGCCTTCGCGGGCGAGACCGTCGGAGAGGCTCGCCGACACCGAGCCGACGCCGGCGATCGCCATCACGCCGAGCGCGATGCAGGCGATGAAGACGTAGAAGCCGCGCAGGCCCCCGCGCAATTCGCGTAAGGCGTAGCGGAGCGACAACGCGGCGGCGTTGGGCCGCACGAACGGTTCGGCCGCGGCGCTCATGCCGGTGCAGACTGCGTGTCGATGCGCCCGGAGCGCAGGCGGATGACGCGATCGCAGCGATGCGCGAGCGAGGAATCGTGCGTGACCAGCACCAGGGTCATGCCGCGCTCGGCATGCTTGGTGAAGAGCAGGTCGACGATCTGTTTTCCGGTCGCCTCGTCGAGATTGCCGGTCGGCTCGTCGGCGACGAGAATCGCAGGATCGGGCGCCAGCGCGCGCGCGAGCGCGACGCGCTGCTGCTCGCCGCCGGAAAGCTGCGTCGGATAATGATGCAGGCGGTCGCCGAGCCCGACCGATTGCAGCTCCTGCGCCGCGCGTTTCGCGGCCTCGGGATTGCCGGCAAGCTCAAGCGGCACGGCGACATTCTCCAGCGCCGTCATGGTCGGGATCAGATGGAAGGACTGGAAGACGATGCCGACCTGGCGGCCGCGGAAGCGGGCGAGCGCGTCCTCGTCGAGGGCATTGAAAGGCGTGCCGTTCACCACCACCTCTCCGCTATCAGGACGCTCCAGCCCCGCCATCACCATCAGCAGCGTGGATTTGCCCGAGCCTGACGGGCCGATCAGGCCAATCGTCTCGCCCGAGGCGACCCGCAAGCTGATATCCTTGAGGATGTGAACGCGTGCCGCGCCCGTACCCAATGAGAGATTGACGTTGGAGATGGCGATGGTGTCCGGCGTGGTGCCGGCGAGCGAAGAGGATTCGATGCGAGTGTCCATGGTCCGGTCATATGGCAACTCCGATAGCGCGGTCGAGAGGCGTTACGGATTGTTCATGCACATAGCCGTGTTGGTGCTCGCCGTGATGACAATTGCGACAAATGCGTCGGCACAGGCCCAGCCGGCCGCCAAACCGATCAAGCTGGTGGTCCTCGGCGATTCCTTGAGCGCCGGCCTCGGCCTCCCGGCCCAGGAGGCATTCCCCGCGAAACTTCAAAAAGCCTTGCAGGCCAAAGGCATAGAGGTTGGCATGACCAATGCCGGGGTGTCCGGCGACACCGCCTCCGGCGGCCGCGACCGGCTCGACTGGTCGGTCCCTGAGGGAACCGAGGGGGTGATCGTCGAGCTCGGCGCCAACGACGCGCTGCGCGGCATCGATCCCGGCCTGACGCGCACCGCGCTGACCGACATCGTCCAGCGGCTGAAGGCGCGCAGGATTCCGGTCATGCTGTGCGGCATGCTGGCTCCGCCGAATTACGGCGCCGACTACGCCGCCCGCTTCAATTCGATTTATCCGGATCTTGCGAAACAATTCGACGTGCCGCTCTATCCGTTCTTTCTCGACGGCGTTGCGGCCGACGCCAAGCTCAACCAGGCCGACGGCATCCATCCGACCGCGGCGGGCGTGGACATCATCGTCGGCAACATGATGCCCACGGTGGAGGCATTCCTGCGCAACATAAGCGAGCAACGCCGTTGAAAAGCAGGCAACGCTAACCCTAATTCCCAGGGTTTTCACGGGGTGGCCCGCGCGATGCTTCGCAGAGTCACACAACTGCGATAGGAATCAGGGTACCGGTGATTCGTCGCCGGCTCTAATTTGGATAAGGTCCTGCTTCAAGGGACCGTACCCAAGCATCGGGAGTGCGAAACGATGCCGCGTTTGTTCACTGGTCTGGAAATCCCGGCCGAGATCGGCCAGACGCTTTCCAACTTGAGGGGCGGCCTTCCCGGCGCCCGCTGGATCGATCCCGAAAATTATCACGTCACCTTGCGCTTCATCGGCGATATCGACGGCGTCTCCGCCAACGAGATCGCCTCGATGCTGTTTCGCGTCAACCGCAAACCGTTCGAGGTGAAGGTGCAGGGGCTGACGAGCTTCGGCGGCCGCAAGCCGCGCGCGGTGGTCGCCACCATCGCGCCGAGCAAGCCGCTGATCGAATTGCAGGCCGAGCTCGAGCGGATGATGCAGCGGATCGGCCTTAATCCGGAGGGACGCAAGTTCATCCCGCACGTCACGCTGGCGCGACTGCACGACGCCACCGACCGTGACGTCGCCGACTATCTGTCGCTGCGCGGCTACTTCCCGAGCAAGGCGTTCATGGCCGAACGTTTTGTCTTGTTCTCGTCCCGTGCATCGACCGGCGGCGGACCGTATGTGGTCGAGGACGCCTACGAGCTGTGTGAGTAGGTCTTTACCTCTCCCCGCCTGCGGGGAGAGTGAGGAAATTCGCATACCCCTGACACCAATTCACGGCTTGCAATTTCCGTCCGTCTCTGGCGGTAAAGAGCCATGCTCTCGCCCCCCAGTTCCCAATTCCGCGAGGCCTATCAGGCCCAGATCGCCGACGGCGCGATCGAGCCCGATGCTGCGCAGGCCGAAGTCGCCGAAGCCTATGCGGCGCTCGACCAGCGGCTCGGCAGCTACAAGCCGCAGCGCAAGCAGGGCCTGCTCAGCCGTCTGTTCAGCAGTGACAAGGACGAGGCGCCGCACGGGCTCTACATCCATGGCGAGGTCGGCCGCGGCAAGACCATGCTGATGGACCTGTTCTTCCAGCACAGTACCGTCGAGCACAAGCACCGCGCGCATTTCCACGAGTTCATGGCCGATGTGCACGAGCGCATCTACGACTATCGCCAGAGCATCGCGCGCGGCGAGATCGCCGACGGCGACGTCATCGCGCTGACCGCGAACGCGATCTTCGAGGAGAGCTGGCTGCTCTGCTTCGACGAATTCCACGTCACCGACATCGCGGACGCCATGATCCTCGGCCGCCTGTTCGCAAAGCTGTTCGAGCTCGGCACCGTGGTGGTCGCAACCTCCAACGTCGCGCCCGAGGATCTCTACAAGGGCGGCCTCAACCGTTCGCTGTTCCTGCCCTTCATCAAGCAGATCACCGACCACATGGACGTGGCGCGGCTCGATGCGCGCACCGACTTCCGGCTGGAGAAGCTTCAGGGCGTGCCGATGTGGCTGACGCCGGCGGATGGCGATGCGGACGCAGCCCTCGACCGCGCCTGGTCGCGGATGAGCGGCAGCGCCAAATGCAAGTCGCGCGATATTTTGATCAAGGGCCGCATCCTGCACGTGCCGTGCTCGGCCCATGGCGTGGCGCGGTTCTCGTTCGCCGATCTCTGCGAGAAGCCGCTCGGCGCATCGGATTACCTCAGGCTCGCGCACGACTATCACACCATCCTGGTCGACCATATTCCAGTGATGGACTTCTCCCAGCGCAACGCCGCCAAGCGCTTCATCACGCTGATCGATACGCTCTATGACAATGCCGTGAAGCTGATGGCCTCGGCCGACGCCAACCCGATCTCGCTGTACCTCGCCGATGAGGGCAACGAGGCCAACGAGTTCAAGCGGACCGCCTCGCGGCTGATCGAAATGAGCTCGGAATCCTATCTGGCGCTGCCTCACGGCCGCAAGGATTCCACCGCCAGCGGCTCCACCAAGGGCCTGGTGGAGACTTAAGTCCTATTTCACCATTTTCTCCGCCGTCATTCCGGGGCGCGACAAAGTCGCGAGCCCGGAATCCATCGCGCCACTAACTCTGCAGCCCGATGGATTCCGGGCCTGCGCCTGTCGGCGCATCCCGGAATGATGGACGGGGGTATGCTGGCTGCGATCTCGGCAAGCCCGACAATTGGGCATCCACCGACTTGAACGGGCGAAGCGAAAGGGATAACCACCCTGTCAGTTTTCCCCTCCTTACGTGTCTAAAGGACAGGTTCACATGGCGCGCGACAAGATTGCTTTGATTGGCTCCGGTCAGATCGGCGGAACGCTGGCTCACCTCATCGGCCTGAAAGAACTGGGCGACGTCGTGATGTTCGACATCGCCGAGGGCGTGCCGCAGGGCAAGGCGCTCGACATTGCGCAGTCCTCCCCGGTCGACGGCTTCGACGCCCACTACACCGGCGCGAACTCCTACGAGGCGCTCGACAACGCCAAGGTCTGCATCGTCACCGCCGGCGTCCCGCGCAAGCCCGGCATGAGCCGCGACGATCTCCTCTCCATCAACCTCAAGGTCATGGAGCAGGTCGGCGCCGGCATCAAGAAGTATGCCCCCGACGCCTTCGTCATCTGCATCACCAACCCGCTCGACGCCATGGTGTGGGCGCTCCAGAAGGCCTCGGGCCTGCCGCACAAGAAGGTCGTCGGCATGGCCGGCGTGCTGGACTCGGCGCGCTTCCGCTACTTCCTGGCCGACGAATTCAACGTCTCCGTTGAAGACGTCACCGCCTTCGTGCTCGGCGGCCACGGCGACACCATGGTGCCGCTGGTGAAGTACTCCACCGTCGCCGGCATCCCGCTGCCTGACCTCGTCAAGATGGGCTGGACCTCGCAGGCGCGCCTCGACGAGATCGTCGACCGCACCCGCAACGGCGGCGCCGAGATCGTCAATTTGCTCAAGACCGGCTCGGCCTTCTACGCCCCGGCCGCTTCCGCGATCGCGATGGCCGAGAGCTATCTGCGTGACAAGAAGCGCGTGCTGCCCAGCGCCGCCTACCTCAACGGCGAATACGGCGTGAAGGACATGTATGTCGGCGTGCCCGTCGTGATCGGCTCCAAGGGTGTCGAGCGCGTCGTCGAGATCGAGCTCGCCGGCAAGGACCGCGAGGCCTTCGACAAGTCGGTCGGCGCGGTGCAGGGCCTGGTCGACGCCTGCAAGAAGATCGCCCCCGATCTTCTCGGCCGCTAAGGCGCAAACAAATCCCGCCGAAGATCGGAAAACCGGTCTTCGGCGGTTTCACTTCTGGGGCCCGGCAGCAACTCTTGTTGAAGGCCTGGCGGGTTCCGGCTCAGCAGTCCAAAGATCTCGATGTCAAAGAATCCGGGTTGCAGTTCCTGTGGTATATGGTATGCCAGCCACAAGACTGAGGTGGGCCTACGAGGTCGCCGCCCGCGGATTCAGGGAGCGACCATATGAATATCCATGAATATCAGGCCAAAGCGCTGCTGGGCGAGTTCGGCGTTCCAATCTCCAAGGGCGTGCCGGTCCTCAAAGCCGCAGACGCGGAGGCCGCCGCCAAGGCGCTGCCTGGTCCGGTCTATGTGGTGAAGAGCCAGATCCATGCCGGTGGCCGCGGCAAGGGCAAGTTCAAGGAAGCCTCCGCCGGCGACAAGGGCGGTGTCCGCATCGCCAAGTCGGCCGCCGAGGTCTCCGAATTCGCCAAGCAGATGCTCGGCGCGACGCTCGTGACGTTCCAGACCGGCCCTGCCGGCAAGCAGGTCAACCGCCTCTACATCGAGGACGGCTCCGACATCGACAAGGAGTTCTATCTCTCGCTGCTGGTCGACCGCGAGACCTCGCGCGTCTCCTTCGTCGTGTCGACCGAAGGCGGCGTCAACATCGAGGACGTCGCGCACAACACGCCTGAGAAGATCGTCACCTTCTCGGTCGATCCCGCGACCGGCATCATGGGCCATCACGGCCGCACCGTCGCCAACGCGCTGAAGCTCTCCGGCGATCTCGCCAAGCAGGCCGAGAAGCTCACCGCGCAGCTCTACGCGGCATTCGTCGCCAAGGACATGTCGATGCTGGAGATCAACCCGCTGGTCGTGACCAAGCAGGGCCAGCTCCGCGTGCTCGACGCCAAGGTGTCGTTCGACGACAACGCGCTGTTCCGTCATCCCGAGGTGCTCGCGCTACGCGACGAGACCGAGGAAGACGCCAAGGAAATCGAGGCGTCCAAGTACGACCTCAACTACGTCACCCTCGACGGCAACATCGGCTGCATGGTCAACGGTGCCGGTCTCGCCATGGCGACGATGGACATCATCAAGCTCTACGGCATGGCGCCGGCGAACTTCCTCGACGTCGGCGGCAGCGCCAGCAAGGAGAAGGTCGCGGCCGCGTTCAAGATCATCACCGCCGATCCCAACGTGAAAGGCATCCTGGTCAACATCTTCGGCGGCATCATGAAGTGCGACGTGATCGCCGAGGGCGTCACGGCCGCCGTGCGCGAGGTCGGCCTCAGCGTGCCGCTGGTGGTTCGCCTCGAAGGCACCAATGTCGAGCTCGGCAAGAAGATCATCCTTGAATCCGGACTGAACGTGGTGCCGGCCGACAATCTCGACGACGCCGCGCAGAAGATCGTGAAGGCCGTCAAGGGAGGCTAACGCCATGGCCCAGGACCATCTCGCCGCATCATCTCCGCTTGCAGAGCACGCGCGTCTCGCCGCGTTCGCCGGCGAATGGGATGGCGAAGAGGTGGTCTTCCCGTCGCGCTGGACGGCGGGCGGGCCGGCCACCTCGCGCACCGTCGCGCGCATGGACCTGAACGGGTTCTACCTGATCCAGGACTCGGTCCAGATGCGCGACGGCAAGCAGATCTTCGCCACCCACGGCATCTTCACCTTCGACCGCGAGGACCGGACCTACAAATTGTTCTGGTACGACTCGCTCGGCTACACGCCGCCTTCGCCCGCCTCCGGCGGGTGGGTCGGCAAGACCCTGACGCTGGTGCGCGGCTCGCTCCGCGGCAATGCGCGCCACGTCTACGAGATCATCGACGACAATTCCTACTCGTTGAAGATCCAGTTCTCGCCGGACGCGGAAGGCTGGGCTGACGTGCTCACCGGCGTCTACCGCCGCATCCACTGACCTCTCACTCGTTAGTTTCGCGAAAGCAGACCTCATGTCCATCCTGATCGACAAGAACACCAAGGTCATCTGCCAGGGCTTCACCGGCAAGAACGGCACCTTCCACTCGGAGGCCGCGATTGCCTACGGCACCAAGATGGTCGGCGGCACCTCGCCGGGCAAAGGCGGCTCGACGCATCTGGGCCTGCCGGTGTTCGACACCGTGCGCGACGCGCGTGAGAAGACCGGCGCGGATGCGTCGGTGATCTACGTGCCGCCGCCGGGCGCGGCCGATGCGATCTGCGAAGCCATCGACGCCGAGATCCCGCTGATCGTCTGCATCACGGAAGGCATTCCGGTCATCGACATGGTCCGCGTGAAGCGCTCGCTGGCCGGTTCCAAGTCCCGCCTGATCGGGCCGAACTGCCCGGGCGTCATGACCGCCGGCGAATGCAAGATCGGCATCATGCCGGCCAACATCTTCAAGACCGGCAGCGTCGGCATCGTCTCCCGCTCCGGCACGCTGACCTATGAAGCCGTGTTCCAGACCTCGCAGGAAGGCCTCGGCCAGACCACCGCGGTCGGCATCGGCGGCGACCCGGTCAAGGGAACCGAGTTCATCGACGTGCTGGAAATGCTGCTCGCCGACCCCAAGACGGAATCGATCATCATGATCGGCGAGATCGGCGGTTCCGCCGAGGAGGACGCCGCCCAGTTCCTCAAGGACGAGGCCAAGCGCGGCCGCAAGAAGCCGATGGTCGGCTTCATCGCCGGCGTCACCGCCCCTCCCGGCCGCCGCATGGGTCATGCCGGTGCGATCATTTCGGGCGGCAAGGGCGACGCCGGTTCCAAGACCGACGCGATGAAATCGGCTGGGATTACAGTCTCGCCGTCTCCCGCCCGCCTCGGGCACACGCTTGCCGAAAAGTTGAAGGGCTAATTCACTTCTTCGTACTTTTCCGGGCGAAGTTTCGCAGCAAATAGGGTAAATGGTGCCAATCGCGCTGGGCCTCTGCCGGGGAGCCCAGCGCCAGCGCCGTTTGTTATGCGCGAACCGAAATCGCCAGGAACTCAAGTATGTCTCGCCAAGACGCGAACGCAGCCTTTGCCCTCTCATCTTTTTTGCAGGGCACCAACGCCACCTACATCGACGAAATCTACGCCCGCTACGAGAAGGACCCGTCCTCGGTCGACACCGAGTGGCAGGAGTTCTTCAAGAGCCTGAAGGACCAGCCGGACGACGTCCGCAGGAACGCCGAGGGCCCGTCCTGGGAGCGCGCCAACTGGCCGCTGACGCCGCAGGACGACCTGACCTCCGCCCTCGACGGCAATTGGGCCGAGGTCGAGAAGGCGGTCGGCGGCAAGATCGCCGCCAAGGCGCAGGCCAAGGGCGCCGATATCTCCTCCGCCGATCTGCTCCAGGCGACGCGCGACTCGGTCCGCGCCCTGATGCTGATCCGCTCCTACCGCATGCGCGGCCACTTCCACGCCAAGCTCGATCCGCTCGGCATCGAGGCGCCGCGCAACCGCGAAGAGCTCGACCCGCGCACCTACGGCTTCAGCGAGGCCGATTTTGACCGCAAGATCTTCCTCGATCACGTGCTCGGCCTCGAATACGGCACGCTGCGCGAGATCACCGCGATCTGCGAGCGCACCTACTGCCAGACGCTCGGCGTCGAGTTCATGCATATCAGCAATGCCGCGCAGAAGGCCTGGATCCAGGAGCGCATCGAGGGGCCCGATAAGGAAATCTCCTTCACCCGCGAGGGCCGCAGAGCCATCCTGACCAAGCTGGTCGAAGCCGAAGGCTTCGAAAAGTTCTGCGATACCAAGTTTACCGGCACCAAGCGTTTCGGTCTCGACGGTGCTGAATCCCTGATCCCCGCGCTCGAGCAGATCATCAAGCGCGGCGGCAATCTCGGCGTGAAGGAAATCGTGCTGGGCATGCCGCATCGCGGCCGCCTCAACGTGCTGACCCAGGTGATGGGCAAGGCCCACCGCGCGCTGTTCCACGAGTTCAAGGGCGGCTCGGCCAACCCTGACGCGGTCGAAGGCTCCGGCGACGTCAAGTATCATCTCGGCGCCTCCTCGGACCGCGAGTTCGACGGCAACCGCATCCATCTGTCGCTGACCGCCAATCCCTCGCATCTCGAGATCGTCGATCCCGTCGTGCTCGGCAAGGTCCGCGCCAAGCAGGACCAGCACGGCGATCCGCCGGATATGCGCATCTCCGTCATGCCGCTGCTGATGCACGGCGACGCCGCGTTCGCCGGCCAGGGCGTGGTCGCGGAATGCTTCGGTCTGTCGGACCTGAAGGGCTACCGCACCGGCGGCTCCGTGCACTTCATCGTCAACAACCAGATCGGCTTCACCACCTATCCGCGTTACTCGCGTTCCTCGCCCTATCCGTCGGATGTGGCGAAGATGATCGACGCGCCGATCTTCCATGTGAACGGCGACGATCCGGAAGCCGTGGTGTTCGCGGCCAAGGTCGCGACCGAATTCCGGCAGAAGTTCCACAAGCCCGTCGTCATCGACATGTTCTGCTACCGCAGGCATGGCCATAACGAGGGCGACGAGCCGGCGTTCACCCAGCCGGTGATGTACAAGAAGATCGCGGCGCATCCGTCCACGCTCGAGCTCTACGCCCGCCGCCTCATCAGCGAAGGCGTGATGACCGAGGGCGAGGTCGACAAGGCCAAGGCCGACTGGCGCGCGCGGCTCGATGCCGAGTTCGAGGCCGGTACCTCCTACAAGCCGAACAAGGCCGACTGGCTCGACGGCAAGTGGGCGGGCTTCAAGATCGCCGACCAGGAAGAGGACGCCCGCCGCGGCGTCACCGGCGTCGACATCACCGCGCTGAAGGATATCGGCCGCAAGATCACCAAGGTGCCGGATGGTTTCCGCGTCCACCGCACCATCCAGCGCTTCCTGGAGAACCGCTCCAAGGCGATCGACAGCGGCGCCGGCATCGACTGGGCGACCGGCGAAGCGCTGGCGTTCTGCTCGTTGCTCAACGAGAACCATCACGTCCGGCTGTCCGGCCAGGATTCCGAGCGCGGCACCTTCTCGCAGCGCCACTCGGTCCTGATCGACCAGGAAGACGAGAGCCGCTACACGCCGTTCAACCATCTCGGCCACGAGCAGGGCCATTACGAGGTCATCAACTCGCTGCTGTCGGAAGAAGCCGTGCTCGGCTTCGAATATGGCTATTCGCTCGCCGAGCCGAACACGCTGACCCTGTGGGAAGCGCAGTTCGGCGACTTCGCCAACGGCGCGCAGGTCGTGTTCGACCAGTTCATCTCCTCGGGCGAGCGCAAATGGCTGCGCATGTCCGGCCTCGTCTGCCTCTTGCCGCACGGCTATGAAGGGCAGGGACCGGAGCACTCCTCGGCGCGCCTCGAGCGTTACTTGCAGATGTGCGCGGAAGACAACATGCAGGTGGTCTACCCGACCACGCCGGCGAACTACTTCCACGTGCTGCGCCGGCAGCTGCATCGCGAGATCCGTAAACCCCTGATCCTGATGACGCCGAAGTCGCTGCTGCGTCACAAGCGGGCGGTGTCGCGTCTCGAGGAGCTTGCGAAGGGAACGACCTTCCACCGCATCCTGTACGACGACGCCCAGATGCTGCCGACCGATGCCATCAAGCTCGTTCCGGACGAGAAGATCCGCCGCATCGTGCTCTGCTCCGGCAAGGTCTATTACGACCTCTACGAGGAGCGCGAGAAGCGCGGCATCGACGACATCTACCTGATGCGCGTCGAGCAGCTCTATCCGGTGCCGCTGAAGGCGCTGGTGGCCGAGCTGTCGCGCTTCAAGAAGGCCGAAGTGGTGTGGTGCCAGGAAGAGCCCCGCAACATGGGTGCCTGGCACTTCATCGAGCCCTATCTGGAGTGGGTGCTGAACCAGGTGAACGGTGTGAGCCGGCGTCCGCGTTATGTCGGCCGCGCCGCTTCCGCCGCGACCGCCACGGGTCTGATGTCCAAGCATCAGGCTCAGCTGAAGGCGTTCCTGGACGAAGCACTGAGCTGAACTTTTTGAACTGCGTCATGCCCCGCCAAAAGCGGGGCATCCGGCATGCCATGGCGTCCTCGTGAATGCGAACGTCCCGGCTTGCTGGATGGCCTGCTTTTCGCTGGCCGTGACAATTGGAATTCATGACCGCATTGGCGATCCCTTAAGGAAAAGACCATGACTGAAATTCGTGTGCCGACGCTCGGCGAATCCGTCACCGAGGCCACCATCGGCCGCTGGTTCAAGAAGGCCGGCGACCCCGTCGCCGTTGACGAGCCCTTGGTGGAGCTCGAGACCGACAAGGTCACCATCGAAGTCCCGGCGCCCTCCGCCGGCACGCTGAGCGAGATCATCGCCGCTGACGGCGCGACCGTTGCCGTGGGCGCGCTGCTCGGCCAGATCACCGAAGGCGCCGCCGGCGCGGCCAAGCCGGCCGCTGCTCCCGCCAAGCCCGCTGCTGCTCCGGCCGCCGCGGCGGCTGCTGCCGCACCGGCTCCGGCCGCGAAGGCGCCGCCGGCCGATGCCCCGCTCGCCCCCTCCGTGCGCAAGCTCTCGGCCGAGACCGGCATCGACGCTTCGACCGTTCCGGGCTCCGGCAAGGACGGCCGCGTCACCAAGGGCGACATGCTCGCCGCGATCGAGCGTGCGGCCTCCGCGCCGACCCCGGTCAACCAGCCCGCCGCCGCCGTTCAGGTCCGCGCGCTGTCGCCGGCCGATGACGCCGCCCGCGAAGAGCGCGTCAAGATGACCCGGCTGCGCCAGACCATCGCGCGCCGCCTCAAGGACGTGCAGAACACCGCGGCCATGCTCACGACCTTCAACGAGGTCGACATGACCAACGTCATGGCGCTGCGCGCCCACTACAAGGACGCGTTCGAGAAGAAGCACGGCAGCAAGCTCGGCTTCATGGGCTTCTTCACCAAGGCCGTCGTGCAGGCGCTGAAGGACATCCCGGCCGTCAACGCCGAGATCGACGGCACTGACCTGATCTACAAGAACTACTATCACATCGGCGTCGCCGTCGGCACCGACAAGGGCCTCGTCGTGCCCGTGGTGCGTGACTGCGACCACAAGTCGATCGCCGACATCGAGAAGGGCATCGCCGATTTCGGCCGCCGCGCCCGTGACGGCCAGCTCAAGATCGACGAGATGCAGGGCGGTACCTTCACCATCACCAATGGCGGCATCTACGGTTCGCTGATGTCGACCCCGATCCTCAACGCGCCGCAGTCCGGCATCCTCGGCATGCACAAGATCCAGGAGCGGCCGATGGTCGTCGGCGGCAAGATCGAGGTCCGCCCGATGATGTACCTGGCGCTGTCCTACGATCACCGCGTCATCGACGGCAAGGAAGCCGTCACCTTCCTCGTTCGCGTCAAGGAGAGCCTGGAAGATCCGGCGCGCCTGGTGCTCGATCTCTGATCGCTGATGCTCTGCGAGCGCCGTCGCCCTCACGCGACGGCGCGTGTCGAACCATGGAGGCGCGCATGACCGATAAAGTCGTTGTCATCACCGGCGGCAGCCGCGGCATCGGGCGGGCGACCGCGATCGCGGCGGCCGCACGCGGCTTCCGTGTCGTGGTCGGCTACGCCAGCAACAAGCAGGCTGCGGATGAAGTCGTCGCGCAGATCGCGGCCAGCAACGGCAAGGCCATCGCGGTGAAATGCGATGTCGCCGAGGAAAGCGACATCCTCGAGCTGTTCAAGCAGGCGGACAAGTTCGGCACGCTCGGCGCACTCGTCAACAACGGCGGCATCGTCGGCAAGAGCGGCGTGCGCGTCGACGAGATGTCGGCCGAGCGCATCCAGCGCGTGATGGCGGTCAACGTCACCGGCTCCATCCTCTGCGCGCGCGAGGCGGTGAAGCGGATGTCGACCAGGCACGGCGGCAAGGGCGGCGTCATCGTGAACCTGTCGTCGGTCGCAGCCCGGCTCGGCGCACCCAACACCTATGTCGATTATGCCGCGTCCAAGGGCGCGGTCGATTCCTTCACCGTCGGGCTCGGCTACGAGGTCGCGGGCGAAGGCATCCGCGTCGCGGCGATCCGGCCCGGCCTAATCGACACCGAAATCCACGCCGCCGGCGGCGAGCCCGACCGCGCCCATCGTCTGGCCCATTTGGTGCCGATGAAGCGCGTCGGCACCGCCGAGGAAATCGCCAACGCCATCGTCTGGCTGATGTCGGACGATGCCTCCTACGTCACCTCAGCCATTCTCGACGTGTCCGGCGGACGCTGACGCGCCGCGCGGACGCTGACGCATCTTTCCACGCTAAACTCACGGGACTTTCTCTCATGGCTACCTACGATCTCGTCGTCATCGGCACCGGACCGGGCGGTTATGTCTGCGCGGTGCGCGCAGCCCAGCTCGGCATGAAAGTCGCCGTGGTCGAAAAGAACGCAACGCTCGGCGGCACCTGCCTCAATGTCGGCTGCATGCCCTCGAAGGCGCTGCTGCACGCTTCCGAAATGTTCGAGGAGGCCGCGCACTCCTTCGCCAAGATGGGCGTGTCGGTCTCCGCGCCGAAGCTCGAGCTGCCGGCGATGATGAACTTCAAGCAGCAGGGCATCGACGGCAACGTCAAGGGCGTCGAGTTCCTGATGAAGAAGAACAAGATCGACGTGCTCAAGGGCACCGGCAAGATTCTTGGCACCGGCAAGGTCGAAGTCTCCGCCGACGGCAAGTCGCAGGTCGTCGAGACCAAGAGCATCGTGATCGCCACCGGCTCGGACATCGCGCGTCTCAAGGGCATCGAGATCGACGAGAAGCGCATCGTTTCGTCCACCGGCGCGCTGTCGCTGGACAAGGTCCCCGGCAAGCTGCTCGTCGTCGGCGCCGGCGTGATCGGCCTCGAGCTCGGCTCGGTGTGGAAGCGGCTCGGCGCCGAAGTCGTCGTCGTCGAATTCCTGGATCGCATCATGCCCGGCATGGACGGCGAGATCGCCAAGCAATTCCAGCGCATCCTCGAGAAGCAGGGCTTTGCATTCAAGCTCGGCGCCAAGGTCACCGCCGTTGATACCTCCGGCAAGACGCTGAAGGCGACGATCGAGCCCGCCGCCGGCGGCGCTGCGGAGACGCTGGAAGCCGACGTCGTGCTCGTCTGCATCGGCCGCGTGCCCTACACCGATGGGCTCGGCCTGAAGGAAGCCGGCGTTGCGCTCGACAATCGCGGCCGCGTGCAGATCGATCCGCATTTCGCCACCAGCCTGAAGGGCGTCTATGCCATCGGCGACGTCGTCGCGGGCCCGATGCTCGCGCACAAGGCCGAGGATGAAGGCGTTGCGGTTGCCGAGATCATCGCAGGCCAGGCCGGCCACGTGAATTACGACGTTATCCCAGGCGTCGTGTATACCACGCCGGAAGTCTCCTCCGTCGGCAAGACCGAGGAGGAACTGAAGCAGGCGGGCGTGGCTTATACCGTCGGGAAGTTTCCCTTTACCGCCAACGGCCGCTCCAAGGTCAACCAGACCACCGATGGCTTTGTGAAGATTCTCGCAGATGCGAAGACCGATCGCGTGCTCGGCGTGCACATTATCGGTCGCGAAGCCGGCGAAATGATCCATGAGGCGTGCGTTCTCATGGACTTTGGCGGCAGTGCGGAGGATCTCGCGCGCACCTGCCACGCGCATCCGACCCGCTCGGAGGCCATCAAGGAAGCCGCGCTTGCAGTCGGCAAGCGGGCCATCCATATGTAGGCGACGCCCCGAGCCGAATCGGGCGGGACAACACATGCTGCGCCGCCTTCTCCAACCGGTCTGGGTCCTGCTTGCGATCATTTTCCTGATCGAAGCCTGGCTGTGGGACCATCTCGAACCGATCGTCGCGCGGGTTGTCGCAGCCATCCCGCTCGCGCGTTTCAAGCAATGGCTGACGGAGCGTGTCGACGCGCTGTCGCCGGCCATGACGCTGATCGTGTTCGCGGTCCCCATCATCCCGCTGTTTCCGCTCAAGCTGGTCGGCCTGTGGCTGCTCACGCATGAATACTGGACCAGCGCCGTCTTCACGATCCTGTTCGCAAAGCTCGTCGGCGTCGGCGTCACCGCCTTCGTGTTCGACGTCACGCGCGACAAGCTTTTGGAGATGCACTGGTTCGAGCGGATCTACGATCTCGTGATGAAGGTGCGTGCCAAGGCGCACCTGCTGGTAGACCCGATCAAGCAGCGCATCCGCGAGCTGATCACCGGCAACGGCGAAGGCTGGTCCGCCCGCACGCTCCGCCTGATCCAGCGCTTCCGCAAGAGCGTGCACCAGGCGCGGTGATTGCTGCGGCAATCAATCTATCACCGTCACCCCCGCGCAACGGCGAAGCCGTGGAGGTGGCCGCTTCTTCAGCGGCCCTTGAAGGATGACGGAATTGGCAGCGCAACCGCCTCATCAGCCCCCTCAATGCAAATGCAGCAGATGCGGCCACCACAGGCCGAGCGCGGTCATGAGCAGGCCGGCGAGCGTCAGGAGGCCGCCGACATAGGCGAGCGCGAAGATGCCGGTGATGATGGTGGCCGAGGCCAGCACGATGCCGATCTGGAAGGCGGCCGACGCCAGCTCGAAGTGATGGTATTTAGCGGTCGCCTCGTCGCGCTCGTGCTCGGCATGCTTGGCCTTCTCGGCGAGCTGCTCGGTGCCTTCGCCGGTCTCGGGCTCGGAGCGATAGCGCTGCGCGGTCTTGGTCCAGTCGTCGACCTGCTTCTGCACCGCTGCCTTCATGGCGTCGTCGGTCGCGCCGACGACCGTGAGCTTGCCCTGCTCGGCCGCGGTCACCACCACGGTGCGGCGGATGCTCTTGGCCTGGAAGAACGCCCAGAGATTGGCGGCCTCGACGTTCTTGCTGATCGATTCGGTCTGGGCGCCCTTGCCGAGCGTCTCCGAGATCGCCAGGAACAGGGCCAGCACGGCGATCAGAAGGGCGATCTTCTTGTTCGAGCCGGACGCGTGTTCGGCGTGCTCGGCATGCTCCATGCTTTCATGTGCGCTCATAAATCCCTCCTGCCTTTATGCCCCACGATTGACCGAACCGCGGGCGCCGCGCAAGAGGCATGCGCGCCAAGAGCTTGCTATGACAGCTTGATGTCAGAATTCACCGCCGCGGATGCGCGCTGGCATAGACTTCCAGCAGCCGCTCGGAATCGATGCCGGTGTAGATCTGCGTGGTCGAGAGCGAGGAATGGCCGAGCAGTTCCTGGATCGCGCGCAGGTCGCCGCCGCGCGACAGAAGATGCGTGGCGAAGGAATGGCGCAGCGCGTGCGGCGTCGCGCTGTCGGGCAGGCCGAGCGCGCCGCGCAGCCGCTCCATCGCGAGCTGGATGATGCGCGGGCTCAAGGGACCGCCGCGCGCGCCGACGAAGATCGGCCCTTCCGCCGGCAGCGGATAGGGGCACATCGAAACATATTCCTGCACCAGCGCCAGCACGTTCTGCAGCACCGGCACCATGCGGGTCTTGTTGCCTTTGCCTGTGACGACCAGCACATCGCCTTCGCCCGGCTTCGGCACCTCGCGGCGCTTCAGTCCGAGTGCTTCGGAGATGCGCAGGCCGGAACCATACAGCAGCGCCATCACCGCCGCATCGCGCGCCAGAATCCAGGTCTCGCGTTCCTCGCCGGCGCGCTCGTCGGCGTCCGCAAGACGTTTGGCCGACGCCATCGGCAGCGGCTTCGGCAGGCTCTTTGCGACTTTCGGCGCGCGGATCGCGGAGAGCGCGCCGACCTTGCCCTTGCCCTCGCGTTCGAGGAAGCGGCCGAACGAGCGCAGGCCCGCCAGCGCGCGCATCAGCGAGCGGCCGGCAATGTCGTCGGCCCGGCGCATCGCCATGAAGGCGCGCACGTCGGTGGCCTCCAGCGCGGCGAAGCGCTTGAGCGTGACGCGTTCGCCCCAATGATTGCAGAGGAAATCCAGGCACTGCCGCAAGTCGCGGCCATAGGCCTCCAGCGTCTTCGGCGACAGCCGCCGCTCGGCGCCGAGATGCGACAGCCAGCGCGTCATCTCCTGCGCGATCGAGGGATCTGCGCTGGCGAGCTCGATTTGTGGGGCGGCCGCTTTGCTCATGCGCTCTGGACGTGGTGATTCCGCACAGTATATCGCATCACACTCGTTTATCGTTCGCTAAGGCCGCCTCACGGCGCTAGCCTTGAGGCCCCCGGGTTCCGATTCTCAGTTCATGGACCACACGTCCCGCAGCAGCACCGTTTCCGCCAACGCGACCCGCATGGTCGACGTGCTGGTGCCGGTCGCGCTTGACCAGACCTATTCCTACAAGGTGCCGCGCGGGATGGAGCTGAAGGCGGGCGATCTCGTCGGCGTGCCGCTTGGGCCCCGCGAGGTGCTCGCCGTGGTCTGGGCGGAAAACGCCAATCCCGATCCGCGCCTGCACAACCGCCTCAAGGAGGTCAGCGAGAAGCTCGATCTCCCTCCGCTGAAGCCCGAGTTGCGTTCCGTCGTCGACTGGGTCGCCAATTACACGCTGAGCCCGCGCGGCATGGTGCTGCGCATGTGCCTGCGGATGGGCGAGAATCTCGGCCCCGAGCGGGTGCGCCCCGGCGTGCGCCTGGTCGGCGATCCCCCCAGGCGGCTGACGCCGGCGCGGCAACGCGTGATCGAGGTGCTGTCGGACCGGCTGCTGCACGGCAAGTCCGAGGCGGCCAAGGAGGCGGGCGTCTCGGCCGGCGTGATCGACGGGCTGGTGGACGAAGGCACGCTGACGGTCGAGCCGATGCCGCCGCCGCCGCCGCCGCCGGCCCCCGATCCGGATTTTGGCCGGCCGGATTTCACACCGCTCCAGCGCACCGCGGTCGATACGATGCGCGCGCTCGCGGCCAACGGCACCTTCCACGTCGCGCTGCTCGACGGCGTCACCGGCTCGGGCAAGACCGAGGTCTATTTCGAGGCGGTGGCGGAGGCGATCCGCCGCGGCAGGCAGTCGCTGATCCTGATGCCGGAGATCGCGCTCACCGGCCAGTTCCTCGACCGCTTCGCGCAGCGTTTTGGCGTGCGGCCGATCGAATGGCACTCCGAGCTCACCCCGCGCACCCGCGCGCGCAACTGGGCGGCGATCTCCGAAGGCAGCGCGCCGGTCGTGGTCGGCGCGCGCTCGGCGCTGTTTCTGCCCTACGCCAATCTCGGCCTCATCGTCGTCGACGAAGAGCACGACCAGGCCTACAAGCAGGACGAGGGCGTGCATTACCATGCCCGCGACATGGCGGTGGTGCGCGCGCATATCGCAAAAATTCCGATCGTGCTGGCCTCCGCGACGCCGTCGGTCGAATCCGAGGTCAATGCGCGCAAGAACCGCTATCAGCGCATCGCGCTGCCCTCGCGCTTCGGCGGCCAGCACATGCCGCATATCGAGGCGATCGACATGCGCCGCGAGCCGCCGGCGCGCGGCCGCTTCATCTCGCCGCGCTTGGCGGGCGAGATCAGGACCGCGATCGAGCGGCGCGAGCAGGCGCTATTGTTCCTCAATCGCCGCGGCTATGCGCCGCTGACGCTGTGCCGCGCCTGCGGCCACCGCTTCGCCTGCACCATCTGCGATGCCTGGCTGGTCGATCATCGCTTCCGCCAGCGCCTCGTCTGTCACCATTGCGGCTTCTCGATGCCGCGCCCGCATGTCTGTCCGAACTGTTCGGCGGAGGAATCGCTGGTCGCGGTCGGCCCCGGCGTCGAGCGCCTGCAGGAAGAAGCGGCCGCGCTGTTCCCGGAGGCGCGCACCATGGTGCTGTCGAGCGATCTCATCACCTCGATCGAGACCATGCGCTCCGAGCTTGCCGAGATCGCGGAGGGCCGCGTCGACATCATCATCGGCACGCAGCTCGTCGCCAAGGGCCACAATTTCCCGCGGCTCAATCTGGTCGGCGTGGTGGATGCGGATCTCGGCCTGTCCAATGGCGATCCGCGCGCGGGGGAACGCACTTGGCAATTGCTGAACCAGGTGATCGGCCGCGCCGGACGCGAGCAGGGCCGCGGCGTCGGCTATCTCCAGACCCACCAGCCCGATCATCCCGTGATGAAGGCGCTGATCGCCTGCGACCGCGAGGCCTTCTACGACAGCGAGATCGATCTTCGCGAGCGCACGCTGTATCCGCCGTTCGGCCGGCTCGCCAGCCTGATCATCTCGGCCGGCGACCGCCCGAGCGCGGAAGGCTTTGGCCGCCGCCTCGTTGCGCTCGCGCCGCGCGACGAGCGCGTGGTGGTGCTGGGCCCGGCGGAAGCGCCGCTCGCCGTCATCAAGGGCCGCTACCGCTTCCGCATCCTGGTGAAATCGGCGCGCGGTTTCGACCTGTCGGACTATTTGCGCAACTGGCTCGCTGTGTGTCCGAAACCGAAGGGCAATCAGAAGCTGGAGGTGGACGTCGATCCGCAGAGCTTTTTGTAAGGCTGCCGTCGCCGCCATTCTCCGCTGTCATTCCGGGGCGCGACGAAGTCGCGAGCCCGGAATCCATTTCACCGCGGGCCCTGCCGCCCGATGGATTCCGGGCTCGATGCTGCGCATCGCCCCGGAATGACGACAACAAAAAGCCCGCCGTCCCCCAAGACGGCGGGCTTGTTTCATGCGCGCATCAAACTGATGGAAAGTGCGCGGGCAATGTGAGGCGCCGTGGCGCCTTAGGAGATGACTTCCGCGGTGACGCGGCCGACGCCGGCGCCGGTGAGGCCGATGGCGCGGGCAGCGCCCGTGGAGAGGTCGAGCACACGGCCGCGAATGAACGGGCCACGGTCATTGATGGTGACGATCACGCTCGAGCCGCCGTGGGTGACGCGCAGCTTGGTGCCGAACGGCAGCGAACGGTGTGCCGCGGTCATGGCGTTCTGGTTGAAGCGCTGGCCCGAGGCGGTCCTGCTGCCGGACTCGTTGCCGTAATAGGAGGCCATGCCGGAGAAGCTGTGCCCGGTGCCCGAGGACGGCGTCATTGCCGCATTGGCATTGCGCCAATCAGAGCCTGCATTGGCGTCGGTCTGGGCGTGGTGACGATGATGGTGCCGGTGATGCCTGGATTTGGCGGAAGCTTCGGTGGCGGTTCCACCGATGAAGAGGGTTGCGGCTATGAAAGCGATCGCCGTGCGCGGCCGGGTCACAGTGCCCAGCGTCTTGAAAGACAGCATTTAGTGGTCCCTAAGCTAGTATTGCCACATATGTGGCCAGTGGAGCCCTCATCGGTTTGTGAGCGGTTTGGCGTTTCGTTGCGCAATGCGGCATGAATTGGGCAGTAATTCCATTCTGTTTCGTCGTGAAATATCTTGTGACCTGCCGGTATATTCATCCGACATTCCGTAATCTTTAACTTTAACGATTCATTAACTGAACTATTACTTATGAATACTGTAGAGTGAAGTCATCGCTCTCAGCACTTAGAATTGGGTAAGTATTCAGCGGGCGGCGCGACCGGGGCCGAATTCACGCCTCAGCGATCCGTGTTCATGGCCGCTATGCGCTGAGAGCAGGAACCAACGGCGCCGCACCGCCGCAAGGCTCGCGGCAATTCCGTGGCGTGGCAGGTCATCGTCGAGGTCGCCGACCCCTCGTCATTGAAGCGCCGTCGAGTGCGACGAACTGGCGACAGAACCTCGTGCCTTTAATTTGGCGTCATGTTGCACGTGCGCGCCTGCTATGTTAGCAAAGCCGCGATTTTAACGAGCCCGGCACTTCCCGTGTTGGTCGAAAATCGAAGTCCCGCTTGAATTCCAAGGGCTTGGATCGCTAGGCGCCGCTTCGTGGCGACGGTTTTTCCCTTGCGAATTTGACAGCAAAAAGAGCGCGTCTGTGGCTGCAGAAGATACGTCCGTTTCCGGTGTGTCCGGCCGTTATGCAACGGCCTTGTTTGAACTGGCCCGCGACCAGAAAGCGGTCGACGAGGTCAAGGCCGACCTCGACAGGTTCGAGGCCTTGCTCGGCGAGAGCGCCGATCTGAAGCGCCTCGTCCGCAGCCCGGTGTTCGCGGCCGATGCCCAGTCCAGGGCCCTCACGGCCGTGCTGGACAAGGTCGGCATCGCCGGCATCTCTGCCAATTTCCTGAAAGTGCTGACCGCCAACCGCCGCCTGTTCGTGGTGGCTGACGTCATCCGCGCCTACCGCGCCCTCGTCGCCAAGTTCAAGGGCGAGGCGACCGCTGATGTCACCGTGGCGGAGGCGCTCTCGGACAAGAATCTCGACGCCCTCAAGGTTGCCCTGAAGTCGGTGACCGGTAAGGACGTCGCGCTGAACGTGAAAGTCGATCCCTCGATCATCGGTGGCCTCGTCGTCAAGCTGGGCAGCCGCATGGTGGATGGTTCGCTTCGCACCAAACTCAATTCGATCAAGCACGCGATGAAAGAGGCAGGCTGATGGACATCCGCGCCGCGGAAATTTCCGCGATCCTCAAGGACCAGATCAAGAATTTCGGCCAGGAAGCTGAAGTCTCCGAAGTCGGACAGGTGCTGTCCGTCGGCGACGGTATCGCCCGCGTCTACGGTCTGGACAACGTCCAGGCCGGTGAGATGGTCGAGTTCGAGAACGGCACCCGCGGCATGGCGCTGAACCTCGAAACCGACAACGTCGGCGTCGTTATTTTCGGTGCCGACCGCGAGATCAAGGAAGGCCAGACCGTCAAGCGCACCCGCGCCATCGTGGACGCGCCGGTCGGCAAGGGCCTGCTCGGCCGCGTCGTCGACGCGCTCGGCAACCCGATCGACGGCAAGGGGCCGATCCAGGCCGACAAGCGCATGCGCGTCGACGTCAAGGCGCCCGGCATCATTCCGCGCAAGTCGGTGAGCGAGCCGATGGCGACCGGCCTCAAGGCGATCGACGCCCTGATCCCGATCGGCCGCGGCCAGCGCGAGCTGATCATCGGCGACCGTCAGACCGGCAAGACCGCGATCGCGCTCGACACCATCCTGAACCAGAAGCCGCTCAACGCGCAGCCCGACGAGAACATCAAGCTGTACTGCGTCTACGTCGCAGTCGGCCAGAAGCGTTCGACCGTCGCCCAGTTCGTGAAGGTGCTGGAAGAGCAGGGCGCGCTCGAATACTCGATCATCGTCGCCGCCACCGCCTCGGATCCGGCGCCGATGCAGTACATTGCCCCCTTTACTGCCTGCACCATGGGCGAATTCTTCCGCGACAACGGCATGCACGCCGTCATCATCTATGACGATCTGTCCAAGCAGGCCGTCGCTTACCGCCAGATGTCGCTGCTGCTGCGCCGTCCGCCGGGCCGCGAAGCCTATCCGGGCGACGTGTTCTATCTGCACTCCCGCCTGCTCGAGCGCGCGGCGAAGCTCAGCAAGGATCATGGCTCGGGCTCGCTGACCGCGCTGCCTATTATCGAAACCCAGGCCAACGACGTGTCGGCCTACATCCCGACCAACGTCATCTCGATCACCGACGGCCAGATCTTCCTGGAAACCGACCTGTTCTTCCAGGGCATCCGTCCCGCGGTGAACGTCGGTCTGTCGGTGTCGCGCGTCGGTTCGTCCGCGCAGACCAAGGCCACCAAGAAGGTCGCCGGCAAGATCAAGGGCGAGCTCGCGCAGTATCGCGAAATGGCGGCGTTCGCGCAGTTCGGCTCCGACCTCGACGCCTCGACCCAGCGCCTGCTCAACCGCGGTTCGCGCCTGACCGAGCTCCTGAAGCAGCCGCAGTTCTCGCCGCTGAAGATGGAAGAGCAGGTCTGCGTGATCTGGGCTGGCACCAACGGCTATCTCGATCCGCTCCCCGTTAACAAGGTGCGCGCGTTCGAGGACGGTCTGCTCTCGCTGCTGCGCGGCAAGAACGTCGAGATCCTCAATTCGATCCGCGATAGCCGCGACCTCTCCGACGACACCGCTGCCAAGCTGAAGTCGGTGGTCGAAGGTTTTGCGAAGAGCTTCGCGTAAGAACCGTCACGGCCGGGCCAAAAGCGCGAAGCGCGTCTTCGCATTTGATGTCCCGGCCATCCACGCCTTGCCGCGTGGAAGACCAAGACGTGGATGCCCGGGACAGGCCCGGGCATGACGACAGAGACAGGCTAGCGGTTTGGCCGCAAGGGCTCGAACCGTCGGGGACGAAGAATGGCGTCACTTAAAGACATGCGCGTCCGCATCGCCTCCACCAAGGCGACGCAAAAGATCACCAAGGCCATGCAGATGGTCGCGGCCTCGAAGCTGCGCCGCGCGCAGACCGCGGCCGAGGCTGCGCGTCCCTATGCCGACAAGATGAGCGCGGTGATTTCCAACATCGCCGGCGCCGCGGCGGGCTCGCCCGGCGCGCCGGCGCTGCTGGCCGGCACCGGCAGGGACCAGGTCCACCTGCTGCTGGTCTGCACCGGCGAGCGCGGCCTGTCCGGCGCCTTCAACTCCTCGATCGTGCGTCTCGCCCGTGAGCGCGCGCTGGCGCTGATGGCGCAGGGCAAGGAAGTGAAATTCTTCTGCGTCGGCCGCAAGGGTTACGAGCAGCTGCGCCGCCAGTTCGACAAGCAGATCGTCGAGCATCTCGACCTGCGCAGCGTTCGCCAGCTCGGCTTCGTCAACGCCGAGGACATCGCCAAGAAGGTTCTGGCGCGCTTCGAGGCCGGTGAATTCGACGTCTGCACGCTGTTCTATTCGCGCTTCCGCTCGGTGATCGCCCAGATCCCGACCGCCCAGCAGATCATCCCGCTGGTCGTCGAGGAGGGCGCTGCCGCCAGCACGACGTCTTACGAATACGAGCCGGAAGAGGACGAGATCCTCACGCGCCTGCTGCCGCGCAACCTCGCGGTCCAGATTTTCCGCGCGCTGCTCGAGAACAACGCCTCGTTCTACGGCGCGCAGATGAGCGCGATGGACAACGCGACGCGCAACGCCGGTGAGATGATCCGCAAGCAGACGCTGGTCTACAACCGCACGCGTCAGGCGCAGATCACCAAGGAACTGATCGAAATCATCTCGGGTGCCGAGGCCGTCTGATCAAGGCGCTTCATTGCCCGTTAAACCCAACATCCCGGTCAGTTGACCGTGGTCTAGAAGTTCGGATCGAAGGAGACATTCAATGGCAGCCCAGTCCGGTCGCGTCACCCAGGTCATCGGCGCCGTCGTCGACGTGCAGTTCGAAGGCCACCTCCCGGCCATTCTCAATTCGCTCGAGACCAAGAACGGCGGCAACCGCCTGGTGCTCGAAGTCGCCCAGCATCTCGGCGAATCCACCGTGCGCACGATCGCGATGGACACCACCGAGGGTCTGGTCCGCGGCCAGGAAGTGACCGACACCGGTTCGCCGATCCGCGTTCCCGTCGGCGAAGGCACGCTCGGCCGCATCATCAACGTCATCGGCGAGCCGATCGACGAAGCCGGCCCGGTCAAGTCGGAAGGCCTGCGCGCCATCCACCAGGAAGCGCCGACCTACACCGACCAGTCCACCGAAGCTGAAATTCTCGTCACCGGCATCAAGGTCGTCGATCTCCTGGCTCCCTATGCGAAGGGCGGCAAGATCGGCCTGTTCGGCGGCGCCGGCGTCGGCAAGACCGTGCTGATTCAGGAGCTGATCAACAACGTCGCGAAGGCGCACGGTGGTTACTCCGTGTTCGCCGGCGTCGGCGAGCGTACCCGCGAGGGCAACGACCTCTATCACGAGTTCATCGAGTCCAAGGTCAACGCCGATCCGCACAATCCGGATCCGAGCGTGAAGTCGAAGTGCGCGCTGGTGTTCGGCCAGATGAACGAGCCGCCGGGCGCCCGCGCCCGCGTCGCGCTCACCGGTCTGACCATCGCGGAAGACTTCCGCGACAAGGGCCAGGACGTGCTGTTCTTCGTCGACAACATCTTCCGCTTCACCCAGGCCGGCTCGGAAGTGTCGGCGCTGCTCGGCCGTATTCCTTCGGCGGTGGGTTATCAGCCGACGCTCGCGACCGACATGGGCGCGCTGCAGGAGCGCATCACCACCACGCAGAAGGGCTCGATCACCTCGGTGCAGGCCATCTACGTTCCGGCCGACGACTTGACCGACCCGGCGCCCGCGACCTCGTTCGCGCACTTGGACGCGACCACCACGCTGTCGCGCTCGATCGCCGAAAAGGGCATCTACCCGGCGGTGGACCCACTCGACTCGACCTCGCGCATGCTCTCCCCGCTGGTCGTCGGCGAGGAGCACTACGCGGTCGCCCGTCAGGTCCAGCAGGTGCTGCAGCGCTACAAGGCGCTCCAGGACATCATCGCCATTCTCGGCATGGACGAGCTTTCGGAAGAGGACAAGCTGACGGTGGCCCGCGCCCGCAAGGTCGAGCGCTTCATGTCGCAGCCGTTCCACGTCGCCGAAATCTTCACCGGCTCGCCCGGCAAGTTCGTCGACCTCGCCGACACCATCAAGGGCTTCAAGGGCCTGGTGGAAGGCAAGTACGACCACCTGCCGGAAGCCGCCTTCTACATGGTCGGCACCATCGAAGAGGCGGTCGAGAAGGGCAAGAAGCTCGCCGCTGAAGCGGCCTAAGAAGCGAATGGCGAATGGGGAGTAGCGAATAGTCGCCGCTCCCACTCGCCGCTCGCCATTCGCCACTCGCTATTCGCAGGTTCTCCATGGCCACCTTCCACTTCGATCTCGTCTCGCCGGAAAAGCTCGCATTCTCGGGTGAGGTCGACCAGGTCGACATCCCCGGCGTCGAGGGCGACTTCGGCGTGCTGGCGGGACATGCGCCGGTCGTGGCTGCAATCCGGCCGGGCATCCTCACCGTCACCGCCGCCGGCAAGCACGAGAAGATCATCGTGCTCGGCGGCCTCGCCGAAGTCTCCGAAAAGGGCCTCACCGTGCTCGCCGACGTCGCGACCTCTCTGGACGAGCTCGATCGTGCCCAGTTCGCCGAGACCATCGCGGAGATGGAGGAGGGCCTGAAGGAGCACGAAGGCGGCGAGCTCGATCTGGCCATCGAGCGGCTCGATCACTTCAAGAGCATCCAGCAGCAGCTCAGCTCGACGGCTATGCATTAAGCCCCGAGGCATCGCTTCGGGGCTCGAACGCGAAATTCCTGCAAGAAATTCCTGAATAAGTTCAGCGCTCGTCACGGTAGTGGCGGGCGCTGAAACTTTGTTGCACTGCGCAGCCGATAGCGGCATTCTTCGCCTGCGAATTTGTTCCGGGGCGGGTCACAGATGAAACGCAAGATCGCAGCGATTTTCGCAGCCGATATTGCCGGGTATTCGAGGCTGGTCGCGGAAGACGAGGAGGAGACGCTGCGGCGCCTGGCCTCCTACCGCGAAGTCATCGACGATTTCATCGCAAAGGCGAACGGTCGCATCTTCAACACCGCCGGCGATGCCGTGCTCGCGGAATTTCCGAGCGCGGTGGACGCGGTGCGCTGCGCGATCGACATCCAGGAGTCCTTGCGGACCCGCAACATGGCCTATCCGCCGAGCCGGCAGATGTCGTTCCGCATCGGCATCACCATCGGCGACGTGGTCGAGCGCAACGGCGATCTGCTCGGCGACGGCGTCAACATCGCCGCGCGGCTGGAAGGCCTCGCCGAGGTCGGCGGCATCTGCGTTTCCCGTGCCGTGCACGAGCAGGTCGCCAACAAGCTGTCGGTGCAGTTCGCCGATATCGGCGCGCAGGAGGTGAAGAACATCCCGACGCCGGTGCATGCCTACATGGTGGCGATGCGGCGCGAGGACGGCACCTATTCGAAGCCGCAGTTGAAGAAGCCCGCCTCCAAGCTCGCCGCCGCACCCGTGTGGATGTGGCCGCTGGTGGTGGCAGTCGTCTCGGTCGTTGCCATCGTTGTCACCGGCTTCCTCTACAACACCAAGCTCAAGCAGACGGCGACCGCCGTGGCGACGCCGGCCGCGACACCCAGTGCCGCGCCGAGCGCGACGCCGACCCAGTTCGCAAAGGCGCAGGTAGCGCCGACGGCGCCGCCGAATGCCGGCGCTGCGATGGCTCCGATGCCCGCACCGTCGCCATCCGCCTCGCCGATGACGGGCAAGTTTGCTGCCGACAGCGTGCCCTTCATCAACGAGCGCATCCGCAACTATCTGGCCGGGGACTATTCCGCCGCCGGCGACTACAAGGCCTTCGCGCTCAATATCGGCGGCTTCACCGGTTCAGCGTTGAACCAGCCGAACGAGGAGGCCGCGCGCAACGCCGCGCTCGATCAGTGCCAGAAGCGCGCCGATGCCGCGCAATCGCCGCGGCGCTGCGAGCTCTATGCGGTCGGCAACAATGTCGTCTACACGCATGGCAAGCCGCCGATGCCGCCGTCTCCCTATTTTCGGCATGACGCGATGACCGAGCGAACCTTTGCGTCGAAGGACTTTCCGATGGTGCGCGATCCGCAAAAGGTCCGGCTCGAGAACATGTTCGTGCCGGCGGCGAAATCCCGGTCGGTCGCGCTCGGCCCGGGCGGACAATATTTCATGGTGCTGGGCTCATCATCGCCCGAGGAATCGGCGCGGCGTGCGCTGGAATCGTGCGGCGCGATCGCGGGCGTCGCCTGCATGATCGTCGCGGTGGACGATAATTTCGTCGTGCCGATTCCGACCCTGCTCAGGATCACCGGCTTCTTCCATGCTGCGAGCAATGCCTCGATCGTGGCCGACGCCCGCGACGAGGTCGTGCGCAAGCTCGCGGATGGCATGGGCTGGAATGCCGTCGCCGTCGGCAACGCAGGACGCCCCGGCCTCGGCCTGAAGGCCGCCGACGAGCAGACCGCGGTCAATTCCGCGCTGGCCGATTGCGCCAGGCGCGACAGCGACTGCCACGTGATCGCGATCGGCCCGTTCACGGTCGGGCCGACGAACTAGCGCTTGCTCTGATTGGTCGTCCGTGAAGAATGCAGATCGGCCTGAGAGATAGGCAGAAGTTGTCTCGATAAAGTATTCGATTTTGCAGGAAAGCCGGGTGTTGGGCCGCGGTTTCTTGCGTTTTGGGATTTTGCTTTCGAGCGATTCGTGATTCCCTGACGGACGGGTCATCGGCATTGGGGACGGCGATGAGCAAACCGCGGGATGATCGCCAGAAAGACCTGTTGCTTCCGGCGCTCGATCAAATCATCGACATGGGCCACCCGCTGGTGCGGTTGGCGGCGCTGATCCCCGTGGGTCGGTCAAAATCCCCCGGGTATGGTCACTTGAAACTCCCCCACCTGATGATCGCCGTCAGCGCCGCTGAACAGCAGTAGCCGGTCAGGCAGGACGTTTATGTTCGACCCCTTTAGCCAGCAAGGGGCCGGGGAGTTGAACGTCTTGAAGCGACATCTGCAAAGCACCGTACTTACATTACTTGATCGCAACACCAGCCAGCGCGAGATTCACCGGCTGACGGGTGTCGATCGCAAGACGATCCGGCGTTATCAGGCGCTGCGGGCCGGTGCGGAGGCAAATTCCCCCGGGGAAGTGACCACCGGCTCGGTGAGCGCGGACGGCCAAATTCCTCCACCCCGACCACCGGCTTTTGGGACATCGGAAGCGACGGTCACCAGCAGCCTGGCCCGTTCGGCTTGCGAAGCGCATCGGACGTGGATCGAAGAACAGGTCCGGCTGAAGCGGAACGCGCAGGCGATTTACCAGGACCTGGTTGATCAATTTGGCTTTCCGTCCAGCTACCAGAGTGTCAAGCGGTTTGTGCGCCGGTTGCGGCACGCTGATCCTGAGCAGTTTGATCGTCTTGAGTTCCTCCCCGGCGAGGAAGCTCAGGTCGACTATGGCGAGGGCGCGCCGACGGTTGATCCGAAGAGCGGGCGGTACCGTCGTCCCCGCCTGTTCGTGATGACGCTACGCTACTCGCGGCGCAGCTTCCGGCGGGTAGTCTGGAAGTCCAGCCAACAAGTCTGGGCGCAGCTCCACGAAGAGGCGTTCCGGTATTTTGGCGGGGTCCCCAGCTATGTCGTGCTCGACAACCTGAAGGAAGGCGTCCTCAAGCCGGATTTGTACGAGCCCCAGCTCAACCCGATTTACAGCGCGATGCTGGCTCATTACGCCGTGGTCGCCGATCCCGCGCGCGTGGCCGATCCAAATCGGAAAGGATGCGTCGAGAATGCGATTCAACATACCCAGGGCACTGCGCTGGCCGGACGGCGCTTCGAGACGCTGGAGGCGCAAAACGAGTTCTTGAGGCACTGGGAGGAGAACTGGGCTTCCAAACGCATCCACGGCAGCACGCGCCGTCAGGTCGAGGCGATGTTCCAGGAAGAGAAGCCGCACCTGCGGCCGCTGCCTGTCGCTCCCTTCCGCATCTTCACCGAAGTCGTCCGGACTGTCTGCGACGACACCACCGTACGCGTCGACAACAGCTATTACGCCGCGCGGCCCGCGCCGATCGGCAGCCAGGTCGTCGTGCGCATCTACACCACCACGATCGAGATCCGTGATCGCCACACCCGTGCGCTGCTGCGTGTTCATTCCCGGATGGCGCACCCCGGTTCTGTCGTCCTGCCGACCAGCGAACGGCCGTTCAACCCGTCGCGGCAAACCGCCGTGCTGCTGGCGAGCGCCGAGCGCATCGGACCGCAGACCAGGGCCTTGTGCCAGCAGGTGTTCGACACCGAAGGGCGCCCCGGACAGCGCGCGATGTGGGGCATTGTCGGGCTGGGCCGGAAGTATCCGGCGCGGCTGGTCGAGCAGGCCTGCGCGCACGCCATCGACAACCGCATCTACCGCTACAAGCACGTGCGTGCGACCGTCGAGCGGTTGTTCGAACAGGCGATCGAGCAGGTTGGAGTGACGCCACAGCCGGCATCGCCGCTCACCCAGGATCATCCGCTGATCCGTACCCCCGCGGAATACGGCGACCTCTTCAGCCGCGCTGTGCGGCGCGATGCCGACGACAATGGTCGGCAGGCCGAGGCTCACGACGATCACGCCACGGCAATCCGCGCTCGTGTCGCCTGCGCAACCCCGGCCAACTCCGGCGCCACGAGCGCTCCCGCTGCACCTTCTCACCTTAAACTGGAGACCTAGCCACATGATGACCATGCCGGAAATTGAGCGTTGCCTACGACAGCTGCGCCTGTCGGGTGTCCGCGACACGCTGCAGACGCGCGTGCTCCAGGCGCAGGGCGCCAACCAGCCCTTCCTCGAGACCTTCTCCCTTATCCTGCAGGATGAACTGGACCGTCGTCAGTCCCGTCTTATCGAGCGGCGATACCAGCAATCCGGGCTCGACGAAAAGCTGACGCTCGCCGAGTTCGACTGGTCCTTCAATCCCAAACTGCCACGTCAGACCTGCTTCCAGCTCCACACCCTGGCGTTCATTGCCGCTGGCGAGAACGCTCTGCTTGTTGGCAAACCTGGCACCGGGAAGTCGCACATCGCCAAGGCGATTGCCTATCAGGCGATCCTGCAAAGCCACAAGGTCCAGTATCTTGAGACCGACGACTTCTTTCACCGCTACGCCCTGAACTCTCCGGCACAACGCGAGGCCCGGCTGCGAACCATCATCGACTGCGATCTCCTCGTGCTGGACGATCTATTCCTCGCACGCGCCATCCCCGACGACGCCGGCACTTTGCTGCAGACCCTGATCCATCAGCGTTACAAACTGCGCCGCAGCGTCATCGTCACCTCCAATCGCGTCGTGCAGGATTGGGGGGCATACCTTGGGGACAACACTATGAGCACGACGATCCTCGATCGCCTTATGCATCATTGCCATCTGCTTGAGTTCGACGGACGCAGCTATCGGCTCAAAGAAGCCGCTGAAGCTCTTGCCCGGGAAACAAACTCAAACTAACAGTCCCTTGTCCTGCCTCGCGGGTGGAGGAATTTGACTGACCACACCCGGAGGAATTTGAAGTGACCCGCGGGGCGCTGATCGACTGGAAGTTTCTGGATGACCGCTTTGGTTCGGTGTGCCAAACCGGGCCGGGGCAGCCTGGCCTACCGACGCGGCTTGTCGCCGGCCTGTTCATTCTGAAGCACATGCACACAATCTCTCGGATGAGGTGCTGTGCGCCCGCTGGATCGAGAACCCTTATTACCAATACTTCTGCGGCGAGTTAAGCTTCTGCCACCGGCTGCCGTTCGATCGATCGTCGATGACGCGCTGGCGCCAGCGGCTCGGCGAGGAGCAGCTCGTCGCGTTGATCCAGGAAAGTCTGTCGGTGGCACACAAGACTGGCGCCATCGGTCCCAAGGACCTGGAGCGAGTGGTGGTCGATACCACGGTGCAGCCCAAGGCCGTTGCCCATCCGACCGACGCGCGGCTGATGCATCGGGCCATCACCAAGCTCGTCGGGCTTGCCAAGCGCAACCGTGTGCCGCTGCGCCAGAGCTATCTGCGCCTGGCCAAGCGCGCCGCCATCATGGTCGGCCGCTATACCCACGCTCACCAGTTCAAGCGCGCCCGGCGCCAACTCAAGTTCCTGCGGACGCGGCTTGGCCGGATCATCCGCGACATCCGCCGCAAGATTGATGGCGATGCGGCGCTGGAAGCGCGCTTCGGCCCGCTGCTCGATCTGGCGCAGCGGGTGCGCAGCCAGGATCAGCATCAGCGCGGCCCCAAGGTCTATGCGTTGCATGCGCCGGAGGTCGAGTGCATCGGCAAGGGCAAAGCCCGCGCGCCTTACGAGTTCGGCTGCAAGGTCAGTATCGCCACCCCCGTGACGTCCCCGAAGGGTGGACAGTTCGTGCTCCATACCAAGGCGCTGCACGGCAATCCCTTTGACGGCCACACGCTCGGCCCCGTGGTCGCCGACATGGAGAAGCTCACCGGCGTGGAGGCTCGTCGTATCCACGTCGACAAAGGGTACCGTGGCCACAACTACCCGCACCGGTTCAGGGTCTGGATCTCGGGTCAGGTTCGCCGCGTCACGGCTTCCATCCGGAGCGAGATGAAGCGTCGCGCGGCTGTCGAACCCGTCATCGGTCACGTCAAGGCCGAGCACCGCATGGACCGCAACTATCTCAAAGGCAGCGTCGGTGACCGCATCAACGCCGTCCTCGCCGCGGCCGGCTACAACTTCGGCCTGCTCCTGCGATGGCTCGCAGAACTCTTGCGTGCCATCATCCGCGCCTTCGCCGAAACTGTCCCGGCTCAAAAGATCGCTTAAATCAGCGCTCGTCCGCGTTCTTCACGGAGGACTGATTGGGCCCGACGAACGCGCCAACAAAGGTGCGTTCCCTCCCCAACAAGGGGGGAGGAACGAGAGAATCGTGCGGCCCGCACGCGCAAATTTCCGTCGAGAATGTCCCAATGATTTCAACCACCATTCTACTGTGCATGGGGTTGTTTTCGCAGTTTAGCTCGCGAAGGGCGCGAACTGCTGCGCCACGGCCCGATAGACCTCGCGGCGGAACGGCACCACGAGATCGGCGACGCGATCGAGCTGCTCCCAGCGCCACGCGTCGAATTCCGCGGGCTGCCCGTTCTGCGGCGTCAGCGGATCGATCTCGTCGTCCTTGCCGGTGAAGCGCAGCGCGAACCATTTCTGGCGCTGGCCGCGAAACTTCGCCAGTCGATGCGTCTGCGGTCCGTCATAGGGCGGGAATTCGTAGGTGAGCCAGTCGGTCTCGCCGAGATAGCTCGCGCTGACGACGTTGGTCTCCTCCCAGAGCTCGCGCATCGCCGCATCGCGCAGGTCCTCGCCCTCGTCGACGCCGCCCTGCGGCATCTGCCAGTCGAGACCCGGCAGGATGATCTCGGGGCCGTCGCCCTTGAAGCGGTGGCCGATCAGCACGCGGCCTTCGGCATTGAACAGCGCGATCCCGACATTGGGACGGTAGGGTTTGTTGTCGTTCGACATGCGGTCACTTCTCTGATCGTCATTCCGGGATGGTCCGAAAGACCAGCCCCGGAATTCCGAGATCCCGGGTTCGTGCTTCGCACGCCCCGGAGTGACGGTGCAAACTATTCCTCCGCCAGCGCGGAAAACTCCTTCACCACGCGCTCATAGACCGGGCGTTTGAAGGGGATGATCAGCCCGGGAAGATTCTTCATCGGCTCCCAGCGCCAGCTGACGAACTCGGCCTTGTGGCCGCCGCCGGGATTTTCGACATTGATCTCGCTGTCCTTGCCGGTGAAGCGCACCGCGAACCATTTCTGGCGCTGGCCGCGGTAGCGGCCCTTCCAGGCGCGGCCTGCGACCGTGCGCGGGATGTCGTAGATCAGCCAGTCCGGAACCTCGCCGAGCCGCTCGACCGAGCGCACGCTGGTCTCCTCATAGAGCTCGCGCTTGGCGGCCGCCCAGGTGTCCTCGCCGGGATCGACACCGCCTTGCGGCATCTGCCAGACATGGGTGTCGTCGATATGTTCGATGCCACCGGCGCGGCGGCCGATGAACACCAGTCCCTTCGCGTTGATCAGCATCACTCCGACGCAAGTCCGGTAGGGCAGATCCTCGTAACGCGCCATTCCGCCAAACCTCTCGCGTGCTTCCGGCAGGGCATCTCGGCCCCGCGGGACCCGTACCGTACCAATTCGTTGATTTAGCTGGATTTTGATTTCAGCATCGCGGTTGTCAATGGCACCAAAAGGATACCCCGGTCGCCCAATGTCTTGGTCCAGGCGCCGATGCGCTCGATCGAGACGGGTAGGGCGGAGGCGGTGCCGATGGCCGTGCCGCGCTCGCGCGCCGCCGATTCGAGCTTGTTCAGGGCACGGTCGATCTCGGCCGGGGTCGGCACCACGTCGATCGCGATGTCGCCCTTGCCGAACGGCATCGCCTGGCTCGCTGCGGCCTGGGGCGCGATGCTGCGGGGCGAGGAACCGTCGTCGAAGAAGCCGAGGCCGCGCTTGGCCGCCTCGCGGATGATCGGCTGCATCGCCGCGTCCGTCGCCACGAAGCGGGCGCCCATGAAATTGGTGATGCCGGCATAGCCCTGCATCCGGCTCAGGTGCCAGTACAGGCGGTCCATGTTCTGGTCGGCGCTGAGCGAAGTCAGCAGCGTCTGCGGGCCCGGGTCGTTGTCAGGGAAGTCGTAGGGCTCCATCGGGATCTGGAGGAAGATCTCGTGGCGCTGGGCGCGGGCGCGCTCGGCGAGTTTTCCTGGATCGGAGCCATAGGGCGTGAAGGCCAGCGTCACCGCGGCCGGCAGCTTCATGATCGCGTCGGTGGTCTTGGCGGCGCCGACGCCGAGCCCGCCGATCACGATCGCGACCACCGGCATCTTGGCGGCCTTGGCGCGGTCGGCATCGGCCGCGTAGACGTTGAACGGCTTCGATCCGTCGGCGACCACCGGGATCATGCCGTAGCGCGACTTCTCAAGCAGCTTCGGGTCGATTCCGGCCATGACCGGCGGCGGTGCGGACGCCGCCTCGCCCTTGTCGGCGGCCTCGCCGGCGCCGATCACCACGTCGTGGCGCGCGCCGGTGGAGCCGTCGATCATGGTGACGGTCTTCTGCTCGCCGGTAGCGGCCTGCTTCGGCGCCTCCCTGGTCTCGTGCTTGCTCTCTTGCTTGCTGTCCTGGCCGTGGCCGGAGGCGGCCGGCTTCTCGTCCGTGGCTTTGGGCTCGCGGATCGCGATCCGCGTCATCGGCTCGCCGCCGAGCGGATCCTTGTTGAACATCGCGAAGCCGGCAAAGGTAACGAGGAACAGGCCGAGCAGCATGGCGAGCGCCTGCATGGCCGTGAACGGCAGCCGCAGCCGGCGTTTTCGGCGCGGCTTGTCCTGTCCGAGCGGGGCGCTCAGATCATCGGCCGTTTCAGTCATGCGCGATCCCGAATCACTGCTGCTGACGATACCACGCCGAGGTCAAGCGGCGGCAGGCCGGGATAGGCCGGGGATGCCAGGAGATCCCAGCAAAAAGGGCGGCTCCGGGAGCCGCCCTTTGCGTTGGATCGCGCTGGTCGCGCCGACTTAGTTCGCCGCTTTGGGCTTGTCGGCCGCGGCCTTGTCGGTACCCGGCGTGGGCGCCGCGGAGGCGCTGTTCTTGATGCCGTAGAGCAGGTCGTCGGCGAGCTTGAGCGCCTTGTCGTCCTTGGCGTCCGGCGGGACGTAGGACTGCGAGCCGGTCTTCTCGTCGCCGTCGTTCTTCAGATGGCCGCGCAGCGAAGCCTCGCCCTTGGTGTCGGTGCGCGACTTCAACTCGTCCGGCACGTCCTGGAGCACTTCGATATCGGGCACGATGCCCTTGGCCTGGATCGACTTGCCCGACGGCGTGTAGTAGCGCGCCGTGGTCAGGCGCAGCGCGCCGTTGCCCGAGCCGAGCGGGATGATGGTCTGCACCGAGCCCTTGCCGAACGAGCGCGTGCCGACGATGGTCGCGCGCTTGTGGTCCTGCAGCGCGCCGGCGACGATTTCGGACGCCGAGGCCGAGCCGCCATTGACCAGAACGATGACCGGCTTGCCCTTGGTGAGGTCGCCGGCATGCGCGGTGCGGCGCTGGGTCTCCTCGGCATTGCGGCCGCGGGTCGACACGATCTCGCCCTTCTCCAGGAACGAGTCGGAGACGGTGACCGCTTCCTCGAGCAGGCCGCCCGGATTGTTGCGCAGGTCGATGATGTAGCCCTTCAGCTTGTCGCCGATCTGATTCGAGAGGTTGGCGACCTCGCGCTTCAGGCCTTCGGTGGTCTGCTCGTTGAAGGTGGTGATGCGAATATAGGCGATGTCGTCGGCCTCGATGCGGGCGCGCACCGAGCGGACGCGGATGTTGTCGCGCACCAAGGTGACGTCGAGCGGATTGTCCTGGCCCTTGCGGATGATCTTGAGCTTGATCTTGGTGTTGACCGGACCGCGCATCTTCTCGACCGCCTGGTTCAGGGTCAGGCCCTGCACCGCTTCGTCGTCGAGATTGGTGATGATGTCGTTGGCCATGATGCCGGCGCGCGAGGCCGGTGTGTCGTCGATCGGCGAGACGACCTTGATCAGGCCGTCTTCCATCGTGACCTCGATGCCGAGGCCTCCGAACTCACCGCGGGTCTGCACCTGCATGTCGCGGAAGCTCTTGGCGTCCATGTAGCTCGAATGCGGATCGAGGCCGGTGAGCATGCCGCTGATGGCGGATTCGATCAGCTTGGTGTCGTCGGGCTTCTCGACATAGTCGGAGCGCACGCGCTCGAAGACGTCGCCGAACAGATTGAGCTGGCGATAGGTGTCTGCGGTAGCGGCCCGCGCGCTGGAGCCCATGAAGACCGCGCGCGGCTGGGTCACGAACAGCGTCAGCGCCGCACCGGTGGCCGCGCTGAGGAGGATAACTGAAGTCTTGCGCATCATCCGCGAACCTTCTCGCCTTCATTTGCGGCCCACCATGGGCCTGGATCGATTGGAGTGCCGTCTTTGCGGAACTCGACATACAGCACAGGTTGACTCGCGTTCGTGGCGAGAATGGAGGCGACTTGAGAGGTCGACCCCATGGTCGCGACCGGCTCCCCCGTGAGCACAAACTGTCCGATGTTGACCGAAATGCGCTCCATCCCGGCGATCAGGACATGATACCCGCCCCCGGCGTTGAGGATCAAGAGTTGTCCATAACTGCGGAACGGGCCGGCATAGACCACCCAGCCATCACACGGCGTCGTGACCTGGGAGCCGGGCTTGGTGGCCAGCGAAATGCCCTTCTGGACCCCGCCGACCCCGTCGGAACCGCCAAAGTCCCTGATCTTGTTACCGTTAACCGGAAGCGGCAGCAGGCCCTTGGCCGAAGCGAAGGCGATCGCGGGACTGGTCCGGGACCGGTCCTTGAAAGCGCCAGGGCCGGACTTGGCGCCGGCGGCCGCTTTTGCCTCCGCCTGCCCGGCGGCCTCGGCTGCCTTCTCCGCCGCCTTGGCGGCGCTTTGCAGGTCCTGCTCCATCTTGGCGATCAGGCCCTGGAGATCGCCGACCTGCCTTGAAAGCATGATGGCGCGCGAGTTCTCGGCATCGAGGTCCTTTTCGCGTGCGGCCTGCTGGCGCTGCCGTTCGTCGACCAATGCGGCGAGCCGGCTCTGGTCGTTGCGGACCCTGTCGCGATCGGAGGCGAGCTGGTCGCGTTCGGTGGCGATGTTCTTGCGCAGAGCCACGAGCTCGCCGAGCTCGCTCGCGATCTTTTCGGCGCGGCCGCGCAGTTCCGGCACGACGGCGCCGAGCAGCATCGCCGTGCGCAGCGATTGCAGCGCGTCCTCGGGCCGCACCAGCAGCGCGGGCGGCGTGCGCCGGCCGGCGCGCTGCAAGGCCGCCAGTACCTCGACGATGTCGGCGCGGCGCGAATCAAGCGAGGTGCGCATCGCCTGCTCGCGGCCGTTGAGCGTCTTCAGCCGCGCTTCGGCTTCGTCGATCTTGGTCTCGACGGAGCGCACATTGGCGGCGGTGTCGATCAGCTGCTGGTTGAGCTGGGTGCGGTCCTGGCCGAGCGAGGTGATCTCGGCCTTGAGCTTGGCCTGCGCCTCCTCCGCGCTCTTCTGCCTGGCGCGCGCGGCCTCCAGCTCCTGCTCGCGCTGCTTGATCGCATCGGGCGAGACGGCTGCCGTCTGCGGTGCCGGCGTCTGAGCTTGCGCGAGGCTTGCGCCCAAGACACTTGCATCCAAGACACTTGCGCCTGAGACGCTCGCGATCAGCAGCAGGTTGAGGACAGGCGCTCGCATCGCTTTAGGCAAAGGTGCTCGTTGTGGCGCGGATCACGCGCGGTGATAGGGGTGGCCGGCCAGGATGGTGGCGGCCCGATAGAGCTGTTCCAGAAGCATGACGCGGACCATTTGGTGCGGCCAGGTCGCAGAGCCGAACGCGATCGCGAGCTTGGCCTTACGGCGCAATTCGGGCGAAAGTCCGTCCGCCCCTCCGATCACGAAGATAGTATGACCGGCACCCTCGTCGCGCCAGCGCCCGAGGTGCCGTGCGAATACGGTGGAATCGAGATTCTGGCCGCGTTCGTCCAGCGCCACCAGGATCGACTTGTCCGGGATGTGCGCACCGATCGCCGCAGCCTCTTCGGCCATCCGCGTCGCGGCGTCGCGCGCGCGGCTCTCGGGAATTTCGTGGATCGACAACTCGCGGAATCCGAGCTTGCGGCCGGCCTCGTCGAACCGCTCGAAATAGCGGTCGGCAAGCTCCCGTTTGGGGCCCTGCTTCAGCCGGCCCACCGCAATGACAGCAACACGCATGTGTCCAGAGTCGTGTTTTCGAGGCCGCGCGCATCTCGCGCGCACACGACGCTAGCATGCGCGTCAGCCGATTCGAAATCGGCTCTTTGAGCCTCTAGCCTGTCTTATTCGTAAGAGGCGCCCGAGAGGCTGGCGAGCGTGGTGTAAAGCGCTGATACGGCGTAGGATTCGGTTGTGAAGCCAACCCCATCACCTCCAACCGCGAACGCCACGCCCGCCATGACCGACGATACGATTCCGCCCTTCTCGTTTCCAGCCATTCACGCCAAGAAAGTCACAGCTGCCTTCGATGGTGGGCGCCTAACCTCGAACGGGGGCGTGATGCTTCTGGCGATGGCCGAGCGGCGTCTCGGCTTGGCCGACAATCTGGCCCGGGTGTTCCCGGATCGGCGCGATCCGACGCGGGTCGTGCACAGCCTGGTCGATATGTTCCGCGCGCGCATGTTCGCGATCTGCTGCGGCTACGAGGACGCCGACGACCTCGATCATCTGCGGTCCGATCCGGCATTCAAGCTGGCCTGCGGTCGCCTACCGGACACGGGCCGGGATCTGTGTTCCCAGCCGACGCTGTCGCGGCTGGAGAATGCTCCGCGCCTGCGCGACGTGATCCGACTGACCTACATTTTGGTCGACGCATGGATGGATAGCTACCCCCACGAGCCGGCATCCGTCACGCTCGACATCGATGATACCTGCGACGTCGTCCACGGCCATCAGCAGCTCTCGCTGTTCAACGCTCATTATGACGAACGCTGCTTTCTGCCGATCCACGTCTACGACACGGAGAAGAGCCGGCCCGTGGCCGTCGTGCTGCGGCCCGGCAAGACGCCGGGCGGCGTCGAGGTGCGTGCCCATCTGCGCCGCCTGGTACGGCATATCCGCACGCGGTGGCACAACACGCGAATTACGTTCCGTGGCGACGGGCACTATGCCCGGCCGGAGGCCATGGCGTGGTGCGAGACCAACGGCATCGACTACATCTTCGGTCTGTCCGGCACCAAGCCTCTCGCCAGAAAAGTCGACGAGGTCGCCGACGACATCCGCACCCGACGCGCCATCGAGAACCTGCCGGTTCTGCGTGGCTAAGATCGCGAACGGCGCACCGTCGCCCGTATTGAGGCGACGATGCTCGGCCTCGACATCCGTTTCGTCGTCACCAGCCTCGATGTCGGCTCGGCCGAGTGGATCTACGACAGCCTGTATTGCGCGCGCGGCCAAGCAGAGAATCTGATCAAGCTGCATAAGACACAGCTCGCCTCCGACCGCACCAGCTGCCGTTCGGCGCTCGCCAACCAGGTCCGTCTCGTGCTCCATACGGCCGCTTATTGGCTGATGCTGACCGTGCGCGACGCCATTCCCAAAGCCCGGGAATTGGCCACTGCCGAGTTCGCGACGCTGCGTCTTCGTCTCTTGAAACTCGCTGCCCGTGTGGTCGAGACCACGAGCCGCATTCGCCTTGCGTTTGCCGCGGCATGTCCCGAAGCCGACCTGATCCGCGGCTTGCCCGGCGCGCTGCTCCCGCTCGGTCCGTAACCGACCGGGCCTGCGCCCGCTCACCCGCCCCACTCCTCCATCGCCTACAAAACAGCTTGATGTAGAACCCGGTGAGAAAAGGCCGGACGGTCACCCACGCCAGCCGCCAGCCCCCGTCAGACGTCAAGAACGACCGTGCTCTCGTGAATAGATCGGGCTAGATCGCCTTCGCCGCCCCTGGGCCTTGCGTGTACAATCTCTCGAGATTGTAGAACTCGCGGACCTCGGGTCTGAACACGTGCACGATCACATCGCCGGAATCGATCAGCACCCAGTCGCAATTGGGCAAGCCCTCGACGTGGATGTTCTTGATGCCGGTTTCCTTGAGGCTCTTCGTGACGTTTTCCGCGATCGCGCCGACGTGCCGGTTGGCCCGGCCCGTGGTGACGATCATGTAGTCGGAGTACGCCGATTTGCCGCGAAGGTCGATGGTGACCGTCTCTTCCGCCTTCATGTCCTCGAGGCGGGAGAGGATCAGGCTCAGCGTCTTGTCGGCGTCGGGTTGCGCCTTCAAGGCCGCAGCTTTGGTCGATGTTTTACGCGTAGGCTTAGCAACCTTGGGTAAAACAGACTTGGACAATACAGATGTGGCCAGGGACCATTCCTTTCACTGTATCGCGAGAGCCGAATCCGACCCTCGCGGGTTACACTACATCATGTGGGGTTAAGGGTTTCAATATGCCAGAGAGCCCCGATCCGCACAGTCTGTCTCACTTCGTACCTTTCCAGCTCCCGTCCGGGTTCCGTAGGCCCGTCGAGGACAGGTTCAGCCTCAGTCCGGTGAGGAAGACCCAGGCCGGCGCCGGCCGATCCGCCAGCAACGCCGCCTCATTCTCGGGGAGGCGGTAGCGCGATAGTGCCTTGGCGGCAGGAGAGGCGAGGGCACGAAAACTCTGCGGCGGGCGATCGATGACCGCGATCGGCACCTGGCCGGCGATGCGCCGCCAGTCCTGCCAACGGTGGAATTGAGCGAGGTTGTCGGCGCCCATGATCCAGACAAAGCGCAGGCCGCGGAGACGGCGGCGCAAGGTGTTGATCGTGTCGATAGTGTAGCGCGTGCGAATGACGGATTCGAGACAGCTCACCTCGATCCTGGGATCGTTGGCGACGTCGCGCGCGGCCTGCATGCGCGCGCCGAGTTCATGCAGCGTGCCGTTCTCCTTCAGCGGGTTGCCGGGCGTGACCAGCCACCAGACGCGATCGAGTTGCAATCGCTTGAGCGCGAACTGACTGATCGCGCGATGGGCCTGATGCGGCGGATTGAAGGAGCCGCCGAGCAGGCCGACGCGCATGCCCGGGGTCGAGGGCGGGATCGCTTGCGCCACGAAACGCGGCACGACGAAATTGTTGCTCAATTGCCCGCGCCTCGCGACGTTATCTACGGCCGCGTCTGCCCGGTGCCGTGAACGCGATATTTGAAGCTCGTCAACTGCTCGGCGCCGACAGGTCCCCGGGCGTGAAAGCGGCCGGTGGCGATGCCGATCTCGGCACCGAAGCCGAACTCGCCGCCATCGGCAAATTGCGTCGAGGCGTTGTGCAGCACGATGGCGGAATCGACCTCGCTCAGGAATTTCTTCGCAGCGGCCTCGTTCTCGCTCACGATCGCATCGGTGTGATGCGAGCCGTGGTTCTGGATATGCGCGATCGCGCCGTCGACGCCGTCCACCACCTTCGCCGCGATGATCGCGTCGAGATATTCGGTGTCCCAATCGTCGTCGTTCGCAGGCTTTACGCGCGCGTCTGTCTTCTGCACGACGTCGTCGCCGCGCACTTCGCAGCCGGCCTCGATCAGCATCTCGACCAGCGGCTTCAGGCTCGTCGCAGCAGCCGCGCGATCGACCAGCAGCGTCTCGGCTGCGCCGCAGACGCCGGTGCGCCGCATCTTGGCGTTGAGCACGATCGACTTCGCCATGGCGAGGTCGGCGCTGGCATCGACATAGACGTGGTTGACGCCTTCGAGATGCGCGAACACCGGCACGCGCGCTTCCTGCTCGACGCGCGCGACGAGGCTCTTGCCGCCGCGCGGCACGATGACGTCGATCGCGCCGTTCAACCCCGACAGCATCATGCCGACCGCCGCGCGGTCGCGCGTCGGCACCAGCGTGATCGCAGCCTCGGGGAGGCCCGCTTCGCGCAGGCCCTGCACCAGACATTCATGGATGGCGCGGCAGGAGCGGAAACTGTCGGAGCCGCCGCGCAGGATCACGGCATTGCCGGACTTCAGGCACAGCACGCCGGCATCCGCTGCGACGTTCGGCCGGCTTTCGAAGATCACGCCGACGACACCGAGCGGCACGCGCACGCGCTCGATGGTCATGCCGTTCGGCCGCTGCCAGCTCTCGGTGACGATTCCGACCGGATCGGCGATGCCGCGCACGATGCCGATACCCTCGGCCATGCTCTCCACACGCGCCGGTGTCAGCGTCAGGCGGTCGATGAAGGACGCGGTCATGTTGCTGGAGGCGCGAGCCTCAGCGACGTCCTCGGCATTGGCGGCGAGAATCGGAGCCGCGTTCGCGCGGATCGCCCGCTCCATGGCCTCCAGCGCCCGGTTCTTCTGCTCCGGCGGCGCCAGCGCCAGCACGCGCGCGGCAGCGCGGGCTTGGGCGGCGAGATCGGACATCAACGCCTGGAGATCGGCATTGCCGTCAACGGCTTTGAGGGGGGCGGCCATGGGGTTTCAACCTTCTGCTAAGACGGTGTCCTAGCACGGAAATCCCGCTTTTGCGAAGGGCGGGGAGGGTATGGCAGGTCTCCCCAGCCGCGCGACGGCTGGGTCATTGGCCCAGCCCCGACGTTGTGGCGGGCTTGTCCATGTTTTCCTTGGGCGTCATTCCGGGGCGATGCGGAGCATTGAACCCGGAATCTCGAGATTCCGGCTCTGGTCCTTCGGACCATCCCGGAATGACGGAGCAACGGGTTTACCCGCCCACCACCAGATCGTCACGGTGGATCATCTCTGCGCGGCCGCTGATGCCGAGGATGGTCATCACATCAGGGGAGGAGCGGCCCTTGATGCGTTCGGCGTCGTCGGCGTCATAGGCGATCAGGCCGCGGCCGATCTCGCTCGTATCGGGGCCGCGCACGATCACGGCATCGCCGCGGGCGAACTGGCCCTCGACCTTGATCACGCCGGCCGGCAGCAGGCTGGCGCCGGCACGCAGCGCCGTCACCGCGCCGGCGTCGATCGTCAGCGTGCCCTTCGGCTCCAGCGTGCCCGCGATCCAGCGCTTGCGCGAGGTAATGGGATTGGCCGGCGTCAGGAACCAGGTGCAGCGGCCGCCATCGGCGATCGCCCGGAGCGGATGCTCGATCTTGCCGGAGGCGATCAGCATATGCGTGCCGCCGGTGGTCGCGATCTTGGCCGCCTCGACCTTGGTGCGCATGCCGCCGCGCGAGAGCTCGGACTCGGCGTCGCCCGCCACCGCCTCGATCTCCGAGGAGATGCTGTCGACGACGGGAATGAGCTTTGCGTTCGGGTTGTTCTTCGGCGGCGCGTCGTAGAGCCCGTCGATATCGGAGAGCAGCACCAGGAGATCGGCGCTCGCCATGGTCGCGACGCGCGCGGCGAGGCGGTCGTTGTCGCCGTAGCGGATCTCGGTGGTGGCGACCGTGTCGTTCTCGTTGATCACGGGGATGGCGCGCCACTCCAGGAGCTTGCCGATGGTGGAGCGCGCATTGAGATAGCGGCGGCGCTCCTCGGTATCCTGGAGCGTCACGAGAATCTGCCCGGCGTCGATGCCGTGGGCCCCTAGCACCTCCGACCAGATCCGCGCCAGCGCGATCTGTCCGACGGCCGCGGCGGCCTGGCTCTCCTCCAGCTTCAGCGGGCCGCGCGGCAGCTTGAGCCGGCTGCGGCCGAGCGCGATCGAGCCCGAGGAGACGACGAGGACGTCGCGTCCCTCCTTGTGCAGCTTGGCCATGTCGTCGGCGAGCGCGGCGAGCCAGGACGTCCGCACCTCGCCCTTGTCGGAATCGACCAGCAGAGCGGAGCCGACCTTGACGACGATGCGGCGGAATTGACTGAGTTCGGGGCTGGCCATGTGTGTATGTGTTGGCGCGTGTGACGAATTGCTCGGGTTCGGGAACGGCGGAGCAAACAAGCGGCGCCGGTAAGGCCTGCTTTTGCAGCAGGACGATGGCCGGCGCAAGGCGGCTGGCCCGGTAAACGGCGCAACGTGGCTTGGTCTTCGGCCTTGTCTTGAGCGCGGGGGCGGTTCTAATGCCGGCAACCAATAACGGGCTGGAAGGGGAAACGTATGGATCGCCGCAAATTCATGGCCGGATGTCTTGGAGGAGGTCTTGGGCTGCCGCTGCTGGCAGAGGCGGGCGAGGCGCAAGCGCAGGCGGGGCTTTCAAAAATCATCTTTCCGTTCGCGGCGGGCGCCGGCGGCGACACGCTGTGCCGGCTGATCGCGCAGGAGATGGCGCCGGTGCTGCAAAGGACCATCGTGGTCGAGAACCGCACTGGCGGCGACGGCCTGATCGGCATCAAGGCGGTGAAGGGTGCGAACTCCGATGGCAGCATGGTGCTGGTGACGACGGGCCCCACCATGTATCTGCTGCCGATGGTGGAGACGACGCCGAGCTTCGACACGGCCAAGGATTTCATGCCGGTGTCGCTGCTGGCGCGGTTCGAATTCGCCGTCGTGATCGGCCCGGCGATCGATGCTGCCGATTTCAAGTCATTCGTGGCCTGGCTGAAGGCGCATCCGGACAAGACGTCGTTCGGGGTGCCGAGCAACGGCACCATTCCACATTTCATGGGCTCCAAGCTCGAGAAGGATCTCGGCATTCCCCTGACCCGCGTGCCCTATCGCGGCAGCGCGCCGATCCTCAACGATCTCATCGGCGGCCATCTGTCGTTCGGCATCGTGACATTGGCCGATGCGCTGCCGCAGCACCGCGCCAAGGGCGTGAAGATCATCGCGGTCTCGAGCGCGGAACGGTCGCCCTTCGCGCCGGAGGTGCCGACGCTGAAGGAGAGCGGCATCGCTCTCGTTGCGGATGCCTGGTACGGCATGTGGCTTCCCGTCGGCAGCCCGCCGGAATTCGCCAGCAAGCTCGGCGCCGCCGCGAGCGCTGCGCTTGCCAAGGCCGAGGTGAAGGAGAAGCTCACCGCGATCGGCCTGATCCCGGTCGGCAGCAGCCCGGATGAGCTGACGAAGGAGCTCGCCGCCAACACGGCGTTCTGGCAGCCGATCGTGAAGGCGACGGGATACAAGATCGAGAATTGAATTCTTCTCCCTCTCCCCGCAAGCGGGGAGAGGCGAAGACAGACTCAAAGCTTCGCGCGCTGCGCGATGCCGTCCTTGATCGCCGCAAGCTCGGCCTCGTCCCAGATGCCGATCAAAACACCGCCCTTCACCTGGAGCTGGTTGTCGGCATAAGCCGCGATCTTCTCGCGCGGCGTGGTGATGTGGTCGTTGGGATGCAGCGCCCAGTCGAACAGCTCGGCCTGAAGGCGCGCGACGATACCAGCGCATTCGGGATCGTCGCCGCGATCCAAAAATTCCTGCGGGTCGGTTTCGAGATCGTACAGCATCGGGCGGAAGCCGGAGGCGTGGATGTATTTCCAGCGGCCGTCGAACACCATGAACAGGCGGCAGCGCTCGATCGGCTGATTCAGTTTCAGCCGCACGTCCTGCATGGCGTAGTCGTATTCGGAGAACGCGACCTTGCGCCAGTCGGACGGCGTCGGCCCGCGCAGCAGCGGCAGCAGCGAGCGTCCCTCGAGGATGTGGCCCGGCACCTTGCCGCCGAAATAATCGACGAAGGTCGGCGCAAGATCGATGCCCTCCACCAGCGCGTCGCTGCGCGTGCCGCGCGTGGCGTCGGCTTCCCGGGAGGGATCGATGATGATCAGCGGAATCTTTGCCGACTGCTCGTGGAACAGATCCTTCTCGCCCATCCAGTGATCGCCGAGATAGTCGCCATGATCGGAGGTGAACACGATCATGGTGGTGTCCAGCAGGCCGCGCTCTTCCAGGAATTTCATCAGCGCGCCCATCTGGTCGTCGATCTGCGTGATCAGGCCCATATAGGTCGGGATCACCTTCTCGCGAGCGTCGTCGCGCGCCATGTTGCGGGAGTAGCGCATGTCCATATAGGCGCCGAACACCGGATGCGGATTCTGGCGCTCGCGCTCGGAGTGGATCACCGGGATCATGTCATCGGTCGAATACATGCTGGCGTAGGGTTCGGGCGCGATGTAGGGCCAGTGCGGCTTGATGTAGGACAGATGCAGGCACCACGGCTTGCCGTCGGTCTCGGCCTCACTGATGAAGTCCATCGCGCGCCGCGTCATGTAGGGCGTCTCGGAATGCTCCTCCGGCACCCGCGCGGCCTTGTCGGCGTGCACCAGCAGCCAGCCGTTCTGCAAACTGCCATCTTCCGCCGCACCTGAATTCGCCCAATGCTCCCAGGGATTGGTGGCTTCGAATCCCTGCTTGCGCAGATATTCATCGTATTTCGGGCGCGGCCGTCCCGTCGGGTGCAGGCCGTCGTCGCGCTCGTAAGGCTCGAAACCGCATTCGGCGACATGCACGCCGATCATCGACTCCGGCGGGATGCCGAGCGCCTTCATGCCTTCGAGGTCGGGCGCCATGTGGGTCTTGCCGACCAGCACATTGCGCACGCCGATCTTCTTGAGGTGATCGCCGAGCGTGGGCTCGCCGACGCGCAGCGGCCAGCCGTTCCAGTGCGAGCCGTGCGAGCGCATGTAGCGGCCGGTGTAGAACGACATCCGCGAGGGCCCGCAGATCGGCGACTGCACGTAGGCCTTGCTGAAGAGCACGCCGCGCTTCGCCATGGCATCGATGTTGGGCGTCTTCAGCGTGGGATGGCCGGTGCAGCCGAGATAGTCATAGCGAAGCTGGTCGCACATGATCCAGAGAACGTTCTTCGCGCGCGCCATGCGTCATCCCTGCCGTTTCTTGATTGTTTAATGCTGCGATATTAGAGCGCCGGTGACAACCTGCCAGTGATGCGGGTGCCCGCAGCCTACACTCCAATGTCGTCCCGGCGAAGGCCGGGACCCATACTCCTCAGAAGATGTTATGGCGCGAGATGGCAATGACCAATCTTCGCCAAATCGCATTCGGTGGTTATGGGTCCCGGCCTTCGCCGGGACGACCCAGGGGAGATAGTTTAAGCCGACCAGGGCTCGGCTTCGGCGGCGCTCTTCGCCTTGGCGGACACCGGGGCCTCGCCGATCACTGCGACAAGCGCGCGCAACGCTTCCTTCACGCCCTCTCCGGTCGCGGCGGAGAGCAGCAGCGGCGTCTTCTTGGCGGCGCGCTTCAGCCGGTCCTTCTGCTTCTTGAGCTCGTCCGGCTCGACCGCGTCGATCTTGTTCAGCGCGACGATCTCGATCTTGTCGGTGAGCAGCCCGCCATAGGCATCGAGCTCTGTGCGCACCGTCTTGTAGGCCTTGCCGGCGTGCTCGCAGGTCGCATCGACGAGATGCAGCAGCACGCGGCAGCGCTCGACATGGCCGAGGAAGCGGTCGCCGAGGCCCGCGCCTTCATGCGCGCCCTCGATCAGACCGGGAATGTCGGCCAGCACGAATTCGCGGCCGTCTGCATTCACGACGCCGAGCTGCGGATGCAGCGTGGTGAAGGGATAGTCGGCGATCTTCGGCTTGGCCGCGCTGACCTTGGAGAGGAAGGTCGACTTGCCGGCATTGGGCAGGCCGACGAGGCCCGCATCCGCGATCAGTTTCAGCCGCAGCCAGATCCAGCGCTCCTCGCCGGGCTGGCCGGGATTGGCGTTGCGCGGCGCGCGGTTGGTCGAGGATTTGAAATGCGCGTTGCCGAAGCCGCCATTGCCGCCCTCGGCGAGCACGAATTTCTCGCCGACATTGGTGAAGTCGTGGATCAGCGTCTCGCGGTCTTCATCGAAGATCTGCGTACCCATCGGCACCTTCAGCACGATGTTCTTGCCGTTGGCGCCGTGACGGTCCGAGCCTGCGCCATTCTCGCCCTTCTGGGCCTTGAAATGCTGCTGGTAGCGGTAGTCGATCAGCGTGTTGAGCCCGTCCGCGACCTCGATGATGACGTTGCCGCCGCGGCCGCCATTGCCGCCGGAGGGGCCGCCGAATTCGATGAACTTCTCGCGGCGGAACGCCACGCAGCCGTTCCCACCGTCACCGGAGCGGATATAGACCTTTGCTTCGTCGAGGAATTTCATGGGCCATAGGTAGGCCAGCCGGTCCCCCGCGGCAACCCGGACTTACCCGCAAACCGGCCGAAATTCCGCGAATTTCGCCCCTTGCTTAACCCCCGGACGACTTCCAAGACGACATCAGAGGGGCCGTCGCCGGATCAGGAATTTCTGAATGCCCTCCAGCACCAGCTCCTTGCGCTGGTTGAACACGGTGCTTTTGAGCGTCACCACGCCGGTCGAGCGTCCCGGCGCGAGCTCCGTGACCTCGAGCGCGGGATAGATGGTGTCGTCGGCGAACACGGGTTTGAGGAACTGGCTCGATTGCTCGAGGAAGCCGACCAGGGAGTCCTCGACCATGAACGGAAACAGGCCGGCGCCGGGCGCGGTGTGGATCAAGGTCTGGAAGCCGTGGGCGAGCAGATGCGGCATGCCGCGGCTGCGGCAATATTCCACGTCGTAATGCACGGGGTGGGTGTCGCCGCTCGCGGTCTGGAACGCCGCGAACACCGCCGAGGTCTGGGTCCGGCTCGGCAGCACGAAGCGTTCGCCGACGACGAAATCCTCAAACCAGCGTTGCGTGGGGATCATGCGGTGCCGGGCCGGATCGAAGTCGGTCATGTCAAAGCTCTCTTTGTCGATGAGGCGCCTATCGCTACCGCGACGCGAAGAGTGCGACAATCCGTTCAATTCGGCGGTGGCGGGCTTGTCCCAGTCGCTCACGTCATTAAAACGACCGCAAGCGACGCTAATCGCGGGTTTTCCGTGCTCTCTCCGCCCGTCATTGCGAGGAGCGAAGCGACGAAGCAATCCAGACTGCCGCGGTGGAGACAGTCTGGATTGCTTCGCTTCGCTCGCAATGACGACCTCTCACACTCCGACTCGTTTCAATGCCCTTCTTCAAGAACCTCTCCGCCTATGACGACCGCTCCGCGCGCCTCGCCGGCATTGCGCTGATGGTGCTGTCGATCTTCATGTTCTCGTTCGGCGACGCCATGGGCAAGTTCCTGGTGGGGACCTATTCGGTGGGGCAGCTGCTGTTCCTGCGCGCCTGCGCGGCGCTGTTGCTGCTGTCGCCGCTGATCTGGCGGCAGCGTCGCCAGTTCCTGCATCTGGAGCGGCCGCGCTTGCAGCTGTTCCGCGTCGTGCTCTCGACGCTGGAAGTGGCGGCCTTCTTCCTTGCGACGGTCTATCTGCCGCTCGCCGACGTCATCACGTACTACCTCGCCGGCCCCATCTTCGTCACCGCGATGTCGGCGATCTTCCTGGGCGAGAAGGTGGGTTGGCGGCGCTGGACGGCGATTTTGATCGGTTTCTGCGGCGTCGTGATCGCGCTGCGGCCGTCGGCGCAGACCGTCAGCCTGCCGGCGCTGATCGCGCTGGGCGGCAGCCTGTCCTTTGCAACCCTGATGCTGATCACCCGCAGCCTGCGCAAGACCCCCGACATCGTGATGGCGTCCTCGCAATTCGTCGGCACGTTTTTGCTGGGCGCGGTGTTGTCGGCATTCCACTGGGTGCCGCCGACATCAGGCAGCCTCGTCATCTTCGCCCTGGCCGGATGCATCTCGGTGACGGCGCTGTTCTGCGTCAACCGGTCCCTCAAGCTCGCGCCGGCCAGCGTCGTCGTGCCCTATCAATATTCGATGATCGTCTGGGCCGTGATCTTCGGCTTCGTCGTGTTCGGCGACGTGCCGTCGATAGCAACGATCGTCGGCGCCGCCATCATCATCGGCGCCGGGTTCTATATCTACTTGCGTGAGCGCGATCTGGGGCGCCCGAGCAACGAGATAAATCCGCCGGCGTAGCCACAACGTCGTCCCGGGGCGCGCACAGCGCGAGCCCGGGACCCATACCCACAGGGAGTGGTTTGACGAAGACTCGGAGTGGGCGCTTCGCCTCGCACTTCTCCTTGGGATTATGGGTCCCGGGCTCGCGACTTCGTCGCGCCCCGGGACGACAGTGTCGATTGTGGCGCGGCCTGCGCCCTACCTCACCCGTCTTGCGCTGCTCCAGCTCTTCAGCGACGCCCACACCCCGCGCGACAGGCGGAAGCAATCGACGGGCGTGGACGAGCCCAGCGCCAGGAAGCGGTGCAGCTGGACGCCGCTCCACTGGAAGCCGCACTTCTCCAGCACCTTGCGCGAGGCGGGGTTGGTGACGCGCGCACCGGCATGGAGGTGGTCGTCCTCGAACTCCTCGAAGAAGAAGTCGATCGCGCCGCGTGCGGCCTCGGTGGCGAAGCCCTGGCCCCAATGCTCGACGCCGAGCCAGTAGCCGAGCTCGGCATTGTCGGGCTTCGAGCAGTCGATCCCGACCATGCCGACCGGCCCGCTGTCGTGCTCGATCAGGAACACGGTCTCGCTGCCGATCTCGGCGGTGGCACGGACGAATTCGATGGCGTCGTCCTGCGAATAGGGATGCGGCAGGCGGCGCGTGTTCTCGGCGACGCGGCGATCATTGGCGAGCCGGGCGATGGTCCTGACGTCGGCGAGGGTCGGCCGCCGCAAGGTCAGCCGTTCGGTGGCGACGACATCAGGTCTCGCCTCCCGCAAGGTGGTGCTCGAAAAATCCTGCAACATGTCCGGCTCCGTCGAAGTCACTAAGACAAAACGAAAGGGGAGGCCGGTTTCCCGCCTCCCCTGGAGCCTATTTGTGGACTCCGCCGGTTTGGTCAGGACCCGGCGGACTCCAAATTTGATCCACCGTCTATTCAGCCGCCTCTGCGATCGGGAGTACCGATACGAATGTGCGGCCGTTGGCTTTGGCCTGGAACGTGACGCGACCCTCGATCTTGGCGAACAAAGTGTGGTCCGTGCCCATGCCGACATTAAGGCCGGGATGCCAGGTGGTGCCGCGCTGACGCGCAATGATGTTGCCGGGAATCACAACTTCCCCGCCGAACGCCTTGATGCCGAGGCGCTTGCCCTTTGAATCGCGACCGTTGCGCGATGAACCGCCTGCTTTTTTGTGAGCCATGGCTCGTCTCCGAAATCCTGAGTAGTTCTAGATCAATTCCTTGACGGAATCATTTCATAATTTCTCACGCATCAATTCGTGAATTGGCGTGATCAATTTATGCGGCGGCGTCTTCCTTGGCGACCTTCTCCTTCTTCGGACGCGGCCCCTTGGTGGGCTTGGCGTTGTCCGTCAGGATCTCGCTGACGCGCAGCACCGTGATCTCGTCGCGGTAGCCGCGCTTGCGGCGCGAATTCTTGCGGCGGCGCTTCTTGAACGCGATGACCTTGGGGCCGCGCTTGTGGTCGAGCACCTCGACCGCAACGGACGCGCCGGCCACCGTGGGCAGACCCAGGATCGGCGTGTCGCCGCCGACCACCAGAACTTCATTCAGCTGCACGATCGAGCCGACTTCGCCTTCGATCTTGCCTACTTCCAGGACATCATCCGGAGCGACGCGGTACTGCCGGCCGCCGGTTTTGATGACTGCGAACATCGTTGTTTTCCTTCGTGTTCAATCCCGGCCTCGCGACAGTCCGTCGGGGCCGGCTTTTTGTCAGTCGCTATGGGTTTATGCGAGTTTTGTGCGGGCGGGAGTTATCCCTTTGAAAACCCACGCAAAAACAAGCGGCGCGAGAAACGCCCCGCGCCGGGTGTGGGACTTATAGCCGCCGGACGCCGCAAGTCAAGGAAAACCGCTGAAAAAGGCCCGGATTTGAAGGATTTGGCCGCCCGCCCATCCGCCGATTCTCCCCCGGCGTTGCAACCAACGGGTTCCCGCGCCGTTGTCCCCCAGATTTCGCAAGCGGGCAAGGGTCCCATGGCAACGAACGAACTGGTCGCGACGACGGGCATTGCGCAGCACGGCGCGAGCCGCCTGCCGTCGGTGGACGTCGACAGTTTCGACATCGAGATCAAGGACGAGGACGGTTTTCTCGGCGACCGCGCCAGCAAGGGCGCGTTCCGCGAGATCCTCGACCGCTGGCGCAAGCCGCTGCGCAAGACCGGCGAGGACCCGTTCGGCAAGGAGCCCTCGGACCAGATCAGCAAGAAGACGCTGGATGCGATCCTGATCGGCGACGACACCGAGGCCTCGGCGCTGGTCCACAGCGCGATCGAGGATTTCGCCCAGCAGCTCGCCTATGTCACGCGCCGCTTCCTCAAGACCAAGGCCTGGGCCAAGACCGAGCGCATCATGGTCGGCGGCGGATTTCGTGATTCCAGGCTCGGCGAGCTTGCGATCGCGCGCACCGAGATCATCCTGAAATCCGAGGACTTCAAGATCGACATGCAGCCGATCCGCCATCATCCTGATGAAGCCGGCCTGATAGGTGCGCTGCATCTGGCGCCGTCATGGATCTTCGAGGCTCATGACAGCATCCTCGCCGTCGATATCGGCGGTACGAATATCCGCTGTGGCCTGGTGGAAACGAGCTGGAAAAAGGCAAAAGACCTGTCGAAGGCCAAGGTCGTGAAATCCGAGCTATGGCGTCATGCCGACGACGAGCCGACGCGCGAAGGCGCGGTGAAGCGGCTCACCAAGATGCTGAAGGGGCTGATCGCCGAGGCCGAGACCGAAGGCTTCAAGCTCGCGCCCTTCATCGGCATCGCCTGTCCCGGCGTGATCGACGCCGACGGCTCGATCGAGAAGGGCGCGCAGAACCTGCCGGGCAATTGGGAGAGCAGCAAGTTCAACCTGCCGGCGAGCCTGATCGAGGGCATTCCCGAGATCGGCGAGCACGACACCGCGATCCTGATGCACAATGACGGCGTGGTTCAGGGCCTCTCGGAGGTTCCGTTCATGCAGGATGTCGAGCGCTGGGGCGTGCTCACCATCGGCACGGGCCTCGGCAATGCGCGCTTCACCAACCGCCGCAAGGACAATGGGAAAGACCGTGATTCTACCGAGAATGGGAAGAAAAAGGCCAAGTCTGACAAGGAGTAACCTTGACTGGTTAGGTTAAGGGACGGATTGCGTTGCGGTGCATGGGGCACCCGCTACGGTCGAATCGTCGCCTCACCTGGCCGGCGAAGCCGCCCTTCCCGGTCAGTATTGCAATGAGCGGCACGGGACCGCCAGTGTTTACCGCGTCTGGCGGTCCCACCCCTTCCTCGGACTCAACTCCAGCCGACGCGCTGAAAGAACGCCGCGATCTCCGCGGCCGCGTGGTCGGGATTTTCCCGATGCGGGAAGTGGCCGGCGCCGGGAAACATCGCGAGATCGAGCGCGCTGAACGTCTCGCCGAGCCGGTCGGTCCACGCATAGGGAAACAGCGGATCGTGCTCGGCCCAGCGGACGCAGGTCGGCACGTCGATCGGCGGAAGCTGTGGAGCTTCGCCCTTCATCATCGCGACGCGCCCGGCATGCGAGGCGCGATAATGCGCAAAGCCGCCGGCAAGGTTGCCCACCCTAGAGAAATTGTCGACGAAGGCGTCGAGGACGTCGTCGAAGGCGTCTTTTCGATGCGCCCAGCCCTTCAGGAAGTGACTGATATAGAGCCGGCAGCTCTCGCGGCTCGCGCCGACGAGCCGCACGGCCATCTCCATCTGGTGGAAGGACTGGTACCAGATGTGGTTGAGCCGGTCGGGCGCCGCCATGCGCGGTCCGATGCCGGGATAGACGAAATCGAAGAAGAAGAGACCGGCGAGCCGGCCCGGTGCCTGCCGCGCCAGGGGCTGCATCACGGCGCCGCCGACATCGTGGCCGACCACGGCGAATCGCTCGATGCCGAGCCCCTCCATCAGCGCAAGCATGTCGGCGGCATGGCCGTCCGGCCCGTAAGGCCCGTCAGGCTTGTCGCTGTCGCCAAAGCCGCGCAGGTCGGGCGCGATCAGCATGAAGCGATCGGCCAGCCGGACCATCACCGGCTCCCAGGTCAGCCAGAATTCCGGCCAACCATGCAGCAAAAGCAGCGGTTTGCCCTTTCCAGCGCGAACCAGGTGGAAATTGGCGCCATTGACCTTGATCGTCAGATGCTCCATCGCGGTTCCTCCCGAAGGCTGGGATGGGGTTGAAAGAGGCAGCGGATTTTCCCCTTTCGCGCCTTGTCTGGCCCGCCATCCTCGCCTATTAACGCCCCAACCACAGGGGCCCTGCTCCTTACTTGGCGCCTTCAGGAGAGGTGGCAGAGTGGTTGAATGCACCGCACTCGAAATGCGGCATAGGTGCAAGCCTATCGGGGGTTCGAATCCCTCCCTCTCCGCCAAAACATCAGCAAAATCAGCTAGTTAGATTGATTGTCGTCATTCGGCGCACAGTTGAACGTACAATGCGCTCTCGGCGCCTGCGTCGCGAGGCCGCGGAGCTTGAGCAGATTTGGAATGGGCTGACCGGGTAGGGACGGGCAGTTCTCCATACCCACGACCGGCAGTAGTTCGCGCTCGTTCCGCGCCGCTAGGAATCGATAATTTGACTCTCGCCTTAGCCGCGTTTCGATGGCGGCATGCCTCGTCCTAAACGCCGCACATCAACGCACGCAGATGGCCGGCCGCTCAAGATCACCTTCGGCGAGATGCGAGAGATGGTAAGCGACGTTCGCGTCCCATTCGCAAAGGTTTGGCGTGGGGATTGCAGTCTGTTGATCAACGTGTTTGCAAATCGTTGGCGGGGGGTATGGAGGCGGCAACGACGGAGAATTACGAGGTGCGGCCGAACGACCAGGGCAGGAGCTCGTCGATCCGGGACTGCGGGTGACCGGTTGCGATCGCTTTGAGCGTCGCTTTCATCCAGACGTAGGGCTCCACGCTGTTGATTTTGCAGGTGGCGATGAGCGAAGCTATGCGCGCCCATGAACGACCACCTTCGTCGTGACCAGCAAATAAACTATTTTTACGCGTCAGAGTCAGCGGCCTGATTTGATTTTCGACGGGATTGGTGTCCATCTCAACGCAACCATCGTCGAGAAACAAGGTGAGGCCATCCCAATGGTTCAGGAGATAGGCGATCGCCTTGCCCATCTCGCTGCCCGGCGACAGGCGAGCGGCTTGCTCGCGCAGAAACCTCTCGAGTTCAGCGACGAGCGGCCGTGATCGCTCGTTACGGGTCGTTTGCCGAGCCGGGGCGTCGGCGCCACGGATCTCCTTCTCGATCGCATAGAGTGCGGCGATGCGCGCGAGAACGGCTTCGGCGATGGGTGAGCCGGCTTTCGGAGTCGCTGCGATGATCTTGCGCCTTGAGTGGGACCAACATGCGGCCAGCCGCAGCGGCACGCCGCCTTTGCGCTTGGGCCGTGCGAGCCGATGATAGCCCTGGTATCCGTCGACCTGAAGGATGCCGTCGAAGCCCTCGAGGATGCGCTCAGCATGGTCACCACCGCGTCCTGGCGCGTAGTGGTAGACCACGATTGGTGGATCAGCGCCGCCGTGGCCGCGATCGTCGCGCAGGACAGCCCACAGATAGCCGGTCTTCGTTCGGCCCCGGCCCGGATCGAGCACAGGCGCCCTGGTCTCGTCTATGAACAAGCGGCCCGATTGCTTCATCACGACGCTCATGCGCTCGACCAGCGGCGCGAGGTGGAAGGCGACCGTTCCCATCCAGTCTGCCAGAACGGCGCGATCGATGAAGATGCCATGCCGAGCCAGAACCTGCGACTGACGATAGAGTGGCATGTGCTCGCTGAACTTGGCGACCGCCACCTGCGCCAGCAGCGCCTCGGTGGGGATGCCACCCTCCACGAGATGGGCGGGCGCCGGCGCCTGAGCAACACCGGTGCAGCCCTTTGCGCAGGCGTAGCGCGGTCGCACCGTCTCGATCACACGATACTGGGCGGCCATGACATCGAGACGGCGGGAGCGATCCTCGCCGATCTGGACCATCCGGCCGCAGCCGCAGGGACACTCGAGGTTCTCGGGTTCGATCACCTGCTCGATGCGCGGCAGGTGCGCGGGAAAGGCACGGGCAGCGCGCCTGGTCCGGCGGCTGGACGGCGCCGTGCCGGCGCGGCGCGCACGATCGTCCTGGCGTTCCTGGACTTCGGCGATGGCAATCTCGATGTCCTCGAGAACCAGTTGCATCTGATCGGGATTGAACTTCTCCGAGCGTTTACCGAAACGTGCGCGCTCGTACTCCTTCACGAGCAGTTCGAGGCGTTCGACGCTCTCTTTGGACGCAGCCAGTTCACTCTCGACATGAAGGCGCGCCGAGCATTCATCGTCTGCGCGACGACGCTCGGCTTCAATCATCGCTTCCTGCGCGCGGAAGAGCGCGCGCAAATCGGCGGGCAGCGCTGCAAGACGGGCGGGATCAATGGGGGACGGCGGCACATCCGCAAGCTATCATCCCAAAGCCCCGCGCGAAACAGGTTGTCGGGTCTGAGTCAGTTCGCCGCAGCTGGCGTCGCGACAATCCGTTCGCCCACTCGCTTCCAGTTCTCGCTTCGAACTGCACGCGCGTCAGATGCATGACGCCGTCGCTGATCTGCGGCCACTCGAAACGACCATCGCGGCCAAGGCGCTTGTAGACCAAAACGAGGCCCGTGCCGTCCCATAGCAAAATCTTCAGCCGGTCGGCGCGCTTCGAACGAAAAACCACGATCAGGCCCGAATGCGGATCGAGCCCAAGCGTGTTTTGCACAAGACCGGCCAGCGCGTCGTGCCCGCACCGGAAGTCAACAGGACGCACAGCAAGCACAATCCGCAGTCCCTGCGCCGGAATGATCATGCGCCGCGCTCGATCGCAGTCACGATCTCCGCGATCCGCACCGCCGACACGTCCGCATCCAGGCGGACCGAAACCTTGCCAATCGTAATCTCGACGGGCCCCTCGCTCTTGCCTGACGCCACTGGATCGCTCAGCTCGATCGACACGAAATCCGCCGCGTCGTCCGTGACCAATGCGAGCCGGCCAGCACGCGCCAATCTGCGCCACGTCGTCAACTGCTGGGCCTTCACACCATAACGCCGTGCGACATCACATACCCGGGCGTCGGGCTTCATGCTCTCGAAAACAGCGCGCCCCTTGATCTCCGCAGACCATAACCGGCCTCCAGAACGCGTCCGGCGCGTAAGCTTCCCCACAAAGCCATCAGCTTCGGCTTCCTCCCCCGATTGTTCCATCGCCTTCAGTCTCCTCTCGGCTCTCTGACAAGCCAAGGATCGCAGAGCGAAAGCCGAAGCGAAACCAGTCAATCAAATGGGAGAAAAGCTCCGCTTACGAGAGATGGGTGTGCGCGGCGTCTTGATCTATTGCCATTGTGGCCATCACGTCGCCCTGGACGCCGACCGCTGGCCTGACACTGTGAGGCTATCCGATCTCGAGCCGCGGTTCGTTTGCTGGGGTTGCGGCAATCGCGGCGCCGAGGTTCGGCCAGACTTCGACCGAGGTAACCCACAGCTCGCAATCATGGGGTACCGAAACGCGACATGACCAAGGGCCGGGGCGGCGCAAGCTGAAGCAATGAAAGACACCGCCAACTGAGGCGGCCTCAAATCATTTTGTCGATCTCGCGAGCGCGCCTCTCCATTAGGTCCGCGAACAGTTGCAAGACCTTCTCCGTTTCGGGAGGGAACACACATGCAAGCTTGCGAAGCTCAGCAAGGTCCGCCTGTATCTCGATAAGCTCATCAAGTGCGGTTGGTGTCATACCGGCGGCTGTAATCCGGGTGATCTCAGCCACTCGCTGATGTGCGAGGCGGTTTCAGCCTGCCGTGCTTTCCTTTCGACGGCTTCGCGCAGATTGCCATGCGGAAGCAATTCGGCTTGTTCATGCAGGCGCTTCGCCTCTTCGGCGAGACGTCCTTCAAGCGATTTGGTTTGCGTGGAATGGCGACGCATGGCGCTGCTCCTATCTAGAGGAGGCGGGAGCGCTAATGGCGTTCTCATCACCGATGAAAGCCAGGGGCCGCGCGGTGATAGGTGTTTGTTAACACCTATCGCGGGCCGAATCTGGGCAAAATTGACCCAGCGCACCCCCAAAGCGAATTAGCTCATGGGAAAAGCCGCAGCGTGGTTCCAACACACACACACACACACACACCCACACTGCGGCATTCCCGGACAACTAAAAATTGTTTGATGCTTAAATCGCGCCGGTGTTCTCACAGTAGAACACCCCGTTCCGAAAATGCATCCGTACGACTACCGGAGTCCGCTGTTTTACCCATTGTCGTTAGAGATCGAACGTGGCACGGCTCGCTTTCCAGCCCCCAATGCTCCCGGCTGCCGATCCAATTGCGGATTGGAGCGCCGGGAGTGCTAGGCCCGCCAGTGAACCGGCGGGCCTTTTGCTGTCAGATGCCAGAGACCTTCTTCCCAGCGATCGCGAGGCACAAGCTGAGCTTGAAGCACAGCCGGCCGACGTAGAGCCGGATCAGGCGCACTCGTTGCCCCCGATCAGGACAATCTTCGCTTGCGGCCTTGCTGGCTCGGTCAGCTTTTCCTTCAGATCTTCAACCCGTTTTAGGACATCAAAGATGCTGAATGAGAGCATTTCCGCATCACGTCGCGGCATGCTGAAAACCTCAGGATCAGGATCACCGAGCAGACTTTCATGCGCGCCAATCGCAACCAGAACCATCTGCCTGATTTCGTGAAGCGCGTTGTCAATGTCATTCACGTCCATCAATTCGCCCTCCCGGTTTCGAGCGCAATCAGGTCGGGCGAGATGGTGTCTCGGTCGGTACCTGCCGCCATGTAGGCAAGCGTCACCATCAACTCGGCCGGCAGGATCAGCTTCACCACCACTTGCTGATAGCCGGTGCTGTCGACACTCGGCACCGTGAACACCAACCGGCGGTTCGGCCCCAGCGTATCTATCCGGGCTAGGCCGTGGCAGTAGATATCGCAGGCCTGATCTATCAAGAGATTTTTGTCCATCACATCACCGGCTGGTTTTCCGGTCATGGCTGCACCCACAGCAGCAAGTGCACCAGCAGCGAGCCGGAGCAGATGGTCAGCACCGCCACCAGCGGTACTGGCGCGACGGGACGGTTCATAAGCCGGCGAAGTCGGGCAAATCCAGACGTGATTGTGGTATCGTGAGTGTCAGATCTAGTCACGGGTCACTCCTTGACTGGGTTTAGAGCCGGGGCGGAAGTTGACGCTTCCCCTCGGCTTGCTTTTCCTGTATACGAAAAGTCATGACCAAACAAGAGAAATCTGTACACAAAAAGTCCATGGGGCGCCCACCCGGCATCAAGTATGGCGGGACAATCCCCGCCCGGTTCGAGATTCAGACCATGAAAGCGCTCGACACTTGGGCAGGAAAACACGACGTTTCACGGTCAGAAGCCATCCGCCGCCTTGTCGAGCTGGGGCTGAAGGCGAAGTCCAAGGGCGGTTAATCGCTTTTGGCCGCTTTAGCTGGGGTTAAATACTCCCCAAGATTGAATCCGCGCTCGATTTCGTCAAATACTGGCCAATGTGACGATCCCGTTACCTATATTATTAATAGTATCAGTTCTTGATACGTTCAGTATTGCGGAACGTATCAGGGATCGATACGTTAGCGAGCAATCGATGGCCATTCGGTCTTTCAAGGACGCCAACACCAAGGCGGTTTTTGACGGCAACTGCCCCCGCGGGTTCCCGACAACAATTGTCAGGGTGGCTCGTCGGAAAGTCCGAATGGTTGACGCTGCAAAGGAGCTATTCGATCTGAAAGCACCGCCAAACAACAAGCTTCATGAACTGGAAAAAGATCGCAAAGGACAGCACGCGATTTGGATCAACAAACAGTTCCGAGTTTGCTTTGTTTGGAGAGATGGCGAAGCGTATGACGTTGAGATCGTAGATTATCACGACTAAGTAGGAGGGTTAAGAAATGGCAAAGTTGAAGCCACTGCACCCGGGAGAGGTCCTGCGGGAAGAATTTATGGAGCCCTACGGCCTAACTCCGTACGCCCTTGCGAACCTGTGCCATATCCCGCGCACTCGCATTGAGCGCATTGCCCGGGAGGAAACGGGTATTACGGCTGATACCGCATTGCGTCTCGCAAAGGTATTCGGCACCACGCCCGACTTCTGGCTTACGCTGCAATCGAGGTTTGAGGTCGAAAAGACCGGCGCCGAGATTGCTAGCGAGCTGAAGCAGATCAAACCACGTGAATTGGTAGTGGCCTAAACGGCCGTTACCAATGCTCGCAATAGTGCATAGCTCTTGTAGGTCAGCGGCCGGTTAAAATCGCTGCCGCTCCTGGTCGCCCGGTAGCGCCGCCAGAGCAACCGGTTCGCGACCTTGGCCTCGGTTTCGCCGTCACCCATTTTTGCGCTATATCCGATTTGCAAGCCGCCGTTCGGCACGAAAAATGTATCACCCTCTCGACCGACCGATATCTCCCCAGAAGCAGCGGATAATCGAGCGCGCGAACAAATTGCGGGGCATGTTGGTGGGCTCCTATTCTCAGGTGGAGTACTTGCTTGGTAACTTGTGGGTGTCGATGGAGCAGGTTGATCCGTATTTCACCAAGCGTAATGAATTTCCTTACCGTCTACCGAGCAGGGTCAAGGCAATCAGACAGCTACTTGATGTTCCCCACGGACCGCTATTTCAATTCCGTGCGAAGGCTGTTGAGCTGCTGGACGAGATGGACGCCTACGAAAGGCACCGGCGCATGATGGCACACGGGTATATGGAGGTGGAGCACTCAGCGAGCGGGCATCTTGTGCGCGTAAGGTTTTACGAACCAACGAAGGATGACGCTGCCAATGAGGTGCACACAGAAATGTCGCTCAATAAAATGGAGGCAGACGCCAAGAAAGCCGCCGATTTCGCCGGGCGCTGGATGCGTCTCCAGTTCGATATTCACGCTCAATTTGGTTGGGTTGCACCAGCTACTACTCTGAGATCGCATAAATCCCAGGGGATTGTCGTTCAATCTCGCCGGCGTCCGTCTTGATTTTCCCCCGCAGATCCTCTTCCGCCTCCACAAGCGCAGAATTGCGCTGCGGAAGGGCTCGCCTGAGTCGAGGCAGGTCAAAGGGCGAAGAGTGTCAATCCACCGCAAGTCGCGCTTGCTCTCGCCTTACGGTTGCGGAATCGTTGTAGGGCAAGAAACAGGAGAATCAACCGATGGCAGAATTTAAGAAGGGCGATACGGTCAGGCTTAAGTCGGGAGGTCCGACTATGACTATCTCGAACCCAGCCGCGAGCGGGGGGTGCATGTGCTACTGGTTCAATATCAGTGGCGCCGAATATACGCCCAAATGGGAAACGTTTGCGCCTGAGATGCTGGATCAGGTCACAATCCCGCGCAGGTGAGCGCCGCGGAAGCGGCGCACCTGTGGAGTTATCTTCGGATAATCAACGGCACTAAGCTTGGACCGCGATAGGCGCGCGTCATATCCTTCACGTCAGCAGTATCGCTGATCTCGTTTCGCCGAAGCTCCATTTCCGCGAAAGTGTCCGCAAGTATTGCGCGCGCCTGGACCCCCATCACCCAATGAGCATAGCTGGCCGCAAGTAGCCCGGCGTGGGAGACGACCCCCGCATTGTGGAGGAGATCTGGAAACTTCTCAAAAAAGGCGCGGAAGCTCGGGTCGGGAGAGTACTCTGACTTTTTCTTGTCTTTCCGCTCAAGCTTGGCTCGAAACACATTCACCACGCCGACGGGCGCTCGTTCGTCGGTGATCAGATTGTTGAAGTCTCCAATTAGGGAAATCAAGCTTTCGGGCGTCTCGGGGTTAGACACGAGTGGCTTGGCTGCTGCAAAAAAACGATCAGACCAATATTCGTACCGCTCCAGCCGAAATAGCTGCTCACGCGCGAAGACGTAATAGATCGCGGAACATATGACGATGGCTGCTGCTGCTGTGGCAAACCAGACTAGCATATCATCCTCCGCGCCCGTTGCGCTTGCGTGCCTCTAGCCTGTCTTATTCGTAAGAGGCGCCCGAGAGGCTGGCGAGCGTGGTGTAAAGCGCTGATACGGCGTAGGATTCGGTTGTGAAGCCAACCCCATCACCTCCAACCGCGAACGCCACGCCCGCCATGACCGACGATACGATTCCGCCCTTCTCGTTTCCAGCCATTCACGCCAAGAAAGTCACAGCTGCCTTCGATGGTGGGCGCCTAACCTCGAACGGGGGCGTGATGCTTCTGGCGATGGCCGAGCGGCGTCTCGGCTTGGCCGACAATCTGGCCCGGGTGTTCCCGGATCGGCGCGATCCGACGCGGGTCGTGCACAGCCTGGTCGATATGTTCCGCGCGCGCATGTTCGCGATCTGCTGCGGCTACGAGGACGCCGACGACCTCGATCATCTGCGGTCCGATCCGGCATTCAAGCTGGCCTGCGGTCGCCTACCGGACACGGGCCGGGATCTGTGTTCCCAGCCGACGCTGTCGCGGCTGGAGAATGCTCCGCGCCTGCGCGACGTGATCCGACTGACCTACATTTTGGTCGACGCATGGATGGATAGCTACCCCCACGAGCCGGCATCCGTCACGCTCGACATCGATGATACCTGCGACGTCGTCCACGGCCATCAGCAGCTCTCGCTGTTCAACGCTCATTATGACGAACGCTGCTTTCTGCCGATCCACGTCTACGACACGGAGAAGAGCCGGCCCGTGGCCGTCGTGCTGCGGCCCGGCAAGACGCCGGGCGGCGTCGAGGTGCGTGCCCATCTGCGCCGCCTGGTACGGCATATCCGCACGCGGTGGCACAACACGCGAATTACGTTCCGTGGCGACGGGCACTATGCCCGGCCGGAGGCCATGGCGTGGTGCGAGACCAACGGCATCGACTACATCTTCGGTCTGTCCGGCACCAAGCCTCTCGCCAGAAAAGTCGACGAGGTCGCCGACGACATCCGCACCCGACGCGCCATCGAGAACCTGCCGGTTCTGCGTGGCTAAGATCGCGAACGGCGCACCGTCGCCCGTATTGAGGCGACGATGCTCGGCCTCGACATCCGTTTCGTCGTCACCAGCCTCGATGTCGGCTCGGCCGAGTGGATCTACGACAGCCTGTATTGCGCGCGCGGCCAAGCAGAGAATCTGATCAAGCTGCATAAGACACAGCTCGCCTCCGACCGCACCAGCTGCCGTTCGGCGCTCGCCAACCAGGTCCGTCTCGTGCTCCATACGGCCGCTTATTGGCTGATGCTGACCGTGCGCGACGCCATTCCCAAAGCCCGGGAATTGGCCACTGCCGAGTTCGCGACGCTGCGTCTTCGTCTCTTGAAACTCGCTGCCCGTGTGGTCGAGACCACGAGCCGCATTCGCCTTGCGTTTGCCGCGGCATGTCCCGAAGCCGACCTGATCCGCGGCTTGCCCGGCGCGCTGCTCCCGCTCGGTCCGTAACCGACCGGGCCTGCGCCCGCTCACCCGCCCCACTCCTCCATCGCCTACAAAACAGCTTGATGTAGAACCCGGTGAGAAAAGGCCGGACGGTCACCCACGCCAGCCGCCAGCCCCCGTCAGACGTCAAGAACGACCGTGCTCTCGTGAATAGATCGGGCTAGAGCCGCCCCGAGATTTGCCTGCTTGCCCTTGATCTTATCTGGGACGCGCGTCTTCTCTTTGCGATATTTCGACACAGTCTTCACAAGCTCGTTAATAGCTCGAAGATAGGCCGCCCCCTGGAAAGGCAGTGAACTTGCGAACCCAAGGGCCAGCACGAGGACAACCGTATTCCCAATCCCAATCCGCTCCACCGCCCCAATCCATGGGCCGGGGTCTGGTAACGCGTCCTTGCCCATAGCGGTTCCACCCTACAACCACTGCGGGTCATTAGCCAGTTGCCACATTTTAGGCAACTATCGGTTAATGAGGAACAACTACTTTTCTGCTCTGGCATTAGATGCCCTCGGGGCGTAGACGAGAGCATCACGCCACCCCCATGCCCGGATACTCGATCCGCCGGTTAAAATTGGCATTCGAGACCACAGGCGCCCCGCCGGGCTCGCTGAAGCAAAGCGCCACCGCGTCGCCCTCGTCCGGGCTCGGCATCCCCCGTTTCTTCATGTCGTCCTTGCTCTCCAGGACAAGCCGGCCATCGCTCATGTAGCGATAGCCAGGGCCGCATATGTCGGTTTGCAGGCTGTCACTGTCTGGCAGAGAGAAGTTAGCGCCCTCCAGCGCGGTCTTCAGATGCGACCACATCTCAGCCCGGCGGTTGGCGGGGCCGCCCGATGGCTTGCCGCTGTCGTCCAACGGTGGAGGCTCGACGGGCTTTGAGCCGAAGTTGACCGCGTTGAGCAAGCCGCTGCCGAATGAGCCGCCATAGCCTTGCTCGACCAGACGGTCGTAGATGCCGGCGCCGAGGCCGCCAACGTCGATATTCACCTTGGCCGGCTTGTCGTCCCGAATGATCTGGGCCACCCAACCCGCGACCTGCATGGTGTCGAGGCCGTGGCGCTTCTCGATCTTCTCGATACCGCTGCCGCGGCGCCAGGCAATGGCCGTGCTGTCAGCGCCGAACCGGGCGGGATCGACTCCAACGATTAGCGGTCCGGTCCCCTTGTGGTCGTTCTTGCGAGCCCGCAGCACCAGTTCATGCGGAATGAAGCTGTCGAAGCTGGAGGCGAGGAAGGCCTCGTCAGGCGTCAGCGGATACTCGCGCTTAAAATAGTTGATGTCGCCCTTGTCCGCGATCTTGCAACGGCGCCAATAGATCTGCTCGGCATCGAGCTTGTGCAGCTCGGCCAACTGCTTTTCCTCGGTGCTCATGGCGAAGTCGTCGGGGAGGGCCTTGCGGTAGGTCGGATCTTCCGACCACGGCAGGAACACCGCGAGGAAGCTGTTCTCGCCGGCAAGGGCCTTGCACCAGAACTGGTGAAACTCATCGCCAAACTGGTTGCCGGTCGTCTCGACAATGATCTCGGTGTCGGGAAGGTCGGGCACCGTCTCCATCAGCGCCGCCAACTGCTCCTTCAGGTTCACCCAAAAGGCAGCCTCGGAGGCGTGCAGAGCCTGGGCCGTCGATGATCGGCCAGCGCCGTCCTCAGTCGCAACGGAAACCAGATAGCCGCTGTCTATGTTGCTGAACTTCAGCTCTTCGGCATTCGAGGCGCCAGTCACCGGTCGCATGTCATCCGGCATCAGGTCATGCATGCGCTTGACCAGGCCGAAAAGGTTGCGGACCGCCGGCTTTTCATGGGCCACGATCGCAGTCAGGAAGCCCGGCTTCTTGATGGTCTTGTGATAGTAGCGGCCGGCAACGTAGGTACTCACGCCTTCCTGCCGGGCCTTCAGCACCACGATGCGGACCATGCCAGTCTTGGCGCGCTGCTCCTCGATGATCGCGTGCAGCTTTCGCTGCACCGGGTTGAATTTGAACGGGACGACGCCGCCGGCCTTGGGGCGGATCTTCAGATAGTGCTCGGCGAAATACTCGAGGTCGCCGTCAAGCCGTTCGGCATGATCCAGCACCCCGCTGATCGAGTCCGTCCAGTGCGTCATATCAATGCTGTGTATGGCCATCGCTGGAGGTTTCGGCCTCGAAAGCACGCAATGCCGCTCTCGCCTCCTCCACCGTCACCCCCATCTGGGCCGCAACGTGCGCAGCAATGCGCTGGCGTTCCGCAATCTCCGCCATGAATTTCGGATCGGTCAATCCGCTGAGCAGGCCACCAATGGGTGCGGTCATTTTCCCTCCCGCAGGATCGCGAGCGCCTGCCGGCACGCACAGCCCGGCGCCTTATTCTCGAGGTCGCGGCGCAGCGACACATACGGGAGTCCTTCAAACTCTTTCTTCAACTCGGTCGCCTTCGCATCCACGATCGCATTCGCTTCATCGCAGATTGCCTTGATCCGCTCTTCAGGCGGCAACGTCTCTTGTTTCGGCATTCTTTTCCTCAATCTTTGCAAGCCTCTCTTCCGAGGCCGCCAGTTTCGCTTGGAGTTCTTTCATTTCCCGCCGGGCTTGAGCCGCTTCGTTTTGCGCCCGGCGCACTGTGTCGTCTCGCTGCTGCTCCCGCTTCGCGAAGTAGAGCTGCAAGTCCCGAGGGAGTTGCAGAAAGCGTTGCTTTTCTTCCTTGCCCCAGGACCGCGGGGGCTCGACAACGTCGGCCACCTTGGCGTTGAGCAGGGCTTCAAGCACGGGGTTTCTCATCGACCTGCCTTGAGCAGCGCGCTATGTGTTTCGTTCATCTGCCGGACCAGCTTCATACGGCGCGCGGCCTTCCGGATCTCGTTTGGCGTGGAGATGTCCTCCAGCTCTTCGCCCTCGATCTGGTGCAGCATAGCGATACGATTTTCCGCGCCGTTCAGCGCAAACCGATCGATGATCTCGTCGTCGGTTTGCTGCTTGCCGCCAAACTTGTCGGTGAACCAGTCCACCTGATCCAGAAAGCCTTTCCCGTTCATCTCACCTTGCTCCTGCTGCGCGTCGAAGGCCTGTGATCTCCGCGGCAATGCGCATGGCCTTGTTGCCCGTTGCCGTATCCAGTTGCTTCTGGAGTTCCGCGATCTGCCCGGAATGATCGCCGCTTCGTGGTGTGCTGCTTGCGACGCCAGGCCGCATAACTGGAGGAACGGCCTTCGCGCTTGCCTTGGCGTGTGCTCCCATGACCATCCGATATCGAGCGGCATCGGTCAGCATGCGCTGAAATTCAGACGAGCGCAGGACCGGGTTGTCGTTCGTCAGCCGTGCCAGCGAGTCCCTGTCGACGCCCAGATCGCCCAGGTACTCCTCCGCGGCCCGCGCTATCTCTGAGGGCTTGATGCCCTCTTTCGCGGCCCACGCGTCATACCGGGCGCCCTCATTCTTGGGCCCAGGATTCGACCCTTTGCCGCTGCTCCGCCGCCTGATGGTGCTGCCATTGCGCCTGCGCCTGCTGGAGATGATCAACCCGCTGGAGCACGCCCATGGCCCGCTGCACACGCTGCGGGTCGGATTGATGCAGGATTGCGATGCCCTCCGCCCACTGATCAACCGGGAAGTCCGCCAGCTCTGGGAAATGATCCAGGAGGCTCGCCTGCGCATACTGGTGCGCAGTGTTGAGCGCCGTCGCATACTGCTGCTTGGCGACATCAGCCCGGCCCAGCTCCTCCTCGATCGCCTGCCGGACCTGGGGATGCTTCAGCGCCTTCTCGACTTCGGGATCGAGGCCATCAACTGCCGGGGTGGCCGGCTCGGCCCTTGCTTCCTTGGCGAGATCGTCAGCAATTGCTCGTTTCGTTTCAGATTGCGCGGCCGCAGTAACGTCCTGATCGTTTAACCCGAGTTCCTGCGCTGCACTGGGGTTGTTCTTCAGCTCTGCAAGGCGGGTCTTGTCGACCTTATCCTGAATATTGGAAAGACTGGCGCCCTCGACGAACCTGGAGATGTCTCCACGAGCATGCGAGAGCTCCTGAGCCGCCTGCTTGAGTGTCACCGCCTCGTTAGGGTCAGCGTCGATCAGATCGGGAGCGGAGACGGGTAGGCAACGTTCTTGCCCGGGCCGATGCGGCCTGTGCCGATGTACTGCTGGGCCATCACTCGGACCGCCCAGCCTCAGGCGCCGCGCTGGGCGCCGTGATCTTCCAGCCGCGCTGCTGCATCAGCTCGAGCGAACTCCGCACCTGCATGTCGGAAAGCTGGCACATGGGCGTATGTTGCTGGAGCATCCGGGCTAGCTCGCCCAGGTCTGCCCGATCGGGACTTGGTCGGTGGCACATGTCAGCCGGCCTTGGTGATCGCGAAGCCCAGCTCGGCCATGACGTCGAACACTGTATTGGCCTCAGTGAGCGCCAGGCGCCCCAGCGCCGTGCGGTTCTGGAGCGCAGCAATCAGCTCGTCACGTTCGGCCTGGGCCTTGGCTGCGGCCTGGGCCTTGATCTCGTCGTCGGTCATCGTCGCGGTCCTTCGTGTGCAAATCAGTCACGAAGGAATCTATGGAAATACCCCAGAAAACGCCATGGCATTTGTACGTAGTGGCGTGCGCAGTGAGAACGCCTGATAAAGATAATGCTGTTTTCGGCCTCGAAACCAGTTCGCCGGCAGAACCAGTTTCCGCCTAATCCAGTCTTTCCACCTCCGGCAGATCCTTCGCGACGCGCGCTCTCAGATCTTCCTCGATCCAACCGAACACGGTCTCCGGGTCGATCGCCGCTGCCGTCGCCTGGATCAGTCCAACGAGCCGGCGCATCATTTGCATCTCGGCACTATCCATCGGGCCGGTGCGGTTCTCGATCGAGATCGCAACGTCCTTCGGGATGATCGAGAACAGCACCCGCAAATACGTTGACGGGTCGGTGGCCCTCACACGCTCCAGCGTGGTTGCACCGTTGGTCGTCCAGTCCGCCAGCGCATCAGCACACGCCTTCTCGGAGAACTTCGCACGGGCTCCCTGTGGCCGCCCCAGAGGGTTGCCGGACTGTCCCGGCTTCCACGGTGTCAGATGACTGGTCTTCGGCTGTTTGTTCACTCAGCACCTTCCAATGGTTCGGTAGTTCGGTTCGGGTTCGGTTCGGGTTCGGGTTGTAGAGTTCGGGGTTCGGTACGGTTCGGCTCTCTATAAGAGCCGTAACCTACGAACCCTCGAACCCGTACTCAGTCATGAGACACGCGCCACCTGTCTCCGTACTGGCGGACAAGCCCCTTGGAGAGCAGGGCGTTGCGGATGTCAGTCAGGTCGGCCTTTCGCTTCAGGCCAAGGCCGGCGTCCTTTGCTTGGGCGTTCCAGTCCTCCAGTGTCAGCCCTGCTGAGCCGGCGCCGTGCAGGATGGCGAAGGCGGTCTGTTGGTTGGGCTTCAACTTCGGCTCCTGACCTTTCGTCGCAACTTGCGATGAAACCTCCTCCGAGCTGACCACATTGACCGTGATCGGGTCGCCATCCTCATCTGTGCCGAACTCATGGACATCAGACTTGAACGAGAAGAGGGGGCCTTCCGGCGCGTCGTTCGCCTTGGTGACGGTTACAGATTTGATTTCGTCGCCGCCGATCGTCACCATGACATCAACGTCACCCAATAGTGCGTTAGATCCTCTCGCGCCGCGGTTCTGGTCCTTTCCGGTGTGGCCGATCAGTGCGACATGAACGCCCGTTACGTTCTTCACCCGCTGCACATTGGCGAACACGGCGCCCTGATCCTTGGCGCTGTTCTCGTCGCCGCCGGCCGCCGCGATCAGCTTCGCGAAGGTGTCGATAATCACCAGCCCAATATCATCGCCCAAGATGGTCTGGGCGTCCCGGATCGTATCAATCACCTTTTTGAAGGCGTCAGGGTGCGTCAGGTCGATTGTGGCGCTTGATACACAGATAGGCGTGCCAGCAAGCCCTAGTACCCACTTTTCTTGGAACGTGAGTCGTGATTCAAGGTCGGGATGATACCCGAAGCAAGAGAAGTCCACCTTTCGAGGAAAGATCGCAAGGTGCTTGAGGCGTGCTGTCGCTCACCGGTGACGTTGCAGCGCGATTTGAAGCGGGCGCGGATAGTTCTGTTGGCGGCGGATGGGCGCAGCACCCGGTCGATCGCCAAGGAAGTTGGGGTCCAGCCGCGGATTGTCAGCCTTTGGCGGCATCGCTATGCCGACCATGGCCTTGAAGGGCTGCAAGACAAGCCGCGGCCTGGCAAGCAGCCGATCTATACGAAGACGACCGACAAGCGGATTCTGAAGCTGCTGGATAAGCCGCCACCGCAAGGGTTTGCGCGCTGGACCGGCCCCTGCTGGCCGAGGCGCTGGGCGATGTCGATGTCCAATATGTCTGGCGGTTCCTGCGCAGCCACAAGATTGACCTGGTGGCTCGCAAGTCCTGGTGCGAGAGCAACGACCCGAACTTTACGGCCAAAGCCGCCGATGTTGTCGGCCTCTATGTCGCGCCGCCGGCGAAGGCCATTGTGCTGTGCGTGGACGAGAAGCCCTCGATCCAGGCTTTGGAGCGAGCGCAGGGTTATCTGAAGTTGCCCAATGGCCGCGCCTTGACCGGCCAAAGCCACGATTACAAGCGGCATGGCACCACAACATTGTTTGCGGCGCTCGAAGTCGCCACCGGAAAGATCATCGCGACCCATTCAAAACGCCGGCGCCGCGTCGAGTTTCTCGATTTCATGAACAGCGTCACCGCGGCTTTTCCGAACCGCAAGCTTCACGTCATCCTCGACAACCTCAACACCCATAAAAAGAACGAGGACTGGCTCAAGGCCCACCCCAACGTGCAATTTCATTTCACGCCGACAAGTGCGTCATGGCTCAATCAGGTCGAAGTATGGTTTTCCATCTTGCAGGGGCAGTCGCTCAGCGGCACCTCCTTCACGAGCCTCAAGCAGCTTCAGGAACACATCGATGCCTACGTCAACGCATACAACGACAGAGCCGAGCCCTTCGTCTGGACCAAGAAAAAGGTCCGTCAACGCCGTTTCAAAGGCCGCCGTATCACTCAGCTCTGATTCCGGGTACTAGCCGCGCCCGGTGAGCCCGCAAGCGCCGCTTAACAAGGTCTGACCGCTCGATCGCGAAATAGAGCACGCCAGCGGCGCCCTTGTTTCGGTAGCCGTGCCAATCGAGACCGGCGCCGACACAGATTGCGGCCTCCGCCAACAGCGCGGATTTCATCGCTCCAGGTGGGGCAATCCAAGCCGATGTTTCGCCGCGGGCGAGGATTCCTTTAATCAGCCAGCTCTTTGCCGGCGGATCGGCCTCCATCTCGTCGAACGTAACCAGTGGATACACCAAATCAAGCGCGCCCATTTCCTCCAGCTTGGCGTCAACCTCGTCTGAGGTCATGCTGCCGGCCTTCAAGGCAATACCGAGCTTGGTAGCCTCGCTGTCGAGCCAGCGGGCGCGGCTGCACATGAAGCGCAGGCCGGCAAGCTGGAGCATCTTGCGGATCTTCGGATCGGTGACGATCAGTGGCCGAAGCTCATCGGGCTTGATGTGCATCATGCCGCAATCCTCCGCCGACGCCGGACAACCGGGATCAATCTCCCAACTTGGGAGTTTGACGCGATGCCGAACACACGCTCGGCAAGCGCCTGAGCGAAACGTCGCTCGGCCGCAGGATCAGCTTGAATTGGAGGGAGCGAAGGGATAGATTCCGAACAGATCGAAGCGCCAGCCAGATCAGATTTCGGAAGCCCGGTGCCCGCCAGCGCCGGGTTTTCCATATGGGGTTTCATCAGGCAGCGGCCTCCGTGGCCTTCCACTCACCTCGCTGCCACGCGGCAACTTCATCCTCCCACCAAACGACTGCTTGGCCGTTAGGGTCGAGTCTTTGACTCTGCGGGAAGGTCCGCTCTTTCATTTTGCGGTAGAGGGTCGGGACTGACCAACCCGTGGCCTCCAATACGCGGGGCCGTCGAATTGCCTTGCGTAGCGTCGTCATTGCTGGGTGCCTCCTGCGTTCTCAGGACAATCCGTAAGAACGTGGGCACCTAGTTATACTGATTGGACTCGGGGCAGAATCGAAAGGGCGCCACAACAATTGCGGCGCCCGATTTTGTAACAAGCGAATGGCACAAAAACTATTTGGCTCGTTTTTGTGGTTTTCGTCGCGGCTTGAAGGGGACCACGTTGGCGCCCATCGCCGCCAGCCGCGCTGCATCTTCGGCAGCTAGGCGCTGTCGGATCAGCCCGATCCTGCGAAGGTGCGTCCTGTCGGGAATGTCCTTCTTAAGCCAGCCCTCTCTAACCGCCCATCGGACATGATCCGGCAGCTTCTTTCCCGGCTCGGTCTCGATCATGGCGACAACAACTGAATAGCCCGGCTCAAAGTGCCATCCCTCATATGAGCCCGGCCTCCGGCCCATCTTTTTAGGCTGTTCAAGCGCGGCGCTTGCCTCAGCAAGCCGCTTGGACGCAGCAGCGTAGTCTCTCGAGTTCTCCGCAATTTTCAGCAATATGGGGAGAAGTTTGTCGGTTGATGCCGCACCGCGCAACTCGTCCGTTGCCGACCCCTTCGCGGCGTGCCAGCCGGCGTTAAACATCACGCGATCAGCGATTAGCCGCTCAAGGCGCATTTGGTTAGTCAGGCCATGCGGGCTCAGATCGCCGTGAGTGACAATATGGTCGTTGAAGCTCCGCAGGGCGTCCAGCACCAATTGCAGATTAGTAGCCGTCATTTCCGCGCTCCGATCGCCACCACGTTGTCACCGCCTACCGCTTGCCCCTCGCAGTAGCCGGCCCAATCCTCCATCAACCGAACGCGCTTCTCACGCATGTCGCCGCGCCGATAAGCCGCCTCAACCTTGTTCGAGACCGTATGCGCCATCGCCATCTCGGTTAGTTCGTTGGCGTAGCTGGTCTGTTCGGAAGCCCAATCCTTGAACGTCGAGCGGAAGCCGTGAACGGTCGCCGTGTCGCCGTCGTATCCCATCTCCTTGAGGGTCTCGGCCATTGCCATGTTGCTGAGGCCGGCGCCCTCCTTGGCGCCCGGAAAGACAAACTCGCCGCCGTCGCGCGGAAGATCCTGCAGGATCGCCAGAGCGCGGTCAGAGAGGGGGATAACATGGTCCGGCCGGCGCTTTCCCTTCTTGCCCTTCATCAGCTCGCCAGGAATGGTCCAGGTCTGTTCCTTCTCGTCTATCTGCGACCACTTCGCGCCGATGGTGTTTGCGGTACGGGTGATGTTGAGGATTGTGAACTCCAGCGCCCGCGCGCTGACGCCATCCCGCTTGCGTAGCTTCGTCATGAAGGCCGGCATCTGCTTGTAGGGCAGGGCGGCGAAGTGCTCGACGGGAGAAACCTGGGTCTTGCGGGGCAAGAGCTGGTCGAGATGTCCAGTCCAGCGGGCGGGGTTCTCGCCCTCCCGCAGCCCGATCGCCCGGGCTCGGTCCAGTATCTTCTCGACGCGACCGCGGACGCGGCTGGCGGTCTCGGTCTTGGTGGTCCAGATTGGCTCAAGGATCTTCATGACGTGGCTGCGATCGACTAGAGCCACGGGGAGGGAACCGATGACCGGGTAAGCGTATGCTTCCAGCGTCGCCGCCCACTGGCTGGCGTGCTTGGCACTTTTCCAGCCCGATTGATGTGCCTTAATGTAGGCCTCGGCACACTGCCGGAAGGTCGTGGCCTTGGCCCTAGTACCCGGAATCAGAGCTGAGTGATACGGCGGCCTTTGAAACGGCGTGAGCTATGGCTGATTTTGGGTGACGCGGCCTGATCAGGCGGCGTGGCTTTCAGTGTTCGGAATGACTTCGATTCCGTCGATGAACTTTACACCGGCGATGACTTTCGGCAACTGGTTCGTGCTCTTCAATCGCCGCCAGGTCTTCGATGCGGCGTCGATGAGCTTGAACACCATCAGCTTCGCAGTTTGTTGCGACAGCGATCCCTTGGTCCGCACCGTTCGGTGGCGCACCGTGGCGAAGACGCTCTCGATCGGGTTCGAGCTGCGTAGGTGGATCCAGTGCTCAGCAGGGAAGTCGAAGAAGGCGAGCAGCGCATGGCGATCCTTGATCAGGCACTCCACCGCACGTCCGTATTTGACGTGGTATTTCTCGACGAAGACGTCGATCGCGGTTTCAGCTTCGGCCCGGTGTGGGGCCAGATAGATGTTCCGCAGGTCGTTCTTCATGGGGCCCTGCACGGATTTGGCGACCTTGTCGAGTACGTTGCTCACTTTATGGCACCAGCATCGTTGGTGCCGCGTGCCGGGAAAGGCCTCGTCCAGTGCCTTCCAGAAGCCGAGGGCGCCGTCGCCGATGGCGAGTTGCGGGGCAATCCGTAACCCGCGTTGCCGCAGGTCGATCAGGAGTTCGCGCCAGCTCTGCGCGCTCTCGCGCACGCCGACCTGGAAGCCGATCAGCTCCTTCTTGCCTTCCGGCGTGGTGCCAATCAGCACCAGCATGCATTCGCTGTGATCTTCCATGCGGGCCTGCAGGTACACGCCATCGGCCCAGATGTAGACATAGCGACGCGCCGACAGATCGCGTCTCTGCCAGCGTTCGTACTCGACCTGCCAATCGGCCTTCAGGCCGGCGATCACCGAAGGCGACAGGTTCGGCGCATCCTTGCCGAGCAGCGCCGAGAGCGCCTCCTGGAAGTCGCCGGTCGAGATGCCGCGCAAATAGAGGACCGGGATCAAGGCATCCAGGCTCTTCGTCCGCCGCGCCCATAGCGGCAGGATTGCCGAACTGAAGCGGAGGCGGTCGCCTGGCCCGCTCGCTCCGCGGTCGCGGACCTTGGGACGAGCGACCTCCACCGGACCGATGCCGGTCGCAATCTCGCGCACCGGACCGTGCCCATGTCGGACCAGGCGCGCTCGACCGTCGGGCAGCGTCAGATTGGCCGTGCTGGCCAGAAACGCGCCAACCTCGATCTCGATCGCCCTGGCAAGCAGGTCCCGCGCGCCGGCTCGAACGATATCGGTCAGTGGATCATCAACCGCGGACGGCTGACGGAAAGCAAGAACATTGGTAGTCTCGGTCATGGCGTATCGCTCTCCTCGAGAGGTTCTGGCAGGCTCGTCACCCGCCTCGATACGCCGCCTTCCTCACACCGTCATCACCCAGATTCCGCCATAGCTCAAACGGCGTTGACGGACCTTTTTCTTGGTCCAGACGAAGGGCTCGGCTCTGTCGTTGTATGCGTTGACGTAGGCATCGATGTGTTCCTGAAGCTGCTTGAGGCTCGTGAAGGAGGTGCCGCTGAGCGACTGCCCCTGCAAGATGGAAAACCATACTTCGACCTGATTGAGCCATGACGCACTTGTCGGCGTGAAATGAAATTGCACGTTGGGGTGGGCCTTGAGCCAGTCCTCGTTCTTTTTATGGGTGTTGAGGTTGTCGAGGATGACGTGAAGCTTGCGGTTCGGAAAAGCCGCGGTGACGCTGTTCATGAAATCGAGAAACTCGACGCGGCGCCGGCGTTTTGAATGGGTCGCGATGATCTTTCCGGTGGCGACTTCGAGCGCCGCAAACAATGTTGTGGTGCCATGCCGCTTGTAATCGTGGCTTTGGCCGGTCAAGGCGCGGCCATTGGGCAACTTCAGATAACCCTGCGCTCGCTCCAAAGCCTGGATCGAGGGCTTCTCGTCCACGCACAGCACAATGGCCTTCGCCGGCGGCGCGACATAGAGGCCGACAACATCGGCGGCTTTGGCCGTAAAGTTCGGGTCGTTGCTCTCGCACCAGGACTTGCGAGCCACCAGGTCAATCTTGTGGCTGCGCAGGAACCGCCAGACATATTGGACATCGACATCGCCCAGCGCCTCGGCCAGCAGGGGGCCGGTCCAGCGCGCAAACCCTTGCGGTGGCGGCTTATCCAGCAGCTTCAGAATCCGCTTGTCGGTCGTCTTCGTATAGATCGGCTGCTTGCCAGGCCGCGGCTTGTCTTGCAGCCCTTCAAGGCCATGGTCGGCATAGCGATGCCGCCAAAGGCTGACAATCCGCGGCTGGACCCCAACTTCCTTGGCGATCGACCGGGTGCTGCGCCCATCCGCCGCCAACAGAACTATCCGCGCCCGCTTCAAATCGCGCTGCAACGTCACCGGTGAGCGACAGCACGCCTCAAGCACCTTGCGATCTTTCCTCGAAAGGTGGACTTCTCTTGCTTCGGGTATCATCCCGACCTTGAATCACGACTCACGTTCCAAGAAAAGTGGGTACTAGTGCGCTGTGGCGCGAGGAGGTCACCGCGCTGCATGAAGCGGAGTTTTCCGATGTCGAGCTGACCCATCTCTATGTCGACAACGCCGCGATGCAGATCGTGCGGGCACCCTCGCAATTCGACGTCATGGTGACCTGCAATATATTCGGAGACATTCTCTCCGATTGCGCGGCGATGGCGTCGGGCTCGCTCGGCATGCTGCCGTCGGTCTCGCTCGGGCCGCCGGACCGGCTCGGACGTCGCAAGGCGCTCTATGAGCCGGTTCACGGCAGCGCGCCTGACATTGCGGGCAAGGGCATCGCCAATCCACTTGGCTCGATCCTCAGCGTCGCAATGATGTTGCGCATTACCCTCCATCGGCCTGAAGATGCCGCGCTGCTGGAGAAGGCCGTGGATACGGCCCTGGCCGCCGGCGCAAGAACGGCCGATATCGCCGAACCCGGCGCAAAAAGACTTTCGACCCAGGAGATGGGCGATGCGGTGCTGAGCGCGCTCGACAAGGTGGTCGGCAAGGAGAGGGAGCACGCGTGATGAGAACTCGGGTCACAAGACGGTCGGCGCTGACGATTGTCGCCGGCGCCGGTGTCTCCATGGCGGCGGGGCGGGCGTGGGCGGATACCCCGTCGGGCCGCGTGATCTACCCGGTGGCCATTCCGGTGTATCAGTCCCAATTCGTCGCCGACCGTGCCGGGTTCTTCAGGGAGGCCGGCCTCGACTGCAAGCTGATCCAGGGCGGCAGCGGCGTGAAGACCCGTGAGATCATTGCTTCGTCCCAGGGAGATATCGGCATCGGCGACATCACCCACCCGATGCAGCTCAGCAATCACGGCCGCAGCGCGCGCGTGCTGATGCCGGTCGATACCCGCAGCAACGCCGCGATCTTCATCATCCGCAAGGATCTGTTCGATCAGGGCATCACCACGCTGGAGGCGCTGGCGAAGTGGAAGCGGCCTGACGGACGCAAGCCGATCGTTGCGGTGTCGTCGCTTGGCGGCACCAACCACGTCTGGGCCTCCTATTACATGGAAACCATGGGGCTCGACGACAAGGTGACCTGGATCGGCACCGGCAATGTCGACACCATGATGGGGACGTTGAAAACGAAACAGGTCGATGTCCTCATCAACTCGCCGTCGATCCTGAAGGATTCGATCGAGCAGGGCTGGGGCGCGCTGTTGTTCGACGGAACCGACGAGGCGGTCTGGGCCAAGTATATCGGCGGCAAGGTCCCGGTGACGTCTCATTTCACCTTGCAGTCGACCATCGACAAGGACCCGCAGAAGATGCAGGCGTTCGTCACGGCGCTGTGGCGCGCGACCCAGTGGATCAAGGGGCACTCCCCCGAAGAGATCTACGACGCGATCGAGCCTTATGTCGGGAGCACGTCGCGCGATGCGAATGTTTTCGACATTGGGATCATGAAGAAGGTCACCGACTACGAATGCGTCATCGATGCGGAGAGTTTTGCACGCGGGCAGAAGGTCTGGTTCCGTGAAATGACCGGGATCAAGCCGCTCGCCATGGCCGACGTCGTCACCACCAGCTTCATCGAAGCGGCACGCAAGGCCTATCCGGCTTGAGCGTGCAGGCCTTACATGCGCCGCACGCCGACGCGCCGCCTGAGATGCGGCGCATCGACGTGCGCGGATTGTGCAAGACTTTCCAGCTGGCGGGCACCGCCATCGAGGCGGTGCGCGACGTCTCCTTCAATGTCCGGCGCGGCGAATTCGTCGCCCTGCTGGGGCCATCCGGCTCCGGCAAGAGCACCGTCCTCAACATGATAGCGACACTGGTCAAGCCGACCAGCGGTCAGATTCTGATCGACGGAACGCCTGTTGTCCCCGGACGGGCGACGTCTGACGTCGGCTACGTGTTCCAGCGCGATACGCTGTTTCCCTGGCGGACAGTCGCCGACAACATCGGCTACGGCCTGGAGCTGGCGGGCGTCCCGGTGGCGGAGCGAAAGGAGCGTGTCCGTGCCTGCCTGGTGCAGGCCGGGCTGGAGGGCTTTGGCAACGCCTACCCTTCTGCATTGTCCGGCGGCATGCGCCAGCGTGCCGCCTTGATGCGAACGCTGGTCGTTGAGCCGCAGGTCCTGCTGATGGACGAGCCGTTCGGCGCGCTCGACACCCACACCAAGATCGACATGCACGACGTGCTGCTTCGCATCTGGGAACGCGAGCAGCAGACCGTGCTGTTCGTGACCCATGATCTCGGCGAAGCCCTGACGCTGGCAGACCGCATCATTCTGTTCTCCGCGCGGCCCGGCCGGATCAAGGAGAGTTTCGATGTGGATTTTGCCCGCCCACGCAATGCGGTGAAGATCCGGGAGACGCCGCGTTATGCCGAGCTGTTCCAGCTGATCTGGCACTCGCTCGGCGAAGAGTTCATCAAGGGCCGCAAGCCATGAGACGCGCGCGCAACGCCGGCAGGACCCTGGCCTGGCAAATGGCGATCTGCGCCTGCTTCCTGTCGATCTGGCAATGGGGTTACGATCTGCACGGCCGGCTTCCCTGGCTGGTACCTGATCTGCTCGACCCCTACTTCGTGTCAAAACCCTCGGACATCTTCGAGCATTTCCTGATCCTGAGCTGTCTCAAGTCCAAGCTCGGCGTGTTCAACGGCTGGTTCAATGGCGAATTCGCCCGCTGCATGGCGCGATCCGAGAACAATCTCTGGATCGCGACCGCCGTCACCCTGAAGAACACCTTCTTCGGCTTCGCGACCGGCGTCAGCAGCGGCTTCGCCGCGGGCCTCGTGCTGGGCCGCTCGGACCGACTGAGCGCCATTTTCCAGCCTTTCATCACCGCGGTGAATTCGATCCCGCGCATCGCGCTGGCCCCGATCATCGTGCTGGCCTTCGGCATCGGCGATACCTCGAAGGTCGTGACGTCATGGATCGTGGTCGTCTTCCTCGTCTTCTTCAACACGTTCGAGGGGGCGCGCTCGATCGACGAGGGCTTTGTCAACGCGGCGCGGCTGCTCGGCGCCAGCGAGTGGCAGATCACCCGCACGGTGGTCATCCCATCGACCATGGCCTGGGTCTTCGCCTCGCTGACGCCTGCGATCTCGTTCGCCCTGATCGGCGTGATCGTCGGCGAGTTCATCGGCGCGGAACGCGGAATCGGACGCCTGATCATCGAGTCCGAAGCGCGCGCGGAGGCCTCGGGCATGATGGTCGCCGTCATCGTGCTGATGCTGGTCGGCGTTGCGCTGTCCGCGCTGATCTGGCGATTGCAGGCCTATCTGCTGCGCTGGCAGCAGCACAATCTGGCGGAGTAGCCCGAGCAGGGGCTACATTGATTACGGACCCGCCAGCACCGTCCGCGCCATCACCACAAACGCCTGCGCGGCCGGCGACAGCGTCCGGCCCTGACGCTGCAGCAGCGACACCGGCCGGGTGATGGCCGGGCGGATCAGAGGTCTTGCGATCAGCGTCGGGAACTGATCGGCCGGCAGCATCGTCGCGGGGAGAATGGCGAGGCCGAGGCCCTGCGCGGTCATGGCGAGCGCGGTGTTAATCAGCGTCACCTCATAGGTTGGATTGAGATGCTTGCCCTGCGCGCCGAGCGCCTGATCGATCTGCATGCGGATCCGCGTCTCGCGCCGCATCGCGATCGTCGGGAGCTGTGCCAGTTCGTCCCATGTCAGCGCGCGCCGCGCGGCGAAGTCGGCTGTGCTCCGGCCGATCGCGCTCAGGCGCCCGCGGGTCAGCGTCTCGATCGTCATCTCCGCGAATTCACCTTCCACGCTGCCGATGGCGAACTCCGCGTCGGTTGCGATCAGGCGCGGAACGAGATCGTCGGCGGCGACATCCCGCATGTCGATCTCGATGTCGGGATGGGCCGCACGGAATTTCGCCAGCACCAGGGGCAGCAGCGCCGAGGCGGCGCCGGCCGATGCCAGAAACGCGACGCGGCCGGCGCGCGCTTGCGCGAGGTCGCGCATGCGCCGTGACAGGCCCAGCGCATCGCCCAGCATCCGTTCGGCGGAATGGAACGCCTCGTCGGCCGCCAAGGTCGGCTGCACCGAACGCGTGGAGCGATCGAACAGTTTGACGCCGAGCTGGGTTTCGAGCTGCTGGATCAACAGGCTCGCCGCCGACTGCGTGATCCCGAGCTCGCGCGCGGCCCGCGTGATGCTGCGGGTGCGATAGACGCCGGTGAAGGCCCGCAATTGGCGCAAGGTGACATTCATAGGCAGGGCTCATGAATTGATGAGTTCTTTCTGGCTTATCTCATAAGCGAGCCTGCAATAAAATGCATGCCGCGCGGTCGGAGAATCCGCCGTACGGCAAGGGGAGCGGAGACGAGCATGAGGACACAGGTGCTGGTCGTGGGCGCCGGGCCCGTGGGACTGACCGCGGCGATGGATCTGGCCTCGCGCGGGATTGACGTCGTCGTCGCGGAGATCCGCCATGCCGGCGATCCGCCCAGCGTCAAATGCAATCACGTCTCGGCGCGCTCGATGGAAGTCTTCCGCCGGCTCGGCGTCGCCGCAAAGCTGCGCGATGCAGGCCTGCCGGCGGACTTCCCGAACGATTGCTCCTATCGGACCACGGCGACCGGCATCGAGCTGTGCCGCATCGACATTCCCTCCCGCGCGCGCCGTTACAGCGCAACCGGCGGTCCCGACACCTGGTGGCCGACGCCCGAGCCGCCGCACCGGATCAACCAGGTCTACCTCGAGCCGATCCTGTTCAGCCATGCGGCCGCTCAAGCGCGCATCACCATTCTGGCGCGCACGGAAATCACTGACATCGAACAGGGCGACGACCATGTGGTCGCACTGGCGCGCGACCTCGACAGCGGGAGCTCGCTTCGCATCGAAGCGTCCTTCGTGATCGGCTGTGACGGCAGCCGTTCCCTGGTTCGCAAATCGATCGGCGCAAGCCTCTCCGGCACGCCGGTGATCCAGCGCGTGCAATCGACCTTCATCGAAGCCCCGCAGCTGAGGGAGTTGATGGGCGCGCACAAGCCGGCCTGGATGGTGCTCTCGCTCAACCCGCGACGCTCGGGCACGACGGTTGCGATCGACGGCCACGACCGCTGGCTGATCCACAATCATCTGAAGCCCGACGAGCCCGAATTCGACTCGGTCGATCGCGACTGGTCGATCCGCGCCATCCTCGGCGTCGACGAGCGCTTCGAATATCGCGTCCTCAGCAAGGAGGATTGGGTCGGGCGTCGCCTCGTGGCCGATCGCTTCCGCGACCGCAGGGTCTTCATCTGTGGCGACGCCGCGCATCTGTGGATGCCCTATGCCGGTTACGGCATGAATGCGGGCATTGCCGACGCTGTCGATCTCTGCTGGCAATTGGCGGCGCATCTGAACGGCTGGGCGCCGGCTTCGATCCTCGACGCATATGAAGCGGAGCGTCAGCCCATCACCGAGCAGGTGTCGCGCTTCGCGATGGACCACGCGATGAAGATGATGGCGCAGCGCGGCGGCGTGTCCGCGGAGATCGAGGACGACACGCCGCGCGGCCAGGCGGCGCGCGCAACGCTGGCCAGGGCGGCTTACGATCTCAACGTGCAGCAATATTGCTGCGCGGGTCTCAATTTCGGCTACTACTACGATGCCTCGCCGATCATTGCCTATGACGGCGAAACGCCGCCGGCTTACGCGATGGGCAGCTTCACGCCCTCCACTGTGCCGGGCGCCCGCGCGCCGCATCTGTTCCTGCGCGACGGACGATCGCTCTACGATGCATTCGGAGCCGGCTACACCTTGTTGCGGTTCGACCCGGCGATCGATGTGGCGCGGCTGCAATCCGCCGCAAGGGAGCGCGGCATCCCGCTCGCGCTGGTCGACATCGCGCCCGATGAGGCGAACGGCACCTATGCCGAGAAGCTGGTGCTGGCGCGGCCCGACCAGCACATCGCCTGGCGCGGGCAGGTCGCGCCCGCGGATCCACAAGGCTTGCTGGCGCGCATCACCGGCGCTGCGGCGTAAGGCAACTTGAAGCGGACGGTCTGGCGGCGCGGGCCGCCCGGTCGTGGTTCACAAACAAGAACGTACCGAGGAGGGGAACGTGTTTCACGTTGCAGGGCGCCGCATTCTGGCCGTGCTGACGGCCGCGACTTTCGCCGTGCTGCCGTTGACGGCGGGCAAGGCCGCCTATCCGGAGCAATTGATCAAGATCATCGTGACCTTCCCGCCCGGCGGCAGCGCCGACACCGTGATCCGTGCGCTCGAGCCGTTGGTCACCGCCGAGCTCAAGCAGAGCCTGGTGATCGAGAATCGCGCCGGCGCCGGCGGCAATATCGGCATGGCCGCGGTCGCGCAGGCCAAGCCCGACGGCTACACGCTCGGCGTCGCGCCGGCGGGCGCGCTGACGGTGAACCCGCATCTCAATTCGTCGATGCCGTTCGAGCTGAAGGATCTCGCCCCGATCACGCTGCTTGCGGAAATTCCCTTCGTGCTCGTTGCCTCCGCGAACATACCTGCGCACAACACGGCGGAGACGGTGGCGCTCGCCAGGGCAAAGCCGGGTACGCTGTCGATCGGACATGGCGGCAATTCGACGGCCATGCATCTGACGGCCGCGCTGTTCACGCAGAGGACCGGGATCGCCATGGAGCTGGTCCCGTATCGCGGGACCGCGCCCGCGACGGTCGACGTCCTCGCAGGACATGTCCCCTTCGCGGTGCTGGATATTCCCGCATCGAAGCAACTGATCCTCGAGGGCAAGCTCAACGCGATCGGCGTCTCCTCAGCGCGCCGCCTTGCATCCCTGCCGGATGTGCCGACGCTGGCCGAGAGCGGCATTGCGGGTTTCGGATCCGTCGGCTGGTTCGGGCTGGTTGCGCCGGCCGGCACGCCCGCCGACATCGTCGCCAGGCTGAACGAGGCTTTCACGAAAGCCCTGAAGGGCCCCTCGGTGGCCGAGAAGATCAGGACCCTCGGCGCAGAGCCCGCGCCAATGTCGCCGGAGCAGTTCGGCCGCTTCATTCAAAGCGAAAGCGCGGAATGGGGCAAGCTCATCAGCGAAGCTGGCATCAAGGCGAACTAGAACTGGCATCACGATCGGTCGGCGCCACGCCGACGGCCGCTCCCTCGAGTGTGCGATGCCCGCAACCGTGCGCCTGAGCTAATGCGCGGCGATGCCCGCGCTCTCGATCACCCGCTTGTAGCGTGCGGTCTCCTCGACGATGAACGGTCCCATCTCGGCCGCCCCCTTGTCGGCAATCGACACTTGGCCGTTGGTGGCGAGGTCCGCGACGATGCCGGGGTCGGCGAGCACCGCGGCCAGCGCCTCAGAGAGCTTGCCCACGATTCTCGGGTCGGTCCCGGCCGGGACCGAGACCCAGGTCGAACCGACACTGACGGCGTCCGGGTAGCCGGCCTCGAGCACCGTCGGCGCGTCGGGCAACGCGGCCAGCCGCGCCGTGCCGGTGGTGCCGAGCACCTTGACCTTGCCGGTGTCGATCAGCGGCCTGAGCACGGTGAGGTAGTCGAAGGAGACGTCCAGGATGCCCGACATCATGTCGGTCATCTGGCTCGAGCCCGACTTGTAGGGCACATGGGTCAGCTTGATGCCGGCGGCCGCCTGGAACATCTCGCCGGCGAGGTGCTGGGCGGTGCCGGGGCCGGGGGAGCCGAAGTTGACCTTGCCCGGGTTGGTCTTCGCGTAGGCGACGAACTCAGCCAGCGTGCTGTAGGGCGCTGCCGAGGTTGCGACGAGGATCTGGTTTGCCGAGCTCACGCCGCGGACATGGATATAGCTCTTGAGCGGGTCGTAGTTGAGCTTCGCCAGCCCCAGGTTCGGCTGGATCGTCATAGGCCCGCCGGAGGCGTAGAGCACGGTGTAGCCGTCGGGTTGGGCCCGGGCAACGAACTCTGTCCCGATGGTCCCGCCAGCGCCGGGTCGGTTCTCCACCACCACCGGCTGCCCAAGCCGCGTCCGCAGCAGCTCCGCGATCTTGCGCGAGACGAGGTCGGTGACGCCGCCAGCCCCGAACGGCACCACCCAGGTGATCGCGCGGTTCGGCCAGGATTCCGCGGCCGTCTGGGCCCCCGCGGCGCCGGCCTGGAGCGCCAGCGTCGTCGCGGCGACGAGACACAGGAGCGCTCTCCTCACCGTCCCGACGGGGCGACCGCTCAGGCCGCTGCGCGCGCCGGTCTGCTCGACCACATTGTTGATCACCTGTCGCGAGGTCTGATGATAGCCGCGCTGCTGCGCCAAGAATTCCATGGATGCAGTCCCCCCGTTGCAGCGTGGCCGTTTACGGCCATGTTGACCGAAGGCTACAGCCTTGAGTCTCTTCAAACCATTGGCGCAGTCCGAGCATCTCTTTTGCAGAATATGAAAAGATAGATCGCCTTCAGGCTATGGGACCGTTTGTCAGCACCGTCCGCGAGGGCAGCTTCCTGGCGCATCGGCCGCGATCTGTCGCCGGCCGCACGCGCGCTCCAGCGCGGCATTCTCGCGGGTGCGCAGGCGATCCGCGAACGGAGCCTTGCCGGCTGACTGCGCAGCAATCGACAACCCGGTGTCCCGCAACCGCAGCAGTGACAGCTTGAACCTGCTACCCTCGCGGCCCGACCAACAGCAGCCCGCCGGCCCGCCGGCCGGGAGCGAGGTGATTCACGACGATGTTCGACAAAACCTACCGGCAGCGCCTCGAAGCTGATCTGGCGCAATGGGAAGCAGACGGCGTGATCGCGCCGGCGGCCGCCGTCTCGATCCGCAATGCGCTGCCGCCGTTGTCGCCCGGCGTCAACATCGCGGTGGTCGTCGGCATCGTTGGCGGCCTGTTGATCGCAGCCGCTTTCCTCGCCTTCGTCGCGGCGCACTGGACGGAGATCGCGCGGCTGCTGCGGTTCGGAATCCTGATTGCCGGCATGGTCGTCGCAGGGGGCCTTGGGGCGTGGTTCGCGGCGAAGGGGCGCACGATTCTTGCCGATCTCTGCGCGAGCATCGGCGCGGTCATCTTCGGCGCGGGTATTGCCCTGGTCGGTCAGATGTACCATCTCGGCGAGGATTTTGCCGGTGGCATGCTGCTGTGGTCGATCGGCGCGTTCGCAGCGGCGCTGCTGACCGAATCGCGCGGCGCGCTTGCGGTCGCCCTCGTGGCCGCCTGCATCTGGACCTGCATGCGGACTTACGACGCGCCGGATGCGCTGCATCTTCCGTTCGCGGCGGTGTGGCTCCTCGCCGCCGCTCTTGCGCTTGCGTGGAATTCCCGCGTCGCGGCCCACCTCGTCGCGATCGCGGTGCTGCCGTGGTGGATCGCGACGTCGCTTCGCTTCGAATTCGATGGTGCTCAGCCGTCATTCGTGCTCGCGAACGGTGCCGCCTTGCTGTTCGGCGCCGGGCTCGCGATCGCCGCAGCGCCGTCGCCGAGAGCGCTTCGTCTCGGGACTGCTCTATCGATCTACGGGGCGTTTTCGCTGACCGTGGTCGCGTTCCTGGAGGTGACGACGGTCGACGATATCATTCGCTTTCGGACCGGCAGTGCGCCAGCCCAGCCGCTTTGGGCGATCCTGTGCGGGGCTGCGGGTGTGATCCTCGCTCTCGCGTCCGCCGGGATCACCAAGCGCGCAGGTGAAATCCTTGCAGGATGTTCGATCGGGCTCGCCCTGCTCGCAGCTCCGCTGTGGCCGGTATCCACCGCCGGAGAGCCCTGGTTCGCCTACGCTGCGCTGCTCTGCGCCATGCTCAGCCTCGTCGTCTCCGGCATGCTCGATGATGTGCGTCCGCGGATCGTGGCCGGCTGGCTCGGGATCGCCGGCGTCATCGCCGGCATCACCTGGGCGGTAAAGGGCTCGCTGCTGCGCCGCTCGGCCTTCCTTGCGGCGGCCGGCGTCGTTGCCGTCGCATTTGCAACCGCGCTCAATCGCGCACTGCCGAGGGCGGGGCGATGATGGAACTGGTCGCGTCCGTCACCAGGTTCTGGCAGCGCATTCCGAAAGCGGTGCTGTTCGGCGTCGCCATCCTGGTCCAATGCGTGCTGCTGGTCCTGATGGTCGCCGATCGCATGCAGATCCTGCGCGAAGGCCGTGAGGTGACCTTGCAGACGCAGCCGGTCGATCCCCGCGATCTCTTGCGCGGCGACTATGTCGTGCTCCGCTACGACATCTCGCAACTGCCGGCCGGCGCGCTTGCCGGCAAGCCGGCGGCCGAGCGCAATTCCGTTGTGTTCGTCAAGCTGGCGCCCAATGTCAACGGGCTTTACGAGGCCGTCTCGGTTCACGCCGAGCCTGTCGCGGTTACGGCGCCCGAAGTGCTGATCCGCGGCCGTGTCCCCTATTCCTGCGGTTCGCCCGGCCGCACCTTCTGCGACAAGCTCACAATCAAATACGGTCTCGAAAGTTATTTCGTGCCCGAAGGCGAGGGCAAGAAGCTCGAGCAGGCCCGCAACCAGCAGAAGCTGCGGGTCGTCGCCGCCGTGCTGCCCTCAGGCCGCGCCGCGATCAAGCGCCTGCTGCTCGACGGCGAGCCGGTGTACGAGGAGCCGTTGTACTAAGACCCGATGAGATGAGACTCGCCTGCTCCCCCAACGGAGGGAACGAGAGAGCATCGCTGTCGGCCGAACTCGGATCGACCTCAAACCAGCGTCCTAGGCGCCGATCATTTGGCCTTCAACGCTCGTCGCATCACGTCCCACATCCGCGGATCGCTCATCTGCGCCACGTTGAACCGCATGAAGCGCGATGCCGTCTGCGACACGCTGAACACGTTGCCCGGTGCGAGCACGATATCCTCTTCGAGTGCCGCGCGCGCAACGGACGTAGCATCCTGTCCGCCCGTGAGACGGCACCAGAGGAAGAAGCCGCCGCTCGGCATCAGCCAGGGCTCGATGCCGAGCGCCTGAAGCTTGCGTGCCACCTCGCGCCTGGCGCGCGTGAGCCTTTGCCTGAGCTCGTCCATGTGCTTGCGATAGCTGCCGCCGGCCAACACCCTGGCGATGATGTCGGTCGCGACCGGGCTCGGGCCGCCAAAACTGGTTGCGACCTGGAGATCGACGAGATGCTCGATCCAGTCGGCGCGCCCTGCGATGTAGCCGCAGCGCACCGAGGCCGACAGCGTCTTGGAGAAGCTGCCGATGCGGATCACGCGATTGAGGCCGTCGAGTGCGGCCAGGCGCGGCGAGCGCTCCGGCTCGAAGTCGCCAAAAATGTCGTCCTCGACGATGGTGAGGTCGTGCGCCGCGGACGCGGTCAACAGCCGGTGTGCGGTCTGGAGCGAGAGCGTCGCGCCGGTCGGATTGTGCAGCGCTGAATTGGTGATGTAGAGCCGTGGCCGCTCGCCGGCGAGAATCTGCTCGAAGCGCGCGACATCCGGACCCGACGGCGTGTAGGGCACGCTGACGATCCTGGCCTGATGCGCTCGCAGCAGCGCGCGAAAATTGAAGTAGCACGGATCGTCCACCAACACGGTGTCGCCGGGACGGAGCAGGAAGCGGCAGATCAAGTCGGTTGCCTGCGTGCCTGAACCCGTCAGCATCACCTGGTCGGCCGAAGCCTCGATTGCGTCTTCCGCGAGCCGCGTCAGCAGCAGCCGGCGCAGGGCGAGGGAGCCGGATGTCGAACCGTAATTGGTCAATACGCTCGCATCCGTGCGGGCGAGCGCGCGAGCGGCGCGGCGCAAGGCCTCTTCCCGGCATCCACTCCGGCGGCAGCCAGCCGCAGCCGGGTTTGAGCACGCTTTCTTCGGCATCGAGCGATTGCCGCGAAACCCAGAACGGATCGACCTCCCGGTCGCGGCGCGGCTCGACCTCGGTCAACGCAAGGGGCGGCGTGACGGTCGGCGAGACGTAGAAACCGGAGCCACGACGGGGGCGGATCAGGCCTTCGGCGGCGAGGCGATCATAGGCCTCGACGACGGTGGAGGGCGAAACACCCATCGTCGCGGCAAGGCTGCGGATCGACGGCAGGCGGTCGCCGGCACCGAGCGCGCGGCCCGCGACCTTGGCGCGGATCGCGCTCATCACATCAACGGTCCGGGTGCCGCCCCGGCCTTTCGTCAGCGCCCTGCTGTCCAAGGTGTACTGCCTTCCATACCCATACAGTTTGGCCGGATTGTACTGGATTGTGGCTGTTCTTGCCACCGGTGAAGGCCGAGTATCGCCGCCCAAGAAGACGAGGCGGACATGCAATCGGCGGGCAGCGGCTGGGGCAACGGGCTTCTCGGCGTCATCATCTTCAGCGGCTCGCTGCCGGCGACGCGCGTGGCGGTCGGCGGCTTCTCCGCGCTGTTCCTGACGTCGGCGCGCGCGGTCATCGCCGCGCTGATAGGCGCGGCCGTGCTCGGCCTGCTCCGTCAGGCGCGGCCGCAGCGAAAGGATCTCGCCTCGCTCGCCATCGTCTCGATCGGCGTGGTGGTCGGCTTCCCCCTGCTGACGGCGCTTGCGCTCCAGCACATCACCTCCGCGCATTCGATCGTGTTCATCGGCCTCTTGCCGCTCTCGACCGCGATCTTCGCCGTGCTGCGCGGCGGCGAGCGGCCAAGACCGCTGTTCTGGCTGTTCGCGATCCTCGGCAGCGCCACGGTGGGCGGCTTTGCTCTCTCCAACGACGGCTCGGCGTCACTCGCCGGCGATCTGCTGATGGTCGCCGCGATCGTGCTGTGTGGGAGAGCTGGCCCCGGTTGTTTGGACAGCGCCCCGCTGGATTTAAGTGGATTCCTGCCGGGTTATGCTGAACGCGGGGCTTTACGGTTTTGTCGTTGCGTCGGGAGGGCGTAGCCCGACCAGAGCGACGACAAAACCGTCGGCGACGGTCATGCGGCCATCACCATAGCTTGCGTGCCGAAGTAAGCCTCGTCGGGCGTGCGCCCGTCAAGGCTCGAGTGAGGGCGTCCCTGATTGTAGAAGGCCAGATACTTGGCTCGGCTATGCCGAAGGCGCCGCTTTGTCGCGCCGCCTCGGCGGCTGGCAGGTGATCTCCTGGGCGCTGCTGCTTGCGGTGCCGCTGATGGTGTCGGTCGCGATCCTGACCTGGCCGTCGACATGGAGCGGCGTCGGTGCGCCGGCCTGGATCGGGCTCGCCTACGTCTCGATCTTCAGCATGTTCGTCGGCTTCATCTTCTGGTACCGCGGCCTTGCGATCGGCGGCATCGCGCGCGTCGGTCAGTTGCAGCAGCTCCAGCCGTTCTTCGGTCTCGCGCTTGCCGGCCTCCTGCTGCATGAGCCGGTCGCATGGAGCATGATCGCCGCGACCGCGCTCGTCGTCGTCTGCGTCTTCTTCGCGCGGCGGTTTGCCTGACGACAGCCCATTGCCGCAGCCGACGGATGTTCGCGCGGCAACAGCGTAGTTCTCCGAATTGCCTTGCATCACGGCGAACGCGCGCGGGATCACGACACCCGCGCGTGGCACGCCGGAAGCGCTTCGAAGCAATCGACAGTGCACGCTTGCGAGCGTGATCGCCGCGAACGCGCTCACTCCATCACCGTCTTCGTCAGCGTCGAACGGGCAAACTTCTTCAGCGGCATCGGCTTGCCGAACAGAAAGCCCTGCACGAAGTCGAAGCCAAGCTCGTTCGCGGCGACGAGGTCGGCGCGGCTCTCGACGCCTTCGGCGATCGCGCACGCACCGTAGCCCTGCGCAAGCTCGACGATGTGGCGGCACACCGTGCGCTTGAGGCGGTCATTGCCGCTGCCGGTGACGAAGTGCCGGTCGGCCTTCAGCTTGATGAAGGGGAGCCTGTCCCGGTCCATCAGCGACGGCCAGTTGGCGCCGAGATTGTCGATCGACAGGCCGATATTGTGCAGGCGCACTTCGCGCGCCACCTCGGCGAGGTGATCGAGGTCGCGGATCGCCTCCTCGCTGTCGATCTCGATCGTCAGTCCGCCGAAGGCCGGATGCGTCGGCACGCGCCGGCAGAGATCGCGCACGGCCTGCGGCTCCTTCAGATACGAGGCCGGCAGGTTGATCGAGAGATCGACCGGGCTCTGGTGCTCCAGCAGATAGTGCCAGTCCTGCACGGCGCGCCCGATCACGAATTCGGACAGGTCGCGCAGATGCGGATCGTGCGCCTCGGGGATGAAATAGGCGGGCGGCACCACGCCCCAGGTCGGGTGGCGGATCCGCACCAGTGCCTCGGCGCCGTTGCGGATCAGCGTCCTCGCGTCGATCTTGGGCTGATACCAGAGCTCGAGCCAGCCGGCATGCAGGGCCTCGCCGACATGCACGGCCGGGCTCGGCGCCGGCTCCTCCGGCAGCAGCATCGCGACGCGCTCGCGCAGCGTCTCGGCGGCAAAGGGCGTGGTCAGCGGCGGCAGCATCGCAAGGCCATATTCCTCGCCGACCTGCTGCACGGCCCTGACGATGATCGACTCGCGGGCGCCGACGGCGAGAACCTTGCCGTCGAATGCCTCGCGAACCAGCGTCTGCAGAAATGTCCCGGGCTCGATGCCGTCGGCGGCGATTCCGAGCAGGATCAGATCCGGCAGCTCGCGCGTCAGTACGGTTTGCAGCTCCTCCGCGCTGGCGCATTCGGTCGTGACGAAGCCGAGATCCTCCAGCACCTCGGCGAGGAAAGCACGCAGATGGCGCTTGCCGTCGGCGACGCAAGCGCGCGGCGTTACCTTTCGCCGTCCGAAGGTTCTGGGCCTTCCGCCGGCGAGTTCTACAATTTGATCGTTCATCGCAAACCACTCCCGTTCCGCGACGGTGTTAGCGATGGGAGCAGTTTCAAATATGGAGGGCTTCAGTCGATCGTCGGATTATCTGGGTAACGTTAAAGCCCTCATCATTCCTAAAATTGTTCGGATCTTCTTCGAAGAGTCTTTACGTCTGACCGTGCGTGACGGGCGCATGACACGGTCATCGCGAGAGATTTTTGAAAGATGCGGCCGCTGCGAGATCAAGACCGGTGTCCTGCAATTGGACGAAGCCGTTCGCGTGTCGCCCAATTGAATAACGCTCGCCTCAATTGGCTGTGGCTTTGTCGTGCTGAGCCATGCCGACCGCCTTGTAGTCATAGGTCGGATAGAACTCGGTGCGGTACGAGCCCCACGCGGTATCCTCGATGACGCGATTGACCTCGCGCAGCCGCGAAGCCGGCAGGCGCAGCGTGATCACCTGGCCGATGCCCATCATCACGTACCAGCTCACGACCTCGATTCCGGGCGGCGGAAACGCTTTGTGGAATCCCTGCCTATCGAGCTGCGCATTCAGCTCGTTGAGCGGGCGGGACTGGTCGTGCTTGAAGAAGACGGTGAGCAGCACCGCGTTGTCGGCGGTCGGCGCGGCATTGCCTTGCGGCGGCGACGTCTGTGCCATCGTCGTCGATGTGAGCGCCAGCGCGCCCGCAAGCAGGGCCGCCATCGTCAATGTCCGTCGGTTCGATCTCATCGCGGATTCCTTCCCAAGGCTCATGCCGTGCATCGGAGGATAAGAGCGGCAGCTACGGCCGAAGAACTCATTCTCGCGCGATGCGCGCATGTCCCGCCTCCGCTCGTGACGGTTCTGCGACAATGCGTGGCCGCGGCGGCGCAAGTGTGAAGCAGATCACATGCGGTTTGCTGCACCTGCGCTATTGCTCCAGGCAGCCGGTGGTGGGCTGTCAAGGATCGCAGCAATGACGACGCGGCGGATATTGTATTGGTGGTTCAGGTTCGTGCTGTCAGGGCGATTTCTCGATCGCTTCCTGTGCCTGCCGCGCGCGCATTGAGTGCGCTGCCGGATGTCAGGTCTGCCCGATCAATTTGCGAAACGCCGCCGCGCCGTCCTGCACGGCATCGCGTCCCTTCCACGCCAGGTAGGACAGCTTGCCGCCGAGCGTATCGTGACTGCGTAGCCGGCGCGAGCCGAGAATGTGTCCGACATTGGCCGGGAAGCGGCTTACCTCGGCGGCCACCAGCGCCGCGATCGCGTCCATCAATTGCTGGAGGCGGACGCCCCATTCGCAATTCTCGATGCCGTCGATGCGGACCTTGAGCGCATATTCGGTGTCGTAGATTTCGGCGAGCAGGTCGCGGGCGACCAGCACCCGGTTGTGCCGGAGCGCGATCCTGAGCGCGAGGCGCTTGTCGTCGAGCCGGTCGAGCACCATGGCAACGACGCAGGCATAGGGCGTGGCGGCGACGTCGGCCGCGCTCTTGCTCGCGGCGGCCCTGGTGGCGAGGCGCACCAATTGCCAGGACGTCTTCAGCCGCCGCGCCACCAGCGCCAGCGCGAAGGGCAGCGCCTCGGGATGAGCCTTCTTGAAGGCATCGAGCTGCGCGGTGATCTGGGCAACCTGGCCGTCGTCGAATTTCGCGATCTTCTCGGGCAGCTTTTCGTTGAACTTCGGCAGCGCGGCGCCGGCGCGCAGCACCTGCTGCATCTTCTTCACGTCGTCGAAGGCGCTGCGCGAAGCCGTGTATTGCGCGAGCTTGCCGCGGGCGAACTCGGCGCTCTCCGCTGATGCGAGGGTGTTCTCGAGGACCTTGACGACCTTGGTTTGGAAGATCGACGCGACCTTCAGCACTTCCTTCGGGTTGTTGGCGGCGACCTGGTCGTTGATCGCCTTGATGTAGTCGCGCGCCATGGTTGGCAGCAGATCGCGGCAGATCCACTCCCAGATCGGGGTGAGGGTGTTGCGCGAAATTCGCCCCATATTGGCATGCTCGGGTGCGCCGTCGATCAGCAGCAGCTCGAGCGGGGCGAAGAAATAACGCGAGGGGCTGGTGGCGCGCGCCTGGGTCGAACCGTCCTTGCGAAACTCGGCGCGCAGGCGGGCCTGGACGTCGGCCGAGCCCGGCATGTCGATGCCGCACAGCTCGAGCCGTTCGAGCTCGCTGAGCAGACAGCTGCGCGACAGCGGCGTCAGCCTCTGCAAGAATTCGGTCAGCCGATCGATCTCGTTCATGGCACGCAATCTTCCGCAACGATTCCAGCAAGCCTACGGGCTCAATGCATGGAGGCATTTGCGCGCTCTCAATCGGGCTCTAGAGAAGCAAGTCGCCGTTAATTTATCCGTAAAATCCGGGGGCGGCGGAGGACCGTCCGGGCGACGGCGGTTAAGGAGGCTTCGGCCCGTCTGCCCAGGAAGTGGGCGAAATTCTCAACCCTTGCATGGTCAAGGCAAGCTTCGCGCAAGCATAAATTGTGCCGACGCCGGTATTTTAGCGCAAAACTGCCAAAATTACCGTAGTCTTACGGAGCAAAAAGTTAACCACAGATCGGCCCGGGTTCCGCTAAACAGGTCACATGGGGTCACAGAACGATACGGCTACCGATTCGCGGCCGTCGGAATGGTACGAAAGCAGCACTGCTCCGGCTGAAGAGCTCGATTTCGTCCGCCTGAACGCCGCTCGCGCCAAGGCCGCAGACGAAATGGCCGCTGTCATCGCCCGCGAGCTCAACGGCCCCCTGACTGCGCTCCTGCTCTACATGGGCGAGATCAAGCATCACAGCGATCAGCTCGCGCCGGCTACGGGCGACCGTGCCTATTTGCAGCGGGTGGTGGAGAATGCGCTGACGCAGACCGAGCGCGTTTGCGGCCTGGTCAAGCAGCTTGCCGGCCCCCACAAGGTTGACTCGCCGATCCCGCCCCGGATCGAGGACGCCGAAGCGAAGATCGCCCGTGCGCCGCAGGCGCAGCGCGTGCCGAGTCCCGAACTCCTGGGCCTGTCGGGTCAGAAGCGGCTGACCAAGCGCGAGCGCGAGGTGCTCCGGCTGATCAGTGAGGGCTATTCGAACAAGCAGGGTGCGCTTCGGATGCAGATCAGTCCGCGCACGTTTGAGAGCCATCGCGCCGAGGCGATGCGCAAGCTCGGTGCGCGCAATACCGCGGACCTCGTCCGCGCGGCGCTGCTGCATTCAATCGATTGAGGTTCTTGTCTTGCGCCGCCGGTGGCGGCGCGGGGGCGGGAGAAGCCGATCGCGTTCAGAAATAGTCTTCGGAGAAGGCGCGCGCGCGCGAGCTGGGGCGCAGCGGCTTGATCTCTTCCTTCGGCGCGTTCGGAATGATCGTGATGGTCCAGCGGGGAGGGGTGCTCGATTCCTGCTCCAGCACCGAGCGCACGAAGCCGGTCACCGTCGACTCGCCAGCCTTCACCGTCGCCATCCGGCCGTTGAACTGCGCGATACGGAAGCGACGGACCTCCTTCTGGTCCACTGTCTCGTAGGTGAACATGGAAACCCTCCTGGTTTCCCGCGACTATCGCCACCTATGATTAGCCATCTGTGAAAATCCCAAACCGTAGAAGTACGGCGGGGTTGCATCGGTCTCGCTATGCCTGCCGCTCCTGCGCGCGCGCGGCGGCGTAGGCGGCATCCATGCGCTCCAGCAGATCACCGAATTCGGCCTCACCGAGCGTCTCCGCGGTCTTCTCCAGCTGCAGCGCCAGCGCCGCGAGCCTGGCATAGCCGAACGTCCCGGCCGCACTCTTCAGCGAATGCGCTTCGCGCGCGATCTTCGCGTGGTGCTGCGCGAGCGCGAGCGTGCGGAACAGTTGCAGGCGCGCGCAGGTCTCGCTCCAGAACACGGCGCGCACTTCGCCGGCACCGTCCTCGCCGATCTCGCGCACCAGCGCCGCGTACGCGCCCGGCTCGCGCGCGGGCTCGGCATCGAGCGCTGCCTGCGCAGGCGCAGCGGTCATTTCAAACATGGCTTTGCCTGCCTTGGTCACGGTCCGCTTGTCGCGCGGCGCGTCCGGCGCGAGGTCCGGCCTGTGTCTACGGCATTTGAATTTCAGTTCCGGTAGCGGGACAGCAGGTGTTTGCAGGCCGGCGTTAGCCGCAGGTTTACCACGCGACGGCGCCGGTCAGCGCTGGCCGAGCAGCCGGTCGTACTGGGCTTTCACCGTTGCGTAGCATTCGCACGCGGTCTGGCGCAGGCCGTCCAGGTTCAGGATCTGGATGTGCCCGCGGCTGTAGTGGATGAAATTGGCCTGCTGCAAGGTATTGGCGACCAGCGACACGCTGTTGCGCCGCGCCCCGATCATCTGCGCCATGGCCTCCTGGGTCAGCAGCAGCCGGTAGTCGCCCGACAGATCATGGGTGTGCAACAGGCAGCGCGACAGCCGCGATTCCACCGGATGGGCGGCGTTGCAGCCCGCGGTCTGCTGGACCTGAGCGTAGACCGCCAACCCGTGGCGCGTGAGCAACGTCCGCAGGGTGCCGCTCTGGTCGGCCGCGATGCGCAGCCGGTCGAGATCCATCACCGACGCGACGCCGGGAACCAGCACGATTGCCGTGTTCAGCGCGCAAGTATCGCCCATGGTCGAGAGCGTGCCGAGCAGGCTGTCGCGGCCGATCATGGCGACCTGCACATGCTCGCCCTTGGCGAGGTTCACCACCAGCGAGATGACGCCGCGGTGGGGAAAGAACGCGCGCTTGAGCGTCTCGCCGGTCTCGACCAGCACGGCCTCGTGCGGCAGCTCGACCGTGCGCAGATATGGGCGGATCAGCTCATAATCGTCCGCCGTGAGCGCGGACAGGAAACCGTTGGACGGACGCACCATCGTTTCCAAAACTGCCTCCCGTCTCGTCAGGCAGGGACTTGCGAGAGCGAATTTGCGGATCCCGGCACGGGCAAGCTCCATCATGTTCCCGTCGGGATATATAGGCAATTGGGACAAGTTGTCCGAGTGCGACGGTCACCTTCGCGGCGCTGTGTGCACCTCGGCATGCAGAACGGTCGCATCGACTTCTCGTCACCGCGGCGCTCCGAGCAGGCGTGAATGGGTGGCCTTGACCGCCGAATGGCAGTCGCAGGACGTCGTCTCCAGCGCGCGCAGGTCGATGATTTCGATCTGCCCGCGGGTGTAGCGAATAATGCCGGCCCGTTGCAGTGCATGCGCGACGAGAGAAATGGCGTTGCGCCGCACGCCCATCATCTGTGCCAGCGTCTCCTGTGTCAGCGGAAGGATCGCGCTGTCGGACAGGTCGCGGGCGCGCAAGAGCCAGCGCGCCAGCCGGGCCTCGACCGGGTGCAGCGTATTGCAGAGCAACGATTGCTGCGCATGCGCGAGCAGGACCTGCTCATGACGCACCATCAGATTTCGAAACGGGACGCTCGCGGCGGCGATCGTCCGGAAAGCCGCGATTTCAAGCATGGAAGCCGTGCCGGGGAAAAGCACGACCGCGTCCGCCGGCGCGATGCCGTCGGCAAGCGCCGCGCCACTGCCCACGACGCTGTCGCGCCCCAGCATTGCGATCTCGATCATTTGTCCTTCGGACAAGCCCAGCGTGATCGAAATGGACCCGCCGTGCGGGAAGTAGACGTATCGCAACGCGGCGCCCGCCTCGCCCAAGACAGATTCCCTGACCATTTCGACTGTCGCGAGATGGGGGCGCAGCAGGTCGAAATCTGCCGCATCGAGCATTTGCAGCAACTGATTGGGCGGGAAGCCGCTCGTGGTCATTCAGGATCAATTCCGGCGCGTTCGACCTAAGATCGATGCAGCACCCTGTTGCGTCGTTCAGTTGCACGGCAACAAAAGTATATTGTACAGGTTGTGGTGCTGTCTATATACCCGTTAGAGGGCAGACAGGCTGCCGCATTTGCGGCGGAAATAAGTACAGCGCGCTGATTCGCTCGAGAACCTTCGCGCCAGTCCTGTGAGGGCGCACAGGAAAAAGTGGCAGGGGGCCTTCATGAGCCGGGAGCACTGCATCCGCGCGGCGATCGGACACCGGTCAGTCCGCGCAGCCTCGTCTATTGGACGAGTGGTTACAGCGACCGGACATCGCGCCGATTCATGGCGCCGCATGGCTGCAGATTTCGCGTCCGTCGTTTCCGTCCTCCTGGCTTCGCCAAAGACGTTCGCGACCGTCAGTTCGATCCCAACCAGAGGAGAAAGGCGTGCCCCACGGTTCAATTATTGAATCGCCGAAACGGGAAGCTCAAACGGGGACAGAAAGTCTGCGCCATATTCTCGTTGTCGACGACGACCCGATGGTGTGCATGGCCATCGAGGTCTATCTTCAGCGAAACCATTTTCGGGTGACGATTGCCGAAGGAGGAGAGGTCGGACTGCGCGCTCTCGAACACGGACAGTTCGATCTGATGATCATCGACATCTTCATGCCGCACATGCGCGGCTTCGAATCGATCAGGGTGTTCCACGAGCGGGCGCCCACCATTCCGTTGATCGCGATGTCCGGCTACGCTTTCGCAAATCTGAATTCACCCGCTCCCGATTTCCTCCGGATGGCGCGCGAGCTCGGCGCGGCACGCTGTCTGCGCAAGCCGTTCACGCCGCACGCTCTGCTCGCCGCCATCAACGATTGCCTTGCGGAGCACCGCTCCGACGACGTTGCCTCGGCCGCGCGCCTGGGTTAGCGCGGCGCAGGCCGTCGTAGCGGCGGGGTAAGCGTCTGTTTACCACAAACGCGGGCCTTGCGGATCCCGGCAGGGCACGCCGCGACGGTCGCGAGAGCGCTCCCGATCGGCTTCGATTTCACGTGGGCCGTGCATATCGTCCTTCACGACCAGGATTTTTTCGCGCGCGTCGTCGCGCCGTTATCGGCGCGTTTACCTAACGCTTTTTTTCGCGACGGTTCGGTGCCGGTTTTACCGAGAAGCGTTGCCGCATGTGACCGAACCGCAAACTTCTCTTCAATATCCGTATTAGCACGGAGGATGAAATTAACGGGACCGTGAAAGGGGATGTCTAACGATCCAGACGGGGACCTCCGTCGATGCCAAGCGTGGCTCAGGCGTCGAAGTCCAGCTCAGTAAGGCGTAGCTCATGGATGATCTGTTGCGGGAGTTCTTGACGGAGACCAGCGAGAGCCTGGACACCGTCGACAATCAGCTGGTGAAGTTCGAGCAGGAGCCGAACAACGCCAAGATCCTGGATAACATCTTCCGCCTGGTCCACACCATCAAGGGGACGTGCGGCTTCCTCGGCTTGCCGCGACTGGAAGCGCTGGCGCATGCCGGCGAGACGCTGATGGGCAAGTTCCGCGACGGCATGCCGGTGACGGGGCAGGCGGTGACGGTGATCCTGTCCTCGATCGACCGCATCAAGGAGATCCTCGCCGGCCTCGAGGCGACCGAAGCCGAGCCCGAGGGCACCGACCGCGATCTCATCGACAAGCTGGAAGCGATGGTCGAGCAGGGCATGGCGGCGATGGCGGCTGGCAGCGCCGCTCCCGTTGCTGACGCCCCGCCGCTGGTGCCGGAAGCGCCGGCCGCCGCTGCGCCGGCCAAGGACATGACCACGGGTTCGCTGATCGACCAGACCCTGGAGCGCCCGCTGCGCCCGGGCGAGGTGTCGCTGGACGAGCTCGAGCGCGCCTTCCGCGAGACCGCGATCGAAGCCCCAATCCCCGCGCCAATCGTCAAGGCCGAGGTCAAGGCTGAGCCCGCGCCGGCTCCGGCCCCTGTTGCCAAAGAGGCTGCCAAGGAAGCTGCCAAGCCTGCCGCCAAGGAGAAGGCCGCGCCGAAGAAGTCGATGGCCGACGAGGGCGCCTCCGAGGGCGACCGCATCGCCAACCAGTCGATCCGCGTCAACGTGGATACGCTGGAGCATCTGATGACCATGGTCTCCGAGCTGGTCTTGACCCGCAACCAGCTGCTGGAGATCTCCCGCCGCAACGAGGACACCGAGTTCAAGGTGCCGTTGCAGCGCCTCTCCAACGTCACCGCCGAGCTGCAGGAAGGCGTCATGAAGACGCGCATGCAGCCGATCGGCAATGCCTGGCAGAAGCTGCCCCGCATCGTCCGCGACCTGTCGAGCGAACTCGGCAAGCAGATCGAGCTGGAGATGCACGGCGCCGACACCGAGCTCGACCGCCAGGTGCTCGACCTGATCAAGGACCCGCTCACCCACATGGTGCGCAACTCCGCCGACCATGGCCTGGAGACCCCCGCCGAGCGGCTCGCGGCCGGCAAGGGCGAGCAGGGCACCATCCGCCTCTCCGCCTATCACGAGGGCGGCCACATCATCATCTGCATCGCCGACAACGGCCGCGGCCTCAACACCGAGAGGATCAAGGCCAAGGCGATCTCCTCGGGTCTCGTCACCGAGGCCGAGCTCGAGAAGATGAGCGAAGCCCAGATCCACAAGTTCATCTTCGCGCCGGGCTTCTCGACCGCGGCCGCCATCACCTCGGTGTCGGGGCGCGGCGTCGGCATGGACGTGGTGCGCACCAATATCGACCAGATCGGCGGCACCATCGACATCAAGTCGGTGGCCGGCGAGGGTTCCTCCGTCACCATCAAGATCCCGCTGACCTTGGCCATCGTCTCCGCGCTGATCGTGGAAGCCGCCGGCGACCGCTTCGCGATCCCGCAGCTCTCCGTCGTCGAGCTGGTCCGGGCCCGCGCCAACAGCGAGCACCGCATCGAGCGCATCAAGGACACGGCGGTTCTTCGTCTCCGCAACAAGCTCTTGCCGCTGATCCATTTGAAGAAGCTGCTCAAGATCGACGACGGCGCGGCCAGCGATCCCGAGAACGGTTTTATCGTGGTGACGCAGGTCGGCAGCCAGACCTTTGGCATCGTCGTCGACGGCGTCTTCCACACCGAAGAAATCGTGGTGAAGCCGATGTCGACGAAGCTGCGTCACATCGACATGTTCTCCGGCAACACCATCCTGGGCGATGGCGCCGTCATCATGATCATCGACCCCAACGGCATTGCCAAGGCGCTGGGTGCTGCCGGCTCCTCGGCCCATGACATGGGCGACGAGAACGGGGCGCATCACATCGGAAGTGGCGAGCAGACCACCTCGCTGCTGGTGTTCCGCGCCGGCTCGTCCCAGCCCAAGGCGGTCCCGCTCGGGCTCGTTACGCGCCTCGAAGAGCTCCCCGCCGACAAGATCGAGTTCAGCAACGGCCGCTACATGGTGCAGTACCGCGAGCAGCTGATGCCGCTCGTCGCCATGGAGAGCGTCACCGTTGCCAGCCAGGGCGCCCAGCCGATCCTGGTGTTCGCCGACGACGGCCGCTCCATGGGCCTCGTCGTCGACGAGATCATCGACATCGTCGAGGAACGCCTCAACATCGAGGTCGGCGGCTCCAGCCAGGGCATCCTGGGCTCGGCCGTGATCAAGGGGCAGGCCACCGAGGTGATTGACGTCGGCCACTTCCTGCCGATGGCGTTCGCCGACTGGTTCACCCGCAAGGAGATGAAGCCGTCGATGCACTCGCAGTCGGTGCTGCTGGTCGACGACTCCGCGTTCTTCCGCAACATGCTGGCCCCCGTCCTGAAAGCCGCCGGCTACCGCGTCCGCACCGCGCCGACCGCGCAGGAGGGCCTGGCCGCGCTGCGCGCCCAGAGCTTCGACGTGGTCCTGACCGACATCGAGATGCCCGACATGAACGGGTTCGAGTTCGCCGAGGTGATCCGCTCCGACAACAATCTCGGCGCGATGCCGATCATCGGCCTGTCCGCGCTGGTGTCGCCGGCGGCGATCGAGCGCGGCCGTCAGGCCGGCTTCCACGACTATGTCGCCAAGTTCGACCGTCCCGGTCTGATCGCGGCGCTGAAGGAGCAGACCGCGGGCGCCGCCGGCGCCTCCGAGCTGAGCCGGGCAGCGGCGTAAGAGCATGATCCGGAAAAGTGTGAAGCGGTTTTCCGACGAGATCATGCTCAAAACGAAAAAGCGGGATCAGGAGATACGCTGATGGCCAACAAGACCCAGTCCACCGAAGGCGCCATGGTCGAATACGTCACCGCGATGATCGGCGGCCAGCTGTTCGGCCTGCCGATCTCCCGCGTCCAGGACGTGTTCATGCCCGAGCGCGTCACCCGCGTTCCGCTGTCCTCCCGCGAGATCGCCGGCGTCCTCAACCTGCGCGGCCGCATCGTCACCGTGGTCGACATGCGCGCCCGTCTCGGCCTGCCGAGGCCCGAGGACGGCAAGGTGCCGATGGCGGTCGGTGTCGACCTGCGCGGCGAATCCTATGGCCTGCTGATCGACCAGATCGGCGAGGTGCTGCGCCTGCCCGAGGACGGCAAGGAAGAAAACCCCGTCAACCTCGACCCCCGCATGGCCAAGCTCGCCGGCGGTGTCCACCGCCTCGACGGCCAGCTCATGGTCGTCCTCGACGTCGATCGCGTCCTCGAGCTCGAAACCAAAGTGCAAATGGCTGCGTGAACCAACGAAACATCGAAGCCGGAGAACCAAAATGAAGACCTGTTTGGTGGTCGATGATTCCAGCGTCGTGCGCAAGATCGCGCGCCGCATTCTGGAAGGCCTGGAATTCCAGGTCACCGAAGCCGAGGACGGCTCGAAGGCGCTCGAGATCTGCCAGCGGCAACTGCCCGATGCGGTGTTGCTCGACTGGAACATGCCCGTCATGGACGGCTTCGAGTTCATGGGCCACATGCGCCGCCTGCCCGGCGGCGACCAGCCGAAGGTGGTGTTCTGCACCACCGAGAACAATGTGGCCCATATCGCCCAGGCGCTCAGTGGCGGCGCCAACGAGTACATCATGAAGCCCTTCGACAAAGACATTATCGCCGACAAGTTCGCTGAAGTCGGCTTGATCCCGGTCGGACAAGCCATGGTCTGAGTGTGTCTGGCCCGAGTGTTCCGGCCAGAGTGTTTTCAGTACAGCTTTCGAGAGGCCATCTGTGACCCCGACCGAGTATGAGTATCTGCGCAAGTTCCTGAAGGACAATTCAGGTCTCGATCTGTCCGCAGACAAGCAGTATCTGATCGAAAGCCGCCTCTTGCCGCTCGCCCGCAAGGCCGGGCTCTCCGGCATCCCCGAGCTCGTGCAGAAGCTGCAGGGTGGCTCGCGCGCGCTCATCACCGACGTGGTCGAAGCCATGACCACCAACGAGACCTTCTTCTTCCGCGACAAGGTCCCGTTCGATCATTTCCGCGACACCATCATGCCCGAGATCATCAGGGCGCGCGCCGGCCGCCGCAGCGTGCGGATCTGGTGCGCCGCCGGTTCGACCGGGCAGGAGCCCTATTCGCTGGCGATGTGCCTGAAGGAAATGGGTGCGGCCCTCACCGGCTGGCGCGTCGAGATCATCGCGACCGACCTGTCGCAGGAGGTGCTGGAGAAGGCCAGGGCCGGCGTCTACAGCCAGTTCGAGGTGCAGCGCGGCCTGCCGATCCAGATGCTGGTGAAATATTTCAAGCAGACCGGCGAGACCTGGCAGATCAATCCCGAATTGCGGGCGATGATCCAGCACCGCCAGCTCAACCTGCTGCACGACTTCGCCCAGCTCGGTACGTTCGACGTCATCTTCTGCCGCAACGTGCTGATCTATTTCGACCAGGACACCAAGATCAACATCTTCAACCGCCTGGCGCGCCAGATCGAGCCCGATGGCTTCCTCGTGCTGGGTGCCGCCGAAACCGTGGTCGGACTGACGGATACGTTCAGGCCGATTCCCGACCGGCGCGGCCTCTACAAGCCGAACGATCCGCGTGCAGCCGTGGCCAAGCCGGCTCTCGCCGGCGTGGCGCCGCGCATGGCGGTGATGGCGGGACGATAGGCATGGCCGAGGATGGAAAAGGCGCGGAGCGCGTCACCTTCAGTCGCGGCTATGATGTCTGCATCATGGCCATCGACGGCACCTGGCGCCGTGACTGCAAGCTCAACGCCATTTCCGACACCGACGCCATCCTCACGGTTGAAGGCTCGATCCAGGGGCTGAACCTGAAAGAGTTCTTCCTGCTGTTGTCGTCCACCGGCCTAGCCTACCGCCGCTGCGAGCTGGTGCGCGTCAACGGCGCCGAAATGGACATCCAGTTCCTGCGCGGCAAGAACCGCAAGAAGCGCGGCGCCGCCGGCGGCCACGACGCGGCAGCCTGACCGGCGCGTGGCGGCGCCGGCGCTTTCCGCCACGTTGCTTTACATTTGCTGAAACATCCGGGCGAATTTGCCGCGGCAGCTTTACGTGGCCTAAGCGCGCGCCGTGTATCCATTGCCTGTCTCAATCTCAGGAATACGGCAATGCCCAGAAGTTCCCTCTCCCCCGTCCCGTCGAACCTGCCCGACGTCGCCGAGCGGCGTGCGCTCCAGCTCCTGGTGGTCGATGACGACGCCACGCAGCGCAGCCTGATCACGGTCGCCGCCAAGCAGGCCGGCCACGAGGTCACCGTGGCGCCGTCCGTGGCGGAAGCGATCGAGAAGCTGCGCGCCGCGCGCTTCGACTGCGTGACGCTCGATCTCGTGCTGGAGGATGGCGACGGCATCGACGTGTTGCGCGAGATGGCGAACGCGAAATTCGCCGGTGCCGTGATCGTCATCAGCGGCATGGACGGCAAGCGCCGCAGCGCCGCCCGCAGCTTCGCCCGCTCCGTCGGGATCCAGCTCCAGGGCCTGCCGAAGCCGCTCGATCTGGCGGCCCTGCGCATCAGCCTCGCCAACCTCGGCAAGACCGCGATGGGGCTGCCGGCGATCCACACCTGGGGTGGTGTCGCCAGCGACGCGATCGTGGAACGGCACCGCACCTGACGCGCGGAGCTGCCATGCAATCGGATGCAGCCGCCGCCGCGCCGATCGCGACCTACACCGGGTCGCCGGAATCCGACAGGTATTGCAGGGCGTGGCCAAGGCCCGCCCGGCAGACGTTGAGGGCGGCACTCGCCGTGGCATAGCGCGGCGTGACGTCGTCGAGCACGAAAATGTCGGCGGAACCGGCCTGATCGCCGTTGTCGTCCTGCTCCGGGCCTGCATCGATCATGGCTGCGTCGATCAGGCGCATGCTGCTCTCGATCTGCGCGATCAGGCAGCGAAGGTCGGCCGCAATCAACTGACGGCTGTTGGCCTCGGGCGTCGTGACGAGAGGTGGCGTGCTGGCCAAATTTAGCATGGATATTCTCCGTCCCCCGCAATTAGGCGCCATGCCGCTACTTGTGCGTTAAGTCTATGTCCCGTACAAATACGGGTGGGCCGAATCCGCGCCGAACGCCATAACGGTTGGCGCGGACGCGAGTCCTCAATGCCGAATGGACTCTAATGCCAATTGGACATGGCACATGGCCGAACAAACCTCTCGCGGTGAAATCTTCGTAGTCGACGACGACCCGGCTGTTCGCGACACCTTGTCGATGGTGTTGAAGGCGGCGGGCTATGAGGTGATCTGTTTTGCGGACGGCGCAGCGCTGCTCTCCGTCGCGCGAAACCGCACACCGGCTGCGATCCTGCTCGACGTGCACATTCCCGGAAAGTCGGGTCTCGACATTCTGAAGGAGCTGCACGGTGAGGATTATCCGGCGCCGATCTTCATGATCTCCGGGCAGGGCGACATCACAATGGCGGTGGGCGCCATCAAGAGCGGCGCGCTCGACTTCATCGAGAAGCCGTTCCGCGGCAGCGAGATCGTCGGCCGCCTCGACGAGGCGATCGGCGCCTATGCACGCAGGCAGGCGGAGAACGCAGCGCCGAAATTCGGCTCGCTGCATTTCCCCGGACGCGAGCCGTTGACGCGGCGCGAGCGCGAGGTGCTCGAGCAGTTCGCCGCCGGCGCTTCCAACAAGGAAGCCGGCCGCACTCTCGGCATCAGCCCGCGCACCATCGAGGACCACCGCGCCAACATCATGAAGAAGCTCGGTGCGCGCAATGCCGCCGACCTGATCCGGATCGTGATGACCGCGGCGCAGCGCGCGTCGTAGGGTCGGTTGCGTCGCGGACATTTCTTCGTCATTCCGGGGCGATGCGGAGCATCGAACCCGGAATCTCGAGATTCCGGATCGCGCTACGCGCGTCCGGAATGACTCCCAAGTCTCACCCCAGCAGCGCCTTGCGGATGATCCGCGCGAGATCCGATTTGCGGTAGGGCTTTGCGAGCAGCAGAACGCCCGAATCCAGCCGGCCGTGATGGATGATCGCATTCTCGGTATAGCCTGACGTGTAGACCACCCTGAGATCGGGGCGCGTCTTCATCAGCTCGTCGGCGAGCTGCCGTCCGTTCATCCTGCCGGGCATGATGACGTCGGTGAACAGGAGGTCGAACGGCTTTCCGGCGGCGACGATCGCGAGCGCTTCCGCGGCGTTCGCAGCCTGCAAGGTGACGTAGCCCAGCGCATGCAGCTGCGCCAGCACGTAGTCGCGCACCAGCCGGTCGTCCTCGACCACCAGGATCGTCTCGTGTCCGCCCTCGATCGTCGCGGGGATCACACCGTCGCCGACCGCCGTCGCCGTCTTGCCCGGCGGCAGGTACATCTTGATCGTGGTGCCGTGGCCTTCCTCGCTGTAGATTTTGATGTGGTCCGCGGACTGCTTGATGAAGCCGTAGACCATCGAAAGCCCGAGCCCGGTGCCCTTGCCCGGTCCCTTCGAGGTGAAGAAGGGATCGAACACCCTGGTCAGCATGTTGGACGGAATGCCGGTTCCGGTGTCGCTCACGGCGATCAGCACGTAGTGCCCGGGCCGGACGTCGTTGACGCTGGCATAGACCTCGTCGAGATAGGCGGCGCCCGTCTCCACGATCAGCTTGCCGCCGCCGGGCATGGCGTCGCGGGCGTTGAGCGCGAGGTTGAGGATCGCGGTGGTGAGCTGGTTGGGATCGACGATCGCAACGCAGCTCTCCTCCTCGAACACGGATTCGATCTGGATCTGCTCGCCCAGCGTCGGCCGCAGCAGCTTTGCGGTGTCGACGATCAGCGAATTGATGTCGACCTCGCGCGGCTGGAGCGGCTGCTTGCGCGCGAACGCGAGCAGGTGCTGGGTCAGCTCGGCGCCGCGGCCGGCGGCCTCGTCGATCATCCGGGTGATCGCCGCAAGCTCGGGCTCCTTGGCCACTGCGTCGCTGAGGATTTCGATCGTCCCGGTGATCACGGTGAGGATGTTGTTGAAGTCGTGCGCCACGCCGCCGGTGAGCTGGCCGACCGCCTCCATCTTCTCCGCATGGCGGATGCGTTCCTCGGACGCGATCTTGTCGGTGAGGTCGCGGTAGAAGACGTTGAACAGAATGCCTTCGCGGCGCTTCAGCGCCGTGACGCTCAGTTCGGCCTTGAATTCCTTGCCGTCACGGCGGCAGCAGACCAGCTCGCGGCGGCGATTGAGCGTCTGACCGTCTCCGGAATCGAGGAAGCGTGCGAGACCCGCCTTGACCCTCTCGCGCTCACCTGTGGCGACGATGAGGTCGATCGCATTCCTGCCCAGCGCTTCGTCGCGGCGCCAGCCGAACAGCTCTTCGGCCCGCGAGCTCCAGTTCAGGATGATGCTGCGGTCGTCGGTCTGGACGAAGGCGTCGAGCGCGGTCTCGACGATGTTGCGGGCCAGCTGCTCGCTTTCGCGCAAGGACTCCTCGGCCAGCCTTGCCTCGGTCATGTCGCGCCCGACGAAGAAGTAGCGCTTGGCCTGATCCGACCAGTTGCCGAGCCAGGACAGCCAGATCTCGCGTCCGTCCCTGTGGAGGCAGCGGGTGTCGGCGAGCTTCGGGTGCCCGCCGCGCCTGAGTGCGCGCATTTCCTCGCGCGATTGTTCGAGATGGGCCGGGTGGATGAAATCGGCGCCGCTGTAGCCGATCATGTCGTCGGGCCGGTAGCCGAGAATGGCCTCGCAGCTCGGGCTGATCTGCGCGATATGGTCCTGCGAGTCCATGATCATGATCAGGTCCTGCGAGGCGTCGAAAAGCTGCCGCCGCTCCTCGAGCTGCTGCTGTAGCGCCCGCTCGGTCCGTCGCGCCTCGGTGAGGCTGCGCGCCGAGCCCGAGGCGCCGATGATCTCGCCGGAGGGGCCCCTGATCGGTGAGAGGCTCACCGAGATTTCGACCGGGCTGCCATCCTTGCGCAGGCGCACGGTTTCGAAATGTTCGATCCGCTCACCCCTCGCAATCCGCCGAAGATAGTCCTTGCCCTCCTCGCGGCGATCCGGCGGAAGCAGGATCGACGTCGGCTGTCCGATCGCTTCCTCGGCCGAATAGCCGTAGAGGCGTTCGGCTGCCGCGTTCCAGCCGATGATGATGCCGTCGAGCGTTTGCAGGACGATCGAATCGTCGGAGGATTGGACCGCCGCGCTGAACAGGCTTTCGCGGACGGCGAGCTGGTCGCGGACGGCCTCGGTGCGACGCCGCTCCTCGACCTCGTGCTCCAGTGCCGACGTCTTTGCCTTCATCTCCTCGACCATGTGGGCAAAGGCCCGCGCCAGCACGCCCGTCTCGCCGCTTGCATCGACGGGAATGTCCGCTGGCCGTCCGCTGCCGATGGCCTCCACGGCCGCGGTCAGGCGCCCGATCGGGCGAGTCAGGGAGCGCGCCAGCAGCACCGCGAGTGAAGCCGCGGCGAGGACGGCAAGCAAGCCGACGAGCAAGGACGTTTTTTGAATGGCGGCCGGCACGCGGCCAAAGACGGCCGGGGGAATGGTCACGATGATTGCGACCCATTCCTTGCTCGCAAGCAGCGCAGGCGCGATCGCCGCGCCGCTCGGCCGGCCCGATCCATCGGTCGCGAGCTGCGTGGATACTCCCGGCGAGCCTGCCAGGGCTGAGAAAAATGGAAAATCACTGCGCCAGTTGGTGGGGGGGCGCGCAACGAGCCGAATTCTCGCGTCTGATCGGGATGAACCAGATAGTCACCGCGCGCATTCACGACGTAGATCTCGCCTCCCGAGCTCGTCGTCGAGCGAATGCGGTCGAGTACCGGACGCATGTCGATATTGGCGATGATGATGCCGAACGGCTTGCCGTCGGGCGTGAACAGCGGCGTCGCGGCCCGCAGGGTCGGAGTGTGCAAGGCCGTGGTTCCCCCCTGGCGGGTCGCGAGTTCGATGGGCGACACATAAATCTCGCCCGGCGCCAGTCGTATCGTTTCCTGAAAGTAGGTTCGTTCGCTCTTGCGCTCCAGTTCGCTGTCGGGGGCAACTCGTACTGCTCCGTTCGGGCCGGAGCGATCGACGCGGACCAGCTCGCGCTGATCGTCGTCAAGACCGATGATTCGAAACTGTCCATAGCTGGGCTTGGCCTCGATCTCGGCCGCGAGCCGCGCCGCGATACGCTCGCGCCAGGTCTGCTCCGAGACGCCGTCAAGAGCGTCAATTCCTCCGCCGAGGTGGGCCCGGATCAGACCGTTGATGGCCGCGGCGGAGCGATAGCCGACCAAATCGCCGCGAACGCCGGCAACGTAGGATTCAAGATTGGTGGCCAGCAGGCGTGACTGGGCTTCGACCCGCTCCAGCACCCGCGGAATGACGGCTTGTGTGATGTTGCGACAGCCCAGCCAGCCGACGGCGGTCACGGTAGCCGCCACCAGCAGGATCATCGCGATGGCCAGCCGGGTTGCGAGGGTCATGGAGATATTCGCAGGGGTTCCCGGATGACCGTGCGTGTTCTGGCCTGCAGCAGAGGAGACGCCCTCGTCATCGGCGGCCGGTACTGACATCGGGCCCCTCCGGCTTGCCCGCGTCGAGGCAGCCGCTCACCGCGGCGAGCAGCGCGTCTGCCCGGAACGGCTTCTGAAGGCTTGCACTGCACCGAGCTTGGTCGCCATCTTCAGGAAATCCGGCTCCGCATGGGCGTCCGGCGTGATCGATCGGCCGGAAATGACGATGATCGGAATCGCCGGGGCTAGCGCCCGGATGTGGCGCATCGTCTCCAGCCCGTCCATGCCGGGCATGAAGATGTCGAGAAACAAGAGGTCGAACGGGCTGGCCTCGAACAGCGCAAGTCCCTTGTGGCCGTCGCCGGCGACGGTGACGTGATGACCGGCTCTCTCCAGAAGCAGCCGGATCGTGATCTGCACGGCCGGGTCGTCATCCACGATCAGGATGTTGGCCACGTCTGAATTCCTCCGGGTCGGCTGGGACGTTCCAGTGACCGCAAATCAAGGCATCAAATACGAAATTGTTGCGCGGATTCTATCCGCCCCGCAAGCGCCTCGCGTCTGCCGCGATTGCCTTTCCTGGCGCGCCGGGAGGCAATGCCTTGCACATCATACGCACTCTTGCGTGCATTTGAGGCCGGGCCTGGTTCCAAACATCGTAACCCGTTTTAGCATCGGGAGATATTTCTCTCGCCGTAGTTGTACGGAACCCGAGCCTTCACTATGGATTAAAGGCCGCTGACTACAATCTCCGACAGTCCTCGTATCAGTATTTCGCGCATTTCATTGCTCACATTCTGGCGTCCCACCACGCCAACCGATCAACCGACCACCAGCACGAGATCTTCCATGTTCAAATCGATTGCGAACACCGGAATTCGGACCCGGCTGCTCGGCGGCTTTGCGCTGATCTGCATTCTGCTCGCCGCGACCGTGATCTACACCGTCGCCGCCGTCTCGGACATCTCGTCGCGGATCAAGACGGTCGTGGATCTGCGAGCGCCGGTCGCAGTCGCAAGCACGGAACTCGTCGGCAATCTCTACTCCACGCTCTCGGTGCTGCGCGGCTATCTGCTGACCGGCGATGCGCAGGGCAAGCGTGACCGGGCGGCGGTCTGGGCCGACCTGGATCGCACCGCCGCCGCGGTCGACCGCATGGCGGAGGGGTTTTCCAACCCGCAGAACAAGACCAACTGGAGCGAAGCCAGGGCGCTGATCGCGGAGTTCCGCCAGGCCCAGGACAAGGCCGAACTCGCCGCCTTCACCCCGTCGGCCTATCCGGCGAGCGAGCTCCTGGCCAAGGAGGCCGCGCCGCTGATCGCGACCATGTTCGCCGAGATCACCTCGATGATCGACGAGGAGGAGGCGCTGGAGGCGACGCCCCAGCGCAAGCGCCTGCTCAAGACCTTCGCCGACGTGCGCGGCAATCTCGCCGCGTCGGGATCGCAATTGCGGCTCTACGTCGCCTCGGGCGAGGCGGCCGACCGTGACAAGTTCGAAAAGCCGCTGGCGACCTTCAGGGCCGCGCTCGCATCGGTCGGCACCCAGGCGGATCTGCTCACCGAAAGGCAGGCGACCGCTTACCGGGCCATCGCCAGGGCGAACGAGGCCTTCACCCCGCTGCCGCAAAAGATCTTCGCGATCCGCCGGACGCCGCAATGGAACGCGCCGGTCTTCATCCTGTCCACCGAGGCCGCGCCGCGCGCAGCCCGCATCCTCGATCTGCTCGACGGTCGCAAGGACGCCGATGGCAAGCGCTCCGGCGGACTCAAGAGCGACCAGCAGTCGAAGCTCGCCGAGGACGCCCGCAGCGTGGCCGACGCGGTCGAGAGGTTGCTGCTGCTGCAATGGATCCTGCTCGCCGCGGGGCTTGCGCTCGGGACAACGATTGCGATCCTGGTTGCGCGCTCCATCACCCGTCCGATCGTCGAGCTGGTGGGCGATTCCGCGCGCCTGTCCGGGGGCGACACCAGTGTCGAATTCAAGACGGCCGGGCGCGGCGACGAGATCGGAGTGGTCTCGCAGGCGGTGGCGAAGTTCCGCGACAACGTCATCGCCCAGCAGCAGGCGGCGGCGTCTCTCGCGCGCGAGGCGGAGGCGCGCGAAGCGGCCAACCGCAACATGGAGGACGCGGTCGAGGAATTTCGCGGGACCTCGCGCGACCTGCTCGCGCTGGTCGGCGAGAACGCCGGCACCATGCGGCAGACCGCAGAGAGCCTCGGCGGCATCGCCAACCATGCGACGAGCCAGGCCGCGTCCGCAGCGACCGCATCCGAACAGACCGCGGTCAACGTCCAGACCGTCGCCGCGGCGGCCGAGCAGCTCGCGAGCTCCATCGTCGAGATCGGCCGGCAGATCGAACTGTCGAACAAGACCGTGCGGTCGGCGGGCGAGGTGACCGCGCGCTCCGAGGCCGAGATCGAAGGCCTCGCGCACGCCGCCCAGAGCATCAGCTCGGTGGTCGATTTGATCCAGGCGATCGCGGGCCAGACCAACCTTTTGGCGCTCAACGCCACCATCGAGGCCGCGCGCGCCGGCGAGGCCGGCCGCGGCTTTGCGGTCGTGGCCTCCGAGGTCAAGGCGCTGGCCGACCAGACCCGCAATGCGACGCAGGACATCGCTCAGCACATTGCCGCGATCCAGAACTCGACCGGCAGCGCAGTCGCCTCCGTCAAGGAGGTCGCAACCGCCATGCGCCGGATCGACGAGGTGACCGCGGCGATTGCCAGCGCCGTGGAGGAGCAGGGCGCCGCGACGCGGGAGATCTCGCAGAACGTCCAGATGGCGGCGTCGGGCACGCAGACGCTGGCGACCAGCATCGGGACCGTCTCCGGCGCCATCGCGGAAACCAACCGCTCGGCCGACGACGTGATGGGCGCCGCGAACCACGTTTCGGGAGCAGCCGAACGTCTCGCCACCGAGGTCCAGGCCTTCTTCGTCAGGCTGCGCACTGGTCCGATGGACCGCCGCAACAGCGACGATGCCGATTATCGCGGGCCGGACCGGCGCAACGCCGCCTGACTAGTCCGTCAGGTACTCCGGGTGGTGGCTCCGGATATTGTCGAGCTCGCTCAGCGTGCCCGACAGATGCTTGCGCAGATGCTGTTGCGCGGCGTCGGCGTCCCCGGTCTTGATCGCGCGGGTGATCAGCCTGTGATGGCGCACGATGTTCTGGGCCTTGCCCGGTGAGGGCAGATGCAGCCGGCGCAGCCGGTCGATATGGCCGCTGCGGCTGCGCACCAGTGCCCACAGCTCCTGCTTGCCGGCGGCGGCGTAGAGCTGGGCGTGGAAGTCGTTGTCGGCGGCCATGAACGCCTCGAACTCGCCGGCCTTCGCGAATTGCTGCTGGAGTGCGATGGCGTGGTCGAGGCGGATGATCAGGGCGTCGTCATGCTTCTCCGCGAGCAGGCGGACGATCTCGAGCTCCAGCGCCTGGCGCAGGAAATGCGCCTGCTGGGCGCGGCCGATGTCGATCCGGCTGACCACGGTCGCGTGCTGTGGAAACACGTCGACCAGCCCCTCTTCCTCGAGCCGCATCAGGGCGTCGCGCACCGGCGTCGAGCTGACGCCGAACTGGCCGGCGAGCTCGGCGCGTGACAGCGGCGCGCCCGGCGGCAGCTCCAGCGCGATGATCGCATTGCGCAACCGTTCGAACACCTGCGGTGCGGCCTGGCGGGCGCGGTCGAGCCGGTTGGCGGGACTTGAAGCGGTTTTTGTGGCCGCGCGCGGCGCGGTGTGGGCTGCGTCCATGTCGGGTCCCGCGGGCTTGCCTTTGATGCACTAATATATTAGTGCATCAGCAGGGTCAACGCAGCTCGACGCTGGCCGGAGGAAACACACAACAATGATGATGCATCTTCGTAGCAAGCTTGCGGCTGCCGCCCTGATCGCCGCAACCGCCCTCTCGGTGTCCGCGGCGCATGCACAGCAGAAGTCCGAGGTCTCGCTGTCGCGCCAGCCCGGCATTTTCTACATGCCGAGCCACATCATGGAGAAGCAGAAGCTGATCGAGAAGCATGCCGCTTCGCTCGGGGTATCAGGCGTCACGACCAAATGGGTCACCTTCTCCGGCGGCGGCGCGCAGACCGATGCGCTGCTCGCAGGCGGCGTCGACATCCTCAACACCGGCACCGGCAATCTGCTGCTGCTGTGGGACCGCACCCGCGGCGGCGTGAAGGGCATCGTCGCAACCTCGGCGCAGCCGATGACGCTGATCAGCCGCGATGCCAACATCAAGTCGATCAGGGATTTCGGCCCCAGCGACAAGATCGCGGTGCCGACGGTGAAAGTCTCGACCCAGGCGATCGTGCTTCAGATCGCGGCGGCCGAGGCCTTCGGCGCCGATCAATGGTCCAAGCTCGACGCCAACACCGTGCAGCTCGGCCATCCCGACGCCTATGCGGCGCTCGCCAATTCCAAGCACGAGGTGCACACCCACTTCTCGATCCCGCCGTTCACGTTCCTGGAGCTGAAGAACGTGCCCGGTGCGCATGTCGTGCTGTCGTCGCCCGACGTGATGGGTGGGCCGCTCAGCCAGGCCCAGTTCTTCACCACGACCAAATTCGCCGACGCCAATCCCAAGATCATCCAGGCGGTGCGCGACGCCACCAAGGAAGCGCAGGATCTGATCCGCAGCGACACCAGGCAGGCCGTCGAGATCTACAAGGAGATCACCGGCGACAAGACCTCGGTGGAGGAACTGCTCGATCTCCTCAAGGAGCCCGGCATGATGGAGTGGAATCTCGAGCCGCAGGGTACGATGAAATTCGCCGCCCATCTCTACAAGACCGGCACGCTGAAGAATCAGCCCAAGGCCTGGACCGACTATTATCTCCCCGTCGCGCACGACCTGAAGGGCAACTGATGGCGCTGCTCGACGTCAACGGAGTGACGCTGCGCTATAAGACCTCCAGCGCTGTCGTCACCGCCACCGAGAGGGTGAGCTTCACCATCGACAGGTCCGACCGCTTCGTGCTGCTCGGACCGTCCGGCTGCGGCAAGTCGACCCTGCTCAAGGCCGTCGGCGGCTACATGAGCCCGAGCGAAGGCCGCATGAGCATCAACGGTCGCGAGATCCACGGCCCGGGCGCCGACCGCATGATGATCTTCCAGGAGTTCGACCAGCTGCTGCCGTGGAAGACGGTGCTCGCCAACGTGATGTTTCCGCTGCTCACCGCACGAAAGCTGCCGCGCAAGGACGCCGAGGCCCGCGCGCGGGCCTACATCGAGAAGGTCGGCCTCACCCGCGTGGTCGATGCCTATCCGCACACGCTGTCCGGCGGTATGAAGCAGCGCGTCGCGATCGCGCGCGGCATGGCGATGGAGCCGGACATTCTCTTGATGGACGAGCCGTTCGCGGCGCTGGACGCGCTGACGCGCCGGACCTGCCAGGACGAGCTGCTCCAGCTCTGGAGCGAGACCAGGTTCACAGTGCTGTTCGTGACCCATTCGATCGCGGAAGCGATCCGCATCGGCAACCGCATCCTCCTGCTGTCGCCGCATCCCGGCCGCGTCAAGGCCGAGGTGGTCGATGTCGACAAGGTCTCGAGTGCGGACGGCAGCGCCGGCCGGCTGGAGAAGGAGATCCACGATCTCCTGTTCGCCGCCGAAGCCACCGCGCATTGAGGGAGCCTCGACATGGGCGAAGCGAGAATATTGCTGCGTGACGCGTCGGTCGCTGCTGCCAGCGGCGCTGCCGAGGTCGAGCGCAAGCTGAGCGTGGCCGAGCTGTTGTGGAACGACGGTTTTGTCCGCAAGACCGTCATCATTCTGTTCCTGGCGGCAGTCTGGGAAGCCTACGGCGTCGCCCTCGACAATCCGCTGCTGTTTCCGACGCTCCACGACACGATCGTCACGATGTATGAGCGCGTGAAGGACGGCACGATTCCAATGCGGGCTTGGGCCTCGCTGAAGGTCCTGTTCATGGGCTATTCGGCCGGCATCGTGCTCGCCGCGATCTTCACCGTGCTTGCGATCTCGACCCGCATCGGCACCGATTTCCTCGAGACCGTCACGGCGATGTTCAATCCGCTGCCGGCGATCGTGCTGTTACCGCTGGCGCTGATCTGGTTCGGACTCGGCAACGGCAGCCTCGTTTTCGTGCTGATCCATTCGGTGCTGTGGCCGGTCGCGCTCAACACCCATTCCGGTTTCAAGAGTGTGTCCAACACGCTGCGCATGGTCGGGCGCAATTACGGCCTGCGCGGGCTGCCTTATGTGGCGAAAATCCTGATCCCCGCCGCCTTCGGCTCGATCCTCACCGGCCTCAAGATCGGCTGGGCCTTCGCCTGGCGCACGCTGATCGCGGCCGAGCTGGTGTTCGGCGTGTCCTCGGGCCAAGGCGGGCTCGGCTGGTTCATCTTCGAGAACCGCAACCTCCTCGACATACCCGCCGTCTTCGCAGGCCTCTTGACGGTGATTATCATCGGGCTCTTTGTCGAGAACCTGATCTTCCGCGCCATCGAGCGGAACACGGTCCAGAAATGGGGCACTCAATCATGACCAAGAAGAAAACACCCGACCAGCTCCGCAGCGCGCGCTGGTTCGCGCCCGACGATCTCCGCTCGTTCGGCCACCGCTCCCGCACCATGCAGATGGGCTACGCCCCCGAGGAGTGGAAGGACCGTCCGATCATCGCGATCCTCAACACCTGGTCGGACGCGCAGCCCTGTCACATGCACTTCAAGTCGCGCGTCGACGACGTCAAGCGCGGCATCCTGATGGCCGGCGGCCTGCCGCTCGAGCTGCCGGCGCTGTCGCTGTCGGAATCGCTGCTGAAGCCGACCACGATGCTCTACCGCAATCTGCTCGCCATGGACGCCGAGGAGCTGCTGCGCAGCCATCCCGTCGACGGCGTGGTGCTGATGGGCGGCTGCGACAAGACCACGCCCGCGCTGCTGCTGGGCGCGACCTCGATGAACATCCCGGCGATCTATCTGCCGGCAGGTCCCATGCTGCGCGGCAACTGGAAGGGCAAGACGCTGGGCTCCGGCTCGGACGGCTGGAAATACTGGGACGAGCGCCGCGCCGGAAAGATCTCCGACAAGGACTGGCTCGACATCGAGGCCGGCATCGCCCGCAGCTACGGCACCTGCATGACCATGGGCACGGCGTCGACCATGACGGCGATCGCCGAGGCGATCGGTATGACCCTCCCCGGCGCCTCCTCGATTCCGGCGGCGGACGCCAACCACATCCGCATGGCCAGTGAATGTGGCCGCCGCATCGTCGAGATGGTGTGGGAGGATCTGACGCCGAAGATGATCCAGACCCGCAAGGCGTTCGAGAACGCGATCGCGGTCGCGATGGCGATGGGCTGCTCCACCAACGCGATCATCCATCTGATCGCACAGGCCCGCCGTGCCGGCCAGGACATCGGTCTCGACGATTTCGAGATCGCGAGCCGCAAGGTGCCTGTGATCGCCAACGTGCGGCCGAGCGGCGATGCCTATCTGATGGAGGACTTCTTCTATGCCGGCGGCCTGCCGGCGCTGATGGGCCAGATCAAGCCGCATCTGCATCTCGACTGCATCACCGTCACCGGCCAGACGGTGGCTGAGAACATCGCGCATGCCGAGGTGCACAATGACGACGTGATCCGCTCGGTCGACAATCCCATCTACAAGGAAGGCGCGCTTGCCGTGCTCAAGGGCAATCTCGCGCCCGACGGCTGCGTCATCAAGCCCTCCGCCTGCGCGCCGCGCTTCCTCAAGCACACGGGCCCAGCGCTGGTGTTCGACGATTACCCGTCAATGAAGAAGGCGGTCGACGATCCCAACCTGGACGTCACCGAGGATCACATCCTGATCCTGCGCAATGCGGGGCCGCAGGGCGGACCTGGCATGCCGGAATGGGGCATGTTGCCGATCCCGACCAAGCTCGTGAAGCAGGGCGTGCGCGACATGGTGCGCATCTCGGACGCGCGCATGAGCGGCACCAGCTACGGCGCCTGCATCCTGCACGTTTCACCGGAGTCCTACATCGGCGGCCCGCTGGCCCTGGTGCAGAACGGCGACCGCATCACCCTCGACGTCGCCGCGCGCACCATCAATCTCGATGTGAGCGAAGCCGAGCTCGAAAAACGCCGCGCCGCCTGGAAGCAGCCCGAGCGCCGCTTCGAGCGCGGCTATGGCTGGATGTTCACCAAGCACATCAAGCAGGCCAATGACGGCTGCGACTTCGACTTCCTCGAGACCGATTTCGGCGCGCCGATCGGCGAGCCGTCGATCTACTAACACCGTCGTTCCGGGGCGCGAAGCGAACCCGGAACCTCGAGATTCCGGGTTTGCGCCAAGTGGCGCGCCCCGGAATGACGAACGAGAAAGAAAGCGCCAATGACAAAACTCAGCGAAGCCACCCGCAACAAGCTCAAATCCGTCTCCACCGCCACCGTCGCCACCGCGCTGTTCAAGCGCGGCCTGCGCATCCAGATGATCCAGGATGTGCACCCGCTCGGCCCTGACCAGCCGACCATGGTCGGCGAGGCCTTCACGCTGCGCTACATGCCGGCGCGCGAGGATCTCAACACCATCGACGTCTTCAAGGACCGCTCGCATCCGCAACGCAAGGCGGTCGAGGATTGCCCGCCCGGTTCGGTGCTGGTGATGGACAGCCGCAAGGATGCGCGCGCGGCCTCGGCCGGTGCGATCCTGGTGACGCGGCTGATGAAGCGCGGTGTCGCCGGCGTCGTCACCGACGGCGGCTTTCGCGATTCCGCCGAGATCGCCAAGCTCGGCATCCCCGCCTACCACCATCGTCCCTCAGCGCCGACGAACCTCACGCTGCATCAGGCGATCGAGATCAACGTGCCGATCGGCTGCGGCGATGCGCCGGTGTTTCCCGGCGACGTCATCCTCGGCGATGCCGACGGCGTCATCGTGATCCCCGCGCATCTTGCCGACGATATCGCCAACGAGACGTTCGAGATGACCGCGTTCGAGGACTTCGTCACCGAGGAGGTCGGCAAGGGGCGCGGCATCTTCGGTCTCTATCCTGCCACCGATCCGCAGACGCTCACCGACTTCGCGGAATGGCGGAAGAAGAACGGCAGGTAGTTTACACTCCATCGTCGTCCTGGCTTTCGCCAGGACGACGATGGGGCTACATCCCGGCCTCCGCCATTCCCGCCGCCCACAGCGCGAACGCATAGACGATCGCCACCTCGTCCAGACGATCAAATCGTCCCGAGGCGCCGCCGTGGCCGGCGCCCATGTTGGTGCGCAGCAGCACCGGGCCGCCGCCGCGCATGGTGGCGCGCAGGCGCGCGATCCATTTGGCGGGCTCCCAATAGGTGACGCGCGGATCGGTCAATCCGCCCATCGCCAGGATGGCCGGATAGGCCTTGGCCGCGACATTGTCGTACGGCGAGTAGGACAGGATGGTGCGAAAATCCTTTTCGCTCTCGATCGGGTTGCCCCATTCCGGCCATTCCGGCGGCGTCAGCGGCAGCGTGTCGTCGAGCATGGTGTTGAGCACGTCGACGAACGGGACCTCGGCGACGATGCCGGCGAACAGCTCGCCGGCGCGGTTGGCCACCGCGCCCATCAGCATGCCGCCGGCCGAGCCGCCATGGCCGACGATGCGCCTTGCGCTGGTGTATTTTGCGTCGATCAGCGCGCGGGCGCTGGCGGCGAAATCGTCGAACGAATTCGTCTTCTTCTCGCGCTTGCCGTCGAGATACCAGCCCCAGCCCTTGTCGGCACCGCCGCGGATGTGGGCGATGGCATAGACGAAGCCGCGATCGACCAGCGACAGGCGGTTGGCGTTGAACGAGGCCGGCATCGCCATGCCATAGGAGCCGTAGCCGTAGAGCAGGAGCGGTGCCGATCCGTCGAGCTTCAGCCCATGGCGATGGAGGATCGAGACCGGCACCTCGGCGCCGTCCTGCGCCTTCGCCATGATGCGCGTGGTGACGTAGTCGCTCGCATTGTGGCCGGACGGGATCTCCTGGCGCTTGCGCAAGGTCCGCGTCCGCTTGGCCATGTCGTAATCATAGACCTCCGACGGAGTCGTCATCGACGAATAGGCGAAACGCAAGTTCGTTGTCTCGAACTCGTAGGAGCCCATCGTGTCGAGCGAATAGGCGGCTTCGTCGAAGGCGATGGCGTGCTCCTCGTTCGATGCGAGATCGCGGATCACGATCGCCGGCAGCGCATTGGCGCGCTCCAGCCGCACCAGATGGCCGGCATAGAGATCGAGGTCGATGATGTAGATCCCCGGACGACACGGGATCAGATCGCGCCAGTTCTTCCGTTCGGGCGAGCCAAGCGGTGCGGTGACGATCTTGAAGTCGATGGCGTCATCGGCATTGGTGAGGATGAAGAGCTGATCGCCGCGATCGGCCAGCGAATATTGCACGCCTTCCTCACGCGCCGCGACCAGCCGCGGCGGCGTATCAGGGCTTTCGAGATCGATCAGCCGCTGCTCGGAGGTCTCGTGATCGCCGCCCGCGATCACGCAGAAGCGGCCGCTGGTGCTCTCGTGCAGATGGGTGAACCAGCCGGAATCCTGCTCCTCATAGACGAGCGTATCGTCGGCCTGTTTCGTCCCCAGCCGGTGCCGCCACACCTGCATCGGCCGGTGATTGTCGTCGAGCTTCACATAGAAGAAGCTTTTCGCGTCCTTGCTCCAGACGATGCCGCCGTCGGTCTCCTCGACGAGGTCGTCAAAGTCCTTCCCCGTCGCCCAGTCGCGCACGCGGATCGAAAAATATTCGGAGCCTTTGGTGTCGGCGCTCCAGGCCTGCAGCTTGTGATCGGGCGAATGCCGGCTGCCGCCGAACTTGAAATATTTGTGGTCCTTGGCGAGCGCATCGCCGTCGAGCACGATATGGCCGTCGCCGCCCTCGCGCGGCATGCGGCCGAACAGCTCGTGCTGCCCGCCCTCGCGAAACCTGCGGAAATAGGCGAACTGGCCATCCGGCGACGGCACGCTGGAATCGTCCTCCTTGATCCGCCCGCGCATCTCACGCACCAGCGTCTTCTGCAGCGCCGCGGTATGGCCGAGCAGGCTCTCGGTGTAGACGTTCTCTTCATCCAGATATTTGCGGATGTCGGGGTCGATCACCCCGGGGTCGCGCAGCACCTCCTGCCATTTCTCGTCCTTCAGCCAGGCATAGTCGTCGGTCACGGTGATGCCGTGCCGGGTAAAGCTGTGCGGCCGGCGCGGGGCGACGGGGGGCTGGGGAGGTGTCTTGATCTGGGTCACTCGATCCTCATCATCTCACGTCCGTATGGCGCCTCTTCCTTACCTCTCCCCGCCTGCGGGGAGAGGTCGGATTGCATCGGAGATGCAATCCGGGTGAGGGGGTACAGGTCTCTCGACCATCTCGCGTGTGGAGAGAGGCCCCTCACCCCGACCCTCTCCCCGTAAGAACGGGGGGAGGGAGAAGATGCACTCCCTTATATCGTCCCGATTCCACGGATTGCCAGCGCCGCTGCGGCAAGGACTGCGCCAAGTCGCCGGGTTGTTGATCGCCCCCGTGTATGCTTTAGGGGCAGTACCCCGCCGCCGGTCCAGCCTTATGCTGTTCAATTCCTACCCGTTCATCCTGCTGTTCCTGCCGGCTGCGCTGGCCGGGTACTTCTGGCTCGGGCGGCGTAGCAATCTGACCCCGGTGATCTGGCTGGCGGTCGCCTCGCTCGCCTTCTATGCCATCGGCAATTGGCAGTTTGTCGCGCTGCTGCTGGCGTCGATCGCCTTCAACTACGGTGTCGGCCATCTCCTGATTGCGGCGGAACTCATGCCAACGCAGCGCCGGGCGGCACTTGCCCTTGGTGTCGCCGGCGATCTCCTCGTGCTCGGCATCTTCAAATATGCGGGCTTCGCCGCCGACAATCTCAATGCGCTGCTCGGCACGCATGTCGCGGTCCACATCCTGCTGCCGGTCGGCATCTCCTTCTACACGTTCACCCAGATCGCGTTCCTGGTCGATGCCTATCGCGGCCAGGTCGCGCGTTATGCCTTGCCGCATTACGCGCTGTTCGTGACCTATTTCCCGCATCTGATCGCGGGGCCTATCCTCCACCACAAGGACATGATCCCGCAATTCGAGCGGGAGGAGTCCAAGCAGCCGCACGCGCATCTGATCCTGTGCGGAATCATCATCTTCGCCATCGGCCTGTTCAAGAAGACCTGCCTTGCCGACGGCATCCAGCCCCTGGTCGCGCTCGCCTTCGAAGCGCGCTCGCCGAGCTTCGACCAGGCTTGGTGTGGTGCGCTCGCCTACACGTTCCAGCTCTATTTCGACTTCTCCGGCTATTCCGACATGGCGATCGGGATATCCCTGATGTTCGGCATCTTCCTGCCCGTCAACTTCAACTCGCCGTACAAGGCTGCGAGCATCGTCGAGTTCTGGCGCCGCTGGCACATGACGTTGTCGCAATTCCTGCGCGACTATCTCTACATCCCGCTCGGCGGCAGCCGCCGCGGCCACGTGCTGCGCTATGTCAATTTGCTGATCACGATGCTGCTCGGCGGGCTCTGGCACGGCGCGGCCTGGACATTCGTGGTGTGGGGCGCGCTGCACGGCGCCTATCTCTGCGTCAATCACGCCTTCAGCGCGCTGGTGCAGACCATCCCGTCGCTTCATGCGCGCCCGGTCCGCATCCTTGGTGCCGCGCTGACCTTCCTCGCCGTCGTCGTCGCCTGGGTGTTCTTCCGCGCCGAGCGGGTCGATTGGGCGTTGCGGATCATCAGTGCCATGACTGATCCCTTGAACATCGTCCTCGGCCGCGAGGAGATCGCGGCGCTGGTGCAGGTCGCGATCTATGCGGCGCTGGTGTGGCTGGCGCCGAACACGCAAGGAATCATGGGCTACGATCACGGCAACCGCAGGGTTGGCGAAAGCTTGCGGGCAGGGCGCATGCGGCCGCTGTTCCTCTATGGTGCATCGCTCGTGCTCGCATTCGGGCTTCTGGGCATCCAGAGCCGCAGCGAATTCATCTACTTCCGGTTCTGATGCGGGGATCGTTCACCAGCGTGATGCGCCTTCTCCTTGCGAGCGTCGCGTGCGTGCTGGGCGCCGCGGCGCTCACCTTTGCCGTCGATCCCCTGCAACTGTTCCGCCCGTCGCGCCTCGTCGCGCCGTTCTATTCCGACGACACGCGCATGCAGAATGCCGGGCTGATCCGCAGCCAGTCGTTCGACACCGCCTTCATCGGCACCTCGCTCGCGATCCATTTCCGCCAGAGCGACATCGACCGCGCGCTCGGCGTCCGTTCGCTCAAGCTGGCGATGACCGGGTCCAATTCGCGCCAGCAGGGCTTTGTGCTGGAGCAGGCGATCGATCGCGGCGCCCGGCGCGTGATCTGGGCGATGGACGATTTCAGCTTTGTCGATGCGGCCGGCATCGAGGCCGATCCCTATCTGTCCGTCGATCTTTATCGGAGGACGGCCAAGGGGATCGCGGCATATCTGTTCAGCGGGCCGATGGCGAAGGAATCCCTGTTCGCGCTGCTGCGGTCTGTCCCGCCGCTGCGGGAGCCGCTGAGCCGTGCGGCGCCGTTTCTCCCCGTCAAGTTCGCGCTGTCCGACGTCGACGACATCTACGCGCTGCCACGGGATTTCGACGTCGCGCGCGCCTACAACGCCGAGAGGACACGCGCCGCCTTCGCCTATATCACCGATCCGGTGCGCAGCAGCTTTCTCGGCGAGGGCTACGAGCGTGACGCCATGATCAGGCATTTCGAGCGTGACGCCGCCAGCCTGATCACGCGCCATCCGGACGTGACCTTCGACGTCTACTTCCCGCCCTATTCGATCCTGCAATTCGTCGCGATGCGCGATGCCTCACCGGCGACGCTGACCATCGTCACCGATCTCACGGCCCGCATCGCGCAGCGCCTGACGCAGCTTCCCAACGTGCGCCTCCACGATTTCCGCGCGATCAAGGCGGTGACCCACGACCTCAACAATTACGGCGACGTCATCCACCATTCGCCGGCCGTGGACGCGATGGTGTTGAAATGGCTGGCGAGCAGGGAATACCGGGTCGATCCGAAGGCGCCGCTCGCGTCGCTGGAGGAGCTGAAGGCGCAGGTCGAGGCGTATCGCGTGCCGCAGCCGTAGCCCGCAAGAGCGAAGCGATATGCGGAACCTTGCGCAGATCCCGGGTGTCGCTTCGCTCACCCGGGCTACAAGACTGCAGCTGTGATGGTCAGCAGTAGCCAAAAACCCCGCTGTCGTCCCGGCGAAGGCCGGGACCCATAACCCCAGGGAGGAATTTGGCGAAGACTCGTAGTTAAAGAGTCTTCTCGTGGTACGCACACCGTGCGTCACTGATAGATCACGCGGTATGGGTCCCGGCCTTCGCCGGGACGACAGCGGTGGCTTGCGCCTACGCCGCCACCTCTTCGCCGAGATACGCGACCGCCGCCTCCAGCCCGCCCTTGCCGTGCGGGATCTTCAGCGCGTTGAGGCCGATCTCGACCACCCCCAGCGTGCCGAGCAGCATCGGCGCGTTGATGTGGCCCATATGGGCGATGCGGAAGGCTTGTCCGGAGAGGTCGCCGATGCCGGTGCCGAGCACCACGCCGCACTTGTCCTTGCAATAGCGTTGCAGCACTGCGGGATCATGGCCGTTGCTCATGGTCACCGTGGTCACAGTGTTGGAGCGCTCGCTGGCTTCGGCGATGTTGAAGCCGAGCACCTGGCCTTCCGTCCAGGCGGATACCGCGCGGCGCGCGGCTTCGCCGAGCAGGCTGTGGCGGCGGAAGGCGTTTTCAAGCCCTTCCTCGTGCAGCAGGTCGATCGCCTTGCGCAGTGCGAACAGCAGATGCACCGGCGCGGTGCCGGCATATTTGCGATAATTCTCGGTGCCCTCGCGCTCGCTCCAGCTCCAATAGGGCGTCGACATGTTCGCCTTCTTGTGCACCTCGAGCGCGCGCGCATTGGCGGAGACGAAGCCGAGGCCGGGCGGCGTCATCAGGCCCTTCTGCGAGCCGGACATCGCGACGTCCACGCCCCATTTGTCCATCTCGAACGGCATGCAGCCGAGCGAGGCGACGGTGTCGACCATATACAGCGCGGGATGACCGCTCGCCTTGATCGCCTTGCCGATCGCTTCGATGTCGTTCTGCACGCCCGAGGCCGTATCGACCTGGACAACGACGACGGCCTTGATCCTGTGCTCCTTGTCGCGGCGCAGGCGCTCCTCGACTTCGTGCGGCCGCACCGCGCGACGCCAGTCGCCCTTGAGCACCTCGACCTCGGCACCCATCAGCGCTGCCGCATTGCCCCAGCCGATCGCGAAGCGGCCGCTCTCCAGCACCAGCACCTTGTCACCGCGCGAGAGCACGTTGCTCAGCGCGGCTTCCCAGGCGCCATGACCGTTGGCGATGTAGATGTAGGACTTGCCCCTGGTCGCAAACAGTTTCGAGATGTCGCTGAGCAGGCTCTCCGTCAGGTCGAGCATCTCTTTGGTAGATGTCGATCGCCGGACGATGCATCGCCCGCAGCACCTCGTCGGGCATCGTGGTGGGCCCGGGGATGGCCAGAAATTCCCGGCCCGCGCGAACGGTCATTGCTGTTGGTCCTTGTTGCTGGAGGACAGGCTGGTGGGTCGCTCGAGTCGTACTTTTACGCGCTGCTGGAAGCCAAGAAAAGCACGCAAAATGCAGGGCTGGGTTATCGTTTGGTCTCGCGGCAGCCGGCGGCTTCCGCCTCCTCCACCGAGCAGAACCAGCGGGTGCCCTTGCTGATCTTCATCTTGATCTGGGTGTACCAGCGGCTGGTCGGCTGGTGATAGATGCACTCGCCGGCGGTGTTGACGTTGCCCTTGATGGTGCAGTCCGGCGAGGGCGCGACCGGCCCCGAGGCCGAAGCGAGCAGCACGGCATGCGCTCCCTCCGGCGGCTTGGTGGCGCCCAATATCGTCGTCTTCTTGTTGCGCACGCGCCAGTCCCAGGGCGCAATGAAGGCGCCCTGCCACATGCCGGCCTTAGCCTCACGCGCGGCAGCCTCGTCGGCGTCGTAATCGTGCGAAACGCGGGTGTAGGACAGCGCCCAGCCGCTGCGCACCAGCCATTTCTGGATGTCCTCGCCGCCGACCTCGCAGCGCGCCACGGTGCGGCCGCGCCGGTCGATCGCGCGGGCATGACAGACCCAGTTCTTGCCCTCGGTGTATTTGGCGAGTTCGTCGCGTGCCGCGATCCCGCAGGTCCAGCGCTCGGTATGGGTGTTGAGGCAGAGCTGGTCGGACGACGGCGCGTCGATGCCGCCGAGCCGGACCCTCGTGTTGCCGATCACGACGGAATCGCCGTCGCGGACCTTTGCGGTGCCGGTGATGTCGGCGGCCTGGGCGAGCGTCGGGGCGAGCAAAGACAGCGCAAGCAGGAATTTTCGCAACATGCCGGTCCAGTGTTCAGGAAAATCTCGATAAGCCGCGCAATTGTGGTCGGCTTTTGGCCGCCCGGCCAGCGCTTGCCTAACGATTAAGCTTTCAACTTCCCGTCATTGTCGTGGACGCCACTTACCCTCCCCTGGAGGGGGAAGACACGTTACCCCCGCGCCATCGCCCGCTTCGCCACCGCCAGCGCCATCAGCACGAACGCCGACGTCACCTCCGGTCCGCCCACCAGGATCCGCGTCGGCGTCTTCATCTTGTTCCATTCGTAGGCGCGGAACGGGCCGCGGCGGCCGCCTTCGCCCAGACTCGCGACGATGACATTCAGCGCCGGCGCGAAGGCACGCGGGTCGGCGCCGAGATGGCCGAGCGCGATCAAGGCGAGTGCCGCGTCGAACACGTTCATCTCGGCGGCCATCAGCTCGCCCTTGACGTAGGAGAGCACGCGGTGGCGGATGAAATCGAAGTCGCCGTCCGGATCGATCGCCCCCTGCGCCGCCAGCGGCAGCGCGAGGAAGGCGGCATAGCAGCGGCCGAAATAGGCGCTGTAGAGTTCCGGCAGGTAATAGATGTGCGAGCGCGGATTGGCGAAGGCGCCGCTGGCCGCGAGCCGCTTCTGGAAGCCGATGATGCGATGCACGGTCGCAAGCCGGGCCGGCGTCTCCAGAATCTTCCAGCGCACGAGGTTGCGGAAGCTGACCTCTAGAATGTCGAGATTGAGCGTCGGATCGAGATCGTTGCCGTAGGGCCGTTCGCCCCTGAGATTGTCGATCCAGGTCGCGACCCCGCCCTCGTAGTCGATATTGTCATTGAGCGGCACGGTCACGCGCGGCTCGTTGACGCCGGCGCGCACCTGGTAACCGCTGTAGAAATCCAGCAGCGGCTGGTCGATGATCGGATCGGTGCAGCCCGCCTGCGTCGCCGCCGAGATCGAGCAGGCCGTGGTGTCGCAGTCCGGCACATAGACGCCGAAGCCGAGATCCTGCTTGATCTGGGCGAAGAAGCGGGAAAAGCGCGGATGTGGCGCGGGCGCGAGCGCGGTGATGACATTGAAGCGCGCACCGTCGGTGCCCTCGACCTCCTCGCGGCTGATGTTGACGCAGAAATCGACCATGTCGGCGATGGCGCGCTCTGCCGCCGTCTTGTCGGCCGGTGAAGCGAGCCCGGTCTCAACGAAGCTGAGCAGCGCTTCAATGAAGAACGCATCGTAATAGGCCGAGCGGTGGCGGATCTGCACCGGCTCCCACATCGGCTCGGCGATGCCGGTCCAGGGCGGATTGACCACGGCGGCTGCCTTCGAGCGCGCGATGAAGACGCGGGCGAGATTGAACAGCAGCGAGGAGTTCTTGTAGCCGCGCGCGTTCAATCCGGTGAGCGCCATGGTCAGCTCGCGTCCCCGGAAATCAGGGTCGCCGATCAGGTTGAAGGCGGCATAGGTCGGCAGGAAACCGTTCTTGCGGTACGAGCCGAGCAGATGCTGCGCGCAGTCGCGGATCACGCCGTCGATCTGTGAAGCCTGTGGCATGGCGCCGACGAACAGCGCCGGCGGTGGCCTCGGATGGTCGAGCCTGATGCTGTCGACGAGATCGGCGACGGGCTGGCCGACCGCCGCCCAGTCCGGCTCGGCCTCGTCGCGGGCGCGGGTGAGTGCCTCGCGCAGCCGGGTGAGCTTGGCCTCGTTGCGCAACTCGGGCAGCCCGGCCCGCCGGAGCAGCACCCGCAGCGCGGGATTGCCGAGTGCGGTCTTGTAGAATTTGGCCAGATGCGGATCGCCGCTGGCGGGGCCTGACAATACGGGATCGCAGACGTCGTAAAGCGAGGGGCCGTCCTTCCGCGCCGTCAGCGCCCGGCAGGCGGCGCCGGCAAAATAATGAAAGCTCATGAAATACCTGGTCGCGGGGCCTTGGTCGGGGACGGCCGGTGCGCTCCCATCTGCGCACCACCCCTGCAAGTCTTTGAAAAAGCTACCCGGATTCGCAGGAAAAACAAATGTGATGGCAGTCACGGAAAAAGTCGGCACGAGGGCTGCCTGATCAGAGCCCGGAAGGCTACGGGGATACCAAAAACGGAGAAATCCAGGTCAGGTAATTAACTAACATCTTCAGCGACTTAGCTCAAATTTTGGGCAATCTATTGCGGGGCACCCTATATCCCGTTAAAGGTTTGTTTGGTGCGGCGCCGCAAATTGCGCGCAATTGGGGGGCACTCCCCCGGCCAATCCCTCAAACCTAAAGACGCTATCGCGCTACTCAACCTGTATGCGCGCGCGTGGCCGGTCTTTGGCACTGACAGGAATGAAGCGAGATGAATGTAAGGCAGCTCGACATTTCCCGACGCACGATTGCGGTGGCCGCAGCCCTCATCGGCACGGTCTCGCTCGTGATCGGCGCCCATGCTGCCCTCAACATGCGCGCGCTCGATGCCGCCAAGGCTGTTACGACCGACCAGGTCACCGGGTCGATCGGCCAGGCTTCCCGGCTCGCGCTCGTCATCGGCAATGGACATTATCCCGACGCCAACGCGCCGCTGACGCAGTCGATCAACGACGCCCGCGCGCTGTCCTCGACCCTGCGCAAGAACGGCTTTGACGTCGACATGGTGGAAGACGCGACCAAGGACGACATGGTCCGCGCCGTCAACCGCCTGAAGTCCCGGATCAAGCGCGACACCGTCGTCATGCTGTTCTTCGGCGGCTACGGCGTGCAGGCCGGCCGCCAGAGCTACATGCTGCCGATCGACGCCGTGATCTGGAAGGAAAGCGACGTCCGCCGCCAGGGCGTCTCCATCGACGGCGTGCTCGACATGATGAAGGAGCAGGGCGCCAAGGCCAAGCTCGTCGTCGTCGATGCCTCCCGCCGTAACCCCTACGAGCGCCGCTTCCGCTCCTACAGCCACGGCCTCGCGCCGATCAGCGCGCCCGACAATGCGCTGATCCTCTCCTCCGCTTCGCCCGGCAAGGTCGTCGACGACGGCAAGGGCGAGCATAGCGTGCTGGTGAGCGAGCTGCTCGGCAACCTCGCTGCGCAGGGCAGCGCCGAAAGCGCCTTCAACAAGACCCGCGTCGCCATCTCCCGCGCCTCCGAAGGCGACCAGGTCCCGACCGTCTCCTCCTCGCTGCTCGAAGACGTCCATTTCGGCGAAGCCGGCGGCTAGTTTTTCCCGGCGATTGTAGGGTGGATTAGCGAAGCGTAATCCACACTTCTCTCTCAGAGCGGAAAGCAAAGAGGTGGATTACGCCTTCGGCTAATCCAGCCTACGATATGCGTGTGTAACGCACATCTGCCCCTACACCGTCATGGCGAGCGCAGCGAAGCAATCCAGAATCTTTCCGCGGAAAGACTCTGGATTGCTTCGTCGCAAGAGCTCCTCGCAATGACGATCGTGGCTGCTACTTCGCCGCTTCCGCGGCCATCACCGGGCGCACGGGATCGCCTTCGCGGAGCAGTGCGCCGGCGCGAGCGACGACGACGTCGCCTTCGTTGAGGCCGTCGCGGACCTCGATATTGCCGCCCGACATCAAGCCGATCTCGACGCGCTTGGTCTCGACGCGGTTGCGGCGGATCACCTGCACCACGGTGCCGGCGGACGAATATTGCACGGAGGTCAGCGGCACCGCGACGTTGCAGCTCTGCCCGGTCTTGATCAGCGCGCGCCCGCTCGCATTCAGCAGCAGCCGCTTCTGCGAGGAGATGCCGATATAGACCATGCCCTGCTGGATGTTCGGCTCGACGGTCGGCCCGATGCGGCGCACCTTGCCGTCGATGTCGCCGGCGCCGGCGATACGCACGGTCGCCTGCTGGTTGACTGCGAGCTTGCGCATGTCGGTCGTCGCCACGAGGCCGACGAGATCGTATTCGCTGCGCGCCACGATCGTGAACAGTGCCTCGCCCTTGGCCGAGGCGAGGTTGCCGATCTGCGCGGTCGAGGTGGCGATCACACCCGCGACCGGCGCGGTGACCTGAAGCGTGCCGCCTTCGGGCAGCGCGAGGCGCGCCAGCACCTGGCCGGCGGTGGTGGTCTCGCCGGCTTCCGCCAGCACTTCCGTTACCTTCAGGCGAGGACGTTCGGGCCGCACCGAGGTCTCCTCGCGCGCGATGATTGTGCCGGTGGCCTCGACGATGTCGGAGAAGCAGGATTTTGCGACCTTCAGCACTGTGACGGCCGGCCCCTTGGGGGCGTCGTCATCGGCGGCTCCGGCCGGATATTGGCCGAAGACGAGCACTGCGGCGATGGTTGCGGGAAACAGGGCTCGAACAGCGGCACGGGGCAAATGGCGCATCGGAAATTCCACGGGGGCTATGCCTCCAATCGATAGCAGATGGCAGCGGCAAGGACTACGGCAGCGTTGTCCCAAAGCGGGATGCGGCGCCGCCCGGGCTGCCGCGGCAAGTCTTTGATTAGTCGCGGGATTGGAGAACAGGTTCGCTCGCCGCCGGGCAGGGCGCGGCGGCCGCACAGCTCGTGGTTCGAGATGGGATGCGACGGTTCTGCCTAGCTGCCGGTCAGCTTCGGCGATCGCCGAGCAGCTTGCCGGAGGAACGGTCGATCAGATGCAGCCGCGTGCAGGCCGGGCAGGGTACGGACACGTGCGTGCGGTCGGCCGGCTCGTCGCCAAGCCGATGCTGCACGTTCATGCCGGTCTGGGGGCACTTGAAGACAATATGACGGTCCATGACCGTCATATGATGAAAAGCCCCGGACTTTGAAATTACGGATGATTACTTAGGCCGGCCGCGGCCCCTCACGGCAGGCTCAGGAACTCCACCCAGTTCGGCTTCTTGCCGGTGGGGTAGGATTTCAGCTTGCTGAGCGCGCCGCTGCTCTGGTCGATGGCATAGACCGTCATGCCGTCGGACAACTCGCCGACCGCGGCGAGGTAGCGGCTGGAAGGATCGATGTTGAAGCCGCGCGGCTGCTTCTCGGTCGGCACGCTGCCGACCGTGGTCAGCTTGCCGCTGGCCGCATCGACCTTGTAGGCGGTGAGCGTATTGGTCGTGCGCTCGGAGGCGTAGAGGAAGCGCCCGTCCGGGGTGATGTGGATGTCGGCGGCCCAGGGTTTCCCATTAAAACCCTCCGGCAGTGCGGTGGTGCGCTGGATCTCGTCCCATGCGCCGCTCTTGGCCTCATAGGTGAAAGCAGCGACATCGCCGTTCAGTTCGTGGATGAGATAGACGAACTTGCCGTTCGGATGGAACACGAAGTGCCGCGGCCCCGATTTTTCCGGCACCTTGTAGTTCGGCGGATCGCTCGGCGTGAGCGTACCGGTCGTGGCGTCGAATGCGAAGCTCAGCACCTGGTCGGAGCCGAGATTGGTCGCGAACACGAAGCGGTTGTCGGGCGAGGGCAGGAAGGCGTGCGCGTTCAGCCCGGTCGGGATCACCTGCTTCGGCTCGCCCGCGACGCCGTTCGCGGAAAGCGGATTCAGCGCGACCTTGTTGCCGCCATAGGAGGCGCTGAACAGGACCTTGCCGCCGCGGTCGGTTGCGATGTTCGCCATGCTGTCGGCGAGCGGTCCGTTGCCGATATGGCTGAGCTGGCCCGTCTTGGGGTCGATCGCAAAACTTACCGCCTGGAACGGCTGCGAGCGGACGCCGGCAATCAGCACGCGGTGGTCGGGTGTGATCGCGAGCGGCGTCGAGGAGCCCGGCTTTTCGACGCCCGTGAAGGCGCGGGTCTGCACCGGTGTCATCTCGCCGCTTTCGGACAGCTTGAACACGCTGATGTCGTTGCTATCGGCATTGCCGACATAGGCAAAGGTCTCGGCCATGCCGGCGCGAACTCCCGAAATGAGGGCAAGGAAGGCGAGGGTGGTGGCGATCGCAGCGCGGGGCGTTTTGGATGCGACGCAGCGTGTCGGTCTCGGCATGGGCGTTCTCCTCGGGGCCAATGCGGCATTGTTGTTTTGTCGCAGAGGATAGCGGCAGGCGCCTCGCCGCACCAAATTCCAAATGAGATCGATCGATGCCGAAATGGTATCGGTTGCGTCGCGCCGAAGGCGGCTACCGCACCGCGGCCGTCAGGTTGCGGAAGTGCAGATTCGGGCCGGCGGGATGGTCGGGCGGCCCGAGCACGGTCCACACGACGACCGCGAGCAATGCCGAGGTCAGGATGGTCCAGGCGACGAGTCGTTTGCGCATGGCGAAAATCCGTCGGTCGAATGTTCGATGCGCCCGGGCGCGTGTGAACCATCGTGCACTGCAAACGGCCGCGCCTCTATGAACTCGTTCACAGCCCAAGGGGATGAAAGGGTCCGCGGGATGAGGATGTCGTGGCAAAGCGCCACACCGGTTAAACCGATCGCAAGGTCTCTCCGACAAACTTGAACAGCGCTGCGCTTCCTCTGCACCATCTCAGGCCGCAGGGCCACATGATCGCTAGGGAACGGCAGCCCCCTTCCCGCCGTTACCCCTGATCTCGCGGGCGGAGGACGCCAAAACGGAGGCTGGCACGTGTTTTGGATTTATTGGGACACCGCCTGGTCGCTGATCATCAGCGGCATCATGTTCGCCACCATCGTCACGCATCCCGACGCCGAGTTCGTCGAAGTGCACGCGGCCAAACGGCTGATGTGAACTTTCGTCCCGATCGGGATGCTGTTCCCCGATCGCCGGCTTCGCCCGAGGGCGACGTCTGCGGTCCGAGGTCCGGTTTGGACTCGCCTCCGCTTCCGGACCTCGTCCCGCCGGGATTCCTCACTGCATGGTTGCAGCGATCTTCTCCGCCGACATCAGCACCGGAAAGTTGGTGTTGGCGCATGGCACCACCGGGAAGATCGAGGCGTCGACGACCCGCAGACCCTGGACACCCCTGACGCGGCCCTGGTTGTCGACCACCGCCATCGGATCGTCGGCCCGGCCCATGCGGCATGAGCACGAGGCGTGCCACACGCCGATGGTCGCCTTGCGCACGAAGGCTTCAAGCGCCTCGTCGTCGTTCATCACGTCATCGAAGGTGAAGCCTTCGACCACGAAATTGTCGATCAGGTAGTGACGCAGCGCCGCCGGCCCGTCCATGAGCGCCGCCGCGATCCTGGTCAGGACCTTGTTCCTGGTGTTGACCACGCCGATCTTGCGGACCTTGTCGGTATAGGCGGCCGGGAACGGCTTGTCCGTCACCTTCCTGACGATTTCGCTCATCTGCACCGCCGCCATCTTGCGGAAGCCGCTCATCAGCCGATCGAGGTCGCGCCGGTCCGACAGCAGGTTGAACTCGACGATCGGCTCTGCGGAAGGGTCGCGCGAGGCAAGCTTGACCTGTCCGGTCTCGGAATAGGTCTTGTTGACGAAGGTCAGCAGCGAGCCGATTTGCGCGCCGACCGCGTGCCAGGCCGATTTGCTGAGCACGACGACGAACATGTCGCCCTTCGGCACCCCTGACAGCCCGGACGAATAACGCAGGCCAAGCTGCATGTGGCGCCTGGTATGCTCGTTCATGCGCGCGCCGCGGCGGACAAAGGACGACAGCGAAATCGAGGGATGATCCATCAGGCGCTGGCCGACGCCCGGCAAGCCCGTCAGCACGGGAATCCCCATGTCCTTGAGGTGGCCGACCGGGCCGATACCGGCGCGGAGCAGATGCGCCGGCGAATGGATGGCGCCGCTGGAGAGAATGATCTCGCGTCCGCGGAATTCCTGCTCCCGCCCGTCGACCCTGGCCTTCACGCCGACGCATTGCGTGCCTTCGAACAGCAGCTCCCGAACTTGCGTGTTGGTGGAGATCATGAGGTTGGCGCGCTTGCGGGTGTCGCGATCGAGATAGCCCATCGCGGCGGAGACGCGCTGCTCGGCCTGGTTGGAGTGCGTCACCGCGAAATAGCCGTCGACGAACTCGCCGTTCTGGTCCGCCACGAATTGATGACCGGCCTGCTGGAAGGCATCGGCGAAGGCCTGCGAATGCCGTGTCCAGTGCTCCCGCGGAATCCGGCGCACCGGGATCCGGCCGTCCTTGCCGTGATACGGGCGTCGAAATCGAGGTCGCGCTCGACCTTCTTGAAGAACGGCAGCACGTCGTTCCACGTCCACCCTTCGGCGCCGCGCGCATCCCATTCGTCGTAGTCGGTCGGCGCGCCGCGGTTGGCCATCTGGCCGTTGATCGACGAGCCGCCGCCGAGCACACGCGCCTGCTCGTATTTGCGCAAGGGCGGACGCGCTTCGTTCGGATTGTTGTGGCTGACGACCTGCGTCGTGACCTTCAATTCCGTCCAGTGGAAGCGCGGATCGAAATAGGCCGTGCCCGGATAGCTGTCCCTGATCTCGGCCGGCTCGTTGCCGGGTGGTGTGTCCTGTCCGGCTTCGCAGAGCAGGACCTTGTTGGCACTCTTTGCGGAGAGCCGGTGGGCCAGCACGGACCCCGCCGAGCCGCCGCCCACGATAATGTAGTCGTACACGATTGGCGTTTCCTCTTGTTCTTGTGCTCAAGAGGTTAGCGCGGATTTATTTCGAGGTCACGCCACGGCTTTTGTTGGTGGCGCCATGAGGTCTGCAGGGTGGGACGATGCCGCGGGGCGAGACGGACGGCGGGTGTGCGCCGTCTCGCTCGATGAACCCTACTGCAGCACTTTCGGCATCACGATGACGACGTCCACCTGCTTGTCCAGCACCTGCGATGCGACCGCGGCGATGTAGGGCGAGTAGCTGTCCTCGATGTCGGACGCGACCTCCGCGTTCCCGGCGAAGGCGTAGAGCATCGTGCCCTCGATATTGTCGAAGCGGATGCCCGCGAAGACGCGATCGAACGTCTCGGCGCCGACGATGCCTGCCATGAGCGCCTGGATAGCCTGGTCCTGGACGAGTGTGAGCTTCATCATGCCGATGAGATATGGACCATCTTCCCGGATACAAGATGCGCGGCAACGATGCCGGCCTGTTCTCATTGCCCGGTCGGTCTCACGGCGTTGTCGTGCCGCCGTTTCAGCCCGCGGGCCTGGCAGCGGTCTGCGGCAGCGGCGGCTTGCGCTCCGGAAGCTTCTTTTTCGGCGGCGCCGGCAGCAAGCCTTCCCTGATCGCCTGCTTGCGAGCGAGCTTGCGGGCGCGGCGAATGGCCTCGGATTTTTCGCGCGTCTTTCTCTCCGACGGCTTCTCGTAGGAGCGCCGCTGTTTCATTTCCCGAAACACGCCCTCGCGCTGCATCTTCTTCTTCAGGACACGAAGCGCCTGGTCGACATTGTTGTCGCGAACAAGTACCTGCAATTGTGTCTCCTCGTCCGGCTGCGAAATACGGCAGTCCTGCACGCAGCCGATTGCGCAGGAGTTTCATTGCGATCGTGAGGATGACAGTGACGGCGATCTTCAGCGCCGGCCTCGAACACGCGAGCTGCTTGTCGCCGCGATACAGTTCGGGGACGACGTGAACACTCCCGGGCCGCCGTGTCAATCGATAAGGCCGCCGTGCGCGTCAATTCGCCACCTGAAGCCTATTCCGGGCCGCGCGAGAGGTGTTTTCACCGTCATCGCCTGCGCAAACGGCGCTTAAGCCGCGGCCGCCTGCGCCGACAGCAACCGCTTCAGCTTCGCGGCCGGGACGGCCGGGCTGAACAGCCAGCCCTGCATCTGGCTGCATCCGAGCTGGCGCAGCACCTCGCGCTGCGCCTCGGTCTCGACGCCTTCGGCCGTCGTCGCCATGCGGCGGGCGGCGGCCATGTGCACCACGGCCTGGACGATCGGAGAGGAGTCCTCGGGCTCGCCGATGTCGCTGATGAAGCTGCGGTCGATCTTGATCTTGTCGAAGGGGAAGCGGTGCAGATAGCTCAGCGACGAATAGCCGGTGCCGAAATCGTCGAGCGCGATGCGCACGCCGAGCTCGCGCAACTGCTGGAGGATCGTCAGCGCCTCCTCGTCGTCGCGAATGAGGACGGTTTCGGTGACCTCGAGCTCGAGCCGCCCGGGCGCCAGGCCCGATTCGGCAAGCGCGGCGGCGACCTTGAGCGCCAGCGTCTTGGAGCGGAACTGCACCGGCGAGACGTTGACGGCGATGTGGATATCGCCCGGCCAGGAGGCCGCCTCCGTGCAGGCCTGCTTGAGCACCCATTCGCCGATCTCGCCGATCAGTCCGGTGTCTTCCGCGACCGGAATGAAGTCGGCGGGCGAGACCATGCCGCGCTCCGGATGGTGCCAGCGCAGCAGCGCCTCGCAGCCGGTCACGACGTTGGCCGCGAGGTCGACCAGCGGCTGATAGTGCACCTCGAACTCGCCGCGCGTGAGCGCCTGCCGCAGATCGAGCTCCAGCTGCCGGCGCAGCCGCGCCTTGGCGTCGTATTCGGGCACGAAGACGCGGAAGGTGCGGCGGCCCTCGGATTAGGCGGCATACATCGCCAGGTCGGCGCGCTTGAGCAGGTCGTCGAGATTGTCGCCGTGGTCGGGCGCGATTGCGATGCCGATGCTGGCATCGGTCGGAACCTCCTGGCCCTTGCAGTTCACGGGCGCACGCAATGCGTTGAGGATCGTTTCCGCCAGCGCCGTCAGCTCGGCCTGGTCGCGGGTACCGGCCTTGACGATGGCGAATTCGTCGCCGCCCAGCCGCGCGACGAGGTCGTTGCCGCTGACGCAGGCGCGCAGGCGGTTCGCGACCTGGCGCAGCAGCTCGTCGCCGACCTCGTGTCCGAACGAATCGTTGACGCCCTTGAACTCGTCGACGTCGATATAGAGGATCGCGAACGGCTTGCCCTCGGCAAGCTCCGCCACGCGGCGTTCCAGATGGCCGCGCATCAGCACGCGATTGGGCAGGTCGGTCAGCGCGTCGTAATGCGCCATATGCGCGATGCGTTCGTCGGCGCGGATGCGCTCGGTGACGTCGTCATGGGTGGCAAGCCAGCCGCCGGCGGCGCCGGGCTGGTTCTTGATCTCGATCAGGCGGCTGTCGGCGGTCTCGACGATCGCGCTCTGGGTCCGTCCGACACTGCCCAAAATGCCGTCGCAATAGGAATCGACGTCGCCGTCGAACGATCCGGTGTCGTGGCGGTGCTGGATGACGTCGCGGAAATAGGCCCCGGGCTTCACCACGTCGGTGGACAGGTGGTACATCTCGATGTAGCGCCGGTTGCAGACGATCAGCCGCTCGTCCTGGTCGAACATCAGAAGGCCCTGCGTCATGGTGTTCAGCGCGGTGTCGAGCCGCTGCTTCTCCAGCGAGAGCCGGCGGGTCACCTGGCGGAAGATCAGGAACAGCGTCAGGACGAGCAGGCCGATCGACAGCACGGCCACGGTGACGAAGAATTTCGTTTGCGTGCGCCAGGTGGCGAGCGTCGCGTCCAGCGACCTGGTCGCAACGATCACCAGCGGCGCGCCGGTCAGGAGGCGGGAGGCGACGATGCGGTCCTTGCCGTCGATCGGGCTCGCGAGCTGCATCGTGACGAAGGTGCGCTCGAACACGGCTTTCTGCTCGGGGGAGCCGGTGTGGTAGTTCTGCCCGATCATCGCGTCGACATGCGGAATGCGCGCAAGCAGCTGGCCGTTCTGGTGGTGCATCGCGATCGAGGAATCGTCGCCGAGCCCCGTCGAAGCAAAGAAGGATTCGAGCTGGTCGGGCGTGATCGCGCGCGAGACCATGCCGAGGAATTCGCCATGGGGGCCGGAGACGCGCCGCGCGAACACGATCGCCGGTCCGTTGCCGAACCGTCCGGGCACGACCTCGATCTCCTCCTGCGAGGTCGGGTCGGATTTGAGGCGGTTGAAATAGCCGCGGTCGGCGACCGAAATGTCGGCGACCGGCCAGCGCCGCGACGAGTTGATGAGCACGCCGTTGGAGTCGAACACATTGGCGCCGGCGACGTCGGACCAGCCGCTGGCTTTTGCGCGCAACACCTCGTGCATGGCGAGGGTACCCATCTCGCTGCGGAAGACGTCGGTGGAGGCGATGCCGTGGCTTTCGAGCTCGGCGATGACACTCTTCTGGAGCACCGCGAAATCCGCGAACTCGCGGTCGAAATGGCGGGCCAGCAGGCGGACGGCACTCTCCAGGCCGTCGCGGCCGCTCTCGATCGCATTCTGCCGGAAGCGGTCGACGGTGAGCGCGGTGCCAATGGCGGTTGCAGCCATCAGCACGAAGCCGCCGACGATCAGCCATGTCAGCGGCGCCCCGCGCCAACGGCGCAGCAGCGCGCGCATCCGCGCGGTCCATCGGATCGAAGTGCCCATCCAGCCCTCCCGTGGGATGCAAGATGCAGCAAAACCGACAAGACCCCGTTACCAGTGAGGGTTACGAAAATATGAATCGGAACGGAATCGGTGTTGGCGTCCCGGCCGGCGGAAGCCAGTCCGCAAGGCAAGTTACGCCTCGCCGCCCCGCCCTGCGGTTCTACTGGGCTTGGGGTTGTTTTCGCGTTTTTGTTTGAGCGCAGCCGCCCAGGGCCGGCGAGGCCAAATCTCACCGCTTGATCTCCCAGTTCAGCGCCTCCGCGTTGCCCTTGGCGAACATCGCCGGCACGTCGAACTTGCCGGTCTTGAGGTCATAACGACATTTCCAGTCGGCCAGTCCCTTCACGGCGACGTTCTTCGGATGCTTGTCCATTTCGCCCGACAGCGAGATCAGGAGGTAGCGGTTGTTGGGCCAGTCAACGCCGAGCCAGCGATAAGCATCTTCGGTGCCCTTCATCAGATTGGCCGAGATGTGGTAGTCGAGCTTCATGTTCTTCGTGTCTGGCCGGCTGTGGAAATAGGCCCAGGCGAGGTCACTGAGCGACTTCTTCGTCGCGCTCACGAAGGCGCCGTTCTCGACATGGTAGAGAAACAGATCCTGCTCGCCCGAGCCGGTCTTCTGCATCCGCACCAGCCATTGCGAGTCGCTGGTGAAGCGGAAGCCGGCGCCATAGCCCTGCTCGGGCTTCAGCTCCGTCATCCGCTCGCCGTTCCTCGCCCAGGCCTGCCATTTGACGTCGAAATCCTTGCTGTCCTTCATGTACTGCTCGATCCGGGTGGCGCCGTCGGGCGAGGTGAAGGCGAGATCGGCATTGTCGGTGAGGATGTAGTCCGGCGGCGGGCCCGAGGCGGCAAGTGCGGGGGTGGCGGCGAGCATCACGGCAAGCGCCAGCCATGGCGCGGGGCGGCAAAATGCAGTCACGGGAAAAATCCTCAAAAAATAGGCCGCGATGCGGCCTCGATCATTTGACGCCGACGGGGCCGCGCCGGTTCATCCGCGGCGGGTGGGAACGGAGGGCGGTAATCCCTTCGACCGTCTTGCTGCCGTAGCCAAATCGGAGCAACTTGCCGTCATCGGCCGATTTGCCAGCAAGGGTCTGCTTTCTGATGATGACCGCTTCCAAGGCTTTCATTGCATTCTGCCTGCTCGCGGTGGTCGGCACCGTGCTGGTGATCGGCCCCACCGAGCTGCGCCGCCTGTTGCCGGGCGGAACGAGCACCGAGATCGCCGTCGCGGCCAAGCCCGAGGCCAAGGTCGGAGCCAACGCCGAAATCAAGACCGAACCTAAAGCCGAGACCAAGGCAGTGCCGACGCCCGAGGAACCGAAGCTCGCCGCCGCGCCGAAGCCTGCGGGTCCATTGGCCGAGACGCAGAAGCAGGTCACGGCGCTGGCTGATCTCGTGCCGGTCAAGCCGCCGGTGGCCGCGACCGACGCCGGTCCCCGGTTCGACGTCGCCCGCATCGACGACCATGGCGAAGCGGCGGTGATCGCGGGCCAGGCCACGCCGGGTGCAAAGGTCGAGCTGCTGCGCGACGGCCAGCCGCTTGATTCGGTCGTGGCCGATGCGTCGGGCCAGTTCGTCATGACGCCGCCGCAACTTCCCGCCGGCAGCTACGAGCTGACCCTGCGCGCCAGGGCGCCGGATGGCACCGTCACGCAGTCCAGCCGCACCATGCCGGTGACGATCGCGGAGGCGGCGCCGCCGCCGGCGCGTGTTGCACCGCCCGCCGCCAAACTGGAAACAAAGCGGGCCGAGACGCCGGACGCGAGATCGGATGTCGTGGCATCCCTGCCGTCGGCATCGGACAGGCCGGCGACGCGGCCCAGAATGATGGGGGCACCGAAACCAAGGGGCATGGCGCGAGCACCTGCCGCCACGACGGTCGCATCGGCTTCGCCGGGCGACGCCCTCAGCGGCACACAGGCGGAGGCGGGCGGCAGCCGGGTGATCTCCCGCGGCGACAGCCTGTGGGCGCTCAGCCGGCTCGCTTACGGCGACGGCGCCCGCTACGCCGTGATCTTCAACGCCAACCGCGCCAAGATCCACAACCCGAACCTGATCTATCCCGGCCAGACTCTTGTGCTGCCGCAAAAGGCGGAATGAGCGCGGCGCTTCTTCTCACCGCCGCGGCGCTTTGACCGTCGTACTCCCGGAACCTTTGGTTCCCCCGCGCGTCATGTGATGCGAGGTGGTGCGCGCTTGGCGCTGGAGGAGGGCCAAGGCGGTCAGGTCAGCGATCATGTCGGGATCACGGATGGCCCCCGTGCTGGCGGGCGCCGCCCTTGTCGTTCTGGCCGTGCTGCTGCCGAACAGGGCCGAAGCGCAGTTCGGACTGCGCGGCGGGCCGCTCGGCGTCGCGCGGTTCGCCGTCGGTCACGTGATCGGCCTGTCGCGCCTGCGTCATGCCCGCATGGCGGTGCGAGGCGGCGGATACCGCTCCGCCGCGTTGCGGTCGCAGGATCCCCGCGGCGTCGAGAGCCGGCAACCGCCCAATCCCGCCATCCTGCGCGCGGTGCTCACGGCGCAAGCGGCGCTGTCGGGCTGGCATGGCGGCCGCCGCCCGCAGGGCTGGTGGCGCCACCCCGACGGCAGCTATGGCTGGGCCGGTCCGGTGTTCTGGCCGTTCGCCCATGACGATCTCGCCAATGCAATCATCCTTGGTGATACGACCAGCATCTCGCTCTACGGCTACGGCGACATCTATGCCGCGCTGTTCTCGCCCTATGCGGCCAAGGAGTTTGCCACCTACGCCGCGCCGCAAGGCCGGTTTGCGCGCAGGATTCCGTCGGCGCAAAACATCTGTGACGTCAGCGATCCCGCCGGCTTCCCGGCGGATCGCATCACCGCTGCCGTGCAGCCGAACGAATTGCAGCGCACCGCGCTCGACGATCTCAGTGCCGCCTGGCTAGCTGCCCGCAACAGCATTCGCGCGACCTGCCCGGCGCAGGTGCCTGCGACCGCATCCGAGCGCCTCGGCCTGATGCGCGAGCGCCTGGAGGCCATGATCAAGGCAACGGACGCGATAGCGCCGCAGCTTTCGAAATTTGTCGATCTTCTCGACGCGAACCAGAAGTCCAGGCTCGATGCGCTGGCCAACGAGGCTCGCGCCGCGCTCGCGTCAAGCCAGCACAAGGATGCGCAGGCAGCCGCGGCTTGCGCGGCAGACAGGGATCCCCGCTATGACCCCCAGCTGCAGCGCCAGTATGAGCAGCTCGTGCAGCAGCAATGGCCCGTCGCCGACATCGCGTCCACGCTTCGCCTCGACGACATCGGCCGCGCCCGGCTCGACGTGCTCCAGGACACCACGCTGCGCACCATGGAGACGCTGAGCGCCTGCCCGACCAAGGCCGCCACGACACCGCAAGGCCGCCTCGCGGCCGTGAAGGCGCGGCTGGAGACGATGCTGCAAGCGGTGAACGGTGTTGGCGATGCGCTCGACGATTTCGAGGCTGATCTGAGCGACGAGCAGAAGGCCGGCTTCGAGGCGATCGGACCCAAGCGCGGGGCGTGATCACCCGCACGCCCAGTCGAACTTCATGTCCTTGAAGTCGAGCTGCGCATTGCCGCCGCCAAAATTGTAGCCGCCGAAATATTCCTCGAACTCGATGTAGAACGGGCTCATCTCTGGCACCGCCTGGCACGGCCGCATGGTGCCGCCGAGATGGTTGTGGGCGTGGTCCTTGCTCCAATCGTGCAGGCGAAAATTGTCGCGGCTCGGCACGCCGCCGACATAATAGTAATAGGGCTGATAGCCGGTCGGTGGGTTCTGGCGGACGTGCTCGTCCTGCGGGCCCTTGCCGGCATTGGGATCGCTCGCGCGCGGCGTCAAGGCGATCGCGCGGGTCTCGGCGAGATCGGCGCGCGGCGGCGCGGCGAACATCTTCCTGGCGTAGGGCGCGGCGGCCTCGAAGAAGGCGCAGGCGCCGCCGACATCCAGCCAGCGCGGCCGGTCGGCCGTCGCCAGCGCAAGCGGCGCCGGCGGCGTCGCGAACGCGCCGTCATATTCCGCCTTGGTCAGCAGCAGCGCAGCATATTCGTAATCGAGAATGTCAGTCATGCGCGACAGGCGCGGATGCGAGGGGAGCGCCATCACCGCCTCGCGGATCTCAGGGTCGTCGGGCGCGCCGCCGTCATTGTGATCGGGCGCGGTCGCGAAGAACGACACCACGACGATGTCCTCGCCATGGACGCGATAATCGTCCGGCAGCAGAAGTGTAAACCCACGGATAGCCGGTGACGGGATCGAGCGGCCATTGCTCGGATGTGATGCCCGACGGCAAGCCATAGACCCAGCCGTGGTCGCGCGCACGCTCAGTCGGACGGTCCAGCATCTGCAAGTCATAGGCGCGCGAAGGCAAGCCAAGCGACACGATCGTCTCCCATCCGAAGCCCGCCTCGCCGTTGAGGCGATGGTTAGTCGCGGGGAGAACGGATGTGGTTCGTGGATGAGATGCGCAAATCGCGCCGCATTCTCAGCTGCCATCGCCCGATTTTGGACGCGGACTCATTAAGCCGCAGCCTAATTGACGCGAGTTGAACGAAGGCAAGGTAGTTGGCGGCAAGCCCGTCATGGCGCGTCGCGACCCGACGACACCGTTTGATCCTGTTGAAGAACCTCCCTCGGATTGGAAGTTTGAATCACGGGGATCTGGCCGGACGCAACGCTCTCGGCCCGGCCCCGGCTTACGGGCAGAAGCGGACATTACCCGTCGCCTCCCTGCTGAATCCGTCGAAAATGAATCCAAAGCGGACGTGTTTGAGAATGCAGAAGTTGCCAATTCCAGGAGAACTCGCGTATGCATTATGTATAGGGTCGTAGTGTGAGCAATTCAAATGGCGATGGAGCTGAGGGGCGCGAGAGGCGAGGGATTTGCGACGATTACCGCTGACGGTCGCGTGTTAGATTCCTGGTTTCTTCAGCTGCGTCTGGTTGTGGAGGCCGACAAGGCGGCAACGGTACGGCTGACGAGCGACGAGATCAGCAGATCGTTGGGTGAGTCGGCGGACGGATATGCGCGACACGACGACATTCGCAATGTCGACATCGTTCCAATCCAAACGGAAATTGACTCCCTTGCATCTGCGCCGGCTGATGTGCACGACGCATATCTTCGACTCCATCTCCTGAGCCACCGGCTCGTCCAGCCGAATTGCCTGAACCTTGAAGGAATTTTCAGTCTGTTACCTAACGTTGCCTGGACGACACTCGGTCCCTGTGAATGCTCTCGTGTACCGGAAGCGCAACTCGTAGCGCGAAAGCGTGCCCTCGCGTTTGAGGTGACAGGCGTGGATAAGTTTCCGCGCATGACTGACTATGTGACGCCTGTGGACGTGAGAATTGCAGATGCGGATCGCGTAAGGCTTGGAGCCTACCTGGCGCCGGGCACGACCGTCATGCATGAAGGCTTTTGCAATTTTAATGCGGGCACGCTCGGTCCCTGCATGGTCGAAGGCCGGATCAGCGCCGGCGTGGTTGTGGGAAGTGGCAGCGACGTTGGTGGCGGAGCGTCGATCATGGGCACTCTGTCCGGAGGAGGGAAAGAGAGGATTACAGTTGGCGAGCGCTGCCTGATCGGAGCCAACGCCGGTATCGGCATTTCGTTGGGTGACGATTGTGTCGTCGAAGCGGGCTGCTATGTCACGGCAGGCGCGCGCATCCTTTTGGAAGATGGCCGAGTCCTGAAAGCCAAAGAACTGTCAGGCCAGAAGGGCCTTCTTTTTCGTCGCAATTCCCAGAGCGGCGCTCTTGAGGCAACCAGACGTACACCAAATTGGGACGGCCTCAACTCGCAACTTCACAGCTAGGCAGCTCACTCGAAGAAGTCGTTGGCGACAATTGTGGCGCGTCAACGATGTCGCCTTCTGGCCCCTCGCGTCATTTGCTGCTGCTGGACAAAAGCGGCTACCCCCGCCTGCGCGCCGCCGCGGCATCCACCACGTTCTCCACTTCCTCGCGCCAGCTCAATATCTCCATCGCCAGCACGGGATGATTGAAGCCCTTGAGCACGAGATCGTCGAGCGCGCGCGCCTCCACCCAGGGTTCGACCATGCCGTAGACGCGGCGGCTGACCACGATCTGGTTGGCCTTGGCTTCGCCGCAGAGGCGCGAGGCGAGGTTGGTGACGCTGCCGATCGCGGCATATTCCAGCCGCTGCTCGAAGCCGACCTGGCCGAGCGTCGCATAGCCGAGTGCAATGCCGATGCCGAAGCCGAGGCTATGCCCGCGGTTGCGCCAGCGCTCGGTCAGCGGGCCGATGGTGTCGCGCATCTCCACCGCCATCTTCACGGCGCGCTGGGTGTGGTCCTCGAATTGAATCGGTGCATTGAACAGGATCATCACGCCGTCGCCGGCATATTTGTCGAGCGTGCCCTCATACTTGAAGATCAGCGTGCCGAGCGCCGCGTGATATTCGCGCAGCACGTTCATCGCCTCTTCCGGCTCGGTCGCTTCCGTGAACGCGGTGAAGCCGCGCAGGTCGCAGAACACGACCGTGACCTCGCGGCGCTGGCTGGTGAGCAGCCCCTCGGGGCTGTCGGAGGAAGCGATCAACTGCGCGACCTGCGGTGCGAGGAACCGCTCGAGCTTGCGGATGCGCTCGATCTCGCCGAGCTGCTTCTCGACGCGCTCCTCCAGCGACTTGTTCCAGTCCTTGAGCTGCTCGGTCTGCACGCGCAGCTTGTCCGCCTGGGCGCGCACGGTCTCGTGCGCCGCCTCCAGCGCGTGGCTCTTGTGATCGACCTCGGTGAACAGGCGCGCATTGCGCATCGCCAGCACCGCCTGGTTCGCGAAGGTGCGCATCAGGCCGATGATGCTGGTGGCGAACTCGCCGCCGGCACGGCGCAAAACAACGAGCGAGCCGAGCGTGCCCTGCTGGTCCACCAGCGGTACCACCAGCACGGAGTGGAAGCCGGCCGCGATCGCGACGTCGCGCAGCGGCTGCTCGGCCGCATGGTCGAGATCGGCAAGCGCGATCGGCTCACAGCTCGCCGCGGCATCGCTCAGGATGTTGTCGCCTTCGTCGATCGTGACATGGGCGCCGTCTGCCGATTTGTCGATGCCGTTGGATTCGACCAGGTTGAAGCGACGCGTCCCGGCGTCGAAGCCGTAGATCAGCACCGCATCGGCATGGGTGATCTCGATCGCGCGGGCGGCGATCGTCGGCAGCACCGCGTTGAGATCGAGCGAGGAGGCGACGGCGCGGCCGACCTCTTCCAGCACCTTGAGCTCGTTGATCGATTGCGCGAGATCGCGGGTGCGCTCCTCGACCTTGGTCTCCAGGTTCGAATAGGTCTCCTGGATTTGGGTGGCCATGCGGTTGAACTGGCCGGCGAGATCTTCCAGCTCGTCGGAGGTGTGCACGTCGATGCGTTGGCTGAAATCGCCTTCGCCGAGCTTGTGCGCGCCGTCGCGCAGCGCCGTGATCGGAATGATCATGCGGCGGGCGAGCAGCGTGCCGGCGAGGATCGCGACCATCAGGCCCATGCCGATCAAGAGCGCGATGCGCACCAGCTGATCGCGGATCGGCGTCAAGGCCTGCGTGGTCGGCTGCTCGAACAGCACGCTCCAGCCGAGCTTCGGTACGGTGCTCGCGGCGGTCAGCACCGAATAGCCGTTGAAGTCGGTGCCTGACGTGTCGGGCCCGCGGCCGGACGAAATCGCGGCAGCCACTTGCGGCAGCTTGGAGAGGTCCTTGCCGACATCGGGTCCTTTCGAGGACGTCGCCAGCACGCGGCCGCGCGGATCGACCACATAGGCAAAGGCCGCCTTGCCGACCTGGGCGTCGGACAGCAATTCGGAGAGGAAGCTGAGATCGATCTCAGCGACCGTGACGCCGGCGTTGAAGCCGGAATGCGCCACCGAGATCGACATCAACGGAGTCCTGTCGGAGAACCAGGCCGGCGCGTAGCTGACGCCGCGGGCGACGGTGTCGGTGAAGCGCATGTCGCGGGAGAGGTCGGCATTGCCGCCGGTCGTGGTCGACTGGCGCGAGACGCGCAGCACCTCGCGGCCTTCGCCGTTGAGCTGGAACAGCTGGTTGACCACCGCGACCTGGTGCAGGAGCTGGGCGTAGTCGGCGCGGCGCTTCTCGAGGGTGTCCTGGCTCGCGCGGGTCACCCAGCTGATCTGGCGCTCGAGCTCGGAGATCGACTGTTCCACCCGCCGGGCCGCGGCCTGCGCCTTGTCCTCCAGCCCGTCGGTCAGCTGTGTCTTGGTGGCGCGATAGGAGATCCAGGTCTCCATCGCGCCGCTGACGGCGAGGACGAACACGACGAGGCCGACGAGGGAGACGACGTATTTGGCGAACAGGCCCTCGCGCAGAAACCGTGTCTTGTCGTTCGCTCCCGCCATCCGGATCCTCTCGCGCCGCCATCGACGCCGGCGCTACGGGCCGTACAGGCCCAGCCGCCCTTCTATCACAATTTGGGCCAAGGGACGTCCCGGGGACCGGAGGACCGGCCGGCGTGGTTACTCGAAGTGGACGCCGGGTCGGGCCTAAAGGGTGGTGAATTGTCGCAGGCTCATCCGTTCGGAGGAAGCAGGGAAAGGCCGGGCCGATGTAAGGGATTGGCGTGGAGTCCAGCCTGTTGGTCCGCCAATCATCGATTATTGAAGAGCTGCCGCAACACGTCGTTCATGGGCTGGCTGTCCTGCTGCGCCACCGGCGGCTCGTCCGAGGCCGGGGGCGCCGGCGCGGGCGAGGCCTGCGGTGCCGGTGTGGACGGCGTCGCGGGCAGGCTGCGGCTGCGGCCGGTGCCAGCACCGGTTGCAGCTCCGCTGGAAAGCCCCTGCTGGATCAGATTGCCGATCGCCTCGCCCAGCGGGCCGCCGAGCAGATTGTTCTGCCCCGGCTGCTGGGTTTGCGGATTGGCGTTGTTGGCTGCATTGCCGCCACCCGGCGCGGTCGTGCCGCCGAGACCAAGGCTGCCCAGGATATTGCCGAGCCCGGCGCCATCAGGCCCGAACAGGCCCTTGCCCATCTCGCGCAGCTTGGCGTAGGCGGCGTCGGGATTGTCGAGCATGCCGGCCATGTCAGGGTAGATCCGCGGCTGCGACCAGCTGCCCTGGATCATCACGGGGATGCCGAAGCCGACCGGCTCGGAGGCGCGGCCCTGGCCCTCGGTGGTCATCACCAGCTTCGGCTCGACGCGAAAGCCCAACATCTTGGTGTCGAGCGCGATGGTGCCGGCGCCGGTCACGCGCACCAGCGGCCCGATCAGGTTAAGATCGGTCGTCACCGCCTGTCCCTTGTCGATGCGGAAGGAGGCCGAGAGCTGCGACAAATCCGTGCTCTGGTCCTGGCCGCTGTTCTGGTTGTCTTGCCAGCCGGAGAGCGTGCCCGATGTCAGCGAGCGGATCATCTGCGCGACGTTGATGCCGCGGATGGCGCCGTCCTGGAAATTGACGAAGGCCGTGCCCTGCATGTTCGCCATCAGGGCGCGCTGGCTGGTGCCGGCGCTGCGCAATGCGAGCTTGGCTTGCAGCTTGCCGTCGATCCGGTCGAATTCGGCAAGGCCCTGGAGCAGCGGCAGCGCGCGCACGCCGACGAGGTCGGAATGCATGGCAAAACTCGGCGCGCCGCTGGTCGCATCCAGGATCACTTCGCCGGAGACCTGGCCGCCATAGGCGCCGAGATTGGCGGTGCCGGCCTTCAGCACGCCGCCGGCGAGCTTTGCATCGAGCGCCAGCGGCGCAAGACGCGCATCGCCGATCACGGCGTCGTTCGCGGAGATCCTGATTTGTGCATCGACATAATTGAGCCCGGACACGTCGATCGGCGCATTGCTCCAGGGCTGTCCGGACGCACCGTCCGGCGATTTCGCCAGCGGAATCGTGAGCCGCTGGAAGTCGAGATCGACCTTGACCAGAGGCTTGCTCGCGATGTCGACCGAGGCCCAGCCGTTGAACGCGCCGTCGCCGAGCGTGCCGTTTACGCCGTTGATCATCACGAGATCGCCGCTCAGCCGCATCTCGGCGTGACCTGCGAGCCGGGACTTCAGCACATCAGGCATGTCGATGGCGAACTCCACCGGGATCGTCGGCCGGTCGGTTGGCGGCGCGGGCGTCGTCGCCTTGATGTCGAACTTGGTCGGGTGCTCGCCGACGCGCGCGGTGCCGGTGATGCTGACGTTGCGGTCGCGGCCAACGACGGCATCGGCATTGATGGCGCTGATGCGGCTCTCGACGCGATCGCGCACGCGCGCGAATGCGACCTCGCCGTCGGTGACCTTGACGCGGTCGATGGTCGTGCCGTCCGTGTCGAGCGCGAGCGGCTTCGACGAGGCGCCGGCATTCGGCAGGCGCTCACGCAGCAGCGGCTGGTAGAGCACGGGGCGGGTGACGATGAGCTCGCTGATCTTCGGGCGGCCCGACCAGACGCTGGAGAGCGACATGTCGGCCTGCACGCTGTCGACCGTGAGGCGCGTGATGCCGCTGCGGTCCTTCGGATCCTGAAGCGTGAGATCGTTCAAGGTGACGTTCAGCGTCGGCCACAGGCTGATCCTGGTGGTGCCGTCGATCGACAGGCGATAGCCCGTCGCGCTCTCGACCCGCGACGCAATCGTCGAGGTCAGGAAGCCCGATGGGATCCCGACCACGAGGAGAAGCGCGATCACGATGACGACAGCGGCGACCGCGGCGCCGGCGAATTTCACTGCTCTCATGTCGACTTTCCAACGACGGACGAACGGTGCCGAACCCCGGCCGCTCACCCGTCCTATGCGCGTGAGTTTATCCCGGGACGGGAAGCCGCTCCAAGCGGTCAAAAATAGTCAGGGGGTGCTGCAAAGTTATGTGACTTATGACACACTTCTCCGGCGCGGTTTTACGCGATTCTGGACGTTGATGGTTCCAGCCGATTTGCCAGCGAAATTGACAAGTAAATTCACAAGGAAGTTGAAATGAGCAAGCAGGCCGAATTTGCGGTCATCCTGAAGATGAACCCGATGTTCGCCGATCTCGGCGCAGACGAGCTCCAGCGGCTGTCCAATCTCTGCCACACCCAGCATCTGGCGAACGGCGAGGTGCTGTTCCAGAAGGGCGATGCCGGAGACGCGCTGTTCGGCATGCGCCGCGGCCAGGTCCGCATCGAGACCGGCGCCGCCGACGGCAGCCGGCTGACGCTGAATTTCATGGGGCCGGGCGACCTGTTCGGCGAGGTCGCGGTGCTGGACGGCCAGAACCGCACCGCGGACGCGACCGCGGGCGAAGCCAGCGAATTGTTCGTGCTGCGGCGCGAAGACTTTCTCTCCTTCCTCGAGCGCGAGCCGAAGGTCGCGATCAAGATCATCGCGCTGCTGTGCCAGCGCATCCGCTGGCAGAGCGAGCGCATGGAAGAGTCCATGCTGCAGCCGCTGCCGGTTCGCCTCGCGCGGCGGCTCTGCGCGCTCGCCGCCGATTTCGGCTCGGAGGTGCACATCTCGCAGGAGCAGCTCGGCGTCTTCGTCGGCGCCGCCCGCGAAAGCGTCAATCGCCAGCTTCAGGCCTGGCGCAAGGACGCGATCCTCGATCTCCAGCGTGGCCGCATCCTGCTGAGGAACATGACCAAGCTGACGGCGATCGCGCGGAACGAGTAGGGGCTCTCGCGAACCTTACTCCGCCGCCGGATGCACGATGCTCTTCGGTGCCGGCTGTGCCGGCGAAGCTTCGTGATGACTTGGGGCCTCGGTATCCTCGCTGTGCACGATCAGCCGCTTGCCGAAGCGCCAGATCAGGGCGCCGAGATCGTCCATCACCATGAACATCGCGGGCACGAACACCAGCGACAGGATGGTCGAGAAGATCAGGCCGCCGATCACCGCGAGCGCCATCGGCGAGCGGAACTCACCGCCGGCGCCGACCGCGAGCGCGCTCGGCATCATGCCGGCGGCCATCGCGATCGTTGTCATCACGATCGGGCGGGCGCGCTTCATGCCGGCGTCGATCATGGCCTCGTCGCGCGGCTTGCCGTCGCGGATCGCCTCGATGGCGAACTCCACCAGCATGATCGCGTTCTTGGTGACGATGCCCATCAGCATCAGGATGCCGATCCAGACCGGCGTGGTGAGCTGCTTGCCGGTGACGAGCAGGGCCGCGATGGCGCCGCCGATCGACAGCGGCAGCGAGAACAGGATGGTGATCGGCTGCAGGAAGGTGCCGAACAGCAGCACCAGCACGGCATAGACCATCATCAGGCCCGCGGTGATCGCGGTGGCGAAGCCGTCGGACAGCTCGTTCAGGCTTTCGGCGTCGCCGGACGGTGAGACCTTCACGCCCTTCGGCAGGCTCTTCATCACCGGCAGCTCGTTGATCTTCTTGGTGGCATCGCCGAGCGCCGCGGAGCCGTCGAGGTCGGCGGCAACGGTGGCCTGGCGGTCCCGGTCGTAACGGTTGATGCTGGTCGGACCCTGGTCGAGCTTGACGTCGGCGATGACCGAGAGCGGCACGCCGCCCTTCTCGCCATGCTCGCCGAGCGGCACGCGCAATTGTTCGAGCGTCTTGAGGTTGCCGCGCGCGGCGTCCTCGAGCTGCACCCGGATCGGCACCAGGCGGTCGCCGACGTCGAATTTGGCAAGCGCAGGCCCGACGTCGCCGATGGTGGCGACGCGGATGGTCTGCGACAGGCTTTCGGTTGAGACACCGAGGCGTGCGGCGAGATCGGCGCGCGGCTCGATGCGCAGCTCGGGCCGCTCCAGCGTGGTTTCCGAGATCACGTTGGAGATGGTCGGAATCCGCTTCATCTGCGTCGCGAGCTCGCTGGCGACGTTGTTGACGATGTTGGCGTCGACGCCGGTCACGACCAGCGAGATCGCGCGCAGGCCGTTCTCGTCGAGGAACCAGAAGCGGATGTCGGGAATGTTCTCCAGCTCCTGGCTGATCGAGAATTCCAGCTCGCGCTGGGTGATGTCGCGATCGCCCTTGGGCGTATAGTTGATGATGAGGGCGGCGCGCCGGACTTCCTGGGTGCCGGGTGGAACGCGCCCGCCGTCGACGAAGATGCTCTTCACCTCGGGCCGCTTGCGCAGCCGCGCGACGATGTCCTCGGTGACCTTTTCGGTGTAGGCGAGCTGGGTGCCCGGCGGCAGCTCGAGGGCAAGCAGCGATCGCGCGCTGTCCTGCGCCGGCAGGAAGCCCTGCGGCAGCAGCGTGATGCTCCAGATCGAGGCGGCGAAGATGCCGAAGCCGATCAGCACCGTGATGAAATAGTGCTTCACCGACCAGGCCACGATCCGGTGATAGGACCGCAGCACGCGCCCGGGCGGCGGCTCCTCGTGATGGCCATGCTTGAGGAAGTAGGCGGCCAGCACCGGCGTGACGAAGCGCGCCGCTAGCAGCGAGAAGAACACCTGCACCGAGACGGTGATGCCGAACTGCTTGAAGAACTGTCCGGCGATGCCCGACATGAAGCTCGCGGGGGCGAAGATCGCGATGATGGTGAGCGAGATCGCGATCACCGCGAGGCCGATCTCGTCGGCGGCTTCCAGCGCGGCACGATAGGGCGATTTTCCCATGTTCATGTGCCGCACGATGTTCTCGATCTCGACGATGGCGTCGTCGACCAGAATACCCGTCGACAGCGTGATGGCGAGGAAGCTGACGAGGTTGAGCGAGAAGCCGAGGAGGTCCATCGCCCAGAATGCCGGGAAGATCGACAGCGGCAGCGAGATCGCGGCGATGATGGTGGCGCGCAGATCGCGCAGGAACAATAGCACGATGACGACGGCGAGGATGGCGCCCTCGAACAGGGTCGAGATCGCCGCTTCGTAATTGCCGTTGGTGTATTCGACCGAGGTGTCGATCAGCTTGAGGTCGACGTCGGGATAGGCGGCCTTGAGCGCGTCGATGCGCTTCTGCACGGCGTCGGCGACCTTCACGTCGCTGGCGCCCTTGGAGCGCTTGATGCCGAGCGCGACCACCGGCTCGCCGTTGAAGCGGGCGAAGGTGCGGCGGTCGGCGATGGTGTCGGTGACGGTGCCGAGATCGTCGAGCCGGACCTCGCCGCCGCCGAACAGCGGGACCATGGTGCCGGCGAGGTCGCTCAGCGTCTTGGCGCCGGCCAGGGTGCGGATCGCCTGGTCGTTCTTGCCGATCTCGGCGCGGCCGCCGGCGACGTCGACATTGGTGCCGCGCAGGCTCTGGCTGACATTGACGGCGGTCAGGCCCATCGCCTGAAGGCGGTCGGGATCGAGCGAGACCAGGATCTCGCGCTCGACACCGCCGATGCGCTCGACCTGGGCGACGCCGCGCACGCCCTGGAGCGCGCGCTTGACCACGTCGTCGACGAAATAGGAGAGCTGCTCCGGCGTCTTGCCGGGCGAGATCGCGGCATAGGTCACGATCGGCAGGCCGATGACGTCGACGCGCTGGATCAAGGGCTCGGTGACGTTCTGCGGCAGGTTGGAGCGCACCCGCGTCACTGCGTCCTTGACGTCGTTGAGCGCGCGGTCGGTGTTGGTCTCCAGCGCGAACTGGATGGTGGTCAGCGACAGGCCGTCGGTGATCGAGGAGGTGATGTGCCGCACGCCCTCGACGCCGGAGACCGCGTCTTCAATGGTCTTGGTGACCTGGGATTCGAGCTCGGCGGGCGCAGCACCGAACTGCGACACCGCGACCGAGATCACGGGAATGTCGGCCGAGGGCAGCCGCGTCACCGCGAGCTTGGCGAAGGAGGTCCAGCCGAGGATCAGCAGGATGATCGAAAAGACGACCGACGGCAGCGGATTCCGGATCGACCATGCCGAGATATTGAGAGCCATCAGCGTACCCGCGTGCGATCGAGTTCATCGGCGAACATGGTCTTGATCTGGTCGCCGTCATGCAGTGAGGAGCCGGCGTCGGCCACGACGATTTCGCCGACGTCGAGCCCTTCCAGGATTTCCGTCGCGGTGTCGGACGACAGCCCGACCCGCACCTTGCGCGTCTCGATCGTGTTGCCCTTGACGACATGCACGGTGAGATGGTCGATCGCGGTCTTGGGCACCGCGACGCCGCAGCTTCGCTTGGCGTCGATCGAGGCGCGGGCGAACACGCCGACCTTCAGCGAGGGATTGTTGGTGACGCTGATGCGGACACGGCCGAGCTGGGTGGCGCGGTCGATTTCGGGCGCAACCAGCCGCACCCGGCCGATCAGATCGGGCGCGTCGTCGCGGCTGATGCGCACGGTCGCGCCGGCGCTGAGCTTGGGCATGTGCACGGCCGGGACCTGGGCGTCGAGCTCGATCTCGTTGTTGACGGCGATGCGGAACATCGGGCCGGCCTGCGGCGAGGCCGGCGCGCCGACGATGGTGCGAACTTCGGTGACGAGGCCCGGCGCCGGCGCCTTCAGCGAGATCGGGCCTTGCGCGCCGGGCCGCTGCGGCTGGCCCGGGATCTGCGGCGGCGCCGTCAGGCGCGCCAGCTCCTGGTTGTCGGTGACCATGGTGCCTTCGGTGACGAAGAGGTCGGTGACCCGGGAGCCTTCCTGGTCGGCGACGACCACGGCCTCGCGGCGCGGCACGAAAAAGCCGGTCACCCGGACGAGGTCGGAGAAGCAGGCATTGGTCGACTTCGTCACGATGACGAGCGCCTCGCCCGGCGTTTCCTTCGCCTCGGGGCGACGCCGATGCTCGAACAGATAATAGCCGATGCCGAGCGCGACGATGAACGCCACGGTTCCGGCAGGCTTGAGATAGTCGGAGACGTTCATCGCCGGATTGTCCTGGCCTGGCTCACGGCCATCTGCACGAGGCCTGCTGAGAGCGTTTCCCTGAAACAAAGCGGCGTCCCGCAAGGCTGCGGGACGCGCTTTGGAAGCGAGACTTTACACCACATCACGCACGGTCACTTCAACGGATTGCGTCGTGCTCACTTCGATGCGGTGGTCTTGTTTTCCATGTTGACGACCTGCACGCGGCGGTTGACCTCGGCCATCGGCTGGCTCGGGTCCTTCAGCTTGCTCTTGCCGTAACCGACGGTGACGAGGTCGGTCGCGGAGATGCTGTACTTCTCGACGAGGTAGCGCTTGATCGCATCCGCGCGGCGTTCAGACAGGTCCTGGTTGTAGCTCTCGCCACCGGCGGCGTCGGTGTGGCCGGCGACCACGAAGGTCGAGCCCTTCAGGTCGGGGCTGGTCAGCGCGCGACCGAGAGCCTGCACCGAAGCCAGCGACTTGGTGCTGATGTTGGCGGAGTTGTAGTCGAAGGTGATCTCGAGATCGATGTTCGGCTTGTCCTTGGCGACTGACGCGATTTCCTCGCGCTCGGTCGACGACAGCGAGCGCGTCGAGCGGCCGCGCACGGACTGGATCAGCTTGGTCTCCGACGCGCTCGGCGCGGGGTCGGCCTGCGGCGCGATCGAGAGGCCGCGGGTCAGCGGCTTCTTCTGCGGCGGCGCCAGCGCGCGGACGATCTCGTCCTCGGTGACGTTCTTGCTGTTGCCGTCGTCGCCGGCGAATGCGGGTGAGGCCGGCAGCGACAGCGCGGCGCCAATGGCCATGATGGACAGGATTGCGGTAAGTCCTTTTGCAGCCGATCTCATTGCCAGTCCCTCCTGCGCAGCCGAGCTGCGTGGTTCCAAAATTCCTGCAATAGGCCCCCCGGGAAAGGCCGCCTGCGGCATCCGCCCATTAGTCTTGCCTGGGCCGCCGGGGGTTCGAGGCGTCGGTCGCCTCAACTCAAAAAAATACTAGCGGACTCCGTAGCTTGCGAATTCCTGAACGATGTTCGGATCCATCGCCTTGGCATTGGCAATGTCCAGAGCCCCTTCCTGGGCAGAGCCGTTGCGCTGCTTCGCAATGCCACGTCCGTACAGCGAGGAGGTGAGGCGGGGATTGATCCTCAGGGCCGCATCGAAATCGGCGATCGCGTTCTTCACCGCTCCCGATTTCAGATTGACGAGCCCCCGGCTGTCCAGCGCATCGACGAAGTTCGGCCGCAGCCGCAGCGCTTCGTTGCAGTCTTTCAGCGCGCCCTGGAGATCGCCGACCACCGTGCGGGTCCAGCAGCGGTTGTTCAGCGCCTCGACGTCCTTCGAGTTGATCCGGAGCGTGTCGTCAAAATCCTTGATGGCGAGGTTGTAGGCGCCCTTGCTGGCATAGACCTGGCCGCGCCGGTACAGCGCGTTCACGTCATCAGGATTGGCCGCGATCTTGGCCGTCAGGCCCTTGATGGTGGGGTCCTCCGCGAGGGCGGCCGCGCTAGGCCCGGCGTCCGCGTTCGGCACGGGAGCGGGGTCGGCCGGTTTCACCGGCGGCGGCGGCGGGGGTAAGGCGGCCTCGACCTGGGGCTTCGGTGATGGGGCCGGGACGGGCGCGGGCGCCGGTGCGGCTGCCGTGTCGGCCGGCTTCGGCGGCGGAGGCGGTGATGGCGGCGCCGGTGGTGCCGGCGGCGGGTTATTGGCGACGACGGGTGGCGGCGCGGGGGGCGCGGGCGGCGGCGCCATTGTCGGACGCGATCCGCCGGCTCCCGGAATGAACGAGAAATCTTCGGCCAATGAAGAGGATATCCACGGCACCTGCTCGCCGCGCGAGGCGCGGGTGACGCCCATCTTGGTGCGGTTCAGCGTCTCCTCGGCCATCAGGTCGGGGACGCGGATTTCCTTCAGCAGTTCCTGGACGAACAGGCTGTGCTCGCCGCCGGCGTCCGACACCACCGAGGCCAGCGCCGCCGAATACATCACCAGCGTGCCGTTCGGCGCGATGACCGGGGTCAGGCCGGCCGAGAAGCTGCGGAACCGGCGCTCGAACGGGTTACGCCTGGAGGCATCGATCAGCGCGATCTTGACGCCGGCGCCGCGGGTGTTGAGCTCGCCGAGGACGGCTTCCAGGCTGAAACCGTCGCGGCGTACGTCGGATTCGGTCCAGATTTGCGCGTCGATCGGCAGCATGTAGCTCTGGCGCGCCGACTGGATGCCGAAACCGCTGAAGAACACCAGCGCCACCGAGCCCGGCTTGATCTTGCCGTAGAGCTTGTCGAAGGCGCGGCGCATGCCGTCGCCGGTCAGGTTCTCGCCGATCTCGACCGAAAAGCCGTCGCGCTTGAGCTCGTCGGCGACGTCACGTGCGTCGTTGAGCGGCTCCTTCAGCGGGGCGTCTGCATCCGGATATTTGGCGTTGCCGATGACCAGCGCATAACGGTCGCCGGCCGCAAGCGACGGTGCGGTCGGGACGAGCGAAACGAGCAAGGCAAGAAGGAAAAGGAAGCGAATTTTCATAATCAGCGCGGTCCAGCCAAAAGGGCGCCGTTCCCAGCTTGCGCCGCGGCGACCTTAACTTACGCAATGTGCATTATCAAACCGGGGAGAGGGGGCGTCAACCGCTTGGAGATTCGGCATTATCGCGACGATTGACCGCAACGCAGGGGCGCGCCGCGAGGGGAATAAACGGGCCATCATGGTCGTGCTCGACGCGATCCGGTTGGGCATTGCAGCGGCCATCTCGGGGCACCCCTGTTAGGGGAGTCTTTTTTAGGGGAATCTTGGCGCCGAAAATGTGATTGGTCTCACATTGGAGGGGGCCTCCGCGCATCACGCATGGCGTTTGACCTTTCCGGCGGACAATGGCTTGGTGCGCTCGTACCTCCCCGAAGGTCCACACAAGAAGCAAGACCAAAAGAAAAATCATGGGAAACGCCTACGAAATCTACGCACTGCGCTATGCGACCATGTCGCCGCGCACTCCCAGCATGAACTTCCTGGCGCCGGATCCGCATGACAGCGCGGCGCAGGACCTCGACTACTTCGTCTGGCTGATCCGCGGCGGCGGCCGCGACATCCTGGTCGATACCGGCTTCAATGCCGAGGAGGCGAGCGCACGCGCGCGCAAGCTGACGCTCAATCCGGTCGATGCGCTGGAGCGCTTTGGCGTCAGGGCGTCGGCGATTCGCGACATCATCGTGACGCATTTGCATTACGACCATGCCGGCAATCTCGATCGTTTTGCGAACGCGCGCTTCCATCTTCAGGAGCGCGAGATGGCTTACGCGACCGGCCGCTGCATGTGCAACGGACTGTTGCGACATCCGTTCTCGGTCGAGCACGTCACGCAGATGGTGCGCCATGTCTATGGCGAGCGCGTCAATTTCTATTCCGGCGACGGCGAGATCGCGCCCGGAATCACCGTGCACCGTGTTGGCGGCCATTCGACGGCTTGCAGGTGGTCAAGGTCGAGACCGCGCGCGGGCCGGTGGTGCTGGCGTCCGACGCCGCGCATTACTACGCCAATCTGCAGCGCCGCAGCCCGTTTCCGATCGTCTACAATGTCGGTGACATGGCACAGGGCTGGGAGACGATCGAGCGTCTCGCCGGCCACCCCGACAGGTTCATTCCCGGCCACGATCCGATCGTGACGGAGATCTATCCGCGTGCGAGCGACAAGGTCGACGCCTGGGCGCTGCATTTGCCGCCGTCGCGGTCGTTCGTGAAATAGCGGTTGAGACCTGCCCCACGCTCGTCGTCCCGGACAAGCGCGCCCAAAGCGCGCGTAGATCCGGGACCCATAATCCCAGGGAAGAGTTTGGCGCGACACTGCAACCGCGAGTCTTCGTGATCACTGCGTCCTGTGGTTATGGATCCCGGATCTGCGCTTCGCTCTAGACAACGCTTCGCGTTGTCTAGAGCACTGCTTGTCCGGGACGACGATTGAGTTTTGGACGGCGCCGCGCGTCGCGCCTCCTCGCCATGAGGGTCAACTAGTACCCACTTTTCTTGGAACGTGAGTCGTGATTCAAGGTCGGGATGATACCCGAAGCAAGAGAAGTCCACCTTTCGAGGAAAGATCGCAAGGTGCTTGAGGCGTGCTGTCGCTCACCGGTGACGTTGCAGCGCGATTTGAAGCGGGCGCGGATAGTTCTGTTGGCGGCGGATGGGCGCAGCACCCGGTCGATCGCCAAGGAAGTTGGGGTCCAGCCGCGGATTGTCAGCCTTTGGCGGCATCGCTATGCCGACCATGGCCTTGAAGGGCTGCAAGACAAGCCGCGGCCTGGCAAGCAGCCGATCTATACGAAGACGACCGACAAGCGGATTCTGAAGCTGCTGGATAAGCCGCCACCGCAAGGGTTTGCGCGCTGGACCGGCCCCCTGCTGGCCGAGGCGCTGGGCGATGTCGATGTCCAATATGTCTGGCGGTTCCTGCGCAGCCACAAGATTGACCTGGTGGCTCGCAAGTCCTGGTGCGAGAGCAACGACCCGAACTTTACGGCCAAAGCCGCCGATGTTGTCGGCCTCTATGTCGCGCCGCCGGCGAAGGCCATTGTGCTGTGCGTGGACGAGAAGCCCTCGATCCAGGCTTTGGAGCGAGCGCAGGGTTATCTGAAGTTGCCCAATGGCCGCGCCTTGACCGGCCAAAGCCACGATTACAAGCGGCATGGCACCACAACATTGTTTGCGGCGCTCGAAGTCGCCACCGGAAAGATCATCGCGACCCATTCAAAACGCCGGCGCCGCGTCGAGTTTCTCGATTTCATGAACAGCGTCACCGCGGCTTTTCCGAACCGCAAGCTTCACGTCATCCTCGACAACCTCAACACCCATAAAAAGAACGAGGACTGGCTCAAGGCCCACCCCAACGTGCAATTTCATTTCACGCCGACAAGTGCGTCATGGCTCAATCAGGTCGAAGTATGGTTTTCCATCTTGCAGGGGCAGTCGCTCAGCGGCACCTCCTTCACGAGCCTCAAGCAGCTTCAGGAACACATCGATGCCTACGTCAACGCATACAACGACAGAGCCGAGCCCTTCGTCTGGACCAAGAAAAAGGTCCGTCAACGCCGTTTCAAAGGCCGCCGTATCACTCAGCTCTGATTCCGGGTACTAGTCGTCAGGAATGCAGGGGCGTGTACTTCGTAAATCCGGGATGTTTGCTTTCTAGGGTAAAGCGGACACCCAGCCCCGAACCCGGAATGTCGCCTTGTGACGCACAAGAGACATCAGAGCGAAACCAACCGACGGCAGCTTATTGGATGGCTTACATCGATGCTTTCGCATCCGGTCGCCTCGCAACGAGAACATTGCCGATGCACTGTAGCACCGTCTCGCGTCTTTGGTTGCGCAAGTGGATTTGGTTGCGAAGGATTCCCCTATCGGAGCTCGACCTCGACTCGCGCTTCTCCAGAACGATCGATTCAAGATCAAGGTGGTCTCCGGGGCGTACCGCGTTCGGCAGCCTCACCTCATCCCAGCCGAGCCCGGCAAGGACACGGAGCGGAGGCTGTAGTTTGCTCGTTAGCGAGATGAAGATCGCGAACGTGTGGGCACCGGATGCCGTCAGTCCCGCAAAAACTGAGCGCGCAGCAGCTTCCTCATCGATGTGGAAGGGCCGTGCTCATATTGCTTGGCGAACTGAATAATTTCGTCCTTGGAGACAAAATAGGGGCCGGCCTTGCGGCTATCGCCAATCTCGGTGTCTTCAAAATAGCCGCTGGTCATCGGTCAATCCTTTACAAGCGCCCGCCAATCTAGGTCATGCTCCCTGGCAAGAAGCACCGGATCGATATCTCCGGATAGAGGTCGTTGTAGATCGGCCAGACCATGGTGCGTCCGACTTTGTTCGGTACGGTGATGATGGCATCGTCAGGCACATCGACCCAGATCATCACTTTGGAGTCGGCGGTTTTCGGCAGTCGCACACGGTAGTGGCCGTCTCTGGCTTCCCAGTCTACGTCTTCGACGGCATGACCGTCGGCGTGCGAACAGCAGAGGCCTTTGCCGCTTGCCAAACTCTCAAACCATTCGAGAAGTGGTGAATTCCTGTAGCGTCCGTCGAGATCGCGCCCCGGCGCCGGCGCCGGCGACATCACCATCGCGATAGCCGCGCTCATGGCGATTTGCGAAAGGATGAAGCATTCACAAAGCTGTACGCGCACACACTAACCTTTGCCGAATTGAAGGGCCGTAACATCGCGGTCGGCATCGATCTCTGAGGCTCCGCTGAGAGTTGCGGGCGTAGCGTTAGAGTATTGAGGTTCTGTGAGCCGCATCGGCCGCGCGGCGGTCCTGACCGGCCGCAATGTGCCGACGCCGCCAAGCGCAGTTGTCTTGACCGCGTCGTCGCTTCGGCATCGGGCCGCCGTCGGCCGAGCGGAAAGTCGCGACAAAGACGGCTCAGCAACTACATGCTGGAGCGTCTATTCCGCACCCTAATACGCGTGCTTGGCATCCGCCTCTTCGCTGGTCTGGATCAGGTCGAGACTCTGCTCGATCTTGCCGAGCAGAGCCGAGAGCTGCTTGCGCTCCTGCGCCGAGAGGCAGGCGAGGATCTCGTCCTCACGCCGCAGCAATTGCGGGAACAGCTCTTCGTAGAGCGCGCGGCCCTTCTTCGTCAGTTGCAGGCGGAATTCGCGGCGGTCGGCTTCGTTCTCGACGCGCTCGATTAGTCCCTCATGCAACAGCATGGTGACGGCGCGGCTGATGGTCGATTTGTGCGTGCGGGTGCATTGCGAGATGTACTGCGCGCTACAGGCATCGTTGCGGAAACCGAGCGTCGCGATCACGCGCCAGGCCGGAATGTCGAGGCCGTGACGCTCCTGATATTCGACCGCGAGCGCGGAACTCACCTCCGCGGCAAGCCGGTTGAGGCGGAACGGCACGAACTTGAACAGATCGAGCCGCGTTTTTTGCCGCGGCGACGCCTCGCCCGCCTCTTGTCTCTGCAGCGCCGCATCGCTGGATGTCCTCGCCAAGGCTTGCGCTCCGAATTCCAGTTGACGGCCGGCCGGCTCCGGTCCAAAATAGTTGCACGTGAGACTATCTAGCAGATCAGCCCTCTCCTGACCAGAGCCGAGGTTAGCGCATGGCGCAGGTCAATGTGCATCAGACCAAGACCCAATTCGGCTATCGCCGCCACCCCGATCAGGACCGTCTCGGGCAAAGCCCGGCCGAGCATCCGGTTGTGGTTGTCGGCGCGGGCCCGGTCGGGCTGTCGCTGGCGATCGACCTCGCGCAGCGCGGCCAGAGCGTCGTCCTTCTGGATGATGCCGACCGCATCGGCGAAGGCTCGCGCGCGATCTGCTTCTCGAAACGCTCGCTGGAGTACTGGGACCGGCTTGGCGTCGGCGACCGCATGGTCGAGAAGGGCGTGGTGTGGAGCGTCGGTCGCATCTTCCATGGCGAGTCCCAGCTCTACCAGTTCAACCTGCTGCCGGAAGACGGTCACAAGCGGCCGGCCTTCATCAATCTCCAGCAATATTACGCCGAGGCCTATCTGGTCGATCGCATCAGCGATCTGCCTGCGATCGACCTGCGCTGGCGCAACAAGGTGACGGCGCTGGAGCAGCGCAACGATTCCGTCGCGCTGACGATCGAGACGCCGGAGGGCGCCTACCGCCTGCACGCGCAATACGTCGTCGCCTGCGACGGCGCGCGGTCGTCGCTGCGGCAGATGGTTGGCGCCGAGTTCGCCGGCCAGGTGTTCGAGGACCAGTTCCTGATCGCCGACGTCAAGATGACGGCGGAATTCCCGACCGAGCGCTGGTTCTGGTTCGATCCGCCGTTCCATGCGGGACGCTCGGCGCTGCTGCACCGGCAGCCCGACGATGTCTGGCGCATCGATCTCCAGCTCAATCGCTACGCCGATCCGGTCGTCGAGAAGAAGCCGGAAAACGTGCGGCCGCGGATTGCGCGCATGCTGGGCCACGACAAGTTCGAGTTCGAGTGGATCTCGCTCTACAAATTCCAGTGCCGGCGCATGGACCGCTTCATCCATGGCCGCGTGATCTTCGCCGGCGACTCCGCGCATCAGGTCTCGCCCTTCGGTGCGCGCGGCGCCAATTCGGGACTCGAGGACGCGGAAAACCTGTCCTGGAAGCTCGACCGCGTCCTGCGCGGCACCTCGCCCGCGAGCCTGCTGGAGAGCTACCACGCCGAGCGCAGCATGGCGGCGGATGAGAACATCCGCGAATCCACCCGCTCGACCGATTTCATGGCGCCGAACTCGCACCAGGAGGCGCGGCTGCGCAAGGCGGTGCTGTCGCTCGCTAAGGAGACCGAATTCGGCAAGCGCATGGTCAATGGTGGGCGGCTCTCGGTGCCGTGCAGCTATGATACGTCGCTGTCGTCGCCCGATGCGGATATGTGGGGCGCCGGCCCGCGGCCCGGCTGTTCCATGTTGGATGCGCCGGTTGCCACAAGCGCGGGTGAGCAGGCCTATCTGACGGATGCATTCCGCAAGGGCGGAACAGACTTCACCTTGCTGTCGTTCAGCAATGGCACGGAGCTCGGCGTGCCCGAAGGCGTGAAGGATATCCGCATCGGCGGCGAGGGCGGCCTTGCTGATCCCTCGGGCCTCGTCGCAAGGCGCTACGACGCCGACGCGGGTGCTGCCTATCTGCTCAGGCCCGATGGTTACGTTGCTGCGCGGTTCCGTCATCCGACGCGCGAGACCATTGCTGCGGCGCTGTCGCGCGCCGAAGGCTTGAATTGAGGTTTGGTATGCCGCTGTCCACCAGTTCCAACTTCGCACGCCCGGACGACGCCTTTCGCGCCATCGTCGAGGCGCATCGCGGCCTCACGGAGGAGCAGAGCGCCGATTTCGACGCGGCATTGGTGCTGATCCTCGCCAACCATATCGGCGACATCGATGTGCTGCGGGAAGCGATCGGGCTCGCCAAGCGCCGCATGATCGACGGCCAGCAGCAGCAACAACAGCAACAACAATAACCCTGTGACCTAAGGATGAATTGATGGCGAAGAACTTCGCGTCCACCGGCGATCTCGCCGAGAAGAAAATCACCTTCTCCGAGATCGGCGCCGATCTCTATGCTTTCACCGCGGAGGGCGATCCGAACACGGCCGTGATCGTCGGCGACGACGGCTGCCTCGTGTTCGACGCGCAGGCAACGCCCGCGATGGCGAACAAGGTGATCGAGCGCGTCCGCACCGTCACCGACAAGCCGATCAAATATGTCGTGCTGTCGCACTATCACGCCGTGCGCGTGCTGGGGGCCTCCGCCTACAAGGCGCAAGGTATCGTCGCCTCGCAGGAGACCTATCGTCTCATCGAGGAGCGCGGCAAGCAGGATTGGGATTCCGAATACGGCCGCTTCCCGCGCCTGTTCCAGGATGCGCAGAGCATTCCCGGTCTGACCTGGCCGACGCTGACCTTCGAAGGCGAGATGTCGATCTATCTCGGCAAGCGCGAGGTGCGCTTGATGCAGCTCGGCGCCGGCCACACCTCGGGCGACATCGTCGCCTGGGTGCCGGATGCGGAAGTGATGTTCTCCGGCGATCTCATCGAGTACCACTCGGCCTGCTATTGCGGTGATGCGCATTTGCGCGAATGGCCGCTGACGCTGAACGAGATCCGCAACTTCAATCCCAGGGCGATCGCGCCGGGGCGCGGCGATGCGCTGAAGGGCACAGCCACCGTGCGCGAGGCCATCGCGATGACGCGGGACTTCGTCACCTCGCTCTATGGCGCCGCCGAAATCTCGGTCGCCAAAGGACGCACGCTGAAGGAATCGATGGCGGCGACGCGCGAGGTGATGGATCCGAAGTTTTCGAGCTTCGCCATCTACGAGCACTGCCTGCCGTTCAACGTGTCGCGCGCTTACGACGAAGCGTCGGGGATCGACGACCCCGTGATCTGGACCGACAAGCGCGATCAGGAGATGTGGACCGCCTTGCAAGGAGGAGGATAGTCATGAACATCAATACCTCGCCTGACCAGATCATCCGCAGCTCGGCCCAGGTCACGCCGGGCTACATGTCCGGCTTCGGCAACAGCTTTGAGACGGAGGCGCTGCCGGGCGCGCTGCCGATCGGGCGCAACTCGCCGCAGCGCTGCGCCTACGGGCTCTATGCCGAGCAGCTGTCGGGCTCGCCCTTCACCGCGCCGCGCGGCAGCAATGAGCGCTCCTGGCTCTACCGCATCCGCCCCTCGGTGAAGCATTCGGGCCGCTTCGAGAAGGCCGATGCCGGCCTGTGGCGCTCGGCGCCGTGCCATGAATACGATCTGCCCATCGCTCAGATGCGCTGGGACCCGACGCCGGTGCCGCAGGAGGAGGTCACCTTCGTTCAGGGTGTGCAGACCATGACGACGGCCGGCGACGTTAATACGCAGGCCGGCATGGCCGCGCATGTCTATCTCATCACCAAGTCGATGGTGGACCAGCATTTCTACAATGCCGACGGCGAGCTGATGTTCGTGCTCCAACAGGGGAACCTGCGCCTCGTCACCGAGTTCGGCCGCATCGACGCCGAGCCCGGCGAGATCGTGGTGATCCCGCGCGGCGTCAAGTTTCGGGTCGAGATTCCGAATGGGCCCGCGCGCGGTTATCTCTGCGAGAACTACGGCGGCGCCTTCACGCTGCCGGAGCGCGGGCCGATCGGCGCCAACTGCCTCGCCAATGCGCGCGACTTCCTGACGCCGGTCGCGAACTACGAGGACAAGGACACGCCGACCGAGTTGTTCGTGAAATGGGGCGGGTCGCTGTTCAAGACCACCTTGCCGCATTCGCCGATCGACGTCGTCGCCTGGCACGGCAATTACGCGCCCTATAAATACGATCTGCGCACCTTCTCTCCGGTCGGCGCGATCGGCTTCGACCATCCCGATCCGTCGATCTTCACCGTGCTGACCTCGCCGTCGGAGACCGCGGGCACCGCGAACATCGATTTCGTGATCTTCCCGGAGCGCTGGATGGTCGCCGACAACACCTTCCGGCCGCCGTGGTACCACATGAACATCATGAGCGAGTTCATGGGCCTGATCTACGGCGTCTACGACGCCAAGCCGCAGGGCTTCGTCCCCGGCGGCATGAGCCTGCACAATTGCATGCTGCCGCACGGCCCGGATCGTGATGCCTTCGAGCACGCCAGCAACGGCGAATTGAAGCCGGTGAAGCTGACCGGCACCATGGCCTTCATGTTCGAGACCCGCTACCCGCAGCGCGTCACCGCGCATGCCGCGAACGCGTCCACGCTCCAGGACGATTACGCCGATTGCTGGAAGGGCCTGGAGAAGCGGTTCGATCCGAACAGGCCGTAGTGACTTCGTCATTCCGGGATGCGCCAGAGGCGCAGGCCCGGAATCCATACTCACGATCGTGGTTATGGATTCCGGGCTCGCGCTCCGCGCGCCCCGGAATGACGGCGGAGAAACCGTCTCAGAACATCCGGCAGGAAACCAATGCCCCACCCCAACGATCCCAGCCTCCGCTCCTTCATCGACGTCGATCCGGCCTCCGACTTCCCGATCCAGAACCTGCCCTATGGCGTGTTCTCGACCGCGGCCAACCCGACGCCGCGCGTCGGCGTCGCGATCGGCAATTACGTGCTCGATCTCTGGGAGCTCGAGCAGGACTCGCGTCTCGATGTCGGCGCGCTCGGCGTGTTCTCGGGCGCCTCGCTCAATCCGTTCATAGCGCTGGGGCCGAAGGTCTGGGCAAGGACGCGGGCGCGGATCAGCGAGCTCCTGCGCGCGGATCATCCGGAGCTGCGCGACAATGAGGAGCTGCGCAAGCAGGCCTTGGTGCCGATGCGCGACGCCAAACTGCACATGCCGTTCGCGGTCTCCGGCTACACCGACTTTTATTCGTCCAGGGAGCACGCCACCAATGTCGGCGTGATGTTCCGCGGCAAGGACAATGCGTTGCAGCCGAACTGGCTGCATATGCCGATCGCCTATAACGGCCGCGCGTCCACGGTCGTGGTGTCAGGCACCAACGTGAAGCGCCCGCGCGGGCAATTGAAGCCGCCGAATGTCGACGTTCCGAGCTTTGGTCCCTGCAAGCGGCTCGATTTCGAGCTGGAGATGGGCGTCGTGGTCGGCCAGCCCTCAGCCATGGGCGGCATGCTCACCGAGCAGCAGGCCGAACAGATGATCTTCGGCTTCGTCCTGCTCAACGACTGGAGCGCGCGCGACATCCAGCAGTGGGAGTACGTGCCGCTCGGTCCGTTCCTGGCAAAGGCGTTTGCGACCTCGATCAGCCCGTGGGTGGTGACGCGCGAGGCGCTGGAGCCGTTCCGGCTGAAGGGGCCGGAGCAGGAGCCGGTGCCGCTCGATTATCTCAAGCAGGCCAAGCCGCAGAACTACAGCATCGAGCTCGACGTCTCGCTGCGGCCCGGCGGCGCCAACGCGCCCACCAGCATCAGCCGCACCAATTTCAAGTACATGTACTGGTCCTCGGTGCAGCAGCTCATGCATCACGCCTCCTCTGGCTGCGCCATGAATGTCGGCGATCTCCTAGGGAGCGGCACCATCTCCGGCCCGGAGAAGAACCAGCGCGGCAGCCTGCTGGAGATCAGCTGGAACGGCACCGAGCCGGTCGAACTCCCCGGCGGCATCAACCGCTCGTTCCTGGAGGACGGCGACAGCCTCGTCATGCGGGGTTGGTGCCAGGGCGCCGGCTATCGCGTCGGGTTCGGCCAGGTCGAGGGGACGATTTTGCCGGCGGAGTGAGATGGTCGTCATTCCGGGGCGATGCGAAGCATCGAACCCGGAATCTCGAGGTTCCGGGTTCGCGCTTCGCGCGCCCCGGAACGACGAGTTAGAAATTCAACGCCTCTCCGGCGGCACGTCGCGTATCCGCGCGCAATGTGCCGCGACATCCTCCACGCTGTATTTCAGATGCACCCGCTTGTCCGACGGCGCCTGCCTGGTCGTGCACACGCCCGGCCGCCATTCCTGCGTGGGGCGGATCGGGCGCGGCGCAAAGCCGCCGCCGCAATTCGGGCAGACGTTGGAGAGCTTGGTCTCGACGCAGTCCGCACAGAATGTGCATTCATAGGAGCAGATCCGCGCATCCGTTGCGTCAGGCGGCAGGTCGCGGTCGCAATATTCGCAGTTCGGTCGAAGCTGGAGGGCCATGGTCGAATCTCCGGATCGGCCGGATCATCGCAGACGGCGCGTGACGCGCGAATGCCGTAGTTCCCTCGATTTCAGCCAGCCTTCAAATCCCTCAGCGGCAGCCGCGTGCTTTCCTTCAGCCTGTCCAGCACGATCGAGGAACGCACATGCGCCACGCTCTGGTGCGGCATCAGAACGTCGTTGACGAGGTTGGAGAGGCCCTTCAGGTCGCGCAGCACGGCTTTCAGCACGTAATCGGCATCGCCCGTCAGCGAGTAGGCTTCCTGGATCTCGTCGATCCGGTTCACCAGCGCGCGAAAACGCTTGGAATTGTCCGGCGAGTGGGTCGCGAGCCCCACCTGGATGAAGGCGATCACGCCGAAGCCGAGCGCCTCGCTGGAGAGATCGGCGTGATAGCCCGCGATCACCTTCTCCTCCTCCAGCCGCATCCGCCGCCGCGAGCATTGCGAGGCCGAGAGACCTGCGAGCTCCGCAAGCTCCTGGTTGGTGAGGCGGCCGTCGTCCTGGAGCGCGCCGAGAATCCTGAGGTCGAAGGCGTCCACCGAAATCATGCGGGCTTTGTCCATTTGATGCACGGATCGTGCATATGATAGCCAAATGTCGTCCCGTTTGCACGCCCCTTGCGCGTCCCATGAAGGATAGTTCCTCCCAGCAGCCATTTGGGAGAGCAGCATGGGTCCGTTTCCGCACGATGCACCGCCGGCCACGATCAGCGCCGACAATCCGATGGGCACCGACGGCTTCGAGTTCGTCGAGTATGCGCATCCCAATCCGGAACAGCTGCACGCGCTGTTCAAGCTGATGGGCTATGTGCCCGTCGCGCGCCACAAGACCAAGGCGATCACGGTCTATCGCCAGGGCGACATCAACTATCTCGTCAACGAGCAGCCCGGCACCCACGGCTACGATTTCGTCGCCGCGCACGGTCCCTGTGCGCCGTCGATGGCGTTTCGCGTCGTCGATGCGAAGGCGGCCTACGAGCGCGCGATTGCGCTCGGCGCAGAGCCCGCCAACGTGTCATCCGCGCAGAAGGCGCTCGACGTGCCCGCGATCAAGGGCATCGGCGGCAGCCTGCTCTATTTCGTCGATCGCTACGGCGCCAAGGGCTCGGCCTATGATTCCGAGTACGAGTGGATGGGCGCGCGCGATCCCAAGCCGGTCGGTGCCGGCCTGTTCTATCTCGACCACCTCACCCACAACGTTCATCGCGGCCGCATGGATGTCTGGACCGGCTTCTACGAAAGGCTGTTCAACTTCCGCCAGATCCGCTTCTTCGACATCGAGGGGCGCGCCTCCGGCCTGTTCTCGCGCGCGCTGACCAGCCCCGACGGCAAGATCCGGATTCCGATCAACGAGGACGCCGGCGATTCCGGCCAGATCGAGGAATATCTGAAGATCTATCGCGGCGAAGGCATCCAGCACATCGCCTGCGGCTGCCGCGACATCTACCACACCATCGAGGGCCTGCGCGAGGCCGGCCTGCCCTTCATGCCCTCGCCGCCCGAGACCTATTTCGAGCGGATCGACGCGCGCCTGCCGAAGCATGGCGAGGACATCGCACGGCTTCAGAAGAACGGTATCCTGATCGACGGCGAAGGCGTGGTCGACGGCGGCCAGACCAAGGTGCTGCTGCAGATCTTCTCGGCCAACGCGATCGGCCCGATCTTCTTCGAGTTCATCCAGCGCAAGGGCGATGACGGCTTCGGCGAGGGCAACTTCAAGGCCCTGTTCGAATCGATCGAGGAGGACCAGATCCGGCGCGGGGTGCTGAAGGTGGATGACGCGGCGTAGCTCGTCGCTATTGCCTGCATTTGCCGCCTCATAACAGGTGTCGTCCCGGACAAGCGCAAGCGCAGATCCGGGACCCATGCCACGGGGAGGAGTTGCGGCGCGAAAGCGGTAGCTCCGAGTCCCGTAACCACAACGGCCTGTGGTTATGGATCCCGGATCAGCGCTCCGCTCTAGACAACGCTATGCGTTGTCTAGAGCTGCGCTTGTCCGGGACGAAAGCGGAGCGTGTTGCGACGGCGGAGATTATTTCGCCGCCTGCCACGCCTTCGTCACCGCCGCGATCTCCGCGCCCTCCGGCTCGCGCACCGCTGATGGCGTCCGTGAGAACCTTGGTGCGGGCGCAGGTTGTTTCACGCCGTGGCGCTCGACGAACACCTGTCGGGCGACCATGTGCGGATGTTGCGTGGCCTCCGACATGGTCAGCACCGGCGCGAAGCAGATGTCGGTGCCTTCCATGATCTTGCACCAGTCCTCGCGCGTCTTGCTCTTGAACACGGCTTTCAGCTTTTCCTTCAGCGCCGGCCAGGCCTTGCGGTCCATCTGCGCGTCGAAATCGGCGTCGGTCAGGCCCGCGTGCTGGCGCAGCAGCGCGTAGAACTGCGGCTCGATCGAGCCGATCGAGACGAAATGGCCGCAGGCGCATTCGTAGACGCCGTAGAAATGCGCGCCGCCGTCGAGGAAGTTCTGGTTGCGCCCTTCGGTCCAGCGGCCGATCGTGGTCATGTCGAAGAAGAACGACATCAGCGATGCGGCGCCGTCGCACATCGCGGCATCGACCACCTGGCCCTTGCCGGACCTCGATGCTTCGAGCAGGGCCGCGAGCACGCCGACGACGAGATAGAGTGCACCGCCGCCGAAATCGCCGACCAGGTTGAGCGGCGGCACCGGCGCCTCCTTCGTGCCGATCGCGGCGAGCGCGCCGGTGATGGAGATGTAGTTGATGTCGTGGCCGGCGGCATTCGCGAGCGGGCCTTCCTGGCCCCAGCCGGTCATGCGGCCGTAGACGAGCTTTGGGTTGCGCGCGAGCACCACGTCGGGGCCCAGTCCGAGCCGCTCCATCACGCCGGGACGAAAACCTTCGACCAGCGCATCGGCGCTCGCAAGCAGGTCGAGCACCTGTGCGATCGCCGCCTTGTCCTTGAGGTCAAGCTCGATCACCTTGCGGCCGCGGCCCGCCACCGACTTCATGCTCTTCTTGGCGCCGACCCGGTCGAGCGTGACGACGTCGGCGCCCATGTCGGCCAGCATCATGCAGGCGAACGGGCCGGGCCCGATGCCGGCGAATTCGACGATGCGGAAGCCCGAGAGCGGGCCGGAGGCGCGGACGGACGAGGTGGGGGCTGATTTGTCGAGCACGTTGTTGTTTCCTCGGGTCGCAGGCAAGTGCCGGTGATCCGGCAAACGCCTCCGACGTTGCTCTTGGGGGCGAGTTAATTGGCTGATTAACTTTTCTCGCCTTCCCGCCAGCGAGGCAAGCGGTTTTCATGCATGGGCGCATAATAAAAGCGGCGCGCATTTCTGCGCGCCGCGGAAAATTTGTGTTCAGTCGCTAGAGCGGGATCGTCAGCCTGCGGCGGCCACCGCACGCTGCGCCATCACCTTGATGAGGTTCGCACGATACTCCGACGTGCCGTGGATGTCGGACAGAAGTCCGCTCGCCGAAATAGTCACGCTGTCGATCGCCGACGGCGACCAGTTGGCCTTGAGCGCGGCTTCGATGGCGGGAATGCGCACCACGCCGCTCTGCGAGGCGCCCGTGGCGGCAACGCGGACATCGCCCGACTTCGTCTGCGCGACGAACACGCCGGTCAGCGCAAAGCGCGAGGCCGGATGCGGGAATTTCGCGTAGCCCGCTTTCCCCGGAACCGGGAACGACACGGCGGTGATGATCTCGCCGTCCTCGAGCGCCGTCGTAAACAGGCCCTTGAAGAAATCCTCCGCCGAGATCGAACGCTTGTTGGTCTTCACGGTGGCACCGAGCGCCAGCGTCGCGGCCGGATAATCCGCGGCAGGGTCGTTGTTGGCGAGCGAGCCGCCGATCGTGCCGCGGTAGCGCACGGCGGGGTCGCCGATCAGCGACGCGAGATAGGCGAGCGCGGGGATCGCCTTCTTCGCGGCATCGCTGGTCGCCACGTCGTAATGCGGCGTGGCGGCCTTGATGGTCAGCGTGTCGCCGGCGGCCTCGATGCCGATCATGTCCTTGATCTTGCCGAGGTCGATCACGTCGGACGGGCTGGCGAGGCGCTGCTTCATGACCGGCAGCAGCGTCTGGCCGCCGGCGAGGAATTTCGCCTCGCTGCTCTTGCCGAACAGGCTGACCGCTTCGTCGACCGAGGAAGCGCGATGATAGGTGGTCTGGTACATCTTGGTTGCTCCTGAAATCTTTTCTCTGTCATTCCGGGATGCGCCGCAGGCGCAGACCCGGAATCTCGAGGTTGAATTCGTGGCTCCAGATTCCGGGTTCGACGCTTCGCGTCGCCCCGGAATGACGATGATGAGGCGGTTAAGCCGCGTTGATCGTGCGCCACACCCGGTCAGGGGTTGCGGGCATTTCCAGATTGTTCTTGCCGATCGCATCCGTGATCGCGTTGATCACGGCCGCTGACGCCCCGATCGCGCCGGCCTCACCGCAACCCTTGATGCCGAGCGGATTGCCCGGGCACAGCGTCGTGGTGTGGGAGAGGTTGAACGAGGGCACATCGTCGGCGCGCGGCATGGCATAGTCCATGAACGAGGCCGTGACCGGCTGGCCGTTGGCGTCGTAGATCGCGTGCTCGAGCAGCGCCTGTCCGATGCCTTGAACCAGGCCGCCATGCACCTGGCCCTCGACGATCATCGGGTTGATCAGCCGGCCGAAATCGTCGGCCGCGACGAAGTTGACGAAGGAGGTCTTGCCGGTGCCGGGATCGACCTCGAGCTCGCAGATATAGGTACCGGCCGGGAAGGTGAAGTTGGTCGGATCGTAGAAGGCGCTCTCCTTCAGGCCCGGCTCCATTCCGTCAGGCAGATTGTGCGCGGTGTAGGCTGCGAGCGCGACCATCGGGAAGGCGATCGCCTTGTCGGTGCCCGTCACCTTGAACTCGCCGTTCTCGATGACGATGTCGGCTTCCGACGCTTCCAGCGCATGCGCGGCGATCTTCTTGGCCTTGGACTCCATCTTCTCCATGGCCTTCAGGATCGCGGTGAGGCCGACGGCCGCCGAGCGCGAGCCGTAGGTGCCCATGCCGAACTGCACCTTGTCGGTGTCGCCATGAACGATCGAGACCTGGCTGATGGGAACCCCCAGGCGCTCCGCCACGAGCTGGCAGAACGTCGTCTCGTGACCCTGGCCGTGGCTGTGCGAGCCCGTGAGGATCTCGATGGTGCCGACCGGGTTGACGCGCACCTCGGCGGATTCCCAAAGGCCGACGCCGGCCCCCAGGCTGCCGACGGCCTTCGACGGCGCGATGCCGCAGGCCTCGATGTAGCAGGACACGCCGATGCCGCGCAGCTTGCCGTCCGCCTTGGCCTTGGCCTTGCGCGCGGCGAAGCCGGCATAGTCGATCGCCTTCATCGCGGCGTCGAGCGAAGCGTTAAAGTCGCCGGTGTCATAGGCCATGATCACGGGCGTCTGGTGCGGGAACTGGGTGATGAAGTTGGTCCGGCGCAGCGCGGCCGGATCGACCTTCAACTGCCGCGCCGCCGTCTCCATCAGCCGCTCGATCAAATAGCTCGCCTCGGGGCGGCCCGCGCCACGATAGGCGTCGACCGGCGTGGTGTTGGTGTAGACCCCGATCACCTCGGCATGGATCGCCGGGATGTTGTACTGGCCCGACAGCAGCGTCGCGTAGAGATAGGTCGGTACCGACGAGGAGAACAGCGACATGTAGGCGCCGAAATTGGCATAGGTCTTCACCTTGAGGCCGGTGATCTTGTTGCTGGCGTCGAACGCCATCTCGGCATGGGTCACATGGTCGCGGCCATGCGCGTCGGTGAGGAAGGCCTCGGTGCGGTCGCCGGTCCATTTCACGGGACGGCCGACCTTCTTCGAGGCCCACAGCGCCACCATCTCCTCCGGATAGATGAAGATCTTGGAGCCGAAGCCGCCGCCGACGTCGGGCGCGATCACCCGCAGCTTGTGCTCGGGCGCGATGTTGTAGAACGCCGACAGCACGAGGCGGGCGACGTGCGGGTTCTGCGACGTCGTGTAGAGCGTGAAATGCTCCTCCGCGGCGTCGTAATCGGCGATCGCCGCGCGCGGCTCCATCGCGTTCGGCGCGAGGCGGTTGTTGGTGACGTCGAGCTTCACGACATTGGCGGCCTTGGCGAAGGCCGCATCGGTGGCGCCCTCGTCGCCGATCACCCAGTCATAGACCTGGTTGCCGGGAGCCTCGGGATGAAGCTGCGGCGCGCCGGCCTTGATCGCGGCGTGGACGTCGGCGACCGCGGGAAGTTCCTCGTAATCGACCACGACAGCTTCCGCCGCGTCGCGCGCCAGATTCTTGCTGTCGGCGATCACGACCGCGACGGCCTGACCGACGAAGCGCACCGTCTCCGGCGCCATCGCCGGCCATGCGCCCATCTTCATCGGGCTGCCGTCCTTGGAGGTGATGGCCCAGCCGCAAATCAGGTTACCGACCTTGTCGTCGACGATCTGCTGCCCCGTGAGCACCGCGACCACGCCCGGCATCTTCAGCGCGGCGGAAGAGTTGATCTTCTTCACCTTGGCGTGCGCGTGCGGGCTTCTGATGAAATGGGCATGGGTCATGCCCACCAATTTGATGTCGTCGACGTAGCGGCCCTTGCCGGTAATGAAACGCTTGTCTTCCTTGCGCACGACTCGCGCGCCGATGCCTTCAACACCCATGTCTGGTCCTCCCGACCGGAATTATTTTGACTGCGCTTTCCATCGAAAGCAGCAAGTGGTGGTCTTTGTTCGAGGCGGGCGGCCTTACTCGGCCGCCTGCGCAACCTTCATGCGTCCTGCTGCATCCAGCACGGCCTTGACGATGTTGTGGTAGCCGGTGCAGCGGCAGATATTGCCTTCGAGCTCCTGGCGGACGGTGGCCTCGTCGAGCTCGCCACCATGGCGGTGCACGATGTCGATCGCCGACATGATCATGCCCGGCGTGCAATAGCCGCACTGCAGGCCGTGATTGTCGCGGAAGGCGGCCTGCATCGGATGCAGCTCGTCGCCCTTGGCGATGCCCTCGATGGTGGTGACGCTGGCGCCGTCGGCCTGTCCCGCCAGCATGGTGCAGGATTTCACCGCGCGGCCGTCCATGTGCACGACGCAGGCACCGCACTGGCTGGTGTCGCAGCCGACATGGGTGCCGGTGAGGTTGAGGTGATCGCGCAGGAGATGGACCAGCAGCGTGCGATCCTCGACGTCGACAGCAACGGCCTTGCCGTTCACTGTCAGTTTGACTGTAGACACGGTGAAGTCCTCCCGAATGTTTGTAGTTATTCCAATTAGAGACAGCGCGAACGGAACTTTGCAACTGGGATTTTGGGGACTGCGCGTCATCGAAAGGTCATCGTGGCGGCTGTCGCGGTGCGCGATTCGGCCACGATGTTCCGTGCCGCCGCCAGTGCGTGGCGCGACCTTGCAGGGAGCTTTCGAGAACGATCTCCGCTTCGTCGATGGCGGCTGGGTTCAGCCGCCGGCGCGAGGCGCTGGCCCTGGATGTCGGCGCCCTTGGCGCGTCGTTTCTCCCTTTGATGTCGTGTTCGTTGTTGCGAATAGGAGCACGCGCCCACGCCGTTGTAATCGCGATCTTGGTAGTAGACGGCGGCAGGCTAAGTCATTGATTCTATTGATGTTGACCTTGGCGTTCCTCGCCGGACAGTCCATTCCGTCACTCCGGGGCCCGAGCGGAGCGAGGGAGCCGGAATCCATCGGGCCGCAGCGTGGCATTGAGTGAATGAGACGCCAGAAAAAGCACCCCTAGTACTTCCTGGCGATTGATCGCAGCCGGGCGCCGCCCTAGTCGTGCCATACAAGCAACGGTCAAAAGGGGTGGAAGCGATGCAGATGAACGACAGTCAGCGTATCCCAGCGTCGAAAGCCAATGTGTGGGCCGCGCTCAACGATCCCGATATTCTCAGGCGCTGCATTCCCGGCTGCCAATCGCTGGAGATGGCATCGCCGACGGAGATGATTGCGACCGTGGTGCTGAAGGTCGGCCCGGTGAAGGCGACGTTCAGCGGCAAGGTGACGCTGACCGATATCGATGCGCCCAACGGCTACCGCATCGTCGGCGAAGGCGCCGGCGGCGTCGCCGGCTTTGCCAAGGGCGGCGCGAAGGTCAGGCTGGAAGAAGAATCGCCTGGCGTCACCGTCCTGCACTACGAGGCCGACGCGCAGATCGGCGGCAAGCTCGCACAGCTCGGCTCGCGGCTGATCGATTCGACGTCGCGAAAGCTTGCCGCGAATTTCTTCGAAAGCTTCGCGGCTGTGGTAGCGCCATCATCGTGATCAGCGCGTCGTCCTCGGCGCCCTGACGCGAACTAGTAGGGTGGGCAAAGGCGCTCTTGCGCCGTGCCCACCACTTAACCAATCCACGATTGCGAGAGAAGAGGTGGGCACGCTTCGCTTTGCCCACCCTACTGCGCTGATTGGGCCGGACGAAGCGGATTACGGCGCGATGCTGCCCAAATCCGATGGCGCATTTTGAGCTGTAAAATAAGGGCAAGACGCAAGCCCGGACAACGAGATGAGCGGCAAAAGCCGCCAATGATTTGCACTACTACCTTCCGCCTATACTAAGCGCGACAAGGCGATGCTGTAATTTCGAACGATGGCTCGCAGACGAACTGCGCATCACGGGCGCGGCGCGCTCAGGCGCCTAACATGGCGTGCACAACAACATCGTGGAGGGAATACATGACCTTTGGAACGAAGGGCTTCTTGGCTGGCATCTCGATGGTTGCGATGCTGGCCACCGCTACGTCGGGCGTTCGCGCCAACGACTCCCTGCTCAAGGCGCAATCCGATTCGAACCAGTGGGCCGTTGCCGGCCACGACTACGGCAACACGCGCTTCAGCCCGCTGAAGCAGATCAACACCGAGAACGCCGGCAAGCTGACGCTCGCTTATTCGTTCTCGCTCGCCTCGCTCCGTTCGAACGAATCCTCGCCGATCGTCGTCGGCAACACGCTCTACGTTTCGAGCTCCTGGGGCCCGAAATACGTCTACGCACTCGATGCCGCCACCGGCGTGCGCAAATGGACCTACGAACCCGATATTCCCGAGGACGTGCTGCAATACGCCTGCTGCGACGTGAACAATCGCGGCGTCTCCTATGCCGACGGCAAGATCTTCGTCGGCCGCCTCGACGGCAAGCTGACGGCGCTCGATGCCGCGACCGGCAAGGCGCTCTGGACGGCGAAGGTGGTCGATTACAAGCAGGGTTCGGTCATCACCTCGCCGCCGCTCGTCGTGCGCGACAAGGTCATCACCGGTTTCGGCGGCGGCGAGTACGGCGTGCGCGGCTCGCTCCAGGCCTTCGACATCAACACCGGCAAGCAGCTCTGGCAGACCTACACCGTTCCGTCGCCGGATGAGCCCGGCGGCGACACCTGGAAGGGCGACTCCGCCCAGCATGGCGGCGGTGCGGCCTGGCTGGTCGGCTCCTACGATCCGAAGACCGACACGGTCTATTGGGGTACCAGCAATCCCGGCCCCTGGAACACGGCGGTACGCTCGACCGGCGACGGCAATTTCGGCAAGCTGACCAACCTCTACACCGCCTCGACGGTGGCGTTCGATCCCAACACCGGCAAGATCAAGTGGCACATCCAGACCACGCCGGCCGATGCCTGGGACTATGACGGCGTCAACGAAGCCGTGCTCGCGGATCTGAAGATCGGCGGCAGCACCGTGCCGGCGCTGATGAAGGCGGATCGCAACGGCTACTTCTTCGTCGCCAATCGCGAGACCGGCAAGGTGCTTTCGGCGGAGAAATACGTGTTCTCCAACTGGGCCAAGAAGTGGGACGTCGCCACGATGCGCGCGGTCGAGGATCCCGACAAGCGTCCCGGGCCGAACCATCCCGCCAAGGACATCTGCCCGAACCTGATCGGCGGCAAGAACTGGCAGCCGATGTCGTTCAACCCGCAGACCGGCCTCGTCTACATCCCGTCCAACAATGTCTGCATGGACTGGTCGGTCTCCGACGTCGCCTACAAGCGCGGTGTGTTCTATCTCGGCGCCGAATTCCCGACCAAGGAAGGCCCCGGCGGTTTCCTCGGCGAGCTCGTGGCCTGGGATCCGGTCGCGCAGAAGAAGGTCTGGTCGATCAAGGAAGACCTGCCGTTCAACGGTGGCACGCTGACCACCGGCGGTGGCCTCGTGTTTGCCGGCAACATCCATGGCGATTTCCGCGCCATCGATGCGAAGTCCGGCAAGGTGTTGTGGAGCAGGAATCTCGGCTCCGGCATCGGCGCAGGTCCGGTGACCTACCAGGTCGACGGCAAGCAATATGTCGCCATCGTCGTCGGCCGCACGGCTGCGCTGCCTGCGTTCCTGGGCGAGGTAGGAAAGAAGATGACGGCCGCAGCTCCCGAGGGCGGTTCGCTCTTCGTGTTCTCCGTCCAGTGACCACTCGCGCGCGTATCCCCGCGGGATACGCGCGCGCTTTTTCCAGACTTTGGTTGCGGCATCGGCCGATGCCTGGTGCCGCTGCGCTTGGCTCAACGAGCTCCGGCTCAACAAAGCTATGGGAGACGAGGATGCGTCCGAATCATTCCGGCATCGGTGCGAGCCGAAATCGCGCCATCGCAGGCCTGCTCACATGTGCCGCGCTGATCGTTCCGGTCTCGCTGCGCGCAGACGAGGCGCAGCCGCTCCGCCTCTGCGCCGATCCGACCAATCTTCCATTCTCGAGCGATAGTCCGTCGCAACCGGGCTTCTATGTCGAGATCGGGCAGGCCCTGGCGCAGGCGCTCGGCCGGCCAATCGCTTTTGACTGGTACAAATCCTATTTCGGCAAGCGCACCGTGCGCGTCACCCTGCTCGGCAAGCAATGCGACGCCATGATCGGGCTGCCGCGGTCCGAGGATTTCATGGGACCGGCCGTGATCTTCTCCAACGCGTTCGCGAAGCAGGGCTATGCCCTCGTGGCCGCCAAGGGGCAGGCGCTCGATGGCATCGACGGCCTCAAGGGCAAGCGCGTCGCCGTGCAGTTCGCCAGCACGCCGCAAAACCTGCTCGCGAGCCGTGACGACATCCAGAAGGTGACGGTGCTGTCACCCGAGCAAGGCATGCAGGCGCTCGATCAGGGCAAGGCCGACGTCGCCTTCATCTGGGGGCCGGTCGCCGGCTGGCTGAACAAGACCAGCTACGGCGATCGCTATCAGATCCAGCTCACCGAGGGTGAAGGCCTGTCATGGGATGCGGCGATCGGCTTTGCGAAGACGTCCACCGAGCTGCGTGATCGCGTCGATGCCGTCCTGCCGCAGCTTCAGGGCACGATCGGCGCGCTCGCGGTGAAATATGGCCTGCCGACCGGCCAGCCGGCGCGCTTCGGTGCGACCCGGGCGATGCCGGCGGGAACGACGACCGGGACCGGACCCGGCGCGACGCAGACCGCCAATGTGGTGGCGACCGAGACCAAGGGGGACGCGGCCGCGCCGGCCGCCGAGGCCGTCGGCTCGGGCAAGGAGATCTTCAACGGAACCTGTGCGCACTGCCACGGCCCCGACGCGATCCAGAGCGAGCGGAAGATCGACCTGCGGCTGCTGCGTCACCGCTACGGCGACGAGATGCGCGAGAAGTTCTGGACGACCGTGCATGAGGGACGGCCGACCAAGGGCATGCCGGCCTGGAAAGAGGTCTTCACCGACGAGCAGTTCGACCACATCTTTTCCTTCCTGGTGACGGTCCAGTCCGAATCGAACGACTGAACGATCTTGACCGAACGCGATCGGGAGGATGTGGTAGCGTCCGTCCGGCATCATCCCGGCGCCGGACGGCTATCGCATGGATGTGCCGCTTCCGCTGCTGCGGTCGATGCGGGTGCGGTGCAGTGTTGGGAAGGCCCCATGACCAGCTTCCTGATCATCGACGATCATCCGCTGTTTCGCGAGGCGCTCGGCAATGCGGTGCGGCTGGCCTTGCCGGAGGCGCGGATCTTCGAAGCGATGTCGATCGGGGATGCCCTGCATATTCTGTCGGCCGGGGAGGGCATCGACCTCGCGCTGCTCGACCTCTCGCTGCCGGATGCGACCGGCTTCTCCGGCTTCCTGCGCTTGCGCGAGGCCTATCCGCGCCTGCCCGTCGCTATCGTGTCGAGCGAGGAGGATCAGCACGTCGTCCGCGAGGCGTTGGCGCTGGGCGCCGCCGGCTATCTGCCCAAGTCGACGTCGAAGCGTGAGCTGGCGCAATCGATCGAGGGTGTGCTGAGCGGATCGGTGTCGGTGCCGAAGGATTTCGTGGCGACGCCGCGGCGGCGGGCCGATGCCAGCAAGGCGCTCGAGGTCAAGCTGCGCGAGCTCACGCCGCAGCAGCTTCGCGTGCTCGACCTCCTGCGTCGCGGCTATCCGAACCGGCAGATCGCCCAGGAGCTTCAGCTCGCCGAATCCACGGTGAAGGCGCATATCACCGAGATCCTGCGCAAGCTCGGCCTGTTCAGCCGCAACAAGGCGATCATCGAGATCGGCAAGATGGAGCTGCCCGATCCGCGCAGCCGGCCTCATGCACGGGTCGATCGCGGCAGGCCGCAATGACGCGCGCTGTCGTCCTTGACCTGGATCAAGCCGGCGCGGCCCTGCTGAGCCATTCTCAGCATGTGCAATTCAACGTCGGCCCCGGCGGCATCTTGGGCAAGGTCTTCAGAATGGCTCATACGTGATGCGATTTCTGATCGTCGAGGACCATCCGCTGTTTCGCGAGGCGCTCGAGGGCGCGCTCCGGATGGTGGCGCCCGCGGCCGATATTCTTCAGGCGACCTCGATCGACGGCGCGCTGGAGCAGGTCGCGGCGACCACCGAGCTCGACCTGATCCTGCTCGATCTGTCGATGCCGGGCACCACGGGTCTTTCGGGCATCATCCGCATCCGCAAGGCGTTCCCCAAAATTCCCGTCGTCATCGTATCCGGATATCAGGATCGGCAGATCATCTCCGGCGCATTGTCGCTCGGCGTGTCCGGCTACATCCTCAAATCGTCGTCCAAGCAGGATCTGGCGCAATCGATCGGCGAGGTGCTGCGCGGCGCGGTCTGTGTTCCCGCCGCGTATCGCGGGCAGGTCCGCCCGCAGCGCGCGGCCGGCCCCGCGCAGGATCTCCTGAAGCGCCTGCACGAGCTGACGCCGCAGCAATTGCGCGTGCTCGAAATGCTCAAGCGCGGGCTGCAAAACAAGCAGATCGCCTTTGAGCTGAAGATCTCGGAGACCACGGTGAAGGTCCACGTCTCCGACATCCTGCGCAAGCTCAACGTGATCAGCCGCACCAAGGCCATCGTCGAAATGTCCAGGATCGATTTCGCGACGCTGGCAGGCGGGGGCACCGCGGCCGAGCGCGAGCGGCCACGGCCGGACCAGCAGTGAGGCGATCCGCGCCTGGTTTGCCCTCCAGATTGAGAGCGCTCTGTTTCTGTTTTCGGTTGTAAATCATTGCCTTGAAGAAACGTAATATATTACCGCTACTGTGCATGGGGTTGTTTTCGCCATTTTTGTTGGGAGCCATGCGCGCTTGCCCCGCAGGCGGGGGCGAAGGCCATCCGCGCGGGCTAGCTCAGCAGGAACGACAGCAGCGCCCGCATCTCGGCGGGCTTGATCGGCTTCTTCAGCACTTCGAGGCCGTGGCGGCTCGCGTCCTTCGCGGCCTTTTCGGAGTAATCGGCCGTGATGATCATGGCCGGCGTGTCGAGCTTCAGATGCTGGCGGACGTCGGCGATGGCCGACAAGCCGCTCTCGCCGTGATCGAGATGGAGGTCGGCGATCACGGCATCGGGTGCGCCGCCGAGCTCGCTGAGGCGCAGCAGCGCATCCGCGGCCGAGCGCGTGGTCGCGACGTCGCAGCCCCATCCTTCCAGCAGCGCGGCCATCGCCTCCGAGCCGTTCGGGTCGTTCTCGATCAGCAGGATCTTGGCGCCTTCGAGCCCGCTATAGCGCCGCTCGGCGAGCTTGACCTCGTGCACCTCGTCGCTGACCTCGGCGAGGTCGGCGGGCTCCAGCTCCAGGGTGAAGGTCGATCCCCGGCCGACCTGCGACGACAGCCGCACCTCGTGCCCGAGCACGGTTGCGAAACGGCGGACGATGGAGAGGCCGAGCCCGAAGCCGGCCTGGTCGGTCGCGGTCGCCTCGCCGCGCTGGAATTCGCGGAAGATTGCCTGCTGCTGCGCCTGTGCAATTCCAGGCCCGGTGTCGGAGACCTGGATGCAGATGTGGTCGCCCCTCAGCCAGCATCCCATGACGACGCCGCCGTTGCGGGTATAGCGGATGGCATTGGCAAGCAGGTTCTGCAGGATCCGCCGCAGCATCATCGCATCCGACCTCACGGCGCGCGGCGAGGCGCGGATGCGCAGGGAAAGACCCTGCCGCGCCGCGACCGGCTCGAATTCGTTGCGGAGCTGTTCGAACAGGGGCGCCAGCGCAATCGCGCGCACGTCGGGCTTGAGCGCGCCGGCGTCGAGCTTTGCGATCTCCAGCAGCGACCGCAGCAAATCCTCCAGCATCAGCAGCGAGCGGTCGGCCTGGTCGATGAGCAGGCCCGCCTCCTGCGATTCCATCATCTCGGTCAGCGCCGACAGCGTCAGGCGCGCCGCGTTCAGCGGCTGCAACAGGTCGTGGGTGACCGAGATCAGCACCGATGATTTCAGCGAGCTTGCGGCTTCGGCCTGCTGCTTGGCGCGGTAGAGCCCTTCATTGGCGCGCTCGACCGAATGCAGCGCCTCGCGCAGCTGGTGAGTCCGGTCGCGAACCTTGTGGTCGAGCGCAATGGCGGTTTCGAACAATGAAAAGGCGTTGAGCTGCTGGTCCATCGAGCGTTCGACGCGCGACATCAGCGCGGCATTGATCTTCTTCAGCTTCGCCGCCTCGCGCCGCAGCTGGTCGACCGCATCAGGGCCCTGCAACATGTCCGTCACGACGGGCGCCTTCCGATCGCAACGCCGGTGAAGGTCTGGTTCACATGCATGGAGCCGAACTGCTCGCCATAGGTATGAAAGCCGACGACCCGGTTCTGCCGGTACAGGTCGGACATGTCGCGGGCGAGCTGATGCTGCTCTGCGTCGAGCCGGCGAAGCAGGCACTCGAAGCCGATATAGAGCGAGACGTCTCCGATCTGGTCCCGGATCTCGGCGAAGGTGTCGCGGGTCGAGCCGACCAGGCTGCGCGACGTCGCCGCCGTCAGCACCATGCCCTCGTCGATGGCGCAGAAGAAATGTAAGGAGCCGTCCGGCTCGACGCGCTGGATCGACCGCGCGTAATAGGCGCCGCCGACGCGCACCAGCACGGGGTGGGACGCGAAGGAAAATGGATCGAGCTTGGCGTCCAGGATCCCGACCATACGCGAATATTCCTCGGCCGCGGGCTCCGCGTTCAGCTCCCTGACCGTTCGATTTTCGATGTCGGCTTCGGTGACCACCATCTTCTGCGGGCTCGGCTCGAAATTGTCGCACTTGAAAGCCCGGAACGGCAGCGAGGTGTTCAACAGGATCAGGAGGGCGGCGTTGGTGTGTGCCTTGCCATCGCAGAACACCCAGGTCTTCTCGAAGCGCATCCCGTCGCCTGCGGACCCGCCGACGACCGGGATGTCGTCGAGCGAGGCATAGATCGCGGACATCACCGCCTCCTCGCGGCGGCACAGGCCGTCGATCAACACCAGGCCGAAGGGATTGCCGCGATCGACTTGCGGGGTGATCCGCAACAGCTCTTGCCGGAGCTCGCCGCCGATCCTGCGGCCGTCCTCGACGCGGAAGCTGTCGAGGTTGAGAATGGGCCGCACCGCGGCCGAGAAGTCGGCGCGGCTGAACGCCAGCGCCACGACGCTGTTCTCGTCCCAGCCGTCAGGGGCGAGCTCGCCCGCGGTCGTGCAACCGCAGACCTGAGTCTCGTCGAATTGCCGGGTGATCTCGGCGATGAAGTGATGAGGGTCGTAGCTGGGCGAGAGGAAGACCAGGATCAGCGCCAGCTCGTCGGATGGGAGCTGGGCGGCGAGCTCGGCCACGGCTTCATCGACGCTCGCAGCCTTCGATTTGGCAACGGCAACGCCAGACGCACCGCCAAACCGAAAATCGGTTTGCCCCACTCCGTTTCTCCCCTCGAGGACCAGCCTGGTCTGACGCCAAGTGCCTGATAAGTGCCCGACAAGTCTTCAAAGAATAAGGCGTTTTCCGGTTAGCCGCAACACGGCGCCGCTCGGCCCGGCAAGGCTGGACGCGCGCGAGGGGCCGGAAACTCTCTCCACCCGGGGTGCAGGCCGGACGGATTTACCACCCCTTGACGTTTCTGCCTTAATTTTCCGCACGCGTTCGGAAAGGGCTGCTTCCGGGCCGCGTGATTGTTGCAAGAACATAAGGTTGGGGGTGGGAATGTCCGGGCGTATCGCGTCGCCGTCCAAGCGCACCATATTTCCGACCCTCAGGTTCCGCGCCAAAATCATCCTGGGCTTTGCCGCAGTGCTGGTGATCTCCGCCGGCAGCATGGCTTTCGCCTATTTCGGCTTTGAGCGGGTCTCCTCCGGGGTCGGGTCCTACCGCACCAGCGTTTCGGAGGCCGACCTCGCCCGCAACATCGACCGCGAGCTGCTCGCCTATCGTTCGTCCGCCCGCTACTTCGTCGTCACCGGCAAGGAAGATGACGCCAAGGCGGCGCTGGAAGCCGAGGCCAGCCTGAAGAACGCCATCGACCAGGCGATCAAGGGCGCCAAGCGGCCGGCGCGGCAGGAAAGTCTCAACAGGCTCGCCAAGGAGTTCTCCAACTTCTCCGCGACGTTCGCAAAGATCCTGCAGGCCAAGCGCGACAGCGCCCTGCTGGTCCAGAACCAGCTCCAGCGCAATGCCAACCTCCTGAAGTACAAGCTCGACGACATCGGCAACAACGCCTCCGACGCAGAGGCGCAGGCGATCGAGTTCGGCACCAAGCAGGTCAATGCCCAGTTCCAGACTGCGAGTTCGGCAGCGAGCAATTTCATCCTCAACTCCGACCAGGCGGTGACGACAAGCGCGCTGGCGCGACTGAAGTTCGTCGAGAACTCGCTGGGCGCGGTCTATTCCATGGACGACAAGATCGTCGCCGGCTTGAAGGATGCGAAGGTGCTGCTCGCGGCCTATCGCGACGCGCTGGAGAAGCTGATCGCCAACGCCAAGATGGTCGATGAGCTCGTGACCGAGATGAGCGGCTCGGCTGGTGCGATCCTGCAAGGAGCGACCGCCATGAAGGCGGACCTCGTCGCCGAGCAGCAGCGGCTGGATACGGAATCGGAAGCGACCATCGGGCAGACCGAGCAGCTGGTGCTGATGCTGGCCGTCGGCGGCACGCTGTTAGGTGCGATCCTCGCCTTCCTGCTCGGCACCGGCATCTCGCGTCCGATGATCGCGATGTGCAAGGCGATGCGCGAACTCGCCTCGGGCAATTTCGACGTCGTGCTGCCGGGCCTCGGTCGCAAGGACGAGATCGGCGAGATGGCCGGCGCGGTCGAGGAGTTCAAGGTTCAGGCCGTCGCCAAGGCCGAGCGCGATGCCGCCGCCAGCGAAGCCCAGAACAAGGAACTGGCCACCGCCCGCCGCTCCGAATTGATACGCTTTGCCGACGATTTCGAGAACGCCGTCGGCGCCATCGTCTCCAACGTCTCGGCCTCGGCCGTGCAGCTCGAATCGGCGGCGTCCACACTGACCCGTACCGCCGAGACCACGCAGAGCCTGTCGAGCCAGGTCGCCGGCGTCTCGGAGCAGGCCTCCAGCAACATGCAGTCGGTCGCCACCGCGACGGAAGAGCTCTCGGCCTCGGTCGAGGAAATCGGTCGCCAGGTGCGCGATTCCAGCCGCATTGCCGAGGCCGCCGTGGTGCAGGCCAAGGAGACCGACGGCCGCATCGGCAAGCTCTCGCACGCCGCCCAGCAGATCGGCGAGGTCGTCAAGCTCATCACGGCGATCGCCGAGCAGACCAACCTGCTGGCGCTCAATGCGACCATCGAGGCGGCGCGCGCCGGTGAAGCCGGCCGCGGCTTTGCGGTGGTTGCCAGCGAAGTGAAGTCACTGGCCAGCCAGACGGCGAAGGCCACCGACGAGATTTCCTCCCACATCACGGGCATGCAGGGCGCCACCGCCGAGTCGGTTGCCGCGATCAAGGAGATCGGCGCCACCATCGGCCAGATCTCGTCGATCTCGACGTCGATCGCGAGCGCGGTCGAGCAGCAGGGCGCCGCGACGCAGGAGATCGCGCGCAGCGTCCAGACGGTCGCCCAGGGCACCCACGCTGCAGCCACCGACATCGGCGAGGTCAATCGCGGCGCCGCCGAAACCGGCTCGGCTTCGGAGGAGGTGTTGAATTCGGCCAAGACGCTGTCATCCGAAAGCACGCGTCTTCGCGCCGAGCTCGACCGCTTCATGGCAAATATCCGGGCGGCATAGCGCTCTCTCCGCTGTCGTCCTGGCGAAAGCCAGGACCCATTATCCCGGGATCCAGTTGGGCGAAGACCGGCAACCACAAGTCTTCGCCAAACCACGTCCTGTGGTAATGGGTCCTGGATCAGCGCTCGCTCCGCTCGCTTGTCCAGGACGACGACTGAGGTTTTCGCTGCCGCCTCCCTCTCCGCTGTCGTCCCGGACCAGCGCGCTCCAAGCGCGCGCCGAGCCGGGACCCATACTCCCAGGGAGAAGTTGCGGCGCGAGCTGGTAACTCCGAGTCTTCGCCAAACCACTCCCTGTGGCTGGGTCCCGGATCTTCGCTGCGCTCGTCCGGGACGACAGCGGAGATTGGCGCCGGCCTTCAATTTGTAGCGGCGCGAGAAAGCGCGCCTTAACATTTGCCCGCGTCACCGAACCGCAAGTTGCGACGCCGCAAATTTACCGCCGCTTATCCTTTGCCAATTACCGTGCACACGAGTCGGGAAGCGGGCTGCTTCCGGGCTGCGCCTGGTTTTCCGCGAATGGAATGGGGTGGGGGAATGTCCGTCAAATCCACGCCGAACACATCGAAACTTCCAACCTTGCGTTTTCGCGCAAAAATCATCCTCGGCTTCGTGGCGGTGCTGGCCATCCTCGCGGTCAGCATGGCTTTCGCCTATTTCGGCTTCGAGCGGATCCAGGCCGCCGTGGCCTCCTACCGGACCAGCGTGGCGGAAGCGGATCTCGCGCGAACCGTCGACCGCGAGCTGATCGCCTACCAGGGGCTGGCGCGGGCCTATACGCTGACCGGCGCGACAGACGACGAGACCGCGGCCAAGGCGGCCGAAGAGAATCTGAAGGCGGCGATCGCCAAATCGACGTCCGCCACGACCGGCGCCGCGCGCCGCGAGCAGGTCGGCAAGCTCGAGGCGGAGTTCCAGCGCTTTACGAAGGTATTCGGTGAGATCATCACCCTGACGCGCGAGAACAACAAGATCGCGGCCGATGAGCTCAACAGCGTCGGCAACAAGATTCGCTTCAAGTTCGACGACCTTGCCGATACCGCGGCGCTCGCCGGGCTCGCCTCGGTCCAGACCACGGCCAAGGACGTCACCTCGCAATATCTTGCGGTCTCCACCTCTGTCGGCGCCTTCGTCGCCAAGCCCGAACCGAAGACCGCCGACGGCGTGATCGCCCGCATCAAGTTCCTGGAGACCCTGCTGGTCTCGATCTATGCCAACGACCAGAAGATCACCGACCGCGTCACCGAGATCAGCAACCTGCTGAAGCAGTACCGCACCTCCTTTGCCAAGCTGACCGAGAACGTGAAGGTCATCGTCAAGTCGAACGGCGAGATGACCAAGACGGCCGCGTCCATCCTCAAGCTTTCGAGTGAGCTGCGATCGGACCTGACCGCCGATCAGCAGCAAATCGAGGCCAGCGCCAATGCAACGATCGGAGAGACCGAACGGCTGATGCTGATGCTGGCGCTGGGCGGCCTGGCCATCGGCGCCGTGCTCGCCCTGATGCTCGGCAACGGCATCTCGCGTCCGATGATCGCGATGTGCAAGGCGATGCGCGAACTCGCCTCGGGCAATTTCGACGTCGTGCTGCCGGGCCTCGGTCGCAAGGACGAGATCGGCGAGATGGCCGGCGCGGTCGAGGAGTTCAAGGTTCAGGCCGTCGCCAAGGCCGAGCGCGATGCCGCCGCCAGCGAAGCCCAGAGCCGAGAGCAGGCCGCAAGCCGCCGCTCCGAACTGATCCGCTTTGCCGACGATTTCGAGAACGCCGTCGGCGCCATCGTCTCCAACGTCTCGGCCTCGGCCGTGCAGCTCGAATCGGCCGCGTCCACGCTGACCCGTACCGCCGAGACCACGCAGAGCCTGTCGAGCCAGGTCGCCGGCGTCTCGGAGCAGGCCTCCAGCAACATGCAGTCGGTCGCCACCGCGACGGAAGAGCTCTCGGCCTCGGTCGAGGAGATCGGCCGCCAGGTGCGCGATTCCAGCCGCATTGCGGAAGCTGCGGTGGTGCAGGCCAAGGAGACCGACGGCCGCATCGGCAAGCTCTCGCATGCCGCCCAGCAGATCGGCGAGGTCGTCAAGCTCATCACCGCGATCGCCGAGCAGACCAACCTGCTGGCGCTCAATGCGACCATCGAGGCGGCGCGCGCCGGTGAAGCCGGCCGCGGCTTTGCGGTGGTTGCCAGCGAAGTGAAGTCGCTGGCCAGCCAGACGGCGAAAGCAACCGACGAGATTTCCTCCCACATCACGGGCATGCAGGGCGCCACCGCCGAGTCGGTCGCCGCGATCAAGGAGATCGGGGCCACCATCGGCCAGATCTCGTCGATCTCGACGTCGATCGCGAGCGCGGTGGAGCAGCAGGGCGCCGCGACGCAGGAGATCGCGCGCAGCGTCCAGACGGTCGCCCAGGGCACCCAGACCGCAGCCACCGACATCGGCGAGGTCAACCGCGGCGCCGCCGAAACCGGCTCGGCCTCGGAGGAGGTGTTGAATTCGGCCAAGACCCTCTCCAGCGAAAGCACCCGCCTCCGCGCCGAGCTCGACCGGTTCATGGGGAATATCCGGGCGGCGTAAGGCTCGGACTTCTCCACTCTCTCCGCTGTCGTCCTGGCGAAAGCCAGGACCCATTATCCCAGGGAGCAGTCGTTGCGCGAGCAGCCAGCCGCAAGTCTTCGCCAAACCACGTCCTGTGATAATGGGTCCTGGATCAGCGCTCGCTCCGCTCGCTTGTCCAGGACGACGGCTGATTTTTCGCTGTGCCGTCTAAGCCTCACGCCCTTCCAAACGCCCGCTTCAATTCCACCTTCGCCTGCTCCAGCCGCGCCCGCTGTGTTTTCGGCAGCGTCTTGCCGGCACGGTTGATATAGAACGTCAGCATCGACAGCGCCGAACGATAGGCGCCGGTCTTGCGGCGCGAACTGTGCTCGGCCGAGCGCTTCAGCGAGGCTGCGATCTTCTTCGGACTCGTGAGCGTGAATACGCCGCGCTTGAGATCGAGCGCGTCGCTCTCCTTGGTCACACGTTGCGACCAGCGCTTCGGCGTCGCGCGTTTCGCGCTCTTGCGCACGCTGGTCTTCCTGCTGCGCGCAGCTGTTTTGCGAGAATGTGTCGTCTTTCTGACGTGAGCCATGCGTCAACTCCCTGCGGCTCCTTCGGAAACGGACGGCGTCGGAGGCCGTTCCTGTGGGAACCGGCGCTTGCCGCAGACGTTGTCGCAGGTGGCAGGCGGAATGCCGCACCCCGATGATCGGTTCGCCCCTGGCCACATCATGTGAACCGGGGTCGCTTCCATTGGTCAGACCCAGCAACGCGATGGAATTGCAGCAAAGCCAAGCGCTGAATTATGGACCTGGTGTCTCGGCGGTCGCGACCGATCGCATCATCGAGACCAGTATTCCCTCACGTCTCGACGCGCTGCCGTGGAGCGGCTTTCACACCCGGGTCGTGCTGGCGCTCGGCATCACCTGGATCCTCGACGGGCTCGAGGTGACACTCGCCGGTGCGCTTTCCGGCGCGCTGAAGCAAAGTCCCTCGTTGCAATTCTCCAATCTCGATCTCGGCATTGCCAATTCAGCCTATCTCGCCGGCGCGGTGCTCGGCGCGCTCGGTTTCGGTTGGCTGACCGACCGCATCGGCCGCAAGAAACTGTTCTTCATCACGCTCGCGCTTTATCTCTCCGCCACCGCTGCGACCGCACTGTCGTGGGATATCGCGAGCTACGCGCTGTTTCGTTTTCTCACCGGCGCCGGCATCGGCGGCGAATATACCGCGATCAATTCGACCATCCAGGAGCTGGTGCCGGCGCGCTATCGCGGCTGGACCGATCTCGTCATCAACGGCAGCTTCTGGATCGGCGCGGCCATGGGCGCGGTGGCGGCCATCGTTCTGCTGGATCCCGCCTTGATCGGCCCCGATCTCGGCTGGCGCCTCGCTTATCTCATCGGCGCGAGCATCGGCCTCGTCGTGCTGTTGATGCGGATGTGGATCCCGGAAAGTCCGCGCTGGCTGATGATCCACGGGCGGCCCGATCAGGCCCACGCCATCGTCGACGAGATCGAGCGTTCGGTGATCGGACACGACCAGGATGCGAGCGACCGACGCTTCACCAGGATCCGGCTGAAGATGCGCGATCACACGCCGATTCGCGAGGTCATGCACACGCTGTTCACGGTCTATCGCCAGCGTGCGCTGGTCGGCCTCGTCCTGATGGGCGCGCAGGCTTTCTTCTACAACGCCATCTTCTTCACCTTCGCGCTGGTGCTGACCGATTTCTACGGCATCAGCGCCGATCATGTCGGATGGTATCTGCTTCCCTTCGCCGCCGGCAATTTCCTCGGCCCTCTGCTGCTCGGCCGCCTGTTCGACACGCTCGGACGGCGCGCGATGATCATGTTCACCTATGGCGCGTCAGGCCTGCTGCTGGCGCTGTCGGGCTATCTGTTCTCGATCGGGGCGCTCAGTGCGCAAGGACAGACCATCGCCTGGATGGTGATCTTCTTCTTTGCCTCGCCCGCCGCGAGCGCGGCCTATCTCACGGTCAGCGAGACGTTTCCTTTGGAAGTCCGCGCGCTGGCGATCGCGGTGTTTTACGCGGTCGGCACCGGTATTGGCGGCGTCATCGGCCCGGCGCTGTTCGGCGCGCTGATCGACACGGGATCACGTACAAGCGTGTTCGCCGGCTATTTGCTGGGGGCATTCCTCATGATCGCGGCCGCGATCGTGGCGTGGCGCTACGCCGTCTCCGCGGAACGCAAATCGCTCGAACAAATAGCGCGGCCGCTGGCCTTTATGGAGTAGACTATGAAATCGGAACTTGCGGAAATGGCAGTGGACGAGAAGCGCACCATGCCCGTTGACGACGATGTGCCGGAAACGGTGCCGGTGCCGCATGCGCTCGTGCCACATCTCGACGAGACCGCGATCCTGCTCGACATCGACGGCACGCTGCTCGACCTGATGCCGACGCCGCGCGAAGTGTGGGTGCCGCCGGGCCTGTCGGAGACGCTCAAGCGGCTGGTGGAACGCACCTCCGGGGCGTTGGCGCTGGTCAGCGGCCGCTCGCTCAACGACATCGACTTGATCTTCGCGCCCGACGTCTATCGCGCCGTCGCCGGCCACGGTGCGGAGATGCGGCTGTCGGTGGACAATGAAGCGGATGATGTGCACGCGCCGCCGCTGGACAAGGAGTTGAAGCGGCGGCTCGCTGCGATCGCAAAGCTCAGTCCGGGCATTCTGCTCGAGGACAAGGGCTATTCGCTCGCGCTGCACTATCGCCTCGCACCGCATGCGGAGAAGGCGATCTTCGAGGCTGTCTCGCTGATCCGCGCCGATCTGCCCAATGCGCCGATCGAGGTGCTGCCCGGAAAGTTCGTCTGCGAGATCAAGCATTCCGGCTTCACCAAGGCGACCGGCGTGCACGAGTTGATGAAGCACGAACCGTTCAGGGGACGGCGTCCACTGTTCATCGGCGACGACGTCACCGACGAGACCGTGTTCGCGATCATGCCTGACATGAACGGGCTCGCTTTTTCGGTGGGCCGCCGTGCCATGGGTGTGAATGGTCACTTCGATGCGCCGAGCGATGTGCGCGCGTTCCTCGCGCGCCTGCTCGATCCGAGGTGAAACAAAGGCAGCGCCACGCTGCAGACATAAAGGCCGTCGGCGCAGCGCCCTAGCGTGCAGCGATGCATGCCGTGCAATAGTACCAAAATGACTGTCTTTGCAGTAGGTTCCGCAAGCGAAACCAGTTCCAACGTGCGCGCCTGACTTTGGTTTCATTTCGTGGAAATGATGACAGGAACCATATTGATGAACGCCAGTTAAACGGGGTGGAATGAACAGGAGGGGACGACCTGTGAACTTAGTCGTCGTTTCGAATCGTGTTGCGCGCGGCAAACCCAACGAGCCCATGACGGGCGGCTTGGCTGCGGCATTGCTTCCCGTTGTGGAACATTCGGGTGCCATCTGGGTGGGGTCTTCCGGCCGCGTGCGTGACGGCCATCAGAAGGAACCGTTTGCCGAGATCGAGGCGCTGGGTTCGGGCGCGATTGCGACGCTGGATCTGCCGGCGGCGCATTACGGCGGCTACTACGAAGGTTTTGCCAATTCGGCGTTGTGGCCGGCGCTGCATTCGCGCAGCGATTTGATCCGCGTTTCGCGCGAAGACTATGTCAGCTATCGCGAGGTCAACGCCTTCATGGCGCGCGCCTTGATGCGCTTCCGCAAGCCCCGGACCGCATTCTGGGTGCAGGACTATCATTTCCTCGCACTCGGTGCGGAGCTGCGCGATCTCGGCGTCGGCGATCCGATCGGCTTCTTCCTGCACACGCCGTGGCCGGTGGCCGCGGTGACGCAGGGCGTACCCAATCATCGCGAACTGATCACGGCGATGCTCGCCTACGATCTCATTGGCTTCCAGACCGAGGAGGATCGCCAGAATTTCCTTGGTTATGTCGCCGGCGAGCTCGGTCTCGTCATCGATGATGGTGTTGTGCTGTCGCAGCACGGCCGCACCCGCTGTGAAGTCTTCCCCATCGGCATCGATGCGGAGAAATTCGCGCAGTATGCCGCCAAGTCCGCCTCGCATCCGGATGTGTCGCGGCTGCGCCGCAGCCTCAACGGCGAGCGTCTGGCGATCGGTGTCGACCGGCTCGACTATTCCAAGGGCCTCGTCAACCGCATCAGCGCGTTCGACCGGCTCTGGACCGAGCAGCCGCAATTCTTGCGCAGCATCTCGCTGCTCCAGATCGCCAACCCTTCGCGCGGTGCCATCGAGGCCTATGGCAATCTTCAGAACGAGGTCGCGCGTCTCGTCACCGACGTCAACGGCCGCCACGGCGAGGTGGACTGGACGCCGATCCGCTATCTCAACAAGGGCTTCAGCCAGGCCGTGCTCGCGGGCCTCTATCGCACCGCGCAGATCGGTGTGGTGACGCCGCTGCATGACGGCATGAACCTCGTCGCAAAGGAGTATGTCGCCGCGCAGAACCCGGCCGACCCCGGCGTGCTGGTGCTGTCGAAATTCGCCGGCGCGGCGAATGAGCTCGACACGGCGCTGCTGGTCAATCCGCACGACATCGACGCCATGGCGCGCGCGATCGCGATCGCCGCCGCGATGCCGCTCACCGAGCGCAAGATGCGCTGGGACGCGATGATGAAGAAGCTGCGCGGCCACACCATCCAGCAATGGTCCGCCGATTTCGTCGCCGAGCTCGAAAAATGCCGGATCGAGAAGGCCGCCGTCGCCCCGCTCGCAGCCCAGCCCCCGCAAGCGCTGCGCTGGTTGAAGTCGGCGATCTCGGGCGTGCGGTTGATTTAGCTTCCGTGAAGCTCGCTCTGATCTTCTCCCCTCCCACGAGGGGGGAAGGAAGAGATCGTCAATAGCAATACGACACGCCATCCAGAATCGCGCACTGCCGCTTGTTCGGCGCGTTGGGATCGTCCAGCGGCACCATGCCCTTGCCCTGGCCGACGAACACGCCGGGCCCGACATGCACCGAGCTCTTGTTGCCGATGATCACGCTCGGATGCGGCGACGAACTCGAGCGCGTCCCGTCCGGCCAGATGATGGCATCGCCCGAAAGCACCCCGCGCCGCCCGTCGTCGCAGCTGACGTCAACCCCTTGGCGGGTGCAGACCTGAGCCAGGGCCGGCCCGGCAAAGGCGGAGCCAAGGGCCGAAATCAGGCCCAGTGCGGCGATGGTCTTGCGGATGGTCATGCGCCCCCGGTCGTGTTTGGCATTCTCAAATGAATCGTCGCGCCAAACCCGTCCTGGGTTCAGCCAGCAGGCGGTTCCAAAACAGCCGCCGACGCCAGATATTGTCGTTTAAATACAACATCTTACGGAAAATTCACCCGATTTTCTCGCGGTCTCTTGCAAAATCGCCGGCGCCCCTTCAAGAGAGGGCGCTCCGGAGAGATGGCCGAGTGGCTTAAGGCGCACGCTTGGAAAGCGTGTGTGCGGGAAACCGTACCGTGGGTTCGAATCCCACTCTCTCCGCCACCGACCATTTCGCCATCGTTCACCGACGTTCAAATTGTCCAATAAATATAGGCACTACCTCCACCATCCCTATCTGTACACGTTCGCCGACCTTCGCTACAATTCGGGGGTAGAACGAGGGTAGAAGCGGAGGTAGGCGTGGCGCGCACGATCAACCGTCTGTCACACCGAAAGGTCGAAACCATTAGGGTGTCGGGCATGTATGGCGATGGTGGCGGCCTCTATTTGCAGGTCACTAACGCCTCCGACGGCACCCCACGAAAGTCATGGCTTTTTAGGTATGCAGTGTCGGGCCGTGAGCGGCAGATGGGTCTTGGCCCACTGGCTGACGTCCCGTTGGCGGAAGCTCGTGATCTCGCCTCGATTGCGCGTGAAATGCGCAGGGCCGGTAAAGATCCCATCGTAGAACGGGAGGCGGCCCGGGCCGAAGCCAGCCTGGTAGCAGCCAAGTCGATGTCATTCGACCAATGTGCCACAGCCTACATTGCGGCTCATCGAGCCGGTTGGCGCAACGTCAAGCATGCCAACCAGTGGGCGACCACGGTCGCCACCTACTGCTCACCTATTTTTGGCAAGCTTCCAGTTCAACGGGTCGACGTTGGACTGGTGATGAAAGCGATCGAACCGATCTGGTCCTCGAAACCCGAAACAGCAGTGAGGTTGAGGGGGCGCATAGAACGGATTTTGGATTGGGCAAGAGTACGCGGTTATCGAGATGGCGAAAACCCAGCCCGGTGGCGCGGTCATCTTGACCACCTGCTTCCTGCTCGCGGTAAAGTCAGGCGTGTGAAACATCATGCGGCACTTCCTTACGTCGAGATTCCCGCTTTCGTCGCTGCCGTAAAAGCGCGGGATGCTGTCGCCGCACGCGCGCTAGAGTTCGCGGTTCTGACGGCAGCGCGGACCGGCGAAGTGTTGGGCGCCACATGGTCGGAGATTGATCTAGGTGGCCGTCTATGGACGGTTCCTGCGGAGCGAATGAAAGCAGGGCGAGAACATCGCATTCCACTCGGAGATCGAGCCATCGAAATCCTTAGGAGTATGATAGTCACAAAACCAAACGTAAACGATCACATTTTCACTGGAGACCGTAGAGCAAACCTATCCAACATGTCGCTACTGATGCTGCTTAGGCGCATGGGCCACAACGACATTACTACCCACGGCTTCCGCTCGACTTTCCGTACTTGGGCAGCCGAATGCACTAACTTCCCGCGTGAGGTTGTCGAGGCCGCCCTGGCCCACGTCGCTGGCAACAAAGTTGAAGCAGCCTATCAGCGCGGGGACATTTTAGAAAAGCGACAGTCCCTGATGGCCCAGTGGGAAAGTTATTGTTCCAAGCCCGTCGTCCATAGATCCGTGACGCCGATCAGTGCTGGAAGAGCCCATAGCGCGTCTGCCTAGCCGGCGGAATGATCCGAATGGTTGATGAAAAAGTAGTGATCGCCCCTGCGGGGCTGAATAGAGTTTTGAAGGCAGTTGGCAAAGAACATTTCCCCAAAAACTTAGATCGTGAGGCTTTGGCACAAGGCATAGATGAGTGCATCGAACTCTATTGTGCGGCCTTACAATATCACAATGATAAATACGAGATGTCGCAACGGCGGCGTTTAAAGTTGGTCCTCAATCGCGCGAAGCGGCTGGGCCAAATGATGAAAGACGACAGTCTTTGGCACGACAATCTATGGGGACATCTTTCTAAGCCTGCCCAAACGCCACGAGCGGTAATCCAAACATTGCAGGACTTGATCACTCGGGAACTCGCTGAACGGCAATACGATAAAGACGATGTGGAAACGTCTTGGCGACACAGTTTCCAGGCTCGTAGCCCGTTTGAAGCGCTGTTCGGTGATTGGTTGCCAATCGTATACACTGAACTGGGCTTCTCAGGCGCGAAATCCCCGAGCGAACTTGCGTCGAAGAACGGACCCTTCATTCGTTTTTCGCGCGCGATCGCGGGTGAAATGAAACTCAAGAAGGCCGGGCGGCCATATGCCGCAAATTCATTTATCAAGGCCGTTAAAGACGTAGCAGCTGGGAAGGTCCGCCGAGCGCTTCCGCGCGAACGAAGCGAAGTTGAATACTATGCTGACTTCCATCGGGACAGGCTGAAAAAATCGCTTGATCCCGTCAAATCAATTCAGTCTGGGCAAACTAAGATCCAAAAATAGCACTTTGCCCATTTTCGTTGGTGTACGCCTTCGTCCACGTTCGCATCGTGGGGACGAAGATGGCGCAAATATCCAAACCGACCGAAATTGAACCATTGGTGGTATCCCCGAGGGATGCCCGCAAAGCTATTGGATGCGGCAACACGCGGTTTTACGAGTTGCTAAACTTGGGCGAAATCCAGAGCTATACGGACGGGCGGTCTCGTAAGGTCATCGTTGCTTCGCTTCGCGATTACGTCACGCGACAGCTTGAAGCTGAGTCTTGCAAGACGCGTAAGGGCTGGACCGACCGCGCTACGGAGGTCCGCGTCGCGAAGAAGCAACTCACTTCTTCGCCTACGAAAATGCGTAGTGGTCGGCGATGATGAAACGCATCGACTTCGGTGCCGTGAACGCAGTAGCCCTTCCGGCGCTGCTATTGATACTTCAACGATGGCTTCCCGACGGAAAACGTCAGGGATGTGAGTTCGTAGCGAAGAACCCGACACGTGCCGACCGTAATCTAGGCTCGTTCAGCATCAACCTGGTGAACGGAAAATGGGCTGATTTTGCAACCGGCGACCGCGGCGTCGGCGTGGTCAGTTTGGCCGCATACCTTTTTCACCTGACCCCACCTGAGGCCGCTCGCTTGGTTGCTGCTATGCTTGGTATTTCGGAGGGACAGAAGTGATCCGCCTCGAAAATCCCTTTTCCCCCCTATCGATTGAGCACCCCACGCCGCCACCGATATCGGACGCCTGGAAGCCGATCTTGCCAGTACCTGCCTCCGCTCCGGGCCTTCCCATGAATCTTGTTAAGCGATTTACACCAAGCGGTTTTGAATTTTCCCGCAGTTGGCGCTATGTCGACCCCGACGGCCTATTGCTGGGCTACATGGTTCGGTTCGATCTCGCCGCGAATGGCGTGCTCGCAGCCAAGCAGTTTAAGCCTTTCATGTTTTGCTCCGGACCCAATGGCCATAGCGAATGGCGTTGCCAAGGCTTCCCGGACCCTCGCCCCCTATATGGTCTCGGCCGGCTTGCCGCTAATCCGTTCTTGCCGGTATTGGTCGTGGAAGGTGAGAAGGCCGCTGACGCTGCCAGTAAACGATTTGCAAACTATGTGGTCGTCACATCGTCGGGCGGGTCCCAGGCTGCAAAGAAAACCGATTGGACACCCCTGGCAGGCTGCCGCGTCGTTATTTGGCAGGACGCCGACGATCGCGGCGCGGCCTACGGGCAAGACGTCGCCGATATCTTGCTTGGCGTAGGTGCCGCCTCAGTTCATAGTGTAGTCATTCCGGAGACTTTTCCCTCAAAATGGGATCTCGCCGACCCACTCCCGGCGGGCATGTCAGACAGCGATCTCTCCCAGCTGTTGGTGGAAGCCAAGCCGATCCTTGCCGCCGTGGGACCGCGCTGGCCTGCCGTGATGTCGATCATCTCGACGCTGCCGCCGGTCGAGCCGTTCATCCCTGAATTGTTGCCGGATGCAATCCGCGACTACGTTCTGGATGTCGCCGATCGGCAGCAAGCGCCCCCCGATTTCGCCGCGGTCACAGCCGTTTGTGGTCTTGCCGCAGTAATTGGCAACCGTGTGCGCATTTGTCCGAAGCAGAACGATGATTGGGAGGTTGTACCGAACCTTTGGGGCGCGATCATCGGCCGGCCCAGCGCGATGAAGTCACCGGCTATGCAGTCAGCGCTCGGTCCAATTTATACCATTCAGGACGAGCTCCGCGAAGAATGGGAAGAGAAAATTAGGACGGCTGAGATTGACGACGCGCTAGCCAGCCTCGACGCCAAGGATGCAAAGAAGAAAGCGGAAAAGGCGCTGACGAGCGGGGACCGTGAAGGCGCACGGGGCATTCTCGCCAACCTGGTCGAGGACGACGAAGAGCCACCTTGTCCGAGAATCGTTGTGAACGACACGACCGTCGAGAAGCTCGGCGAGCTCTTGAATGAAAACCCGCGTGGGCTACTGCTGATCCGGGATGAGTTGCCGGGATTTCTAACGCGCCTCGAAAGCGAAGAGCATCAAAGCGAGCGGGCCTTTTACCTAGAAGCCTACAACGGCGATGGTCGCTTTACCTACGACCGCATCGGGCGGGGTACCGTTCATATCGAAAACTGTACCGTTAGCATCATCGGCGGAGTCCAGCCTTCGCGCATTGCACCAATTGTGCGCGGCGCCATGTCCGGCACCGGAAACGACGGTCTGATCCAACGCTTTCAAATGACAGTGTGGCCGGATGACCGGGCATCATGGCGGTGGGTCGATCGGAAGCCGGACATGAAAGCGCGCTTGGCCTACGAGAAGGTGTTCCGCGACTTATTCGACCTTTCAATGGGCGACACCGACAAGCCAGCGATCCTACGCTTTTCGCCACAGAGCCAGGCGCTGTTTGAGCAATGGATGACAGAGATTCAGGCAGAGGCGCGCTCGGGCTCTCTCCCGTCGACGCTGGAAAGTCACGTTCTCAAAATGCCGAAGACGGTAGCGGCGTTGGCGTTGTTGTTTGAGTTGGCCGATGGCGGGCGCTTCGAGGTGAATGAGGTGGCGATGCGCCGCGCCCTCGGTTGGGCGGATTATCTGCGCAGCCACGCCAACCGGCTATATTCGGCGGGCGAGACCATGGCAGAAAACGGCGCACGGCTGATCGTCGAACGCCGCCACCAGCTGCCCGAGCCGTTCACCCCGCGCGATGTCCAGCGCAAGGGCTGGGCTTCTTTGAACGATCGGGACGCAGTGGCGTCGGCCATCGACATGCTCATCGGCACCCATCACTGCCGCGAGATTCCATCGACGGGTCATCCAGCCGGTGGCCGCCCTTCCGTCGCATATAGTTGGAACCCAAGCCTGAAGGTGGAGGGCTGATCATATGGGAAAATGGCTGGACCAGTTGCGAGAAAGCGCAAAAACTCTCGGAGAGCCTACCGACAAAACTGACAAAACCGCTCCAGGAAGGATTTTCTCAGTTTTGTCAAACGGGTCTGATGGCGTTTTAAAGATCACTCCCGATGGCGCGGTAGCTTCTGTCAGTTTTGTCGGTAGACCGTCTGACCCATTCCACAATTTCCCTGCTTTCAACAATCGGTACGCCTGGGACGACGACGACTGGCAAGCCGCGTTCGACGAGCGCGCCGCCATCCTGGAGTTTGACCAAGGTATGCCTCGCGAGGAAGCCGAGCCGTTGGCGTGGCGCCAAATCGAAGCCGAACGGAAAAGATCGATTCAATGATTACCATCGCTTTAGGGGATCTGAGGAGCGGGCTTGTCCGGGATAAGGGGGAGGGGCGGTAAAAATGACGAACAACCCCATGGACCAGGACCGTGTCATGACTCAGCTAGCGAACATCAGGGCCGCCCCCCGCTGTGGTGCAAAGACGCGTGCAGGCACCCCCTGCCAGTCTCCGGCTATCCGCGGCCGTGCGAGGTGTCGCATTCATGGTGGGTTGAGCCCTGGCGCGCCGCGCGTCGAGAGAAATGGCAACTTCAAAAGCGGCTATTGGACCGCCGAATCGATGGAGGAACGTCGATGGATAAAGGAAATCCTTCGGCTTTACGCGAAGGCGACCGACAAATGACCAGAACCGAGGCAGTTCCGAGCACGTCTGTCGCAAAGGCGCCCGCCCGCCGCACTCGCGTCAAGCTCCGGCGCATCAGCAGCGACTACTCGAAACCCTATCCGCCGGACGGCGACAAAAAGTTCTGGTGGAACCGACTGAAGGCTGCCTTGGGCACGACCTCCAGCGACTTCGTGAACGCGACGCTTGTGCAGATACAGAATGCCTCGCGCATGCCCTCGGGAGGCATCTCGGAGACAAGCGTCAACGCCGTGCTGGCCTTTATCGAGGCGGCCGAGCCGAAGAACGAGATGGAGGCCGCACTGGCGATCCAGATGGCCTGCACGCATGCAGTCGCCATGGCAGTCTTGAGCAGGGCCGGCGGCGCCTACGGCGGCGACCGACACGTGGCCATAATGGCGTCGGCCGGAGCTCGGCTATTGAATGCTTTTACCGGCCAGATTGAGACAATGCGCCGCCTTCGCAACGGCGGTACCCAGATTATTCGTATCGAAAGGATCGAGGTAAGTAACGGCGGTCAGGCGGTGATTGGGAATGTCAAGGCTGCGAGCCCAACACGCGACGGATAAGGGACAAGCGTTGCGCGCCTATTCCGAGGAAGCTATGCCAAGAATCAGTTGCTGGTCGAATGCGGTGGCGAACCGGTTTCCCACAAGTACCGAACCGCGTCCTCAGCCGGGCGCTAAGTGATCAGGATCACTACCTGGACGGATCTAATCCAAAAACGTCCCGTCCTTCTCGTCTGGTTCAAGTTCGATGCCACATACTTCGCTGATCGTGAAACTAACGACGCGGCGTCTGACTAGGTGGTTGGTCGACAATTTCGATCTTGATCCCTTTTGTGCGCCGGTCATTTTTTCTCATACCCTCGCAATGTCGGACCATCTCGTAGGCCATGCTGCGCATGCTTTCCTCGCTGGGCTTGATTACCCACACAATCTTGACCGTCCGCCTGTCGGATTTTTCCATGACAAGCTGATCGAGCACGGTGATCAGGTGCAGCAAGGATCTGAATGCCGGAGAGCCGATATGATCGAGCTCAAAAATGATGGTCCAATTGAAAGCGCCTTCCTGCCTTGCCCGGTCTCGCAAATAGAGAGATGCTTTTTCGAAACTCGCGCCGCGCAGATCGTCGACTCCAGATATGCCCCAAATCCAGCCGGTCTTTCCGTCGGGAAATGTCAGATCAATACCAGGTACTTGCGCTTTTGATTCCTGCTTCATGCCGGTTTGCGCCTAGATGGTTGAAAGCAACATGAACGATTTGTCGTCCGACGTGCTGGAAGCGAATCGAATGGGCATGCTGGACAAAGCTGCGATGGTCAGCATCCCGGCGCCACTGCCATATGATTTGCTGGCAGGGGACGAATTCGTCCGCAACAGGTCCCTGTTCCGCCGTTCGAATAATATGTCCCGATGCTTCGGCGGCTTCGCCATACTGTCGATGGCTTTGATGATTCTGTGCAATCGCTGGATCTGACTCCTTCGGCCCTGGCCGAACAACCACACTCCGATATGACCATCGTAGTGGCTCACAACCAGCAGTTCTGGACGGGATTGGTCGCCGGCACCATGCATCAGCGTATTGCACGCAAGCTCGATGATAATGTCTTTCACGGCCTGGATCGCCCGCACGCTGGCGCCCATTCTGCGGAGCTTGAGCTCGATTGAAGCGAGCGCCTTGTTCAAGTGTTCGCCATTCACCAGATCCGGTCGTTCGGCAGAAAATATCACATTGCGATCTGGATCGAGGAAATATCCGAGCCTGTATTCGGCAGCTTTGTCCCGGATCAGGCTGTGGTGGATTGTCATGCAAACCCCCTTGAGTCTGCGCTGAAAGGTTTGACGCTGGCTGACAACTTGCGGCTGCGGGAGTGTCGCGCCAATTCAAACCAGGACGCAAGTCCCGGTGCAACTGAATAGCGAGGCCCGTCTGCCTGCAGATCTGTGATCGATTCGGTTGTACAAGTCGTTAACATTTCGGATCTGGCAACGATTTCCCCGCAGATCTTGGCACTTTCTAGCGCCGATCAAGTCCAAGCCGCGCGTAGATCGACCACGACCGCTAAACGATCATCGTCCTTTTCTTCTGGTATCATATAACCTTTACGAAAGGCCTTGGCGGCGGCTACCAGTGTGGACGCCACAACCGCGGCTGGGGATTGGCCGCGGCTATGACCTGTCTTGCGCCGGGCGAGGGCCCCTTGCAACGCGGTTCGAATACCAGTCTCCCCGAAGCTTTGCGGATTTCCGTCGACGACCCTTCTGAGATCGTGAAATCCGTCCGTCACCACCGCCAGGAAGCGGGTTTCCCGTACATCGAGAGGGACATCCTTCGGCTCAAAAGGTACGGTAATTTCAAGGCTGGTCGGAAAATTGATGCCATCCTGGTCGTTGAAATCACCGACGCGAACGATGCCCTTGGGGCCGACTTTGAACAGCGGCAGCCCTGCACTGGCGCATGTCACCGCCTTGGCCCCCGGGCGAATTCTGATAACGATCGCGTCGACGCCGTGGTGGAGGGGCTTGTTGCTATCTTCGATCAGAGCGGCTTCGCCTACTTTTGCGAAGAAAGCATGGAGCTCCTTGAGCACCTTGCTGCCGGTCGGCGCGCGCTTTTTTTTTGCAAAACTGTCGAAAATGTTCTGCAGAGCTGCCGCGACAAATACCTTGAGCGCGCCGGCATAGGCGTGATGTCCGGTCGCATCTCCGACGATGATGTAAATGGAATCGTGGGCATGCTTCACAAGGAAAAAATCCCCTTCTATTCGGAGATCCCAGCCGCGTTCGGCGGAGCAACTATCCGCTTCTGGGTTGGTCTTGTCATACCGCGCTGCAAAAAGACCTTTCTCTGTTGAATCGCCGCTAAAAATCTGGCGGAACATTGCAGCGTTAAGTTGCGAAAGATCGTTCAATTCTTGCCGCATTGCTTCGACGCGTTGGGTCGATATCTCTGCCAAAGTGAAGCCTCATAGAAGTGGCCAAAAAGCCCGCGGGCCTTGACCGGTTCCTACATTCGAGCGGCGAGGTTCTCATTTGATGCACGCGATAATTGTCAAATGCGAAGAATTGTGTCAATAAGCCGTTGAGCGCGTGGCGGGTCGCAAATGGACGTCGAAAGCTCGATCGAAACGATTGCAGTGGCACTCGCAGCGCGGGACGGGCGTGGCGGCGGTCGGGCTACGGCAATGATTGGCGCGGGCTTCAGCCTGAATGCTCAGCCGCGAGTGGAAAGCAGACGCAGATTTCCGCTTTGGCGTGACATTGTCCGCCCCCTGATCGACGAGTTGTTGCCCCCCTGCGCCCACTGCCCTCCGATGGGGCTTTGCCCGGAACCGCGACCTGCTCACTGTCAGCTCGGCGAGCGGCGCCGCGCACTGTTCGAAGATGCCAGCGGCGCCTCAGGGATGATGTCGCTTGGAGACAAGTTCGAAGCGCAAAAGGGCTCAGCGCGCTTGCGCGCGGCCCTGGAGACTGCGGTACCGGACGCTGATTATGCGCCAGGCTTGGCTCATCAACTCCTGGTGCGGTTGCCCTGGGCGGACATTTTCACGACCAACTGGGATTCGTTGCTGGAGCGTGCGGTCGATACGTATGACCGTTCCTATGACAGCGTAGTCACCGTCGAACAAATTGCGTCCACCTGTGCTCCGCGGATTGTCAAGCTCCATGGTTGCGCGCGATCGGGAAGCCGCCTGATCTTCACCGAAGAGGATTTCCGCACCTACCCTAAGACGTACGCACCCTTTGTCTCGCTCGTTCAACAAAGCCTGATGGAAAACGTAACTGTCCTGTTCGGCTTTTCCGGCGCCGATCCGAATTTCCGCGCCTGGCATGGCTGGGTGCGGGACCATCTCGGGCGCAATATTCAGCCTATCTATCTGGTCAGCCTGCGCCCGACCGATCCGATCGATGTCAACCTGATGGCGGGAAGACTGATCAATCAGATAGATCTCTCGCAAAAGCGAGAATGGCAGAACCTGTCGTCGAACGAGATGATCGAGAAGTTCCTTTCCGATATCCACAATCGTCTTCACAGCCTGCGCGTGAATCTCGAGTGGCCGACAACTCGTCGCAATCCTTCGGAGGAAGATCCGTCAAGCCGGCCGGCAAAAAACCATTTGGATTGGCGGCGGCGGCTCGACGCCTATCCGCGTTGGCTCGTCGCGCCAGCGCGCAATCGGTCGGCCCTTCTTCTTGCCCTCGATGAGGCACTTTCGCTCACATTTGACACCGCTATCGAACGGGGTGTGTTGGGTAAGCTAAACGAAAGAGCAGACGCCAAGGTCAGCAGAAGGCCGCCAAATCTCCTGACTGAAAGAGAGAAGACCGCGCTCATCGTCGCCGAGAGTTTGCGGATCGGCCTGGCGCGGCCAGGAGGCGAGCTCTCCGGTAAGCTCAAGAATATATTGCTGGAAGCCCTTGTCGGGCTTCTCACGATCGATGCCACCGGGGGCAGATCGTTCAATTCGCTCCAGGACCTTCTCACCCACTTCCTGGGCGATATCGGCTCGCCAGATGACGAAGCCGCTCGGGCAAAACATATCATTAAAGCGAGCAAGAACGCATTTTCGGGTGGGCGGCCGAGGGCGCATAATGGCGTGCTTGATCTGCTTCCCCTGTTCGAAATCGTCGAACGGGAGGCGCGCCTGGACGATGATGCCGCGACGGCCCAGCTTCTGCGCGACGTGTTGTGGATGGTTGGAGGCGAGGGCCCTGGCCGCGAACTCGCCGTGCGCGGGGCGCTCGCATTTGCGCTGACGCATCTCCAGATCCAGGTGATCGACGAGCTGCTGTCGCTCTGGCCGGATCAGCCGCATGATGCGGCGAGCAATCTGAGGCGCTCTGCCACGCTTCGCGAAATCGGATGGATCAAGGAATCATTCGAGGAGATTTCCGGCACCGTGGCGCGGTTGCGCTCGCTCGGGAGTGCGCGACGGCGAGGCGTTGCGGAGGCTTCCAAGGAAGCCTGGGCATTCTATCTCTACGCTGACTTGCTGGAAGCCAACAAGGACGTTCTGGGGTCCGTCGTGACTCCGCATCAGAGGTATCTGTCTCTGGACGACGTCATCGTTGAATTGCACGAACGGCTTGACGAGCTCGAGACGAACCGGTGCGATCCGCGTCGAGAGATCGACCGTCTCTTCCGCGACCTCGATACAGCAGCCATTCAAACTCGCCTCGGAGGTACAGCCGCTCCGCCCAGCTTCAAGCCGCCCTTGCAGCACATCATTGCCGATCCGGCTTCCACCTTCGTGATACTTTCTGAAGCCGTCGGAGTTGCTGCAAATCACTCGCACGGAACAAGTCGGCTTGCATTGATCGCAGCTCGTCTCCTTGCGCCCACTCATCGTCAGTTGGCAATCGGCCTTCTGCTCCGCGCCGGCACGCCGGAAGACTTGCGCTTCACTAGGCCCAGTTCCAGCTCGGAGGGGGAATGCCGGGATAGGGACATTGTCCGCCTTACCGACGAGGCTGGATGGCGGATTGCGGACGTCGTATTCGACAGGGATACTTATCGCAAGGATTTCACCGAGCTGGCGAAAGTATTGGATCGGCTAGTTGCGCTGTCGCCGGTTCGGCAGCAAGACCTGGTCGATCCCCCTTATCTCGATCGCAAGGTCCGATTGCTTCAGCATCTGGTCGCCGGCTTGATTGCGCGCGAAGAGGGGACGGCGGACCGCGATTTGGTTGAGGAGGGTTTTCTACTCGCATGTCGGGTAGCGCGTTCGCCGATTATTGCGGCGACGCGAGCGGGGTGGGCCAATCAATCCGAAATGTTCGATGTCGTTCTCAGAGTATTTCCTTGCGACAGAATCGACTTCGCCTTGGAGAGTCTGCTCAGTTTCCCAATTCCCGCCGGGGCTGAAGAATCATTGGCTGCTGCGTGGCCGGACCCCTTTCGTCTTCTGGTCGAAGCCTGGTACGAAGATGATCCGAATCAGGGCTCGTCCTTACAATCCGAGTTGCGTGATCTTGGTAAGCAGCTTTTGGCCAGCGCGAAGCCCACGATCCAGGGCTTGCCGGAAGTTCGTTCAGCGTTTGCGGAGAAGCGGCGAACGTTGCGTCTCCTTGAAGTCGGAAGCTCTTCGGAGCTTCACCTTATGGTTCGACGCCGCATCAGCTTTCTCGACGAGATTTTGTCACAGACCCCGCCCTGAGATCCGGCGAAAGCGAATAAGCCGGCCATAGCTTTCGACGCGACCGGCATTCCCCAACAATTGGGTAGGATTTCAAGACGCCCTTCTCTTGATATACGCCGGGCGACATACGCCGTGGGCACATTATGCAAAAGGGGAGTGTGCATGAATCCTGAACCGACGCCTCCGGTGCCGGGCCCGCCATCGGTTGAAGGATCACAATTGGCCGGCGCTGATTTTGATCTCCCGACGATAGTCCCGCCGCCACCGACTAGTGCAAACGAAGGGCGCGCCCGGCATTTGCGTATGGATCAACATCGCATTAAAGGGGGAATAGAACCGAAACCGACCGACAAACCGCATCAATTCGAGGTAGGCGTCGCTCGAATTATATTTATCGGCGAGGGTAAAAATCTCGTCGAGTGCCATCCATGCTGCTTCCTGATCCAGCGGAGCTTCCAATAGCGGTGTCATTTAGACTTGGTCACTTTTGTTTTGGTGGCGGCACGTTGACGGGCAATGCTTATCGCTTCGCTGGGAGACCATGGGCAGAAGTTGGAAGGGCTGCGTGGTCAGATTTGCTGCTTTGCTGCGGGGCGTACCGCAGGAGGCGCCTTCGGCCGATCGACTTCGGCTCCACGGAAAGCCGTTCGTTCTATACGTCTTAATCATCCCGCTGATGAATCCGGCTTCCGGTCCCGCTTCCCGAGCTATGGCGGAATCTGGGTGATGACGGTGTGAGGAAGGCGGCGTATCGAGGCGGGTGACGAGCCTGCCAGAACCTCTCGAGGAGAGCGATACGCCATGACCGAGACTACCAATGTTCTTGCTTTCCGTCAGCCGTCCGCGGTTGATGATCCACTGACCGATATCGTTCGAGCCGGCGCGCGGGACCTGCTTGCCAGGGCGATCGAGATCGAGGTTGGCGCGTTTCTGGCCAGCACGGCCAATCTGACGCTGCCCGACGGTCGAGCGCGCCTGGTCCGACATGGGCACGGTCCGGTGCGCGAGATTGCGACCGGCATCGGTCCGGTGGAGGTCGCTCGTCCCAAGGTCCGCGACCGCGGAGCGAGCGGGCCAGGCGACCGCCTCCGCTTCAGTTCGGCAATCCTGCCGCTATGGGCGCGGCGGACGAAGAGCCTGGATGCCTTGATCCCGGTCCTCTATTTGCGCGGCATCTCGACCGGCGACTTCCAGGAGGCGCTCTCGGCGCTGCTCGGCAAGGATGCGCCGAACCTGTCGCCTTCGGTGATCGCCGGCCTGAAGGCCGATTGGCAGGTCGAGTACGAACGCTGGCAGAGACGCGATCTGTCGGCGCGTCGCTATGTCTACATCTGGGCCGATGGCGTGTACCTGCAGGCCCGCATGGAAGATCACAGCGAATGCATGCTGGTGCTGATTGGCACCACGCCGGAAGGCAAGAAGGAGCTGATCGGCTTCCAGGTCGGCGTGCGCGAGAGCGCGCAGAGCTGGCGCGAACTCCTGATCGACCTGCGGCAACGCGGGTTACGGATTGCCCCGCAACTCGCCATCGGCGACGGCGCCCTCGGCTTCTGGAAGGCACTGGACGAGGCCTTTCCCGGCACGCGGCACCAACGATGCTGGTGCCATAAAGTGAGCAACGTACTCGACAAGGTCGCCAAATCCGTGCAGGGCCCCATGAAGAACGACCTGCGGAACATCTATCTGGCCCCACACCGGGCCGAAGCTGAAACCGCGATCGACGTCTTCGTCGAGAAATACCACGTCAAATACGGACGTGCGGTGGAGTGCCTGATCAAGGATCGCCATGCGCTGCTCGCCTTCTTCGACTTCCCTGCTGAGCACTGGATCCACCTACGCAGCTCGAACCCGATCGAGAGCGTCTTCGCCACGGTGCGCCACCGAACGGTGCGGACCAAGGGATCGCTGTCGCAACAAACTGCGAAGCTGATGGTGTTCAAGCTCATCGACGCCGCATCGAAGACCTGGCGGCGATTGAAGAGCACGAACCAGTTGCCGAAAGTCATCGCCGGTGTAAAGTTCATCGACGGAATCGAAGTCATTCCGAACACTGAAAGCCACGCCGCCTGATCAGGCCGCGTCACCCAAAATCAGCCATAGCTCCCGCTTCCCCGGCTGGCGCCCTTGTGGCGTCCACTGAGACGCATTTGGTATTCTTTACCACCGGCGAAGACAAAAACTGAGCCAGTAGGGCCACAAAGGGGTAACTGCGGCATACAACGCTTGCAATGGCGCTACACCCTAGAGTAGCATATCATTTTTCGTTAGATATTTTGCGATCGTACGCGGGGGCGCAAATTATGTTCGACCGAAAAGGATATTCGCTAACAGCTTCCATCATTGTCATTGGATTTCTTAGCGGGTGTGGCCTGTACGTCCCCGCGTTGAGTGAAATCTACGACGGTCAAGACACGCAAACCATGGTCAACGCCGTCGTGGAGCACGTTCAGTGCGAGGTGCAGACCAGCGTTCAGTTTCTTCTTCTTGACGACATTGATGCGGCTGCAGCAGCAAGTGCTGCGGGACTGCAGCAGGGCCGCTCCGTCGATTGGCTGAATAAGTGGGGAGCGCAGGCGATCCTGACAATAACAGTCGATGAGAAGGGTTCTCTTAATCCAGGCGTCACGTTTACTCCGCCGATGGCGCCTGCCGTAACTCAATTTGCCCATAACATAACGGTAACTACTCCGCAGAGTTTCTCCCTCGGACTCGGCGGGAGTGCATCTGCGGACGCAACTCGAAAGGAAACGCTGTCTTGGCTAATCGACTTCAAGCGTTTCACCGACAAGGCTTCGCTAGCAAAAGCCAGAGCTTTGAGGGACCAAATCTACGAACTTGCTGCCGCATCGGGCACCGAGCCGGTTGCAATGTTATGCAACCAGCAGCACGGGACGTTGGTACAGGGCGACCTAAAGCTCAAGGAATGGCTGTACGCTGCTACGACGCCCACTTTCGTGCGCGGCGGCGCGGTTCCAGACTACGCCAAATCTTTGCAGGCAGAAGCCAAAGCATCGAAAAAGGACGTGATCGCCCACGAGATAACCTTTGTTATCCTGTATAGTGGGAATGTCACGCCATCATGGAAACTTCTGCGCGTTTCCGCGAACACCGGATCGTTACCGCTATTAGGCACCCAGCGGAGCCGCACCCAAGATCTGATCATTTCGATGGGACCTACAACCGAGGCCGGCCCGTCACAAGCTCAGCAAAATGCGGCTTTGGCGTCACAGATCGGAATTGCGGTCGCCAATGCAATCAAGGGCAATAACTAGATGTTCTAGTGAAGCCATAATGGGACAAGGCTTTCCACTCTGTGAGCTAGCCTTCAATACAGGGAGAAGATTATGGCAAAAAAAGTAGCACAGACAATCCCGGACAGACATCAAGGAGTGCCCCGAAATTACAAGATAGCTCGCAAATTGGGGTATAAAAAATCGAAGTTGAAGTTTGCCGATCTAAGCAACAAATTACATAGTCAATTCGTCCGACTCGCCGAGCATGGAGCAAGAGAACATTCGCTCTGCGGCGTTGCTCCGAGCACCGACCCGCGTTACTGGCTCGTGTGCTATAAGGATAAATCTGGCAACTGCAATTATGTGGACGTACCAAGAGGTGCGCCGATCCCACATGATTAATCTATAAAGCGCTAAACTAGTTGCTTCGTAAGCGGGGCGTTCAAGCCGGTACTTAGTTCATGGGTCCGCCTGAACACCGCGCCGAAGCGCCAATGCCACCAAGTGACGGGCGAGGATGGAGCCGACTTGAAGGCTGTGTTGCAGATTGCAAGATTTGATCTTCGCGGGCGTGCCGTAATTAAAAGCAGTGTCGGACTGCATTGAAAAATCGATCGCTCGATGTTGCCGACGCCTGCCGCCGCCACCTCGTCATCACCCGCCGCCTCAGGCTGCTGGATGAGAGCTTAACCGGACCGCTGCAAAGACTTGGTCGCCAAGGCTGGCGCGCGTCTGATGCTCGTGCCGGACTGGAAGTCGACAACTGTCTGGACGGAGGAAAAGCGGGAGAAAGGCCAGGTCTGGGGCCTGAAGACGATCGAGTCCTTACACCCCCGGCTCGCCAACGGTTGAGAGTGGTGTTTATCGACGCGCCAAAACGGCGAATCTTCCAGTGGTCGCACCGTTGCGACACTCGCTTCGGTTGCGGCCGATAAAGATTTGAGTTACATATGCTGTTGTTCTGCCCACCTAAGCTGACGCAACACCATTTTTAATGTTCGATATTGATGACGCCGGGCATCTCTGGGTTGATCACTCGGCCGGAGTTTTCGTGATGCAGCGCATTCTAGTAAAGGCCGCGCCGGGTTTTTCCGCACCGCAGCTTACCTTCGGCGCTTCAACTGTGACGTTTGCGGCCACCCGCCTGTTCCAAAGCATTGACTCGCAGCCGGCGTTTGGCGCGGCCGGTGGCGAGGTTTGGCACCTTCTGACGCCGCCACCCGGATTTGCCGAGGCAAATGCCTGGGACGTCTGTCATTCGCTCATGCAGCAGGGGATTGGGGTCGCGGGCAGGCCGCCGCCTACATTCGCTGAGCCTGACGTCGAACAGAAGTGGACAACGGGCAAGTCTTCCGAGGGCGGGCGGGCCCTAGCGCAGTCGTGCGAAAGTGCGGACACGCAGAGTTCCGATTTCCCCCGCGATAATGACAATTACTGGTTCCGCGCCGCCTCCCACTCGCAATTTGACAGCGCGATCGCCGCGATCGGCGGACCGCAGGTCGCCTCGAAAGTTCGTATCGCGCATTTCGACACCGGATACGACCCCAATCACCACACCCTCCCAAAACGGTTGCGTCGCGATATCGGACGTAACTTCGTCAATGACGACAATCCGAATGATGCGAGCGACCAGACCAGCGGACTCCTCACCAATCTCGGTCACGGCACCGGCACGCTCAGCATCCTTGCCGGCGCCGCATTGCCAGGACAGCCAGTGTTGGGCGGGGCGCCGTTTGCAGAAATCGTGCCGGTTCGGGTCGCCAACCGGGTCGTGCTGTTCAGCAATAGTTCGATCGCGCGCGCGTTCGACTATGTGCATGGGCTGAACGCCAACGGCGCCGATCGCGTCGACATCATCACCATGAGCATGGGCGGGCTGGCGTCGCAGGCCTGGGCCGACGCCGTGAATGCGCTATACGAGCAGGGCGTCTTCATCGTCACCGCGGCCGGCAATAATTTCGGTAATCTCCCGACCCACAACATCGTCTATCCTGCTCGGTTCAACCGTGTCATCGCCGCCTGCGGTGTGATGGCAAATGGCAAGCCATACGCTGACCTCGACATTCGACTCATGGCCGGCAATTACGGGCCCGACAGCAAAATGTCGACCGCGGTCGCGGCACCCACGCCCAATGTGCCGTGGGCGCGCTTTGGTTGCAGCAGTATCGTCGATTTCGATGGCCAGGGCACGTCGGCTGCGACGCCGCAGGTTGCGGCCGCTGCGGCGATCTGGCTGCAAAAGAACCGCGCCGCTGTCGATGCCTATCTGCAAGGGTGGATGCGGGTCGAAGCGATCCGCAACGCGCTATTCGAAAGCGCCAAGGGAAACGAACAGGAAGTCAAACGCCTCGGGCGCGGCGAATTGCGAACCAGCGAAGCGCTCGCCGTAGTTCCCGGCGCGGCATCGACCCTTCGCCAAACCGCCCCTGACACCGTCTCGTTCCCGATCCTGCAGATCCTGACCGGCCTCGGCATCCAGGCGATGCCGGATTCTCCACAACGACGGATGCTCGAACTGGAGGCTTTGCAGCTTTCGCAAAACACCGACATCGAAAGCATCATCCCGCCCGACCCCGCTGCAGCGTCGCCGGCCGATCTGCGGCGTCTTGCCGAGGCGCTGATCGCGCATCCGCGGGCATCGACTGCGCTTCGGCTGGCCTTGGGCGGAGCGGCTGCAAACATCCCCGTTGGAAACCCGACACCCCCGAAGCCCCTGGGTAACGCTGTTCTCACCGTTCAACTTGAGCACGCAAAGCGTCCGCGTCCGCCGAAGCCGGCAATCCGGCCGTTGCGAGTGTATGCCTACGACCCATCGCTGGGCGCGAAGCTTGATACGCTCGGCATCAACGAAGCCACACTGGAGGTCCACTGGGAGGACGACCTTAAGCAGGGTCCGATTGGCGAATATATCGAGGTGATCGACGTCGATCCCGCAAGCCAATGCTGCTATGCTCCGGTCGACCTAAACCATCCGCACATTCTGACGAGATCGGGCCTGACGCCCTCGGAGGCCAATCCGCAGTTCCACCAGCAGATGGTATATGCGGTGTCGATGAAGACCATCGAGTATTTCGAGAAAGCGCTGGGCCGCGTCGCGCTTTGGGCGCCGCGCGAGATTGTAGTGCCGCAGGAAACGCACGCTTCGGAAACCGAGAAATGCCCGGACACGGAGCCCACCAAAAAACTAGAATACGTACAGCGGTTGCGAATCTATCCGCACGCGCTGCGCGCCAAGAATGCCTATTATAGTCCGGAACACAAAGCACTGTTGCTTGGCTACTTTAGCGCATCCGACTCCGCGGCAGAAGGCCTGATGCAAGGCAGCGTGATCTTCACGGCAGTTTCGCATGACGTGGTCGCTCATGAGACGACGCACGCCTTGCTCGACGGTGTGCATCGGCGCTTCCGCGAGGCGACTAATCCAGACGTATTCGCGTTCCACGAGGCGTTTGCCGACATCGTCGCGATATTCCAGCACTTCACGCTTCCGGAGGCGCTAAGCCACCAGATCGAGGCCACACGCGGCGATCTCGAACAGCAGAATCTGCTCGGTCAACTTGCGGTTCAATTCGGCGAGGCGACTGGGCGTTACGGCGCGTTGCGAGACTATATTGGCGAAACCGAAAAGGCGAAGGATGGTAGCGGCGAAAAGGGGAAATGGGTTCGCCGCGAACCGAAACAGAGCGACTACGATGACGCAAGGGCAACGGGAGACCCTCACGCCATCGGCGCTGTAATGGTCGCCGCGGTGTTCGACGCCTTTCTTCAGATCTACAAGCGACGAACGGCTGACCTCGTGCGCCTTGCCACCGGAGGCACCGGCGTCCTGCCCGACGGAGCGATCTCGACTGATCTGGTCAACCGCCTAGCGCGGGAGGCGAGCAAGGTCGCTAGCCAAATCCTGAATATATGCATACGCGCATTGGACTACTGTCCGCCGATCGATATCGTCTTCGGCGAATATTTGCGCGCTTTAATCACGGCCGATACTGATCTCGTGCCTTATGACAGGCTCGGTTACCGCATCGCGTTCATTGAGGCGTTTCGTAACCGGGGAATCTACCCGCGCGACGTGAAACATCTTTCGCCCGGCAGCTTGATCTGGGAGCCGCCGCCGTTGCCTTTGCGGCAGGTGAAGGTGCAGGAGGTTCTTAAGAAAATGTCGACCGACTGGGATTTGAAGAGCGAGCGCAAGCAGGCATACGATCTTTCGAACGAGAACGCCCGTGTTTTGTGGCACTGGCTGATGGATAAGACAGCCGTCAGCGACGACGAATTGGCAGCTCTCGGTCTTGTCCGAATTCCTGAACCCGTGCCGTACACGATCGGCAGCCAGGAAGGTTGCCTGCGCACGATCGAGGTTCATTCAGTACGACCGGTACGTAGGGTCGGCCCCGACAGCAACATTCGCTCCGACTTGGTTGTCGAGATCACTCAGAGCTTCCGGCCAAAGGGGATGCCGGGGGCGCGATTTCGCGGCGGGTGCACGTTGATCATCGACCTTGCGACGGCGGAAGTCCGGTACATGGTGCGCAAAAAAGTCGATAGTGCCTGGCGCTTTGCCAATCAGATGAAATTTGCCGCCGATACCAGCGGCGGTCTGCATGGCAATTACTTCGTAGACCCGACCAACGCCCGCGAGCCCTTCGCTTTGATGCATCACGTGCACGGATAGGAGAAGGTCATTGGCGCGCACGGCAAAGAAGAAGGTGGCCCGGAAATCGAAGCGGCCGCGGCGCGGAGCGCCCGCGGCACTTGTCGCAGCAGCTAGAGCAGTGACGCCGGCTTCAGGCTACCGGGCCAAGGTCAGAATGTATCGCCAGGGCCTGGGCGATTGTTTCCTAATTGCGCTGCCGCGCACCGACGGAAGCAAGCGTCCGTTCTACGTGATGATCGACTGCGGTGTCGTTCTGGGTACGCCCGATCCTAGCACGATCATGAATCAAGTCATGGACAATATCGTCGAAGTCACCGGTGGCGGGGTCGATCTATTGATCGCGACCCACGAGCATTGGGACCATCTCTCGGGATTCGTTCAGGCCAAGCAATCCTTTGACAAACTAAAGGTCGGCCAAGTTTGGTTGGCCTGGACTGAGAACCCTGATGACGAGCTGACCAAGAAATTAAAAAAGGAGAAGGGCCTGGCGCTTACCGCCCTGCGCATGGGGCTGAGCCAAATGCAGATGGCAGGGGATCCGGACGGCGTCGCTGAGCTCAGCGGTATTCTGGAGTTCTTCGGTCTAGCCAAGGGACCAACGACCGCAGACGCGCTCAGCAATGTTCGGGCGAAGACGGCCAAGCCGCGCTATTGCCTTCCGACCGATCCGCCAGTCCAGCCCGCGGGGACCAATGCACGGTTCTACGTGCTTGGTCCGCCCCATGACGAGAAGATGCTGCGCAAGATCAACCCGTCGGCGAGCCAAAAGGAAACTTATGGTCTGGCGCTCGACAGTTTTCCGCTATTCATGGACGGCGCGGGTACCGCGTTGAGCAATGCTGACACCGACCGTCCGTTCGATCAGCAATACGAGATTCCCTTCGCTTACGCGCAATCGGCCCCTGAACTCCATTTCTTCAGGGAGCGTTACTGGCAGCCGGGCGACGCTGCGCCCGATGCATGGCGCCGCATCGATAGCGATTGGCTGGGCGGTGCTTCAGATCTAGCGTTACAGCTCGACAGCCTGACCAACAACACTAGTCTCGTGATTGCTATCGAACTGCCCGGCGGTGACGTCTTGTTGTTCGCGGCCGATGCGCAAGTGGGCAACTGGCTGTCCTGGAAGGACTGTTTGTGGACAGTGGACGGCAAGACCGTCACCGGGCCAGACCTGCTCAAGAATGCGATCTTCTACAAAGTAGGTCACCATGGCAGCCACAATGCCACGCTCAAGACGCTGGGCCTCGAAGAAATGCAGCGACTCCGGGTCGCGATGATTCCGGTCGACCATGAGATGGCGGTCAAGAAACGCTGGGGAAAAATGCCGCTCGACGAGCTCGTCGCCGCGCTCAACGAGCGCGCGAAGGACGTGGTCCTCCGCGTCGACCAGCCAATGGCCAAGAAGCAAGCAAGCGTCATTGAGGACGATTTGTTTTTTGAGGTCACATTCTAGCAGTCGGCTCGCGAGACGATAGCGGTAAGAACGGCTGCAGGAGGTGAGGTTTCTATGAAACACCATACTGCTCCAGAGGCATCCTTTCGGACTTATCGCTCGCATACCGGGCGCGGCTCGCCGAAACCGCACTTTGGTGTGACATGGGCGGGCCGTTGCGGTTTAGCACCTCATGACGCCAAGGCGAACAAACATTGTAGGGCCCAAGAAAGGATCAAGGCTTCCACCACTCGGGTAACTGCTCTTTCGCAAAAGCTCACTATACAATAGGTTGAGCTATGGTAGCATGGCGACTATTGAGCGAAACGCCGAATAAATTTCTTCGTGGCGTCAGTCAAAAAATACTCTGATAAAGGGCCCCAAGACTTCTGAGTTAGGCGAATGTTACAAACGATGAACGGCACCGACTACTTGAAAGATGCACTAATCGAAACGCTCGCGCAGCGGCGCGCAATCCTTGTTATTGGCGCAGGTGTTTCAGCTCAAGCAACTGCAAACGCACAGACCGCATCTTGGAGGGGTTTGATCGAAAGCGGAATAGACTTATGCCACGCCCTGTCAGGAAGGACTGCAACGGCGGAGTGGCGAACGGCGATGCTGCAGTTACTAAGAGCCAGTACTTCGGAGGGTTGGCTAGCTATAGCTGAAGAGGTAACACGCCGACTCGGTGGAGTGGCCGGTGGTGAGTGGTTCGGTTGGCTGGAGCGTTCATTCGGAGATCTTGCGGTCGCTAATCCGGAGATATTGCGCTCAATCAAACAATTGCGGGATGAATGGCGCCCGATTGTAATGACTACGAACTATGATGACCTGCTTGAGCGTCAATTTAAGGCGCGGGCGGTAACATGGCGGGACGTCAATGGCGCAATTGACGTTATTGCTCGAACGAGTGAAGACGTGCTTCACCTACATGGTTATTGGAGGGAGCCCGCGTCGGTAATACTGGGCGTGAGGTCCTACGATCAGCTTCTTGGCGACGAATTAGCTCAGTCTGTCCAGAAGGCGGCCGCCATCCTGAACAGCTTCGTTTTTATCGGCTGTGGCGATGGTCTCCACGATCCGAATCTTGGCCTGCTCCATAGCTGGATCGACGACAAGCTAAAAGGGGCAAAACATCGACATTACGTTTTGCTTCGGGCTGATCATGCAGAAGCCTTTCGTTTATCCGGACGCCTTGTCGCCGTATCTTATGGCAAAGAGTACTCCGACTTGGCGCCCTTTCTAAGGTCCTTAACTAAACAGCGAGAATCTCCAGTAAATCCGAAGGACCTAAAAATCTATACCAACGCCCTTCCAGCGCCGCGTCATTTGATTGATCGCAACTTTATTGAAGATGTTGCAGATGCGCTCACAAATAATGGTGAGTCGCTGCGAATCGTGCAGGAGGCCGACAGTTTGAGAGCCGTTGCTGATCCCAATCGTCCGCCTGTTCGCCCAGGTCTTCTTTCACTTGAAGGCAACTCGTTCCAATTCTGGGATAGTGCTTTTCGCCAATTTGAATTGCAAAGCATCCGCGCCATGGCGGCTTTGCTGTTGATACTACCGACTGCAACGCTCTCGCTTGTGGGCAAGACCCGCCGAATGGAAATTTTAAATGAACTAAGACGCTTAAGCGATTTATCCACTTCTGATGGAGCAGACCATGGTCCCGGCACCAGTTCAAAAAACCTCCAATAGTACTCTACTTCCCTTTCTCTCGCGACTATTACTTTTCTGCTTCGTGACTTTGTGCGCCTTCTTCCTAGAAGGCGTTGCTACGGTTAACGCGTTCGATGATGCCTCTGCTTCAGCCGTCCTCGATAAAATTGCTGATTACGCTCTTCCAGGGGACGATCGTATTTCTCGAACACTTCGTGACTTAGGGTATACGCCGACAGCGCCAGAAGACACATGGCGCGCATTTCCGGCTGCTCGAAAACTAGAGTCAGCGTACAAGGCTGCGGAGGCTGCGAAAAAAGGGGACGGTAATCGTCTGATCGCCGAAACCATCCGTAGATTGTCCGGCGACGTTGAGTCGATCCGCAATAATCCTCAGATGTCTGCTTTCGCGGATAGTCACCCCGCTAGCAGCACGCCGTTCCGGTTTGCCGCGGCTCAGAGTCAGTTGGTATCTGTAGACCAAGCTGCATTTAACGTCATCCTCAATATTGCGGACCAGACGGAGCGAGGCGCGCTCGGTGGAGCGGGAAGCATTTTGACCAGGGACCTGGGGCTCTCGGAGGCGGACGCTTATGAAATTCTGAGATCAAGCTCATCCAATCGGGAGGCGCTTTTCACGGCATACGGAAAAATGGATGAGAGCGACCGAGCGAGCCGATTGCAAACTTTAGGAAGAAAGCTGCAGGCACGATATACTGCGGCCGCGCGCGATACTGCCCTTATAACCGCGCTAGCCGGATTGTCTCAAAGTACCAGCTCGTCCGGTAGGTCAAGCTCAACGCACTCATGTCCTGCTGGGCTGGACCCATGTTTGTGTGGAGCGGTATTCGTTGGTTGCCGAACAGCCGCTACCTGCCGCGGGCCGTGCTGATAGCTAAAACTGGTCAAGTCTCAGTTCGACCTGGCCAAGCGATTAGAGCGATTAGACATGCCGCACGTTAAACCACCAGGGCGATGTCGGAACAGATGTGGCCGCTTTTTTGGCTGGCGTCGATTGGGTCAACGTATCAATAACAGAGATCAGTAATAGCTCCCCGCTGCATTCGCACTGCAGCCCACCGCGGCGGCGCGGGCTACTCAAGGAGTCCCAGACAATATCTGTCGTGGCTGTTCGGTCGCAGCATCAGCGGACTCTAGGCTCAGTGCATAAATCATGATTTATGCACAGAATCGTTGACCCCTATAAAACGGGGCTTTATGCTGTGCATATTATATGTGCGAATGGAGAGCGATATGGCGCTTTACGGATACGCCCGGGTAAGCACCGATGGACAGTCCTTAGCCGCTCAATTGGCCGAGCTGAGAGCAGCAAAATGCGAGAAGATATTTCAGGAGAAGATCAGCGGCGCTCGGTCGGACCGCAAGCAGCTCCTGCGTCTGATGGGGCTTCTCGCAAAGGGAGACGTGTTGGTCGTCACCAGGCTCGATCGATTGGCGAGGTCCACACGAGATCTCCTCAACTTGCTAGGGACGATAGCGGAAAAGGGAGCAGGGTTCAAATCCCTCAGAGATACTTGGGCTGACACCACAACGGCGCATGGCCGATTGATGCTGACCGTTTTGGGCGGTCTCGCCGAGTTCGAGCGCGAACTAATCCGGACCCGGACGGGCGAGGGGCGCGAACGTGCAAAGGCGAGGGGGGTAATCCTTGGTCGGAAGCCGAAGCTGACCACCCATCAGCGAAAAGAAGCGATCGCCCGGCGGGAGGCTGGCGAAGTGCTTACGGACATAGCACGGTCGTACAATGTGAGTCACAGTACTATTAGCCGGCTCCAATAAGCGAACGATTCGCTTTTCCGCGAACGGCTCGGTTCGGCCCCGGCTACCGAATGCACGAAACATCAAGTTGAGTGGGTATGTGGCGCGACTGCAGGCGATCCCTCACCATCCCAGTATGGTCCCTGCGACCCCGCGCCTGACCGGATGGGGTGCAGCCACGAACAGGAGTTCTGGCCCAGCGGCTTTATGGCAATGGCACCTTGGCAAATGGTTGACCCGCCACCAAATACCACTGCAACGTGTAGATAGGTGACAGGAGCTGATGTGACGCCTGAAGAGGAACGTCGGGGGGCTGCGATCCACGAGGCAGGCCATGCAGTCGTCGCCTGGGCGCTCGGGCTAAATGTTGGCAGGGTTGCAATCGGGATCAATGGTGATCCCAGCGCTGGCGCTGCCGAGATCGAGGAAAAGAGGTCTATGTCTCTGATAGACCGAATAGCCCTGTGCGCGGCGGGCGGCATAGCTCAAGACCTGCTCAAAGCTCCCACTAACGATTTGTCCGAGTTGGCGGACATGGCGAAAATCAATGTGCTGATGGACGGACGCACCGAGCGAGTTGCGGGAGGGCTTCGCGAGATAGGCTATGACATGGCACATGAACTACTTGATCGTCACCGAGACAAAGTCATACGTCTCGCTGGCGCGCTCGCCACCCGATCGACGGTACCCGGGCCCGAGATCGCCGCGCTGTTGGGGAGTAGCCCGCTGGACAAACGCGCAATCCGAAAAGGAGGCAAAGGTCGCGTGTCGACTGTGTCGACCCCGGTCGGGACTATCACGCTGACGGTGCCATCGCCCCTTGAAGCAATCGTTCAACTCTATGACAAGAAACAGGAGCCGTTTGACGAGTTTAAAATCGGAGGCGAACTCACGGCGGCTCGGAACGCCTTGATCAAACCAAGCGAGAATGAGAATGCCGGTGCTTGGGCAGAGGTGCTGGCGTTCGGCCTAGCGACCGGACGGCACGAGAATCCCTGGAATAGTTACTTCGGCCCGATGGGCTCAGGCATCGACGGTCAAGGTAAGAAATTTTATTTTCCCGACATCGCCGGAACTGTTCCTGAGACCGTAGACCACTGGGCTGCGCGCGCGAGATCGTTAAAGCACCCGTTTCTGAAGTCCCGTTATGCTGATCTCGCGTGGGAAATGAGCGGGCTGATCGGCAAGCGTAAGCGCGATCCTGAAGATGCGCGCATCGCTGTCGATGCCTACCTTGATGCAATCCCGCGCATGGCGGAAGATCACGAACATGTATTGTTTGCGATCCGCGCCCTCGATCTCGCGGTGCTCATTGGGGATACGGAACGTACCAATCGCGCCCGTGTGACGTTCATGGAGCTTCATCGTGGGTTGATGAAAAACGGCGCGGGAATGTGGTGGTTTGCTGTCGATCGTTTGCTCGAAGACAAGAAAGCTGGTGTCACCGACGAAGAGCGAGCCGAACTTGTAGCCGACTTGGAGAGCGTTGTTACGAAAGGCTCCACTACCGGCGACCCGGCAAAGTTTAATCCGCACGACACCAAAGATGCGGCCGAACGTTTAATCCCATACTATCGACGTCTCAAAAAATTCGACGACATCAAGCGCCTTCACCAGGCGATCGGGGCCGCGTTCGAACATTTTGCGAGCAATGCTGATCCCATGTTGGCTGCGGCACTCCTGCAGACCGCGACCGACGCATATAGCCGCGCGGGGCTCAAGGATGAACGCGACAGAACCCGCATCTCGATGCAGCAGAAGATCGGCGCGGCTGGTGAAAACCTTCAATCGTTCGAACACAAGATCGAGATAACCAAGGACGATATGGAAAGGTTCTTGGATCTTGTGATCGTTGACAATTTGGTCGCGAGCCTTGTGCGCCTTACGCGAGAGTTCTTGCTGAAGCGGGCCGATCTCGATCAGCAGGTTGAGAAGACGCTGAAGGAGGCCCCGATCATGGCGCACATAACGCAGATGGTCATGGCCGACAACCGTGTAACCGCCAAAATCGGTTCTGTCGAGGACGATGCTTTCGGCCGGGTCTTTCTTGAGGCTAAGCTCGCGTTTCAACTCCTCGCGCCCTGGTTGGTTCAAGCCATCTTGCGCCTGCGCGAAAAACACGATGTTGCACCTGAGCATTTTGTCGGATGGGCCAATCGCCATGGGCTGTTTGATGATATGAGCCTGCTGCTGGAGGGCGTTGCCGCATGGGAGCGAGGCGATCAAGTCAAAGCTGCGCATGTTCTCATTCCGCAGATCGAGCGCGGTCTGAGGAAAGTCGCCGACAGCATCGGCGTGCCGATCACAAAGGCCCACCCGACGATACCCGGAACAAGCGTTGCTATTGGGATGGGCGAAATCCTGTACAATGACAAGGTCGCCGAAGCTCTTGGACCCGATACGACGTTTCATTTTCAGGCCCTATATGCCGATCCACGTGGGATTAATCGCCGAAACGAGATCGCACACGGCCTATTGGATGCAGGTCAATTTGATTGGCATCTCGGTAATCTAATCGTTCATTCAATCCTCATTCTCGGCTTGTGGAAAGAATTCGGACCGAAGCGTTCAGGAGAAACTCGGGAGGCAGGAAAAACATAACGCCGGACCCGGACAATGCTCGCATGCGTTGTCGTCATCATGACCGGCCATGACATCACCGGTTGTTCAACTAGCGCTGCGTGCTGCGCTGCTGAAATCGACAAATGGCGCTTCTTGAAAGCAGCTATACTAAACCATACATTGCGCCAGCCGTAGTCGTATTCAAAGACCTGAGCGAAGGGAATTGATTGATGACGATATCTATTTGGTTTGTGCGTAAGGATACCGGTCTTCCCGGTGGAGAGATACCAGCACGGTACGTTAACACAGCCGAGGACGTCATAAAGCTCGTGACGGACCACAAAGCAGGTGCGCACGGCCGCAGTCATTACATGCGAATTTCAGCGCCCGGCGGATTGTTCAGCCATGAGGAGAATTCGCGCATCCGTGCAGCTGGCGCGGAAGTCGCTGATGAATTCTTGCCAGATGTGGCAGCGACCAAAGCTCTTTGAGCTTATCCGAACTGCGCGAGAGCTGCGGAATGATTGACCTGCAAGGTTCGAGTCCGGGAACGAAACGCCGCAGCGACAACATCAGATCAGGAGGCGCTGAGTACTTTGATCAGATCGTGACTGATCGAGAGGAAGAAACGCTTCACCTCGAATTCAAGACGCTGCCTCACGATGGCGGTAAGTTGACGAAAGACGACCGAAAGCTGTTAGCCGAAGCCGTAACAGGAATGGCGAATGCTGAAGGCGGCGTTCTCGTTGTTGGGATCAGGACGCAGCGCACGGACAATATTGACGTCGCGATAGCGAAGCATTCGGTCAAACAATTGCAGCGGACGACCAACTTAGTTCGGGCGGCGATTCCTGAAATGCTTTCTCCTCAACACACGGGCATCGATGTCTTCTTCATTGAGGAAACTGGCAGCAAGGATGAAGGATTCATCGTAATCGACGTACCTGAATCATCTGATCGGCCCCATTACAGTAATGTTCACCATCAGTATTTTCGGCGCGGGTCTGACAGGACGCGGGTAATGGAACATGGTGAGGTTCGTGACCTCATGTTTGCGACAAGGGAAGGACAACTCGATCTGATGCTTAAATTGGAGCTCAGCATCAGTACCAGCGATTTGATGTTTGGTCTCAACCTCGCGCTGACGCTTCAGAATGTCGGACGGGTCCCGGTAAAATCACCTTACATTAGGATCGCGGAGGCAGCAGGTTGGCGTCCGTCCTCGCCTGGGGTTCAGCCTCGGCGAGCAGCGCATGGCACCTCGGGATTCTATCCCCCGCCCGGCGAGATCGTCCATGTTCACGATGAACTTGGTCTTTCTTACAGAGAAACCGGCCTTGATTTCAGATGGACTGATCGCCACCGCTTGGAGGAAGCAATCGAAGTCGTCAAACGGGATCGAAGGGGCGTTATTATGCGACCCTTTCGCGAGATGACAACGCAGGAAGGGAAGGGGGACGATCAGCCTGTGCAAGTAAATGGCTTTTATGGCGCTGAGAACGTTGCGATGAAAACCTTTGATTTTGCGGTGGACAAGAATGCGTTGCTCGAAATGTTCTGCAAAGCGAAATCTATTGAGTGGTCACCGGTGTGATGCGGTCCCAAGCAAAGAGCGATGATTGCTTTGCACCGAAATCCGTAGCGGCTTGCCCATAGCGGCCCTTTAGGCGGAGCCTTTTAATCGCGCTGCGCAAGGAGAAGATTTGGTGAGCGACTCCGCATCTACATGGTGGTAGAGCGATGACTGAGTACTCAGGTTACCATGTAGGGATGTTTTCGATGCGGCTGGGCTGGTAGAGACGCCAATGCAGACGGGGGTTCACTGGACTGCCCTAACTTACAGTACCGCCCGTCGGCAACGAGATACGGGTCGCTCCGCCCCCGCGGGTCACTTCAAATTCCTCCGGGTGTGGTCAGTCAAATTCCTCCACCCGCGAGGCAGGACAAGGGACTGTTAGTTTGAGTTTGTTTCCCGGGCAAGAGCTTCAGCGGCTTCTTTGAGCCGATAGCTGCGTCCGTCGAACTCAAGCAGATGGCAATGATGCATAAGGCGATCGAGGATCGTCGTGCTCATAGTGTTGTCCCCAAGGTATGCCCCCCAATCCTGCACGACGCGATTGGAGGTGACGATGACGCTGCGGCGCAGTTTGTAACGCTGATGGATCAGGGTCTGCAGCAAAGTGCCGGCGTCGTCGGGGATGGCGCGTGCGAGGAATAGATCGTCCAGCACGAGGAGATCGCAGTCGATGATGGTTCGCAGCCGGACCTCGCGTTGTGCCGGAGAGTTCAGGGCGTAGCGGTGGAAGAAGTCGTCGGTCTCAAGATACTGGACCTTGTGGCTTTGCAGGATCGCCTGATAGGCAATCGCCTTGGCGATGTGCGACTTCCCGGTGCCAGGCTTGCCAACAAGCAGAGCGTTCTCGCCAGCGGCAATGAACTGTGTTTCGGCATGGAATAAGGACCCCGTATTCGGGGTAATCGGCATCCAATCGGGACCCCGGGACAAGGGTCCACAGTGGCTTCCATCAAGTCATGGAAGCCGAGGTTGGGATGCTGGTGGTGGAGACGATTGCGAAGATCCGTCGCGCTTATTTTGTTCATGGTCAGCCGATCAAGGCGATCTGCCGGGAGCTTGGCGTATCGCGCAAGGTGGTCCGCAAGGTCATCCGCTCGGAGGCGACGGAGTTCCGGTACGAGCGAGAGACGCAGCCGCTTCCGAAGATGGGCCCGTGGAGTGCCGAGCTTGACCGGTTGCTGGCGGCGAACGAGAGCAAGACGACGCGCGAACGGCTGACGCTGATTCGCTTGTTCGAAGAGCTTCGCGGCCTCGGATATGCCGGCGGCTACGACGCGGTTCGTCGCTATGCGCGGCGGTGGAGCCGAGAGCGTGGCGCCTCGACGACCTCAGCTTATGTGCCGTTGAGCTTTGCGCCCGGCGAAGCCTACCAGTTTGATTGGAGCCACGAAGTCGTCCTGTTGAGCGGAACCACGGTGGTCGTGAAGGCGGCGCATGTCCGGCTTTGCCACAGTCGGATGCTGTTTGTTCGGGCCTATCCGCGCGAGACGCAGGAGATGGTGTTTGACGCCCACGACCGGGCGTTCGCACTGTTCAAGGGGACTTGCCGGCGCGGCATCTACGACAACATGAAGACGGCGGTGGAGACGATCTTTGTCGGCAAAGGCCGCCTCTACAATCAGCGCTTCCTGCAGATGTGTAGCCATTATCTGGTCGATCCGGTTGCCTGCACGCCAGCGTCGGGCTGGGAGAAGGGACAGGTCGAGAACCAGGTCGGGTTGGTCCGCGAACGCTTTTTCACCCCGCGACTGCGCTTCAAGACATTGGACGAGCTGAACGCCTGGTTGCTCGATAAATGTATCGCCTACGCCAAGGCGCATCGGCATCCAGAGTTCGCCGACCGGACTGTCTGGGAGATCTTCGAGGCCGAGCGACCCAATCTCGTGCCTTATGCAGGTCGGTTCGATGGCTTCCATGCCGTCCCGGCCTCGGTCTCCAAGACCTGCCTGGTGCGCTTCGACAACAACAAGTACTCGGTTGCGGCAAGCGCGGTCGGGCGGCCCATTGAGGTCCAGGCTTATGCGGACCGCATCGTGATCCGCCAGGACGGCCGGGTCGTTGCCGAACATCCGCGATCATTCGGTCGCGGCGAGACGGTCTACGACCCTTGGCACTATGTGCCCGTGCTTGTGCGCAAGCCCGGTGCCTTGCGTAATGGCGCTCCCTTCAAGGACTGGGTGCTGCCCGCAGCGATTGAGCGTGTACGGCGCAAACTCGCCGGTGCCGACGATGGCAATCGACAGATGGTCGATATCCTCAATGCGGTGCTGACAGACGGATTGCCCGCGGTGGAAGCCGCCTGCGCCGAGGCGGTCGCTCATGGCGTTCATTCGATAGCGGTACGACGACCCCACCTCGTTTAGGTGGACGGGATGAGCGAGACTCGCGCGTGGATTTGACAACGCGAGGGACGCTCGTTCCATGCATCAAGACAGACATCAAGACGGGCATGATGCCGCCTCCTATCAGCGGATCGAGGTGATCACAGGGGAGAGGCGACGGCGCAGTTGGAGCGATGCGGAGAAGGCGCGGATCGTGGCCGAGAGTGCCGATCCGGAGACGAGCATTTCCGAGGTGGCTCGACGCAACGGGGTGAACCGGGGACTGCTCAGTGTGTGGCGGCGCCAGGCGCGGCTCGCGTCGAGCGAAGCGCCGCAGTTCGTGCAAGTCAGGCTCGAGGCCGCCGTCGAGGCGCGGCCGAACGCGATCGATAAGGCGCATGTTCTGACGGATCCGGCCGAGCGGATCGAGGTGATGATCGCGGGCGCGACGGTGCGCGTGCCCGTCGGCGTCGACGCCGCGACGCTGGAGCGCGTGCTGGCGGCGGTGAGATCGACGCGATGATCTCTTTCGGTCCAATGGTCCGTGTGTTCGTCGCGACGCAGCCGATTGACTTTCGTAAAGGCGTTCATGGCCTTGTCGCGCTGGTAGCGGAGGGATTAGGCGGCAAGCCCTACAGCGGTGACGTTTATGTCTTCCGATCGAAGCGATCGGATCGTTTGAAGCTACTGGTTTTTGACGGCTCGGGAATGGTTCTAGCGACGAAGTGGCTGGAGAATGGGGGCTTTGCCTGGCCACCTGTTCGCGAGGGTACGATGCCGGTGACGGGGGCGCAACTGGCGATGCTGATTGAAGGTCTTGCGGAGTGGTCGCGTGTGGTCCCGAAGGTGACGAAGCGGCCGACGAAGGTTGCCTGAAGCGTCTTGTTTTGCTGGCGATTGCGAGTGCGTTCGTGTAGCTCTGCGATATGGCGCTTCGCCCCGAAGATCTCCCCTCTGACCCTGCGGCTCTTGCCGAGATGGTGCTGGCTTTCGAAGGCGAGAACGATGATCTGCGCGCAGAGATCGCCACGTTGAAGAGCCTGATCTTCGGCGCACGATCGGAGCGCGCGGCGATCGTCTGCGCCGAACAGATCGCGTTTGATCTGGAACGGACCGCCGGCTCACAGCTCCCGGCCAATGACGACAAACCGGACGCGCCGCGGCCGGAGCGGCGCAAAGCGAAGCGCAACATCGGCGCGCTGCCGGCGCATCTGCCTCGGGTCGAGCGGGTGATCGAGCCGGCGTCCACGCTGTGCCCGTGCTGCACGGGTCAGATGCATCGGATCGGCGAGGAGAGCAGCGAAGCGCTCGATCGGGTTCCCGCGTGGCTGCGTGTGCTCCGCACGATCCGTCCAAAATACGCCTGCCGCTCCTGTGAGGGCCCGATTGTCCAGGCCCCGGCACCGGCGCGGCTCGTCGAGGGCGGCATGGCAACGACGGCGCTGATCGCGCATATCGCCGCGGCCAAATATGCCTGGCAATCGACGCTCTATCGCCAGACGCAGATCCTGGCGGGTCAGGGTGTCGTCGTCGACCGTCAGACGCTGGCGCGCTGGATGGGGAGCGCGGCGTGGCTGGTCAGGGGCCTCTACGATCTGCAACTGAAGACTATGCACGGCTTCGAGCGGCTGTTCTGCGACGAGACGCCGATGCCAGTGCTCGATCCGGGACGCGGCCGCACGAGGATCTGCCAGTTCTGGGCGCACGCGACGGACGATCGGGCGTGGAAGGGGCCGGCGCCGCCGGCGGTCGCCTACGTGTTCGCAGGTGGTCGCGGCAAAAAGGAGATCGTGGCGCAGTTAGCCGGCTTCGAAGGCGTGCTGCAAGTCGACGGCTATGCCGCCTACGCCTCGCTGGCGGGCGATGCGATGATGTCGGGCCAGATCCAGCTGGCGTATTGTCTCGTTCACGCGCGCCGCAACTTCGTGAGGGTGCACAAGACGACGAACTCACCCTTCGCCGCGGAGGTCATCGAGCGCATTGCGGCCGTCTACGCGATCGAGGAGAGGATCCGCGGTCTCGATGCTGGGGAACGCCGCGCGACGCGACAGGCCGAGACGAAGCCGCTGATGGAGGCGTTGAGGGCCCGTCTGATCGCGGTGAAGGACGGGATCTCCCGCCGCTCGACGCTCATCAAGGCGATCGACTACATGCTCGAACGCTGGCAGGGCCTGACGACGTTCCTGGATGACGGGCGGCTCGAGCCGGACACCAACACGGTCGAACGATCGATCAGGCCAATTGCGATCGGAAAAAAGAACTCGTTGTTCAGTGGTGACGAAGGCGGGGGCGAGACCTGGGCGATACTCGCTTCGCTTCTTAACACAGCGAAATTGAATGGCCTCGACCCCGAGGCGTATCTCGTCGACGTTCTCGATCGCATGGTGAGCGGCGCCACGAAGACCAACCAGCTTCACGAACTTCTGGCCTGGAACTGGAAGGCCGCACGCGAAGCCGAAAAGCGGGCCGTGGCATGACGAAGCCGAAGCAAGGGCGGGGAACGCGAAAAGCACGCAAGACGACGATGGCGGACTATGCCATGTCGTTCGAACGGCTCGGGCAATGGATCAGCAAGCGCGCCAGGTCGCCGACGCTTCGGCATCCGCGGGCGACGTCGCTCTCCATGCTCGATGGCGCGGTGGCCGCGGTCGTCGCCGGGCCGGTCTCGATGGCGTCCGAGGAATGGGTGTGCCCGCTCCTCGGCGTAGATCCCGACGCCTTCAATCACGACACCGAGGAGTTCTCGGCAATCGCCGCCACGCTGATGCGCCACAACGCTATCAGCGAGACGCTGTCGACGAGACCGGAGAGCTTCGAGCCGCTGTTCGTGCGATCACCGGACGGCGAAGTCGACCCGCAGCCCTGGTGCATGGGCTTCTACGCCGTCATGAAGCTTCGGCTTCTCGTCTGGTCGCGGCTTCTCCCCCCGAATGGAACCGAACACCTTATGCTGCGGCCGATCTTGGTCCATTGCATCGACGACGCCGGTCGACCCTTGCTACCCCCGGCCCGGCGCACGCTGGGAACGCAGCCCATCATCCAAAACGCCTGGCGCAACATTCCAGCAACCGTCGAGGCCCTCCGGCAGTTCTGGATGCCTATACGCTTCAAGCGCGGTGCGTAGGCCGTCCGCACCAAGTCCGTGGCTCCGTGGGCCTCTCGTACCGTTTACGTTCATTCCGCCGATGTCGTGCTCAACATCCTGGCTCGTCAACGTGAACCTGCCCCACCGGCCAACATCATGACGCCGGCCGCCTTGACGCTTCGCCATGCGCCGATCGCCGATTGTGCCCGCTACGACAACCTCCGGAGGACAAACTGATGGAACGAACCCAAATCTTCGATCTCATGGGCGAGCTTAAGCTCTACGGCATGAAGGCCGCCTTCGACGAGATCATGGCGACCGCCGTCAAACGCCAGCACGAACCCCAGCGCATCGTCGGCGATCTGCTCTCCGCCGAGATCAACGAGAAGCAGGCCCGCTCGATCAAATACCAGCTCACCATCGCCAAGTTGCCGCTTGCAAAGGACATCGCAGACTTCCAGTTCGACGCCACGCCGATCAACCAGACGCTTGTCAATGATCTCGCCGGCGGCGGCTTCATCGCCCAGCAACGCAACGTCGTCCTGGTCGGTGGAACGGGCACCGGCAAGACCCATCTGGCCATCGCTATCGCGCGAAGCTGCATCCGATCCGGCGCCCGTGGCCGCTTCTATAACGTGGTCGACCTCGTCAACCGCCTCGAGACCGAGACCCGCAACGGGCGACAGGGCCGGCTTGCCGAGCACCTAACCCGCATGGACTTCATTGTCCTGGACGAGCTCGGATATTTGCCCTTTGCCCAGTCCGGCGGTCAGCTTCTCTTCCACCTCGTCAGCCGGCTTTATGAGCGCGCCTCCGTCCTCGTCACCACCAATCTGGCATTCGGCGAGTGGCCGAGCGTGTTCGGCGATGCCAAGATGACGACCGCGCTGCTCGACCGGCTGACTCATCACTGCGACATCGTCGAGACCGGTAACGACAGCTGGCGCTTTAAAAGCCGCGACGACGATCAAACAACCCGCGCTCGCGCCGTCTCCGCAACCCCGGCCAGCTCCGACGCCGCGAGCGCTACCATCAAGACTCGCCGATCAAAGGGGTCCCCTTTGGACGCCGATCGGGGGGTCCCAGTCCAACGCCGATTGACATTTCGGGGACTTTCTAAAATATTTTTGTTCGCGCTGTAGTTCAATTAGAAGACCAAGGGTGAGGCTTCGTTCTTCGGCCTGTCGGGGTCGCCTACTAGCGTGGACCGCGTTCTTAGCTGATCCGAACGGATTTGGCGGTACATCCAGTAGGCGTGCGGGGACGCCTTGATTTCCCGTGGGCGAGCGGGGTGATAGGCCCGCCGGGCCGTTGATTTCCGCCGCAAATCACTGATCTATGGGGCCAGACCGGAAAATCAGGCGTTTGCCGCGGCGACTTTAAGAATTTCAAAATCGCAACGAGGTAACGTTGGGGCCTGGAGATAAGCCATGACAAAGCTACTTGACCGCGTTGACTCCGCAGCAACCAAGGGTGCAAGAAAGCAGGCCACGCAATCGCACGCCTCCATGCTGACGGCCCATGGATCAAAGGTTTCCTCTGCGCCGACAATACGGTTGAAGGCCGCGCATGGCTCCGAAAGGCCCAAAATTACCGTCACCATCAAATCCGACCGTTAAGAGCAGTTCTCTCCCTCCTCTATACACCGCCAACGACGCAAAGCGGACGACGGAGCCTGCCGCCGCCGATGAGCTTTCCCCCGAGCGTTATCGGAGCGAATTTCGGCGTGATTACGCCCGACTGATTCATTGTCCTTCGTTCCGTCGGCTGCAGGGTAAAGCACAGCTGTTCCCCTGCCAGGAGAACGATTTCTTTCGCAACCGAATGTCGCATTCGCTAGAAGTCGCTCAGATAGCAAAGTCAATTGCCATCAAGTTGAACGATGAGCACGAATATTTTAGATCCTTCAATATCAACACGGATCTTATCGAGTTCGCTGGCTTGGCACACGATGTGGGCCATCCACCTTTCGGTCACAACGGCGAGGCTGAATTAGATCGTCATATGGTCGAGTATGGCGGTTTTGAAGGAAACGCGCAGACTTTGCGAATCCTCTCTCGTCTTGAGAAAAAGCAGACGCTTACATATCCGCAGATCGATGAAATCCCGACGCCGTTTTTTGATGGTCGCGATTGTAGGTTGGGTCTAAATCTGACGTACAGGTCGCTGGCGGCAATTCTCAAATATGATCGTGAAATTCCCCGCAACACCGATGCGAGGCGGCAAGCCCGGAATGAAGGGCATCCAGTTAAGGGCTATGCGTTTGACGAGCGGGAGTTGGTTGATCGGATAAAAGAGAATGTTGTTGGCGGCAACTTCGACGGCATGATGAAGACGATCGAATGCTCGATCATGGATGTAGCTGACGACATCGCATACTCCACTTATGACCTCGAGGATGCATTTAAGGGCGGCTTCCTTACACCCTTGTCCATAATCGCGATGCCCGACGTCGCCAAATCTTCGATAGTTGAAAAAGTCAAAAGCCGACTTGATGCAACTTACGGGCATCTTCCGGAGGCAGATCGGCGCTTCACCTTGTCGGAATACAACGCAACGCTTCGCAGAATATTTGCTGGCGTTTTGAACGTTGATGTTCCGGAGGAGCTTTACACTGACGGTGAAATCGCAGCCGACGAATACAACGCGGCGATTGTGTCGATTGCGGCAGGCACGGCGGACAACTTGTGCCGCAACGGCTATTATCGAACTGAATTTACTTCCCAGTTCGTGGGGCGCTTCATCCGCGCTGTAGAAATCTATCACTTTGACGAAATGCGTCCCGCTTTATCGAAGGTGCGGCTCTCCATCGATGCCTTCTTAGCAGTTGAAGTGCTGAAAACGTTATCCTTCGAAGCCGTTATCATGTCTTCGCGCTTAAAATCGGCTGAGAACCGCGGTCGATGGGTCATCGAACAGATCTTTGGCGAACTGAAAGACGACGGCGGATACCTTTTGATGCCGGAGGACTGGCGAGTTCTCATCGAAGCGAACCCGGGCGACACTGCGTGGAAGCAACGTTGCATCTGTGATTATATTGCGGGAATGACCGACTCGTATTGCCTTGAATTCTACGAGCGCATTCTAGGGCGCGCAGCGCCTTCCATCCAAAAGCAGCACTGAAGCCAAACCAAGCACCAATGCGCCGTGCTTACCCAGTGCTTACCCAGGGAAAATCTGCCATCAGCTAAAATTCGAGAAGTGCCTGATTTTACTGGCGCACCCGACACGATTCGAACGTGTGACCTTTGCCTTCGGAGAGCCCAAGTCGACCGCGGTTTGTGGGTACACTCGGGGGTACGAAAAAGACAAATGAAAATAATGTAGTAATTTCAGTAGTCTGTGGCGGACACTCTCTCCGCCATTGGCCCCACTAAGCGCCTGAAACTCCGCCTTTACCTATAAAATAAGGCTTTCCGAAAAGTCCCGGTGGTACACAGGAGTGGTCACCGTGAGACTTGTAGTGATCGGCCCTTGGAAAAATCCGCGTTCGAAAGTCTATTGGTTTCGACGTCGCGTGCCGGCGAAGTACCGCATGTTCGGGATGCCCGCCGAGATCAAGTTCAGCCTGAATACCACCGACTTGGAAGAGGCCAAGATCCTCTGCCAGGAAGAGAACCTGAAACTCGAGCGGCAGTGGCGCGCGAGCCTGCCGGGCGAGCAGCCGACGCAGCTCACGCACCTCCAGATCACCGCGCTCGCTGGCGAATTCTACAAGGAGACGGTGGCGGCGCGCCGCGACGAACCGGGGACACCGGCCGAGGTCGAGCGGTCGTTGAGGGAGCACGAGAAGCGCAAACGTCCTCCGATCGGTCCGCTCGATCCGCACCTGTTCGTGACGTTCGGACCCGAAGCAAAAGCCTTCCTGCAACGGAAGGGAATCCATCTCGTCGGCGACCGGCTTCATTCCTTCCTTCGCTCCTACGTCGAGGCCAAAGAACTCGCTGGGCTGGAGTTGCTGCAGAACGCGAAGAAGGACTACACGCCGAACGAGGAGCTCGCTAAGCGCTTCCCGGAGTACAAGCCGCCGAACCCTGCGAAGAAGTTCGACGTACTGTGGGCCGAGTTCGTCAAGGCGAAGGATCTGGCCGCGTCGACCAAGAAAAAGTGGGAGCCATACTTCCGCCAACTCATCAAACGCATCGGCACAGACGACATGAGCTGCGTGACCGAACAGCATCTGCTCGATTGGCGCGACGCGCTGCTGGCGTCAAAGACATCGCGGCGCAACGTCAAATTCGGCTATATCGCAGCCGCCCGCGCCTTCTTCCGGTGGGCCAAGGTGGAGAAGAAGCTTCCGGCAAATCCAGGCGCTGAAGTCTTCGTCACCATTTCCGAGAAAAAGAAAATCAAGAAGGGCGGCTTCAACGATCGGGAGGCGCATACCATCCTGGCAGCCGCGCTCGGTCCGCAGAACGAGCGGATGACCGAGGAGAATGCCGCCGCCCGCCGATGGGTGCCGTGGATCTGCGCTTACACCGGCGCACGCGTGAACGAAATCACGCAATTGCGCGCTTGCGACGTGATCGAGGAGGAGGGCATCCCGTGCGTTCACATCAGGCCGGAGGCAGGAACGGTGAAGACTGCCGAAGAGCGCACCGTTCCCCTTCATCCGCATCTGCTGCAGATGGGCTTCGTCGCTTGGGCACACCTGAAGAAGGGTGAAGCTCCGCTGTTCTACGCGGTCGAGCGGCAGCGGAAGAAGGATCGGAAGAATCCGACCTACACCTCCGTCGGCAACAAGCTCGCCGACTGGGTCCGCAACCGCCTTCGGATCAAGAATCCGAAGGTCGCCCCCAACCACGCGTGGCGCTACCGCTTCAAGCAGATCGGGCTGGACTTCGACATGAAGGAGCGGGTGCTGGACGCGATCCAGGGGCACGCCCCACGGACCGAAGGCGAGAAGTACGGCAAACCGAAACCCGCCGCCATGTTGCGGGAAATACTAAAGCATCCCTGGTACGAGATCGAAGCGCCGGCAAGTCCCGTGGACCGTCGCCGTCGCGGTCAGAAGACGCTCAAAGATCAGGTCGCCGCGGTCTAGGCCGGCGGCAGGGCCACCGGCGACGCGCGCCGGATGATCCGAACGCCGCCTCGATCGGCGCGGCGGGAGGTCGGAAGCGAACGACCCGGCGGTGCGGCCGCCGCGCCGAGTCCTTTTTCCGCTGCCTGACTTGTCCTTGGGACTTCCTAGCGCCCCGAGCCTGGGCGCTAGTTGCGGGAATCCGAATTCATCTTGGATGGTCCGGACCGCGCGCTGATTTCATATCCTTGCCGGCCCAAAAAACGAGTCCTTCGGATCAGTATGGCAGCTCCCGAACCAGAGCCGGGGCGCTTCCCCCAGCAAAACGGCGGCGCGACGGAAAGCATCGCGGCATCAAAGGGTTGAAGCTCTGAACCAAAGCCGGATCCCTCCGATCGGATTGCGTGTCAACGGTAACAAATGCCCGCAGAGCGGGTGGAGCGCGATCACGCGCAAATGACGCGGTTGTGATCGGGACGGCCGCTCCGCTCGCTCGACCGCCGATTCACGCATGCCGAGCTCGGTGGGTGGTCGGCGGTTTGAGGGGACCGCTTGCGCCGCGGGCATCGACCGTGAGGACCTGCCGCAGTCTTCGCGCGGCGACGGAGCGGCGATGCGCCCCGCCGGTTCCCGACGTCGGAGGCGTCCTGGAGCGCCCCGAACCGCCACCGGCGTTCCGAAAAGCCGTGGAATTTCAGAGAGCGCGGGTACCGGCCATAAAAGGATACGAAGGCCGGTAAGCCTCTGAATCCCCGGGGATTCCGGCGATTTCCGAAGAACGGAAGCGGACGCGGCGACGGCGCGGCGACCGGCGGCGGCGAACCGCGCGCCCCGAAACGCCGCGGGACGTCCCGAGCCTCCTGCCCTGCCGCGCCCATGGCCGGAGCCGCGGGCGCGGTAAGGATCCGCAAACAACGGGAGGCCCGCCACGCGGGGGCGTGGCGGGCCTCGGCAGGTGTCGGGATCGCGGAGGGGGCCTAGCCGTCGGCCGAGCGCCGTCGGCGGCGGGTCTTCGGCGCGGCCGCGTCGGCCCGCTTGCCGGCAGCCTCCCGGAACAGGCGAACGCGGTACTCCGGGTGACGGTGCTGGATTCAAGACGAATGGAGCCTGCCGGTTCCGACATGCTCCGGGCCGGCCAACAGGAAAATTGACCATCTGCCCGCAGCGCCCCCGGGCACGTCCGAAAACGTCGTGAATCGCTTGTCTTCCGGGTACCTCGCGGAGCTTTTGGCCGGTATTGTGGATCCATGGACGCGCTGACCCAGCCCATCAGAGGCGAGGATACTCTCGACCAGCCGGACCTGGCCGCGATGGCCGAGGCGCTGGCTCGGTCGCCCGACTACCGGGTGCTGCGACGCCTCGTCGCCCGAGGGATCTACGTCCCGACCTCAGGGCAGGAGGTCAGGACGGGCATTCTTCTCGACACCGAGACCACCGGCCTCGATTGCGCCAAGGACGAGATCATCGAGCTCGGGATGGTCAAATTTGACTACACGGCGGACGGCCGCATCGTCGGCGTCAGAGATGTCTTCTCCGCCTTCAACGAGCCGAGCGGGCCCATTTCAGCGGAGGTGACGGCACTGACGGGCATCACCAACGAGATGGTCGCAGGTCACAAAATCGACGATGCAGCGGTCGCGGCCTTCGTCGAAGACAGCCTCATCACGATTGCGCACAACAGCAATTTCGATCGCAAGTTCGCCGAGCGCTACTGGCCGCTCTTCGAACAGAAAGCTTGGGCCTGCAGCGCGACCGAGGTCGACTGGCGATCGCACGGCTTCGCCGGCGCGCAACTCGGCTACCTGCTCAACGGCGCCGGCTACTTCCACCAGGCCCATCGGGCCGTCGACGACTGCCATGCCCTGCTGGAGATCCTGGACGTCACGCTGCCGACGACGCGCGCGCCGGCGCTGGCGCTGCTGCTCGAGAACGCCCGCAGGCCGACGATGCGGGTCTGGGCCGAGGGATCCCCGTTCGAACTCAAGGACTCGCTGAAGAAGCGCGGCTACCGCTGGAACGACGGTAGCCACGGCAGACCAAAATCCTGGTTCATCGACGTCGACGAGGCCGCCCTCGACGGCGAGATCGCATTCTTGCGGACCGAGATCTACATGCGCGACGTGGAGCCCGCCGTGCAGCGGCTGACGGCATTCACGCGGTTTTCGGCGAGAGTGTAGGTCGGCCGCCTCAGGGCCCGTTCCGAACATTCCTACCGCTTAGTCCTTCATTTTGTCGGTCGCGACGACGATGAAGCTGGCGCATTGGAAGAAAGCCGTGCTGATGAGCTGGGGCTCCGTCATCGCCTCGATGCCCGATCTTTGCTCCGGCGAAACCCAGGCCAGCAACGCCTTACGGACGTCGACGAGCCTCTGCGTGATCGTACCTTCGGGCTTGCCGTGCGCGATGGCGTTTCTCAAGTCGTTGCCCGCCTCAAGAACGTCCCACATCTCGTTCGTGAGGTCCGGCAGGAAGAGTTTCTGCGCGACGTCGATCTTCCCCGCGAACGGTCGCTTTCGACGTCTCCGGGCCTTCTTCAGCAGGTCATCGAGCGCCTGCTCTGCGGCGAGATGTCCCTTCAAAGTCGTCACGATGCGCTCTTCATACTTGGCGATGCGCTCGATCATCGCCTTATGCGCCTGCTCGAGGCGCGGATCGTCAGACTTCATGGGCCCTCCAGATACTCTTTTGCTTCCCTACGGAAGATACCCGGGTCGAACCAGGTCAGATATCGCAGAGCGGCGCGGCGTTCATCGGCCTGACGATGGCCACCCGCGTGCGGGCGCGCGTGATCCCCACGCGAAGTAGCCGACGGCTTTGCGTAAACGGTGCTTTCTCGTTGCGATCGAAGAAGAACGACTTGAACGCTCCCTCGACAAGGATAACCCCGTCGAATTCCTTCCCTTTCGACTTGTGGATGTTCATCACGAGCAGACCTTGCGGCTCCAGCTCCGCAGACAAGAGCCGCTCCTGATCGAGCACCTTCTTCACCAGCACAGTAGCGCCGGCATAGCCGCCTGTGGAGACCCATGAGTCCGCGAGTCCGCCGCCTAACGCGTCGGTCGCCCGAAAGAGCCGGACAAGCCGAACTTGGCGGTGAATTTCGACGAGTGCCGGCGTTTGCGCGAGGACCTGGCTGGCTGTTCGCCAATCCTCGGTCGGATCCCCAAGTAGCGATATACCGGCCTCGACCGCCGCCGCTACCTCCTTCGCCTTTTTCGTCTTCAATTTTCCGCCTGTCGAGACGGCCACCGCCGCTTCTGCAAATTGGCGAGCGAGGTCCTTTGCGGTCTGGGTGCCGTCAGTCGCAGCCTTGAGCCGGTAGTAGGCCGAGACGAGCCGCAACGTTTGCGTTTGGGCTTCCAAAACGTCTTTACGGGGCCACTCGAGTATGGACGCGAGCACCACTGCGGCCGCGGCGGAAAGCTCAGGATCCCATACCACTTCGTGAGCCACGGGCTTCAAGACCTGATTCTTGTAGGTGTGCTCCTGTCCAAGCAAGCTCGAAATGTCAGAGACCAGCGGATTGCTGCGGGTCAAGACGCAGCTCACTTCGTCGATGCGAAGGTTTCGAAGAACTCTGGGCATGTTATGCGGCCTCCGTCTTCTTTGGTTGCGGAAGCAGGGTAGCAATCTGGTTCGCGATCTGATCACGCCAAGCAGTAGCAAGAGGCTTGAAAGCTTTCTTCTGAGACGGCGCCAATCGGGCAAACTCGAAATCGTTTATCCTTTCCGCCGCCTCTTCCGACTATTGCAACTAATTCCTTGACCCGATGCGCGGGAGGCGGGCGTTCTGCGACCGAAAGAAATGTGTCTAGCTCACTAGCGCTAAGTGGTTCACCAAAGCCGCCCTTTAGCACTGCACCCCACGTGTTCCAGCTTGCACCATCAAAGAATGGTAAGCGACGTTCGCGTCCCATTCGCAAAGGTTTGGCGTGGGGATTGCAGTCTGTTGATCAACGTGTTTGCAAATCGTTGGCGGGGGGTATGGAGGCGGCAACGACGGAGAATTACGAGGTGCGGCCGAACGACCAAGGCAGGAGCTCGTCGATCCGGGACTGCGGGTGACCGGTTGCGATCGCTTTGAGCGTCGCTTTCATCCAGACGTAGGGCTCCACGCTGTTGATTTTGCAGGTGGCGATGAGCGAAGCTATGCGCGCCCATGAACGACCACCTTCGTCGTGACCAGCAAATAAACTATTTTTACGCGTCAGAGTCAGCGGCCTGATTTGATTTTCGACGGGATTGGTGTCCATCTCAACGCAACCATCGTCGAGAAACAAGGTGAGGCCATCCCAATGGTTCAGGAGATAGGCGATCGCCTTGCCCATCTCGCTGCCCGGCGACAGGCGAGCGGCTTGCTCGCGCAGAAACCTCTCGAGTTCAGCGACGAGCGGCCGTGATCGCTCGTTACGGGTCGTTTGCCGAGCCGGGGCGTCGGCGCCACGGATCTCCTTCTCGATCGCATAGAGTGCGGCGATGCGCGCGAGAACGGCTTCGGCGATGGGTGAGCCGGCTTTCGGAGTCGCTGCGATGATCTTGCGCCTTGAGTGGGACCAACATGCGGCCAGCCGCAGCGGCACGCCGCCTTTGCGCTTGGGCCGTGCGAGCCGATGATAGCCCTGGTATCCGTCGACCTGAAGGATGCCGTCGAAGCCCTCGAGGATGCGCTCAGCATGGTCACCACCGCGTCCTGGCGCGTAGTGGTAGACCACGATTGGTGGATCAGCGCCGCCGTGGCCGCGATCGTCGCGCAGGACAGCCCACAGATAGCCGGTCTTCGTTCGGCCCCGGCCCGGATCGAGCACAGGCGCCCTGGTCTCGTCTATGAACAAGCGGCCCGATTGCTTCATCACGACGCTCATGCGCTCGACCAGCGGCGCGAGGTGGAAGGCGACCGTTCCCATCCAGTCTGCCAGAACGGCGCGATCGATGAAGATGCCATGCCGAGCCAGAACCTGCGACTGACGATAGAGTGGCATGTGCTCGCTGAACTTGGCGACCGCCACCTGCGCCAGCAGCGCCTCGGTGGGGATGCCACCCTCCACGAGATGGGCGGGCGCCGGCGCCTGAGCAACACCGGTGCAGCCCTTTGCGCAGGCGTAGCGCGGTCGCACCGTCTCGATCACACGATACTGGGCGGCCATGACATCGAGACGGCGGGAGCGATCCTCGCCGATCTGGACCATCCGGCCGCAGCCGCAGGGACACTCGAGGTTCTCGGGTTCGATCACCTGGTCGATGCGCGGCAGGTGCGCGGGAAAGGCACGGGCAGCGCGCCTGGTCCGGCGGCTGGACGGCGCCGTGCCGGCGCGGCGCGCACGATCGTCCTGGCGTTCCTGGACTTCGGCGATGGCAATCTCGATGTCCTCGAGAACCAGTTGCATCTGATCGGGATTGAACTTCTCCGAGCGTTTACCGAAACGTGCGCGCTCGTACTCCTTCACGAGCAGTTCGAGGCGTTCGACGCTCTCTTTGGACGCAGCCAGTTCACTCTCGACATGAAGGCGCGCCGAGCATTCATCGTCTGCGCGACGACGCTCGGCTTCAATCATCGCTTCCTGCGCGCGGAAGAGCGCGCGCAAATCGGCGGGCAGCGCTGCAAGACGGGCGGGATCAATGGGGGACGGCGGCACATCCGCAAGCTATCATCCCAAAGCCCCGCGCGAAACAGGTTGTCGGGTCTGAGTCAGTTCGCCGCAGCTGGCGTCGCGACAATCCGTTCGCCCACTCGCTTCCAGTTCTCGCTTCGAACTGCACGCGCGTCAGATGCATGACGCCGTCGCTGATCTGCGGCCACTCGAAACGACCATCGCGGCCAAGGCGCTTGTAGACCAAAACGAGGCCCGTGCCGTCCCATAGCAAAATCTTCAGCCGGTCGGCGCGCTTCGAACGAAAAACCACGATCAGGCCCGAATGCGGATCGAGCCCAAGCGTGTTTTGCACAAGACCGGCCAGCGCGTCGTGCCCGCACCGGAAGTCAACAGGACGCACAGCAAGCACAATCCGCAGTCCCTGCGCCGGAATGATCATGCGCCGCGCTCGATCGCAGTCACGATCTCCGCGATCCGCACCGCCGACACGTCCGCATCCAGGCGGACCGAAACCTTGCCAATCGTAATCTCGACGGGCCCCTCGCTCTTGCCTGACGCCACTGGATCGCTCAGCTCGATCGACACGAAATCCGCCGCGTCGTCCGTGACCAATGCGAGCCGGCCAGCACGCGCCAATCTGCGCCACGTCGTCAACTGCTGGGCCTTCACACCATAACGCCGTGCGACATCACATACCCGGGCGTCGGGCTTCATGCTCTCGAAAACAGCGCGCCCCTTGATCTCCGCAGACCATAACCGGCCTCCAGAACGCGTCCGGCGCGTAAGCTTCCCCACAAAGCCATCAGCTTCGGCTTCCTCCCCCGATTGTTCCATCGCCTTCAGTCTCCTCTCGGCTCTCTGACAAGCCAAGGATCGCAGAGCGAAAGCCGAAGCGAAACCAGTCAATCAAATGGGAGAAAAGCTCCGCTTACAAAGAATGGTCGGAACAGCCGCTTGCTTCTCAAGGCATCCGCTACAGAGATTGGTGGTGGATGGGCTGCGGTCATCCGTCATCCGCCTCCCGCTCCGCTTCAATCTCTGCGGCAATGTCGGCGAGGGACGGGGGTGTTACGTCCTTCGCGCGGCGCTCTAAACCCAGATCGCGCAAAACACGACGTTGCACGTTGGTCGCCGCAAACCAATTTGGGTCAACAACGCGACTTTCCAACCATTGCACTTCGTAGCTTTCGATCAGAGCGCCATACACAGAAGCACGTTGCGCAAGCTGGTGCTGGCCTGTGGTCAGGTGATCTGCGCCGCCAAGGTCTTGTTCAAACCCGCCAATCAGTTCACGAGCGCGGCGATATCCAGATGTCCTGGCATCTAGGTCATCGAGCGTTCTCAGGCCACGAAGCTTCGCACGGCTCGGCTTCTGCTTGGCATGCTTGGCACGGCTCGGCTTTTGCTTCGCTCTGACGCCGTTTCGGTTCGCTTTCGTCGCGGTATTCGCGGTGCTATTTTTAGTGTCCATAGCCTTTAGATTAAACTTCTAATTGTGCGCCAAAGTCTATAGCTACCGGGGTTCTAACCGGGAGTTCGAGCGCTACCTATCGTAAGCAGCTGATAAAGCGGATGATTCGCGTGTTTACGGGCGGAGATACCTTCCGCCCGGAGATCATCGCGAAGGATCGAAAGGGTCCGGAAAGGCGCGGAAAGTAGTCCTAGTCGTTTGTATACGAATGATAGACGATGGTTGGCAGGTAAAAGTTGGGTGTGCCCCCTGGGGTGTGGCGTGGGAACCGGACGGTGGGGTGCAGACGGGTCCCTTGGGGTAAAGCCAGGCTCCACAGCCCTTCCGCCAGTCATGACAACTGGCCAGAGAATTAGCCGGCTTTAGACCAAAGTAAGTTATTGGAATTGTTGACTTTAGGGCAGTTAATCGACTGGCGGGATAGCCACTGTCCGACCAGTCCGCCAGACAGTCTCTCCCCTTTAGGGGAGACTGACTGACTGGCGAAGAACTGGGAACCGGGGAAAGCTTAAAGGAACCGGCCTCGCCGCGACCCTAGATCGCGACCGCGATAGCCTCCCTGGCACGCCGCCGAGCCGCTACGGGAGGCTGTCCGCCATAGGCCGGTAGATCGGACCGTGGACGGGAAACGCCCCTCCTGCGCCTTCCTCGCATGACCCAGGAACTTCCGGGCTTTCGCTCCCGGCCTCGCCGGCGGTATAGGGGGCGAAACCTATCCCAGCCACAGCCGGAGGTAGCAGCAATGGCATCGTTCGTTTGGACACCGGAAGCGCTCGACCAACTTAAACAACTTAGGTCTTCAGGCCCTCTCTCAACAAAAATGCGCAAAGGTTCTTGGCTGTAGTGATACCGCTATAGGCCCATCCACCGTTCACGGCGTCCCGTCCGACCGTTGGGCTTTGTTGGTTTGCCACTCTTTAGCGTTGCGGATTCAAATTCGTATCGCAGCAGCCAGGACGCACCGCCTGGAGTCACTTGCAGATACAATCCCTGTCCTAGGTCGCCGCCGTCGATGTAGCGCCCAGGTCGATCCAGTAGTCGCGCGATCTTCTTCGCTGTTAAGCCCATCTCCCGTCCTCCAGAGGCTAGTACCCGGAATCAGAGCTGAGTGATACGGCGGCCTTTGAAACGGCGTTGACGGACCTTTTTCTTGGTCCAGACGAAGGGCTCGGCTCTGTCGTTGTATGCGTTGACGTAGGCATCGATGTGTTCCTGAAGCTGCTTGAGGCTCGTGAAGGAGGTGCCGCTGAGCGACTGCCCCTGCAAGATGGAAAACCATACTTCGACCTGATTGAGCCATGACGCACTTGTCGGCGTGAAATGAAATTGCACGTTGGGGTGGGCCTTGAGCCAGTCCTCGTTCTTTTTATGGGTGTTGAGGTTGTCGAGGATGACGTGAAGCTTGCGGTTCGGAAAAGCCGCGGTGACGCTGTTCATGAAATCGAGAAACTCGACGCGGCGCCGGCGTTTTGAATGGGTCGCGATGATCTTTCCGGTGGCGACTTCGAGCGCCGCAAACAATGTTGTGGTGCCATGCCGCTTGTAATCGTGGCTTTGGCCGGTCAAGGCGCGGCCATTGGGCAACTTCAGATAACCCTGCGCTCGCTCCAAAGCCTGGATCGAGGGCTTCTCGTCCACGCACAGCACAATGGCCTTCGCCGGCGGCGCGACATAGAGGCCGACAACATCGGCGGCTTTGGCCGTAAAGTTCGGGTCGTTGCTCTCGCACCAGGACTTGCGAGCCACCAGGTCAATCTTGTGGCTGCGCAGGAACCGCCAGACATATTGGACATCGACATCGCCCAGCGCCTCGGCCAGCAGGGGGCCGGTCCAGCGCGCAAACCCTTGCGGTGGCGGCTTATCCAGCAGCTTCAGAATCCGCTTGTCGGTCGTCTTCGTATAGATCGGCTGCTTGCCAGGCCGCGGCTTGTCTTGCAGCCCTTCAAGGCCATGGTCGGCATAGCGATGCCGCCAAAGGCTGACAATCCGCGGCTGGACCCCAACTTCCTTGGCGATCGACCGGGTGCTGCGCCCATCCGCCGCCAACAGAACTATCCGCGCCCGCTTCAAATCGCGCTGCAACGTCACCGGTGAGCGACAGCACGCCTCAAGCACCTTGCGATCTTTCCTCGAAAGGTGGACTTCTCTTGCTTCGGGTATCATCCCGACCTTGAATCACGACTCACGTAGTGTCGCGTCATTCCAACCCGGAGTGATCCCGACATGAAACACCTCAACGCTGGTCTCGCCTTTGCCGCCGCTCTCTCCTTGCTCTCGACCGTCGTCCCTGCGAACGCGGAGCCCCTGAAGAACATCGTCCTGGTGCACGGCGCCTGGGTGGATGGGTCCGGCTGGAAGCCGGTCTACGAGATCCTGACCAAGGAAGGTTTCCGCGTCACCATTGTGCAGGAGCCCGAGACCTCGTTCGCCGACGACGTCACGGCGGCGAAGCGCATTCTCGATCTGCAGGATGGCCCGACGCTTCTCGTCGGCCATAGCTACGGCGGCTCGATCATCACCGAGGCCGGCGTTCATCCGAGCGTCGTCGGTCTCGTCTACGTCGCCGCACACGCGCCCGACGTCGGAGAGGACGAATCGGCGTTGGGCAAGAAGACGCCGAGCGTGCTCGGGAAGACCGAGGGCGTCATCAAGGTGACGCCGGACAAGTTCACCTATCTCGATCCCGTGCAATTCCCGAAACTGTTCGCACCCGATCTGCCGCGCGAGCGCGCCGAGTTCGTCGCGCGCTCCCAGGTCCCGGCCGCGGCCCAGGTGTTCAGCACGCCGCTGACGGCGGCGGCGTGGAAGACCAAGCCGAGCTGGGGCATCGTCTCCGGCAACGACCAGATCATCAATCCGGATCTGGAGCGCTGGTACTACGAGCGCGCCAAGAGCCAGACCACCGTGATCCCGGGCGCCAGCCACTCGGTCTACGAGTCGCATCCGAAGGAAGTGGCTGCGGTCATCACCCGCGCCGCGCGCAGCATCCAGCAGCCGGTTACGCGGTGATCACGCTTCGCCGGTCCTGACGCACGACCGGCAGAAGGAAGGACGGCGGGAGCGGCAGCACTCCCGCCGGCCCGACTGTGCCATCAGTAGAATTCCCATGAATGTGATCGAGACGACCGGCGCCGCCCTGAACTGGAAGGTGACGACGGTGAAGCGGGCCGGACTGAGCCGCGACTTGCCGTCCGGCAATCCGGACCTGATGTGGGTCGCGAATTCGTCGACGTTGATCTACGGCGAGCGGGACGCGGTCCTCGTCGACACGTTCCTCACCGCCGGGCAGTCGAAAACGCTGCTGGACTGGGTCGCGTCTTGCGAGCGAAATCTGACGACGATCTATGTCACACACGGGCACGGGGATCATTTCTTCGGGCTGGCACCGCTGCTCGACCGCTTTCCGCAGGCAAAAGCCGTTGCCGTTCCCGAGGTCGTCGACGAGATGAAGGCGCAGCTCTCGCCGGCCTCGCTCGACGGCTTCTGGCGCAAGCGCTTTCCGGGCGAGATCGCAGAGCGCCTGGTCGCGGCTGCGCCCCTCGAAGGCGAGCTCACGCTCGAGGGGCACAAGCTCGTCGTCATCGACATGGGACGAACCGATACGGCGCGTTCAACCGCCCTTCATGTCCCGTCTCTCGATCTGATCGTCGCCGGCGACACCGTATACAACGGCATTCATCCTTATCTGGCCGAAACCGACACGCAGAGCCGGCTGGAATGGATCGCCGCGCTCGACCGGCTTGCGGCGCTGAAGCCGCGCTTCGTCGTCGCCGGACACAAAAAGCCGGATAACGACGACGATCCGCGCAACATCGCGGAGACCCGGCAATACCTGCTCGATTTCAACCGCCTCGACAAGGCGACGACATCGCCGCGTGAGCTCTACGAGGCGATGCTCGAGCTCCATCCCGACCGTGCCAATCCGGGATCGCTCTGGAGCGGGGCCAACGCCGCAAAGGGGCAGAAGTCATGACGAGCTGGCAGGACAACCGTGTCGCGCGTGATGCCCGCATTGCGGCGGGAGCAGTCCTTGCCCGCGGCAAGGTCGTCGAAGCACACGACGTCACGCGCCTGCTGGAGGCCGTGATCCGGCCGGGCGACCGAGTTTGCCTGGAGGGCGACAACCAGAAGCAGGCGGATCTCTTGAGCCGCGCGCTGCTGGCGGTCGATCCCTCCAGGGTCAACGATCTGCACATGGTGCAGTCGGGCGTCGTTCTGCCCGAACATCTGGACCTGTTCGATCGCGGCGTCGCGAAGCGGCTCGACTATGCCTATTCCGGGCCGCAATCGGCGCGGATTGCGCGCATGCTGTTCGGCGGCAAGATCGAGCTGGGCGCGGTTCATACCTATCTCGAACTGTTCGCCCGCTACTTCATCGACCTCACGCCGCACGTCGCGCTGATCGCCGCCGTCAGCGCCGATCGTGAGGGAAATCTCTACACCGGCCCGAACACCGAGGACACACCGACCGTGGTCGAGGCGACGACGTTCAAGGACGGCGTCGTGATCGCCCAGGTCAACGAGATCGTGGAGACGGTTCCGCGGGTCGATATCCCGGCGGACCGTGTCCATTTCATCGTCAAGGCTGACAAGCCGTTCTTCGTCGAACCATTGTTCACGCGCGATCCGGCCGCGATCACCGAAGGCCAGATCCTGACCGCGATGCTGGCGATCAAGGGGGTCTATGCACCGTATGGCGTGCAGCGGCTCAATCACGGCATCGGCTTCAGCACGGCCGCGATCGAACTCCTGCTCCCCACATTCGGCGAGAGGCTGGGGCTGAAGGGCAGGATCGCGACCCACTTCGCGCTGAATCCGCATCCCGCACTCATTCCCGCGATCGAATCCGGCTGGGTGCGGCAGATCCACTCGTTCGGATCGGAGGTCGGCATGGATGACTACATCCGCGCCAGATCCGACGTCTACTTCACCGGCCCCGACGGCTCGTTGCGTTCCAACCGCGCCTTCTGTCAGGCCGCCGGGCTCTATGCCTGCGACATGTTCATTGGCTCCACGCTGCAGATCGATCTGCAGGGAAATTCGTCGACCGTCACCACCTCGCGCATCGCAGGCTTTGGCGGCGCCCCGAACATGGGGGCGGATGCCCGCGGGCGGCGTCATCCGAGCGAGCCCTGGCTGAAGGCCGGAGCGGAGGCCGATCCGGACGGCTCGGCACTGATGCGCCGCGGCCGCAAGCTGGTCGTGCAGATCGGCGAGACGTTCGGGGACAAGAACGTGCCGCTGTTCGTCGAGAAGCTCGATGCCATCGAGCTCGCGGAGAAGCTGAAGCTCGAACTGGCGCCGGTCATGATCTATGGCGACGACGTCACGCACATCGTCACCGAGGAGGGCGTGGCGAATCTCTTGCTGTGCCGCACCGCGCAGGAGCGCGAGCACGCCGTCCGTGGCGTTGCCGGCTACACCGATGTCGGCCGTCGGCGGGACCACGGCATGGTCGCGCGCCTGCGCGAGCGCGGCGTGATCCGCCGGCCGGAAGATCTCGGCATCAATCCGCTCGATGCGGATCGCAGCCTGCTGGCGGCGCGCTCGATCAAGGATCTCGTGCGCTGGTCGGGCGGCTTGTACGCACCCCCTTCAAAATTCAGGAACTGGTGAGGAACGCGCCATGGAAGATCTCAGCTTTCGACACCCGGCTCGCGCCCGCGCCGACGGCGCCAGGCGGAGCGCGATTGTCGGCGTAGTTGCCTCGGGCAATCTCGAAGTGCTGGTGGAGCGCGTGCTGCCGGATGCGGAATGTGCCATCGACATCAAGACCGCCGCCGTCGGCTTCGGCGAGGTCTGGAGGGCCGTGATCGGCGATTTCGTCGAGCGTTATTCGCCCGGTGGGCTGAAATTCTCGATCAATGACGGCGGCGCGCGTCCCGACACGGTCTCGCTCCGGCTGGCGCAGGCGGTGCGATCGATCGCGGAGAACGGCCAATGACCGCGCCGATCAAGCACATCACCCCCGCCGAACGGGCGCACAGCACCAGCTTCTACGAGGCGTCGGCCCGCGTGCGGCTGGAACTGCTGCTCGATGCCGGCAGCTTCGTCGAGTTCATCGGGCCGGAGCAGCGCGAGGTCAGCCCGCATCTGAAGATATTCGATCTTCCCGAGCAGTTCGACGACGGCATCGTCGTCGGTCACGGTCGCCTCGACGGCTCGCCGGCGTTCGTTGCCGCGCAGGAGGGCCGCTTCATGGGCGGCGCCTTCGGCGAAGTGCACGGCGCCAAGCTGACCGGGCTGCTCCGCGCCGCGCGCGAGATCGGCTCGGTCCCCGTCCTGATCCTGTTCGATACCGGCGGCGTCCGGTTGCAGGAAGCCAATGCCGGCGAGCTTGCCATCGCCGAGATCATGCGCGCCGTGATGGAAGCGCGCGCCGCCGGCGTGAAGGTCATCGGCCTGATCGGCGGCAGGTCCGGATGCTACGGCGGCGGCGGCTTGATCGCGGGCTGTTGCTCCGCGCTCGCCGTCTCGGAGCCGGGGCGCATCGCTGTGTCAGGTCCCGAAGTCATCGAGACCAATCGCGGCGTCGAGGAGTTCGACTCGCGCGATCGTGCCCTGGTCTGGCGGACCATGGGCGGCAAGCACCGCCGCCTGCTCGGCGCCGCCGATGTCTTTGCCGACGACAATGTGCAGGATTTTCGCGAGGCCGCGCTGGAGCTGATCGGCCTGGTCGGACCTTTCGGTCTCGACAGGCTGAAGGCCGAGCAGGAACGGCTCGCCGGCCGGTTGCGCCGCTTCGGCGCCTGCGCGGATGCCGTCGACATCTGGACCGCGGAAGGCATCGAGCACGCTGAGACGGTTCCGGAGCTGCCGGCAGATCAGTTCATTGCGCTCGCCAACAGGATCGGGAGGACCAGCCGTGACGCTCGATGACATCATCGCCTCGCTCTTTCCTGACGGCCATGAGGTAAGCAACGACAACGGCGTCCTTCACGGCTCGGCGACGCTGCGATCCGGTGGCACGATGCTGGTGATCGGCGTTGCGAATCGAACCGCGCTGGGCGTCGATGAGGCCATCAGGCTTTCCGCACATGTCCTGAAGTCGATCGGTCGTGACTCCGGGCCGATCCTGGTGCTCGTCGATAGCGACAGCCAGCGCATGAGCAAGCGTGACGAACTGCTCGGGCTGAACGAGTTCCTCGCACATCTGGCGAAGGTGCTGATCCACGCGGACATGAATGGCCGCCCGACCGTCGGCGTCCTGTACGGCCACTCGGCTGCGGGTGCGCTGCTTGCGACAGGCCTTGCAACGCGTGTGCTGGTCGGACTGCCCGGAGCCGATCCCGCAGTGATGGATCTGCCTTCGATGGCGAAGGTGACCAAGCTGTCGATGGAGGCGCTACAGGAAAAGGCGAAGTCGACGCCGGTGTTCGCGCCGGGCCTGTCCAATCTCGCGCAAATGGGTGCCGTTCACATGACATGGAGCAATGCCGCATCGCTCGCCGACCAGCTGGAGGCGTTGCTCGCCGACATGCCGGCCGCGCAGGACCGGCGGGATGCGCTCGGCAAGCAGCGTGGCGGCCGGCTGTAGGCCGCCGAGATCGCGGAGCGCGTTCGTGACCTCGCCCTGCAAGCACGGTGATCGACCGCCCGGTCGTCACGACCTCGTCTTCGTCAGCCCCGCGGGGTGGCGCGCGATGTTGGACGCGCGCGACGATCTCGCTGCCGATTCCCTTCTCGCGCGCTGGCCCAAAATGCGGTGGCCGACGATCAGGCGGCGCGCCTTGCCACACGAGGCAACCGGCGTCGCGCTGGGCCTGCCCTTGCCGCCTTCTGCCGGCAAGAAGCGGGTTGCCCTCCTGATCGAAATCGACCACGTCGCCTCGGTCGCGCGGCCGCCGTCGCTGCAACAGGCGCGGGCTTACGCGCCGCGCAACTGGTGGCCGACGCTCGACCGGCTCGACGGGCTGGCGCTTCGCCATTCGGTGGATGCGCGCGTCTACGGCAGCCTGGCCTGGCAGTCGTTGACCGGGCTCGATTACGTCACCGACCGTTCCGATCTCGATGTCCTGTTCGAGTTTCGAAGCGAAACCGACATCGATCGTTTCGTCGCCGATGTCGCCGCGATCGAGATCAGCGCGCCGATGCGGCTTGATGGCGAGCTGATGAGCGCCGACGGCGCTGCGGTGAACTGGCGCGAAGTCCACGGCGGCGCGAGCGAGCTTCTGGTCAAGAGCATTGAGCGCGTGGTCCTGCTCGACAGGCATCAATTCATTTCGGGAGCGACGGGATCATGATCACCATGGCCGCGAGAGGCATGGAACGGCCGCTTCTGCGCCGCGCGTGGATGATGCCCGATGTCTCTGCCATCGGGGCTGTTGCCGCCGATTGCCTCGTCAAGGAGCTCGAAACCTGGCCGAAACCGGGGCTGGTGAGCCATGTCGACAATGGCAGTCACGATGACATGGATGCGGGCACGTTTCGTCGCAGCGCCGCGGCCATCAGGCCCTATCTGCAACGCCTGGCCGATGCAGGTGCGCTTGGCTGCGGTATGGGGCGGCTGCGGGTCATTGGCCTCGAGGCGGAGCGCGCCATGTTCGCGGCGACTTCGGGGGTCAACACGCACCGTGGCGCGATCTTCGGGCTCGGCCTGCTGTGCGCGGCCGCCGGTGCGAAAGCCGGCGGGTTAGTCGCTCTCGAGCTTCCGCTTGGCGATGTCGTAGCACGCTTGTGGGGCGACAGCATCCTCGATGGTCCGGTGCTGCTGCACAGCCATGGCAGCGTAGCCCGCCGCCGCTTTCGCGCGGGCGGTGCGCGTATCGAGGCCGCGAGGGGATTTCCCAGCATCTACGGAATCGGCTTGCCGGCCTTGCGGAGAGCAACTGTCGTTGTGGAGGATACGGAAGCCGCCCGGGTCGAGGCGTGCTTTGCCCTGATCGCTTCCGTCGAAGACACCAACCTCCTGCATCGCGGCGGCCTCGACGGCCTTCGTTTTGCACATGACGCGGCGCGTCGCTTCGTCGATGCCGGCGGCGTCTGCGCGTCCGGCTGGCGTGCGCGAGCAGAATCGATCCACGAAAGTTTCGTCGCCCGCCGTCTCAGCCCGGGTGGATCGGCCGACCTGCTCGCTATGACGCTCTTCGTCGATGCCCAGGCCGATTCCATGATGTCCAACGCGATCCTGATGGCGCTGGTGCCGGTCTTCTTCGTCCTGTTGCTGGGATACGCCGCCGGAAAATTTCATATCGTCGACAATCTTCACGTCGACGCCCTCAACGCGCTGGTGATGGATCTTGCGCTGCCGGCGTCCTTGTTCGCCGCGACCGCTTCGGCCTCGCGCCGCGATATGATCGAACAGGTTCCGCTCTCCATGGTGCTCGGCGTGACGATGCTGTTGCTCTATGTCGCCTGGTATTGCGCCGCGCGCAGGTTCTCGAAGGCGTCCCGGTCCGATGCGTCGCTGCAGGCCTTGACGATCGGCTTTCCGAACCTTGCCGGCGTCGGACTTCCGATCCTGTCGTCCGTGTTGGCCCCGCCGGCACCGTCCCGGTTGCGGTCGCATTGGCAACGGGCTCGATTCTGATCAGCCCGCTGACCCTGATCATGGTGGAAATGGGTGCGAGCAGGGCGCAGGGCGCCGAATTGTCGACGCGGCAGATTCTGACGGCAGTCAGGCGCGCGATCACCAAGCCGGTCGTACTGGCGCCTGCGGCAGGCATCCTGCTTTCGCTGTCGGACGTGAGCCTTGATGCACTTGCCCATGCATGCCTGGCGTTGATCGGGAGTGCCGCCGCGGGTGTCGCCCTGTTTCTCACGGGGGCGATTCTGTCGGCACAATCGTTCCGGCTGGATTGGCGGATCGTGGCCGCAACGGCGGCCTCGGATGTCGTTCGGCCGCTGCTGGCCATTGCGGTCATTCACTTCATCCGATTGCGCCTGATCCCGCGAAGACTGCCATTCTGCTTGCCGCGGTGCCCTCGGGCTTTTTCGGCATCCTGTTTGCCGTCAACTACCGGCTGGATTCCGCGACGGCGGGATCCATGGTCATCGCCAGCACCGGATTCAGCGTCGTGACCCTAGCGATTGCGATCGCCATGCTCTTTCCCGGTTAGGTCGCGACCGTGACGCTTGCGATCCTCTGCTCGGGACAAGGCGGACAGCATCGGGACATGTTCGCCCTCACGGGCGGCGCGCGTGAGGCCGCGGACCTGTTTGCGCACGCGGCGACATTGCTCGGTGGCAGCGATCCGCGCGATTTCGTCCGCGGCGAACCCGATGAGGCCCTGCACCGCAACCGTACGAGCCAGATTCTCTGCACCGTGCAGCCGCTCGCCGCGGCGCGCGCGCTCGCAGATGCCGTTCCACGCGGCGTCATCATTGCCGGCTACAGTGTCGGCGAGGTCGCGGCCTGGGGTGTCGGCGGTGTGCTCGATGCGACCACCACGCTCGATCTCGTGGCACGCCGCGCAGAGGCCATGGATGCGGCCACGCGCGCGGGTGACGGGCTGATCTTCGTCCGCGGTCTTTCGCGCGAGGAGGTCGGTCAGCTTTGCGAACGTCACGGCGCAGCGATCGCCATCGTCAATCCGGGCGATGCCTTTGTCATCGGCGGCGGCCGTGAGGCGCTGGGCGGGATTGCCGACGACGCGCGGGCGATGCACGGCGCAAGGATCGTCGCGTTGCCGGTTGAGGTTGCCTCCCACACCAAACGGCTCGCCGCGGCGTCCGCGGTCTTTCGTGAGACCTTGCGCCTGGCGTCGGTGGTATTTCCCCCGAGGACCGGTGCGCGCATTCTGAGCGGAATCGATGCCGCTCCGGTCGTCTCGCTCGAGAGCGGTCGCGACAAACTTGCCGCGCAGATCTCGCAAACGGTGCAATGGGCGGATTGCCTGCGGGCCTGTGTCGAAGCGGGCGCTACGGGGTTTATCGAGCTGGGGCCGGGACATGCGCTCAGCAGCATGGTTGCGGAAATCGGGGCCGGACTTCCGGCTCGCTCGCTGGATGATTTCAGGAGTCTTCAGGGCGTCCGCGCCTGGGCTGCGCGTCACCTGAACGACTAGCCTCGCCGAGTTCCGAAGAGACGATGCCGTCGATCGCGCCGCGCGGTCGAAAAAGGGGGCCGTCCTTTGGGGGAGGACGGCCCTAAAATGCTCGTATGCCCAGGGAGGAGGGAGGCTCGAGCTGTGACTTGGGGTCTCAGTCACCTAACACGCACAGCATCGCCGATCCCGCGGCCAAAGTATTTCACGAACCCCTTGTGTTTCTCATTTCGCATGATTCACGAGAAGTCCGCGGGCAGCACGTGAGACACGGCCTTGTATGTCGAAGCCGGATCGCCGCCGGAGAGCCTGGACGAAGCCGATGCGTTCCGGCTGGCGCAACGCCAGCGCGCGGGCGTGTCACCCGTGACCCGTTTGAAGACGGTCGAGAAATGCGCTTGGGTGCAGAAGCCGACGGTCAGCGCCACCTCGGCCAGGGCCGTCTCGGAATTCGACAGCAGCGATTTCGCACGCTCGATGCGCTGATGCAGCAGGTACTCGCGCGGCCGGTATCCCGTCGCGGCGCGAAACTGGGCCGCGAAGTGCATCCGGGACAGTCCCGCCACCTTGGCAAGCTCGGACAAGCTGATGCAGTGGTCGAAGTGCGTCCCGACGTATTCCTTCACGCGCCGCAGTCGCCATTTCGGCAAGGCATTGACTTTCGAGTGTGGCAGCTCGCGCCGGGCGAGGTGCATTGCCAGCGTCTGACCGATGCAGCGCGCGAATTCCCGGTCAGCCGAATGGCCGCGTTCGGTCAGCGCCTTCGCCAGCTGTTCGGCAAAGGGGTCGCGGAGCAGCACGAGGTCGTTGAGGCCTTCGGCCGAGGCTGTTCCTGCTCCAGGCCTTAGGAACGGAAAATAAGTGCTGGCCGAGACGTGGAAGTGCAGGAAGTCGCACGGCGCCGAGAACTGCGCACTGAGCTGCTGCAACGGTGCGCCGATATACAGCGTGCCTGCCGGCATGATGCCGTCGAAGATGGTGTGACGGCCTCTGGTCAGTTTGGCGCGGGACGTCTTCAAGGCGATGGCGAAGAAGTATCGGTCGGCAGGCGTCGTCGCCTCTTCGTGCCTTATGCCCGTTTGCGTGCAGGTCCAGCGCGAGATCGTGATGTCGTCAGGCGTGGCCGCGGGCTGGCGCCACCTCCGTTCGAGGGGAAATGCGCGAGTCTCCTGCGGGGAGGCCGGTTCGTGGCGGCTGGGTTGATACGTCGACCGGGCGCCGGCCGCTTGGATATCGGTGAGCATCGTTCGTCCCCGTGTCCTGGATTCTGCCGCCGTCGTGACGGCTGCCGAATGCAACTGGTCCATGCTCGAACGATAGGTGCGGCCTCGTCGAAAGGCTCGTTAAGGATGCTTAAGCGGTATTAGATTTTGCAAATGCGAGAGGTGCGACCGCATGTCGCAAAGAGTTCAATTGAACCAAAGGGATCAAGCACATGTGTCGTGAGGTCTGATGTTAGAGCGCAGCACCGGCCGGACCAGAGGTTTGACGCGGCGCCGTCTCGTTCGGTCGGGCGTGTTCGTCTAATTCAGAGCAGACGTGTTCAGGGCAGACGTGGCGAGGCGTCGATGCCGGGTGTAAGGCCGGGCGCGATCGACTGTGCCGAGGGAACCGCGGGTTCGCGCGAATACGGGATCGCTTCCACCTCGGGGCGTTGCTGGGATGTGGCCTGCAGGCAGTTCGCACGCGGCGGTTGTCCTGCGCCGAACAGATCAGTGAGGGGATCCACGAAGCTCGCGCGGAACCAGTCGAACCGGGTCTGGTGATCGCCCGCGGAGGGCTGTCGGATTGTCACCGTCGCCGTCATGCCCGAGACCAGTGGCACATCCGGCGGCACCGTGTCGATGGCGACGCGAACCGGTACGCGCTGGGCAAGCCGCACCCAGGTGTAGATCGGGTCGACATTGGGCAGGCCCTGCGTGCCCGCAGCGGCGTTCGACACGCTGACGCCGCGCGTCACGGTCTTCACATGCCCGAGGATCGGCTTGGCGTAGCCAATCAATTGCGCTTCCGCGCGATCCCCGACGCAGACGCGAGCCATCTTGGTTTCCTCGAAATAGCCGTCGATCCAGAAACTGTTGGAATCGATCACCGAGATGTTGCTGACGCCGGTGACGGCATAGTCGCCTGCGCGCAGCAGGAGATTGGTGACGTAACCGTCGACGGGACTGGTCACGCTGGTCCGTTTCAAATTCAGCTCCGCCTGTGCGAGCTGGTGTGCCGCCGCCTCGTAGGCGGCCTTCGCCTGCGCTGCGTTGCCTGCATAGATCTGCTGCTCTTCGGGCGTCGTTGCGAGGTTGGACAGATGCCGACGCCGGTCGAACTCGGCCTGCTTCACCTCCAGATCCGCGGCCCGCTGGTCAACCAGCGCCTTGCCGATTCGGACGGCCACTTCGAAGTCGAAGGGGTCGATGACGTAAAGGACGTCGCCCTTGTGGACGAACTGGTTGTCGCCAACCCGCAGCGCCACGATCTTGCCTGCAACCTGCGGCGCGACATTGGCGACCTGGACACGCACGCTGCCGTTCCGCGTCCAGGGAGCAGTGACGTAGTGCTGCCAAGTCGCAACCGATATCAAGACGGCGACCAATGCGATGCCGAGGGTCGCGAGATGCTTGCCGGCGCCGAGCATGAATCGGCCGACAGCCTTGCGCAGCGGCCTCGCGGAGGGCGTTGCCTGTGTCGGAGGTCTGACGGTGTCCGCCGTGCGATCGCTGGTGTCGCGTGCCACGGTCTCCGGTGCGGCGGAGCCCTCCGCGGTACTTGAGGCATCGCCCGGTGCTTCGGCTGATGGTTCGCTGCGAAGCGGGGCGGCGTCGCGGGGCAGGGTAGCTTCCATGACTCTTCTCCCTAGAAGAACAGTGCGAGCATGCCGAACATCGCCACGTAGAGGCAAAGTTCGGCCAGCGACGGGTTGCTGAAGACTCTCGCGAATCCGATGAAGCGCAGCAGCGGGCGCAGCAACAGGAACGCGAGTAGCGCGGTTGCCGCATAGGAAACGATGGGTGCAATGAGCACGCCGCCGATGACGAGTTCCCGATAGGTGTTCATCATGGTCGTTTCCCTTGGCTGGAGTCGGCCGGAGATTGTGACGGCGCGAAGGCCACGCTTGCCGCAATCAGCGCGGCAATGGCCGCGCTGGCCGACAGGTCGCTTCGTGCTGCCGACTGGTGCAGCGCCTCGGCTGCAGCGAGGATCACGCCGCTGTTCCGACGGGTGAGGGCCTCTCGCGCGGCCTGCGGCGCTACGGCCAGCGGCCCCTGTCCGACCCGGTCCAGTTCGGCGCGGCAACGCCGCAGGGCTGCGGCCTGGTCGAAACAGCGCATCGCCGTGCCGGCCATCTGATCGTCGATCGCGGAGGGGCCGTTTGCGGTCAAAATCTGCTCGATCCGCGCCGCGTCGCGAAAGGCGGCTTCCTCCGGCGCGAGGTGGCGGGCTCGTCCACCGTCGGCGCGGCTCAGTTCGCGCCGGGCCTCTCCCAGCAGCAGGCGAACTCGCCGGTCGCCCGACAAGGGAGGCAGCAGCAACTGCGCCGCGAAGACCAGCGTCGACGACAGGCAGACAAACAGGCTCGTCACGAGAAACACCTCGGGGTCGTAGCTCTGCGGATTGGTTGGTGCGAGCACGACGAGGGTGAACACCAGCACGAGGCGGCCGATTGAAGACAGCATGGGGCTCGGCAGCGTGATCAGCAGTGCGAGGCCGATGACGACAGGCGCAAGACCGATCGCGAGCAGCTGAAACTCGGACACACCGTTGAAGACGAGATATTTCAGGATGCCGGCCAGCACGCAGGCGATCGGCGTCGCCATCACCGCCACCATCGTGAAGTTGCGCGGCGAGGGTGACGTCGAGCCGAGGCCGATGATCACCGCAACGAGCGAGAGGCAGAGCTCGGTGGTCGGCCAGCCCGTCAGGACGAAGACAATTGCAATCAGCGTGAACGAGATCGCAGCCCGTGCGCCAGTCTCGGACGCGATGCGGCGCGAGCGATAGAGCGGCGCGCGCCATGCACGATACGGGCTCGTCCCTTCGCGCAGCGCATCGAGGCTGCCGCGGACTAGCGCGTTGTTTCGGCCGATTTCGGCCCGGAGCCAGGATCGGGATATCGCGACCAGCCCGGCTGCATCTGGCGCCAGCGCGGACGCGGCAGGGAGCGCTGCGAGCATGCGACCGAGCGAGAACGCGCTGACGAGATCGACCAGCGCGGAACGCGCGGCCGCGGTCCTTGCCGTGCCGATGCTCGATTCCGTCGTCAGGCTGGCGATCTCCGGACGCACCGCCGCGATGTCATGCAGCAGTCCAGCCCCAACGGCCGCGGATGGAGTCTCGCCGCGCTCGGCATCTCGCGCGAGATCCGTGACCCGGCGGTGCAGCACTTCGATGCGGCTTGCCAGAACCGGATGATAGCTCGGCGCGGCCAGAACCTCGTTCACAAGCGCCACCGCAAGGACGCCGATGCCGATGGCGGCGCCACGCGCGACGCCGGTCGGGAACACCTGTAGCGGCGTGTCGATCTGCTCGACGGCGATCAGGGCGACGGTGATGCAGCAGAGTGCCGCCGCATAGGCGCGATTGCCATCCAGCAGGCCGGCCACATAGGTGCAAAGCCCGACCCAGATGCCCAACACCACCAGCAGGAGGCCGCCGGTCTGGGAAAATAGGCCGGCGATCGCGATCGAGGCGATGACGCCGATGACGGTTGCGAGCAGGCGGTAACCGGCTTTTTCCATACCCTGACCGCGTGTCGGCAGCGCCAGCACAGCCACGGTGAGGGCCGCCGACGACGGGGATTCGAGCTCGAGCCAGAAGCCCACATACAACGCGAGCAGCATCGCCAGCCAGACCCGAAGCGCGAACGCCCAGGAACTTGCCGGAAAGCCGGCAAAGACCAGCGGACGCGGCGCGGCGGCACTTGTGGTGTTCACTGGCATCGTGCCCCATCCGTTTCCGGCAGAGCGTGCGGGCCTGCCGATCTCGCAAAATCAGCGCCGAATATGAGGTTTGCGGGGCTTGCCGGTATTTCCGGTCCACCAACCCGCTTGCCGGAATGCGCGTCCGGTTGGGGGCAGGGGCCGTCTTGCGGACTACGGCGCGTGGCCTGCCAGCGCCTCTTCGAGGTAGCGGATGATCTCGTCACCGCTGGAGGGCTTGCCGAGATAGCAATGCGCGCCAGCCGCCATCACGCGCCGGCGCACGGATTCGCTTGGAAATGCCGTCATGAAGATGATCGGGAAGCGTCGGCCGGACGCGATCAACTGTGCCTGCAGCTCATCGCCGGTGATGACAGGCATCTGGACGTCGGCGATCATGCATGCCGGATCGTCTCCCGGTGCCTGCCGCAGGAAATCCATGCCGGATTCGTAGGCCTGGGCCTCGTAGCCGATCGAGCGCACCAGGCTCGCCAGCGACGTGCGAACGCCTTCGTCGTCGTCTACGATCGCAATCACCGGGGTTTTGGCCATTGGCACACAATCCTGACCGCGGTGTTCCGCAAGGAGGGCATCTCCCTTTGCGCGGCCGATGGCGCCTTATGCACCCGGGGCAGTCCCGCAGGAATTATACTCAGGTGTGATCCGTAGTCCCGCGGGTTTGGGATACCCCCAGCGCCTCGGCCTTGCGGACGAGGTCGGCCAGCGACCGAACCCCCATCTTGCGCATGACGTTCCCGCGGTGGATCTTGACCGTGATCTCGCTGAGGCCGATCAGGGCCGCGACCTGCTTGTTCATCAGGCCGGCGGTGACATGGCCCATCACCTCGCGCTCGCGCGCCGTCAGGGTCTCGTACTGGGCGCGGATGTCCTCCTTGGTCGCGGCTTCGGCACGGTGCTGCGCATCACGTTCGAGCGCCGCCGTCACCGCATCGAGCATGTCCTGGTCGCGAAACGGCTTGGAGAGGAAATCGACGGCACCGGCCTTCATGGCACGCACCGACATCGGAATGTCCCCATGGCCCGTCATGAAGATGATCGGATAGCTGATGCCCTGCCGGACGAGCTGGCTCTGCAGATCGAGCCCGCTCACGCCCGGGAGGCGGACGTCCAGCACGATGCAGCCTGGGCCGCCGGGCAGCGAGCCGCCGAGCAGTTCCGCCGGCGAGCCGAACAGGCGCGTCTCGAGGCCGACGGATCGGAACAGGCTGTCGAGCGAGGCGCGGATGCCCGCATCGTCATCGACGATGATGACAGTCGCGCTTGAGGATTGCGTCGGCGGCTGAGCCTGGTTTGGTCGTGTCATGGCGAGGCGTGTTCTTGGCTATATGGCAATGTCAGGTGGAATGTCGCTCCCGAGCCCGGGGTGCTCACCACCGACAATCGGCCGCCGTGAGCTTCCAGCGTCCTTCGGCAGATCGCAAGCCCCATGCCCATTCCGCCGTCCTTTGTCGTGAAGAACGGATCGAACAGGCGTGCCATGTCATCAGGCGGGATGCCCGGGCCGCTGTCCCGCACCGTGATGGCGAGGGTTTCGCTGTCCACGGTGCCTGCACGCAGCGTGATGACGCGGGAACCGGGCCGGCCTGACATGGCCTGGCTGGCATTGACGCCGCCGTGCTGGATGATCTCGAGAGCACGGTGCCGGAGCTGACGACCGGCGTCTCCGTGCACAGCGCCATCGTCGCGCACTACATCCTCAATTACGGCTCGGAGGAGCAGAAGAAGCGCTGGCTGCCGAAGATGGCGAGCGGCGAGATGGTCGGCGCCATCGCCATGACCGAGCCCGGCACCGGCTATGACCTCCAGGCCGTGAAGACCACGGCGAAGAAGCAGGGCAATTCCTACGTCATCAACGGCCAGAAGACTTTCATCACCAATGGCCAGGCCGCCGATCTCGTCGTCGTGGTCGCGCGCACGGGCGAAGCCGGTGCGAAAGGCATTTCGCTGATCGTGGTCGAGACCGCAGGCGCGGACGGCTACAAGCGCGGGCGCAACCTCGACAAGATCGGCCTGCACGCTTCCGACACGTCGGAGCTGTTCTTCGACAACGTCACGGTGCCGCCGGAAAACCTGCTCGGCAAGGAGGAAGGCCAGGGTTTTGTCCAGCTGATGCAGCAATTGCCGCAGGAGCGCCTCGCGCTCGCGGTCGGCGCCGTCGCCTCGATGGAGCGCGCGGTCAAGCTCACCACCGAGTACACCAAGGAACGCAAGGCCTTCGGCAAGCCGCTGATGGATTTCCAGAACACCGCCTTCACGCTCGCCGAGCGCAAGACCGAAGCGATGATCGCGCGCGTCTTCGTCGACTGGTGCATCGAGCGCCTGGTCGCCGGGGATCTCGACACCGTCACGGCGTCGATGGCGAAATACTGGTGCTCGGACAAGCAGGTCCAGACCGCCGACGAATGCCTGCAGCTGTTCGGCGGCTACGGCTACATGCAGGAATACCCGATCTCGCGCATCTTCATCGATTCCCGCATCCAGAAGATCTATGGCGGCACCAACGAGATCATGAAGCTGTTGATCGCAAGGTCGCTGTGATCCGGCTGGTTACCTCATCCGCTTGTCGGCCGCGATGAAGTCGATGAAGGTCCTCACCTTCGCGGAGAGGTATTTGCGGCTCGGATAGACCGCGAACAGGCGCCCTTCGAAGATGATGTCGTCGGGCAGGATGTGCACGAGCCGGCCGGCGGCGATGTCGTCCGCGACCAGCCATTTCGGCAGGAAGGCGAAGCCCATGCCTTCCAGCGCGGCCATGTGGAGCAGCGTCTCGTTGCCGCTGCGCAGGACCGGGTTGAGCTTGATGGTCTCGACCGTGCCGTTCCTGTTCACGGAGAAGCTCTCTCCCGGATAGAGCGCGTAGTGCAACAGCGCCTGGCCGGCGAGATCGGCGAACTTCGTCGGGCGTCCGGCGCGTTTGAGGAACGCAGGGGCTGCAACCAACAAGAAGGGGACCTTGGTGATGGGACGCGCGATCAGCGCCTCGTCCGGCGTGCCGGTCGCGCGCAAGGCGAGATCGAATCCCTCCTCGACCAGATTGACCAGCCGCCCGCTGAGATCGACGTCGAGGCACACCTCCGGATAGCGAGCCTGGTAATCCGCCAGCACGCCCGCAAAGATCGCATTCGCCATCCACACCGGCGCGGTCAGCCGCAACGTACCGCGCGGAACGACGGTCGCCTTGCTGACGGCGGCCTCGACCTCGTCGAGCGAATCCAGCATCTGCCGCGCCTGCTCGAAATAGAGCGCGCCGCTCTCGCTCAGGCTGACGCTCCGGCTGGTGCGGTTGAGCAGCCGCGTGCCCAGCCGCTTCTCGAGCTGCATCACGTGCTTGCTCGCCATGGCGGGCGAAATGCGCAGGCGCTGCGCCGCGGTCGCAAAGCTCTTCAGCTCCGCGACCAGGCAAAACACCCTCATGCTGACCAGCGAGTCCATGAAATCATCAACATCCAGGAAAGGAATAAATCATGGAACGCATAATGATCAAATGAGGCGAAACCATCAAATGGTGGCGACCCACAGACCCTGGAGACCCACCATGACCGCCACCACCTTCGAAACCGCCACCCCGGGCCGCGCCCTTCGCATCGGCCTCTGGGCCGCACAGGGCCTGATCTTCTTCGTCTTCGCCTCGGCCGGGCTGGTCAAGCTGCTCACGCCTATCCCTCAGCTGGCCGCGATGATGCCCTGGGCCGGGCAGTATTCCGAAACCTTCGTCCGAATCATCGGACTGATCGACCTTGCCGGCGGGATCGGCATCCTGCTTCCGGCCCTGACGCGGATCCTGCCGCGGCTGACGGTGCTGGCCGCGCTCGGCTGCACCGTGTTGCAGGTGTTCGCGCTCGTCTTCCACCTCTCGCGTGGCGAGACTGATGTCACGCCGCTCAATGTCGTCCTGCTCGCGCTCAGCCTGTTCGTGCTGTGGGGACGCGACCGCAAGGCGCCGATTACGCCGCGTCAGCTCTGACCGGCAGGAACGCCGCCGCCATGATCTCAGCCAATGGATGGTCCCGGAGGGGTCTGCTCGCAGGCACCGCGATCCTCACCGCGGGCGGCGCCGCCGCCAGGGAGGATCGTCTCGCCGACGGCGTCGTGATCCTGATCGACAGCAACGAGCCCTATGTCATGGGACATGCGATCAGCTACTCGGCCAATCTCGCAAAGCACTTTGCCGACAAGGGCGCGCGATTGCTGATCGAGGTCGTCGCCAACGGCAAGGGCATCGACGTCTTCCGGGCGGACAAGACTCCGCTGGTCGAGCCGCTCGCGACGCTGCGGCAGTCGCTGCACAATCTCACCTACAGCATGTGCGCGTCGTCGAAGGCGATCGCCGAAGCCAAGGAGCAGGTCTCGATTCCGTTGATATCGGGCGCGAGCCTCGTCCCGTTCGGGATCGGCCGCGTCGTCGATCTGCAATTGAAGGGCTGGGCCTATATCCATGCGTGAGAAGCCTCGTGCGCCCGGCACGACACTGTCCAGGCGAGCGCTGCTGATGGCCGCGCCGGCGGCCCTTGTCCCTCCGCGCGCAAGCCGCGCGCAGGGCGGCGATCCCGCCTGGCCGCCGGTGTTGGAGGCCGGCCGCAGCCAGTTTACCGTCGTGCGGCCTCGCGCAACGATGCCGCAGCTCAGGCTTCAGGACCTGCACGGAAAAGACGTTGTGCTGACGGCGCGGCCGGGCCGGATTACGCTCGTCAATTTCTGGGCGACGTGGTGCGCGGCCTGCCGGCTCGACCTGCCCGTGCTCGCAAGCCTCGCGGGATCGCGGCCGGATCGGCTCGACGTTGTCGCGATCTGCACCGATACGAAGGACCTGCGCAAGATCCGCGCGTTCCTCGGCGGTCTAGCCGTGCAAAAGCTCGCCTGCTACGTCGATGCGTATGACACGACGGAAGCCTCAGCCTCGGCCTTCACGCTCGTCGGCATGCCCGTGACCTATCTGGTCGGCGCGAGCAACCACGTCGAGGGTTACATCACCGGCGCACCCGACTGGCTCTCGCCGGCGGGCACGCGGTTGCTGCAATTCTATCGCGAGCAAGCCTGATCCGCTCAATTCGGATGCAACCAGCGGCCACCGATGACCACGCCCTCCGAAACGATCTTGCGATCGCCGATCAGGTGCTCGCCGACGACGTCCTCATAGTCGAACTGGCCCTGCCTGACCGAAATCAGCGTGGCGTCGCCGACGCAGCCCGGCTTGAGGCTGCCGAGCTCGGGGCGGCGCAGCCGCCATCGCCGCGTTCACCGTCGAAGCGGCGACCACATCGGACAGCTCCATGCCCATGCACAGGAACTTCGACATGGTCGTGACCTGGTCGAAGGCCGGGCCATCGATGCAGAGTTGATGGATGTCGGAGGAGATCGTGTCCGGATAGAAGCCGTTGGCGAGCATCGCGCGCGCGGTCTTGAAGGCAAACGAGCCCTTGCCGTGGCCGATGTCGAACAGCACGCCGCGCTCGCGCGCATCCAGCACCGCCTTCTTCACCGTGCCCTGCGCCGTCGCCGGCGTGTTGGGGAAAGGGCGGAACGCATGGGTCAGCACGTCGCCGGGCCGCAGGCGCGCCAGCACGTCCTCATAGCTCGGCGGCGGATGGTCGATATGCGCCATCAGGGGCATGCCGACCTCGTTCGCGACCTCGAGCGCGATGTCGAGCGGCACGGCCCCCGACGTGCCCGAGGAGTGCAAGCCCACGCGCACCTTGATGCCGACGATGAGATCGCGGTTGGCATCCGTCACCTTGGCCGCCTCGATCGGATTCATCAGCCGCAACTCCTCGCTCTCACCCACCATGATCCGGTGCGAGAAGCCGAAGATGCCGGCATGCGAGACGTGCAGGTAAGCGAGAATGCGGACCTGGCTCGGCTCGATCACATGCTTGCGGAAGCCCGCGAAATTGCCGGGCCCCGCGCTGCCGGTGTCCACCGCCGTGGTGACGCCGGAGAGGCGGCAGAATTCCTCGGCATCGATGCCGAGCGAGGTGCCGCCCCAATAGACATGGGTGTGGAGATCGATCAGCCCCGGCGTCACGATGTAGCGTGACACGTCGCGCACCTCCGTGCCCGGATCCGCCTTGAGCCCGCTGCCCACCGCAGCGACCTTGCCGCCGGCAAAGCCGACATCGGTCACGGCGTCGAGTTTCTGGGACGGGTCGACCACACGGCCGCCGCGCAGGATCAAGTCGAAAGGCATTGTCGTCTCCGGATGGGCAGTGAGGCGTGGCTAGCAGGTCAGCCGGGCCAGCAAGGAAGGAAGCCGTTCGCTTCTAGCAATTTTTGCGCCGATGGACCCGCCAAATAGCGGCCAATGCCCATGACAAAATGGCGATCCCGGGATGACTCGAACATCCGACCTACGGTTTAGGAAACCGCCGCTCTATCCGGCTGAGCTACGGGACCGCGGAACCCGCGGGAGGCGGGTTTCGACCCCTCTTAGCAGAGCAGGATTGGGATCGCCAGTCGCCAGACGGGGTCAGCGATGCGCCGCGCCGATGGTCGTCAAACTGCGTTAGGGGTGTACCATGGTCCCAGCCCAAAACCGGGTCCAGGAGCCGGCACCATGATCGAGGGCATCAGTGCCATCACACTCGGCACCCATGACATGGCGCGCGCCGTGCACTTCTACCGTTCGCTCGGGTTCGAACTCCTGTATGGCGGCGAGGCCGCTGCATTCACCAGCTTTCGCGCCGGGACCGGCTATCTCAACCTGACCGCACAACCGGACGACAAGCACTGGTCCTGGTGGGGGCGCGTCATCTTCTACGTCGCCGATGTCGACGGGACCTACGAGCGCGCCCGCGCAGCCGGTTGGCAGCCATCGAGCACGCCTCGCGATGCGGAATGGGGTGAGCGCTACTTCCATCTCACCGACCCCGACGGCCACGAGCTCAGTTTCGCGCGTCCATTGTCCTGACCGAATAAGTCACACCCGCTGACGTTCCCAACGCGCAAGTAGCGCTCTCTCAGCCGCCGTGGCAAGCTCGGCGCGGTTGCCTCAAGCGAGAATTGTATCTGGGTTCTAACGAGGGAGGACGACCATGGTAACCTATGTCGTGCTGGGAAACTTCACCGATCAGGGAGTCCGCAACGTCAAGGACTCGCCGAAGCGGGCCGACGCCTTCAAGGAGATGGCCAAGACGTTCGGAGTGACCGTGAAAGAGATCGTCTGGACGCAGGGACGGTATGACGTTGTAACCGTTCTCGAGGCTCCAGATGAGGCTGCCGCGATGTCGCTCAGCCTTAGTCTCAGCGCACTCGGCAATGTCCGCACCGAAACGCTGCGCGCGTTTTCGGCGGCAGATATGACAAAGATCGTCGGCAAGATGCTCTGACGCTCAAGCCCGCGCGAGCGCACTGGACCCGGGATGGCAATCCCGGGAAGAGGCCTCTCATGCCCTGATATTGTTCTCGCGCACCACCTTGCCCCAATAGGCGACCTGCTTGTCGAAGAAGGTCTTGAAGGCGGCGCCGTCCTCGAGCAGCAGCGTCATGTGCTGGGTCTCCTTGAGCTGGGCTGCGGTCGCGGGTTCGCTCAGGATCTCCCTGGACGCCGTCGCCATGGCGGCGACGATCTCAGGCGGCGTGCCCGCGGGCGCGAAGATGCCCCACCAGGCCAGCGTCTCAAAGTCCGGAAAGCCCGCCTCGATCGCGGTCTGCGTATCGGGCAGCGCCGGCAGCCGCTCGCGGCCGAGCTGCAGGATCGGACGCAGCATGTTGGAGCCGAGCTGGGCTGCGACCAGCGCCGCCGATCCCGCGATCAGATCGACATGGCCGCCGAGCACGTCGTTCATCGCGGGGCCGCCGCCGCGATAGGGCACGTGCATGATCTCGACCCCGGCCTTGTTGCCGAGCACGGTCATGGCGAGATGGCCGAGCGTGCCGATGCCGACGGAGGCGTATTTCACCGCGCCGGGCGTTGCCTTGCAGGCCGCCACCACGTCGGCAAAGCTCTTGTAGGGACGGCCGGCGCCGGCCGCGATCACGTAAGGCGCGGTGCCGACTAGCAGCACCGGCATCAGCTCGCGCTCGACGTCCACCGGCGGCTTGTCGAGGATGGACGGGATCACCGCGTGGGAATCGAAGGTGACCAGGAACGTCGTGCCGTCCGCCGGGCTCTTGGCGACCTGCGCGGCGCCGAGCGCGCCGGCGGCGCCCGACTTGTTCTCGACCACGACGATGCGGCCAAGCTTGGTTTGCAGATTGCTCTGGAGCAGCCGCGCCATCGCGTCGGTCGAGCCGCCCGGCGGAAACGGCACGACCAGGGTGATCTTGCCGGCCTGCGCCGCCGCGGGCGCCATCGCCAGGATTGCGGGCGCTGCCAGCAGCGCCCGTCGTGTGATCGTCATGGTCCCCTCCCTTGTGTTTCCGCGCCCGGCTTTTGCTCTTTGGCGCTTAGGTCGTCCCGAAACCCGACCCGGGTTTTCTGTATTCTGGCCGCGGTGGACTGAAGATGTCCAGCACGCGGGCGCCCTCGGGGCCGGCGCGCATGGTGTGCGGCACATTGCCCGGCGTGCGCCAGAAGTCGCCCTTCTTCACGGGGATCTCCTCATCGCCCTGGACGCGGATGGCGGAGCCGTCGAGCAGCACGCCCCATTGCTCCTCGGGATGGTAGTGCAGCGTACCCTGCGCGTGCGGCGCCAGCGTCACCACCGACAGCATCGCCTGCTCGCCGGAGAAGATGCGCGTGGTCACCCCCGCCGCAAGCTCGCGGAACAGCCCGTCGCTGGCGTCGTCGAGATTGTGGAACTCTTCGTTCTGGCTCACGCCATCCTCCCCTTCGTTCGTGCCGATCAGGACTTGCCATAGGAGCCCTGATAGCGGCCCTCGCGGATCGCCTTCAGCGTCTCCTCCTCGCGCGCGACCTGGGCGCGCACGGCTTCCAGCAACGCGGCCGAACCAGCCGCGGGAAACGACACCACGCCGTCCTCGTCGCCGACCACGATGTCGCCGGGCGAGATCACGCTGCCGCCGACCGTAACAGGCACATTGATCTCGCCGGGGCCGTTCTTGTAGGGGCCGCGATGGATCACCGCGCGGGCATAGCAGGGGAAGTCATCAGCCGCGAACGCCGCGACATCGCGGATCGCGCCGTCGATGACGTAGCCTTCGGCTTTGCGCCACTGCGCGATGTTCTTCATGATCTCGCCGACCAGCGCGCGGGTCTCGTCGCCGCCGCCATCGACCACGATGACGTCGCCGGGACCGACCAGATCGAGCGCGCGGTGGATGGCGAGATTGTCGCCGGGCCGGGTGCGCACCGTGAAGGCCGTGCCCACCAGCTTGCCGCCGCGATGATAGGGCTTCAGCCCCACCGCGCCCGGCAAGCGGGCGAGGTTGTCTGAAATGACGGAGGTCGGCGCACCTCGAAAGCCCTCGATGATGTCGGCCGGCGGCTTCGGCACGCTGTTGGCTGCGATCGTGATGGTCATGTCAAAGAGTCCTTTCGTGAATTTTCTTATTCGGCGTGCGCCCGCGCCTTCGCCGGCCAGATCCGGAAGGCGCGCCCCTCCTTCATCCACGCCGCGCGCTCGTCGCGCAACAGCGTGCGGCGCACTTTTCCGGAATCATCGCGCGGCGGGGCGCTGACGATCTCGAAACTCTCGGGGTGCTTGTAGCGGCTGAGCCTGTCCTTCAAGAACTCCGCCATGCCGTCGGCGATAACCTGGCCGTCCGCATCCAGCTCCTGCTCGATGATGGCATGCACGCGCTGGCCCAATTCTGGATCAGGCAATCCCACCACCACGCAGGAGCGCACGCCGGGGCAGGCGGAGACGGCGGCCTCGACTTCGGCCGGATAGATGTTGGCGCCGCCGCGCAGCACCATGTCGGCGAGGCGGTCGCCGAGATAGAAATAGCCTTCCGCATCCAGCCTGCCGATATCGCCGAGCGATTCCCAGCCGTCGGCGCGCCGCTTCGGCTCGGCGCCGAGATAGTGATAGGTGGCGTCCTTGCCGTCATTGTTGAGGAAATAGATCTCGCCGGTCTCGCCCGGCGCGACGTCGTTGCCGTCCTCGCCGATGATGCGCAGGCGCGCCATCTCGCCGATCTTGCCGACCGAGCCCTTGTGGGTCAGCCATTCCGTGCCTGATATGATGCAGGAGCCTTGCCGCTCGGTGCCGCCATAGAGCTCCCAGACCCGCTCGGGCCCGAGCCAGGCGATCCAGTTCTCCTTCAGCCAGGGCGGCATCGGAGCCGCCATGTGAAACACGGTCTGAAGGCTCGAGACATCGTAGGCGTTGCGCACGTTCTCGGGCAGCGCCCAGATCCGGTGCATCATGGTCGGCACGAAATTGACCCACTGCACGCGCTCGCGTTCGATCAGCCGCAGCGTCTCCTCGGCGTCGAACTTGACGAGGCCGGTGAGCTGGCCGCCGGCGAACAGCGCGGTGTGCGACACGATGAACGGCGCATTGTGGTAGAGCGGGCCGGGATTGAGCAGCGAGACCCCGAAGGGGATGTTGAGCGCCGGCGCGGCGACGGTGTCGGTCACCGCCGGGTGATGATCGAGGATCACTTTCGGGCGGCCGGTCGAGCCGCCTGAGGTCATGGCCTTCCAGTAGCGCGCCACCGGCGGCGTCAGCGGCTCGTCCGAAAATCCTTCCGGCACGAAATCCGCAGGCAGACGGTTCGGCGCGTTCCAATCGGCCTCGCCGCCGACCACCAGCGCAGGCTTGAGGATGTCGAGCACCGCGGCGGCTTCGCCGCGCGGCAACCGCCATGACAGCGAGGTCGGTGTCGCCCCGCACTTCCAAATCGCAAACGAGGTCTCGAAGAATGCATTACCGTTGGGAAGACCGATCGCGACGAAATCGCCGGGCTTGACGCCCTTGGCCGCGAACGCCCGCGCGCGCCGGTTGGCGCCGCGCTCGAGCTCGTCCCATGTCAGCGTATCCTGCCCGTGGCGGACGGCGATCGCGCCTTGGGGTTTGCGCTCAGCGTACCAGCGCGGCACGTCGGACAGGGGCAGCAGCATCAGGCGTTTCCACTTCGTCTTCTTGGCGGCGCCTCGGGGTGAGACGCTCGCGGTGCGAAGTGTAACAGCCGGAGCCGGAGCTTCAAGGCAGCGGCGTCAGCGCTCGGCGCCGCAGCCCGGAATATCGAACAGGGCCGCGAGCCCGCATTTCGAGGTCAGCATCTTGTCGCCGTCATGACCGACGCCGGGAACGTCCCAGACCCGGTGGTTTGGCGTACCGTGATCGCGCTTGGCCATCGCGTCCACGTAAGCGTGGCCGCGGGCGTAACGATAAGGCCCCTGCGCCTCCGCCATGCAGCTCTTGTCCAGCGCGGAATGCTTCGGGTTGGTGTCGAGCGTGCCAAGCAGATAGATCACCTCGCGCTCGACATAGCGCTGCTCGAGCGCCGCCGGCGTCGCGTCGGCGAGATAGGGCGGCCGGTCGCCCATGCCGTATTTCCAGTTGTTGTAGCCCGGACAGGACGCGGCAATTGCGGGCACCGGCCGGTCGGCGCTGAAATAGGCATAGGACGAGGGGTTGGCGACGACATAGCGGACGTCGATGTGCTGGCGCGACAGCGCCGTCTCGCCCTTGCCGGCGATGGCATAGCGTTGCACGACCTGTCCGCCGCCGGAATGGCCGGCAACCACGACCTGCTTCAGGTTCGGGAAGACGCGCCGGTCGGCGAGTCTTGCGAGGATCGCATCGAGCGCCTCGAACGAGGAGACCGGATTGGGCGCAAGCGCAGCATCGGGCCCTCCCATCCCTCCAGCGACCAGCGCAGCGTGTCCTCCGTCAGCTTGTGCGCTTCGATATCGATCTCGGCGAGAAACTGCGGCACGATCATCAGTGCGGCCTTGCCGTCGTCGCCCGCCGCGGCCTGCGCGTTGTTGGCCGATATGTAATATTCGTCGGCGTTGCGCAGGCGTCCGTGCAGCACGATGACGGCGCGCGAGATCGCGGGCTGCGGCATCGACCAGTCGCGGGAGAGGTAGAGCCGCAGCGTTCCCCGGCCGCCGACCGAGAGCCGTGCATCGCCGATCGCCTTCACCGGCTTGCGGTTGGGCGCATCTTCGTCCGCTGCAAAGGCATGGCCGCAGATCAGCACCAGGACGAGTGCGGCAAGACAGGCCAGCGCTCTCATGACAAACATTCCCCTTCGCCTCCGAATGGATAGAACTCTAAGCGCATGACGTGCCGTACGGCTGTGACTCCCGCGCCACGTCAAGCAAAAAATGTCAGCATTGCAGTCATGAAATTCCCGAGTTCCATGGGTGACAAGCCGGCGATAAAGAGGCAAAAATTGGCCCGACTCAGTTCGGGTTGAGTTTTGCAAGGAATGCTCTCGTAGAATGTGGTCCGTGTTTGCATCGCGTCGTGCGGCGCTTCTCGTTGCTGCAGCAGGATTTTTTCTGCTGACGCACGCGCATGCCCAAGCGCAATGGTGGAAGCGCGCGCCTGTCGACTTCGAGGAATGCGCTGATGCCGCCGAGAAGGCCACGACCAAGGCGGAGAAAACGTCGGCGCTTGCGGATTGCAACGCCAAGTTCGCCGGACGCCGCAAGCCGGGCGGCGGCTACTCCTATTACGACTTCCTCCAGGACCGCACCTTCGATATCGCAGGTCCCAACCCGACGCCGGAAGAGCAGAAGAAGATCGACGAAGCCTACACCGCCTATCTCGCCAATCAGCGCCGCAGCAATGAAGCGGCCCAGGCCACCGCGCGTCAGCAGCGCGAGCAGCAGGAACAACAGGTGCAGCAGCTCCAGCAGGTCGCGCTGCGGACCGACGTCGAGCGCGTGCCCGTCCCGGTCGAACGGCCGAAGGTGCAGCAGGCCGTGGGCCCGAGGCCGAAGGGCGCACCCTGCACCAAGGGCTCGTTCTCCTGCGAATGGCCGCGGCTGTCGGAAAGCCTGAACGATCTGAAGAAGCTGTTCAGCCCGACGCCGAGCAAGCCGGCGAAGAAGGGGTGAGCTTCTCGCACTGACCGTCGGGTGGGCAAAGGCGCGCGCTTCGCGCCCCGTGCCCACCATTCCGGCAAGAAGGAAGATGGTGGGCACGCTTCGCTTTGCCCACCCGACATCCTCAGTTCGGCTGCTTCTTCTTGCTGCGCTTCGGTTTGACCACCGGCGCATCCGCCGGCGCTGTCGCCGGTGAACTGCCCAACTGCGACCTGCTCTCCTGCAATCGCCTGTCATAACCGGGAGAGTTCATGACCGTCGGCGGCCGGGCTTCCGCAAACGTGGACGCGCCGCAGAGCACGGCCAGTGCGAATCCGATCATCAAGAAACGCCTCATCGTTACTCCTCCGGTCGCGCGGCATGCACTCAGGCGCTACCCGCGAATCTGCTGCGGCGTCAGCCCGGGAGGGCCGTTGCCGGCGACTTCAGCTTCCTTGATCAGCGCAACAATGCGGCGCATCAGCGGCACATTGACATTGCTCTGCTCGGCAAGCGCGATGACCGCGCCCTGGAGATAGTCGATCTCGGTCTTGCGGCCCTGCTTCAGGTCCTGCCACATCGAAGAGCGCGCCTCGGGATCGATCTTCATGGTCCGCCCCAGGATCGCGTTGAAGATCATGTCGGGCAATCTCAGCAATGTCGGCGTCCAGTTCAGCGGGATCGGCGTCGCGGAGACCGGATTGATGCCGGCGGCCTTCATCGCAGCCAACCCCTCTGCCATCTGTTCGGCGAACAGTTTTCGCCAGTTGCGGCTTGCCAGTTGCGCGGCGAGCGGCATGTCCGACAATGCGCTGAGCGCGTTGTTCAGGTTGATGATCAGCTTGCCCCATTGCACGCCGGTGATGTCGCGGCTCGCGCGCATCGACAGACCGGGCACCGAGAGCGCCGCGGCCGTGTTCTCGGCGTCCTCTCCGACATGGATGTCGCCGGAAGTCGAGCGGTGGAAGCGCCCCTCGCCCATCGCGATCACGTTGAACGGCACCATGCCGGCGAGCACGCGCCGGCCGCCGAGGTGCTCGCGCAGCACCGCGACATTGCCGACGCCGTTCTGAAGCGAGACGATGACAGCGTCCTGCGGCGCGTGCTGCGCGATCTGGTCCGCGACATCGGCGGTGTCGGCGCTCTTCACGGTCACCAGCACGATGCCGGCACTATGGAAGATCGCGGGATCCTCCGACAGCGCGAGCTGACCGGCCCCGAGCTTCTTCTCGGAGCCGTCGAAATCGGTCAGCCGCAGGCCGAACCGCTCGATTTCGGTCTTCACCCGCGGCCGCACCAGCAGCGCGACGCGACGGCCGGCAGCCGCCAGCATGCCGCCGACGAAACAGCCGATGGCGCCCGCGCCGGCCACCACGATCGGTCGATCCGCAACCACCTGACCTCACCGGCCTTCGATAGCAGAGCCGGGGGCCTCGCGGCTACGGCGCGTCCGCCTTGTAACGGTCATGAGAGCCCCATATGTTTTCGCCCCGGGGGGCTTGTCAGCGGCGAGCGCTCGCCGAACGGGAACGGCAAACTCGCCGAACGAGAACGCCAAAGGAGAGCACCATGGGTCTACTCGACGTCCTCAACGGCATGCAGAACGGCCCGCACGGATCGCGCACGGGCGAGCAACCATCCTCCGGCGGCATGTCGCCGATGACCATGGCGCTGCTCGGCCTGCTCGCCTGGAAGGCATTCAAGCATCTGACAGCAGGCCAGCCGGGCGACGCGCCCGCCCCGCAGCAGCGCTCACCGCTGCCGCCTCCGACGCCTGTCAATACGGGCAACGCCACGCTTCCCGGAGGGAGCGGCGGCGGTCTCGGCGATCTGCTCAAAGGCGGCCTCGGGGGCCTGCTCGCGGGCGGCGCGGCCGGCACCGTGCTGAGCGGCGGGCTCGGCGATCTCCTCAATCAGCTCCAGCAGGGCGGCCACGGTGAGACCGCGAATTCGTGGGTCGGCAAGGGCCAGAACAAGCCGATCGCGCCCGGCGATCTCGCCAGCGCACTCGGCGCGGACCAGATCGAGAGCCTGTCCGCCCAGAGCGGCCTGTCGCGCGAGGAGCTGCTCTCCGGCCTCAGCCAATATCTGCCGCAGGTGATCGACCACCTGACGCCGGATGGACGGCTGCCGACCGAGAACGAACTCTCGGGCAGAATTTAGTCAAGATTGATCTGCGCGTTCTCGGGAAGGGGAGCATTGTCATGAGCATGGGCGGCCTGTTGTGGATCATCGTCGTCGGCTTCATCGCCGGTCTCATCGCGCGCTGGCTCGCGCCGGGGCCGAACAATCCGAGCGGCTTCATCCTCACCACCATCCTAGGCATCGCCGGTGCGTTTCTGGCGACGTTCGTCGGCCAGGCGATCGGGCATTACGGCGCGGACCAGGGCGCCGGCTTCATCATGGCCACGATCGGCGCGGTGGTGGTGCTGTTCATCTGGCACCGGCTGGTGGCGAGCGGCGTGATCAAGGGGTAGCCACCGTCATTCCGGGGCGCGCAACGCGCGAACCCGGAATCTCGAGATTCCGGGGTCGATGCTAACGCATCGCCCCGGAATGACGTCGTGTAGAGTCACGCAATCAAATGCATGCCAGCGTCCATGCGCACGACCTCGCCAGTCATGTTGCTGGAGGCCGGCATCGCCAGGAAGCAGACGAGCTGCGCGATGTCGTCGGCGGTTGACGCGACCTTCAGCGGCACCTTCGCCACCACGCTGTCGCGCACCTGCTTTGCGCCGGCCTCGCCGCGGCCCTTGGTGAACCAGGGCGTGTCGATATAGCCGGGGCATACCGTGTTGACGCGGATCAGCGGCGCCAGCGCCCGCGACAGCGACAGCGTCATCGTGTTCAGCGCGCCCTTGCTCGCGGCATAGGCGATCGACGAGCCGACGCCGCTGATGCCGGCGACCGACGACACGTTGACCACCGCCGACGGGCGCCCCGACGCCTTCGCGCCGGCTTCCAGCAGGCTGCGCGCCGCGCGCACCATCTGGAACGGGCCGATGGTGTTGACGCCGTAAAGGCGCTGGAAATCTTCCGCCGACAATCCGTCGAGATCGGCATGGGCGACATGCTTGGTGGTGCCGGCATTGTTGACGAGCACGTCGAGCCGGCCCCAGCCGCTGGCTGCCGCAACGATCTTGCGGCAATCCTCATCCTTGGAAACGTCGCCCTGGGCGACCAGGACTTCCGCAGCGCCCGCGTTGCGGCAGAGCTCTGCCGTGGCCTCGGCTTCCTTCTGGCTCGACGAATAGTTGATGACGAGCCGCGCCCCGCTCCGTGCGAGAATTTCCGCGGTCGCTGCGCCAAGTCCGGATGCGGACCCCGTCACGATTGCGCATAAGCTGTCTTTGGCCATCCGGATTTCCTTCCCCTGTATCTGATGCAAGCCTTGGGTCGCTGGCCCTGTTTAGCGAGTTTGCCGCACCCTGCAAATCGAGCAAACTCCGCTAAGCGGAATTAGGGTCCAGACTCAATTGAGCCAATATGCGACGAGAGCGGCGAGATGAACAGCGGCCAAAAAATTACGGGCGAGCTTGTCATATCGCGTGGCGATGCGCCGGAAGTCCTTGAGCCTGCAAAAGCAGCGTTCGATGACATTTCGTCCTTTGTAGGCGCGTTTGTTGAAGCGATGGATGACGACACGGTTAGATTTATTGGGGATTACGGGCTTGGCGCCACGACGAATGATTTCGCCGCGAAGCTTGTCGCCATCATACCCTTTGTCGGCGAGGAGCACGCTCATGGGTGGCGCGAGCGCCAGGACATCGGGAGCCGCAGCGATATCGGCATCCTGGCCTGGAGTCAGATGCAGGACGACCGGCCGGCAGAGCGGATCGCTCAGCGCATGGATTTTTGTCGTGCGGCCTCCGCGCGAGCGGCCGATTGCTTGATTGTGCTCCCCCCTTTTCCGCCGGAGGCACACCGGTGAGCTTTAATCGAGGTCGAGTCGAGCGACAGTACGACGCCGTCTTCGCCAGGCTTGGCCAGCGCTTCGAAGATTGCGCACCATCGTCCTCGCTTGGCCCAGCGATTGAAGCGATTGTAGATCGTCGTGTAAGGGCCGTATTCACGTGGACAATCACGCCATCGTGCACCCGATTGCAGCATGTGAATGATGCCGCTGACGATGCGTCGGTCGTCGTCCCGATCCGGCCCCGTCAGTCCCCTCGGCAGATGCGGTTCGATACGCGCCCATTGCCTGTCGTTCAGCCAAAACAAACCAGCGCGCATTCTCTCGCCCCCGAATCAACACGTAGGCAAGAGAATCACGTGGCGCTATTTAGGTACAGACCCTAGTCCAGATCGGTTCTCGCGCCCATGCCGGTGCCGCAGATGGGCTTGCGATCAACGCTTGTCAGGGCCATGGCTTTTTCAGATCATCGGGCGCAAGAAGAGACCGCGCGCCGGCTTGACTTGGCGGGACGCGCCAATGGCAAAGCACGGGGAACGCTGTGGCGGAGAGTGACAATATCGTCGTCGAGACCGCGGAGAAGATCTTCGCCGATCTCGCCGACCCGCAGACCATCAACAACGACAAGAAGGATTCCTGGCAGGCGCCGCTATGGCAGGCGCTGAGCGAGGCCGGACTGCCGCTGTCCTGGGTGCCGGACGATCTCGGCGGCTCCGGCGCAAGCCTTGCCGACGGCTTTGCGCTGCTCAACGCCGCCGGCCGCTTCGCGGTCGCGGTGCCCCTCGCCGAGACCATGCTGGCGGGCTGGCTGCTCGCGCAGGCCAGGATCGCCTCGCCCGAAGGCGAGATGACGGTCGCCCCGGCGTCGCCGAAGGATCGCATCACGCTCGATGCCGACGGCGCGCTCTCCGGCCGCGCCCGCGGCGTGCCCTTTGCCAAGGCCGCGAAACATTTTGCCGTGCTGGCGCATGGCAAGGACGGCGTCTCGATCGCGCTGGTCGATGCCAGCAAGGGCCGGATCGAATCCGGCCTCAATGTCGGCTATGACCACAGCGACACCGTCACGCTCGACAAGGCCCAGCCAATCACGATCAAGCCGGCGCCGAAGGGCTTTGACCAGACCGCCCTGATGCTGATGGGCGGCGTCGCGCGCAGCCTTCAGATCGCGGGCGCGCTGGAAGCGATGCTCGACATCTCCGTGCGCTACTCCAACGAGCGCGTCGCCTTCGAGAAGAAGATCTCGAAATTCCAGGCCGTGCAGCACAATCTCGCGCGGCTTGCCGGCGAATCCGCCGCAGCGCTCGCGGCCGCAACCTCCGCGGCCGATGCCATTGCAAACGCAAAGGCGTTCAACGACGAGGTCTACCTGGAGGCCGCCTCGGCAAAGATCCGTTGCGCGGAAGCCGCCGAAAAAGGCGGCGCCATCGCGCACCAGGTCCATGGCGCGATCGGCTTCACCATGGAGCACATCCTGCACCGCTATTCGCTGCGGGCGCTGGCCTGGCGCGACGATTTCGGTTCGGAAAGCCACTGGGCGGTCGAGCTCGGCAAGCTGGTCGCAAGGCGCGGCGCCGACGAACTGTGGCCGCTCGTAGCTTCGCGTTGATCGGGAGACGAAACACATGACCGCTGCCCTCCGTTTCGATCCGATCCGCCTGCCCGAGAAATGCGAGCAATTGCGCAAGGAAGTCCGCGCGTTCCTCGCCGAGGAGATCGCCGCCGGCACTTTCGATCCGCACAAGCCCAACCGCGAAGACACCGACGCGCCGGAATTTTCCCGCCGGGTCGGCGCCAAGGGCTGGCTGGGCATGACCTGGCCGAAGAAATATGGCGGCCAGGAGCGCTCGTTCCTCGAACGCTACGTGGTGACCGAGGAGATGCGCGTGGCGAATGCGCCGACGCGGCGCTTCTTCGTCGCCGACCGCCAGAGCGGGCCGGTGCTGCTGAAATACGCGCCTGAACACATCAAGATGGAGATCCTGCCGCGCATCTGCCGCGGCGAGATCTGCTTTGCGATCGGCATGAGCGAGCCGAATTCCGGCTCGGACCTGTTCGCGGCGAAGACCCGCGCGACCAAGACCGACGGCGGCTATCTCATCAATGGCACCAAGATCTGGACCTCGTCGGCGCATATCGCCGACTACATGATCGCGATCTTCCGGACCTCGCCGCCGACCAAGGAGAACCGCCGTCACGGTCTGACGCAGTTTTTGGTCAAGATGAAGCAGCCGGGCATCCAGGTGAACCCGATCGGCCAGATCACCGGCCAGTACGAGTTCAACGAGGTCGTCTTCACCGACTTCTTCGTCCCTGACGATCACGTGCTCGGCGAGGTCGACGGCGCCTGGAAGCAGGCGACGAGCGAGCTTGCCTACGAACGTTCGGGCCCCGAGCGCTTCCTGGAAACGTACTATGTGCTCACCGAGCTGGTCCGCGCGGTCGGTCCCAATCCGGACACACGCAGCGCCGAAGGCATCGGCCGGCTGGTGGCACAGCTTCACACCATGCGGCGCATGTCGGTCTCCGTCGCCGGCATGCTGCAAGCCGGCAAGGAGCCGGTGGTGGAAGCCTCCATCGTCAAGGACATCGGCACGGTCTGGGAGCAGCAGCTTCCGCATCGCGTGCGCGATCTCGCCGCCTTCGTCGAGGAGACCGCGACCAACCGCGAGACGCTGGAGCGGCAGCTCGACTTCGCCATCAAGACCGCACCGAAACTCACCATCCAGGGCGGCACCACCGAGGTGCTCCGCGGTATCATCGCGCGCGGACTTGGCTTGCGCTAGCGCTGATGAAAGCAAGCTCCCGGCCACGCGCTCCGTTCACCTCTCCCATAGGGAGAGGTCGATTTGCGTCAGCAAATCGGGTGAGGGGTTACGCTCCATCGAGGGACCGCAGCCCCTCACCCGGCGCTACGCGCCGACCTCTCCCTATGGGAGAGGTGGTTCTTCGCTACGGACAGATCGAGATATAGGAGGCCACATGAGCACGTATACAGATATCGGCGTCGACAAGGTCGGGCATGTCGGCACCATCGAGATCCGCCGTCCGCCGCTCAACTTCTTCGACATCTCGCTGATCAACCAGATCGCGGACGCGCTCGACGAGTTCGACCGCGACATCGAGATCCGCGCCTCGGTGCTCTCGGCGCAGGGCAAGGCGTTCTGCGCCGGCGCCAATTTTGGCGACCCTGCGCGACAAGCCCAGGAAGCGCGCGCGGCCGAGAAGAAGGGCGACCCGGCCGACAACCTTGGCCCGATCAGCCATCTCTACATCCAGGCCGTGCGCATCTTCCGCGCTAAGAAGCCGATCGTCGCCGCCGTGCAGGGCGCGGCGATCGGCGGCGGCCTGGGCCTCGCGGTGTCCGCGGACTTCCGCGTCACCTGCCCCGAAGCACGCTTCTCCGCGAACTTTACAAAACTCGGCTTCCACCCCGGCTTCGGCCTGACCGTGACGCTGCCGGAGCTGATCGGCAAGAACAACGCCGAGCTGATGTTCTACACCAGCCGCCGCGTCACCGGCGAAGAAGCGGTCAAATGGGGCCTCGCCAACGAGCTGGTGCCGCAGGACCAGGTGAAGTCGGCCGCGATGAAGCTCGCCGGCGAGATCGCCGAGTGCTCACCGCTCGGCCTGCTCTCGACGCGCGCGACGATGCGCGCCAGCCTCGCCGACCGCGTCATGGCCGCCACCAACCACGAGCTCGCCGAGCAGACCCGCCTGCGCGCGACGGAAGATTTCAAGGAGGGTGTGAAGGCGACGGAAGAACGGCGCGCGGCGAATTTCAGGGGGCGGTGACCTCTTCTTCCTTCTCCCCTTGTGGGAGAAGGTGGCGCGAAGCGCCGGATGAGGGGTATCTCTCCGCAAATGCCTCTCTCGCAGATGTGTGCGCGGAGAGAACCCAGAGCTGGCCCCGGTTGTTTGGACAGCGCCCCGCTGGATTTAAGTGGATTCCTGCCGGGTTATGCTGAACGCGGGGCTTTACGGTTTTGTCGTTGCGTCGGGAGGGCGTAGCCCGACCAGAGCGACGACAAAACCGTCGGCGACGGTCATGCGGCCATCACCATAGCTTGCGTGCCGAAGTAAGCCTCGTCGGGCGTGCGCCCGTCAAGGCTCGAGTGAGGGCGTCCCTGATTGTAGAAGGCCAGATACTTGGCAATTGACGCTCGCGCCTCGGACACGCTGTCGTAGGCGCGGAGATAAACTTCTTCGTATTTGACCGTGCGCCAGAGCCGCTCGACAAACACGTTGTCGCGCCAGGCGCCCTTGCCGTCCATGCTGATGGCGATCTTCGCGTCCAGCAGCACATCGGTGAACTCGAGGCTGGTGAACTGGCTGCCCTGATCCGTGTTGAAAATCTCGGGCCTGCCGTGCTTCGCCAACGCCTCCTGGACCGCTTCGACGCAGAAGGCCGCCTCCATTGTGATCGAGACGCGATGGGCCAGGACCCGTCGGCTGAACACATCGACGACCGCCGCGAGATAGACGAAGCCACGCCGCATCGGAATGTAGGTGATGTCCATTGCCCACGCATGGTCGGGCCGCTCGATCTTCAATCCGCGCAACAGGTACGGGTAGATCTTGTGACCCGGAGCCGGCTTGCTCGTGTTCGGGCGACGATAGACCGCCTCGATCCGCATGCGCTTCATCAGCGTCGCGATGTGGCGGCGACCGGCGTATACGCCCTCCCGCCGCAGCAACGATCGCAGCATACGCGCTCCCGCGAAGGGATAATCGAGATGCAGCTCATCGAGCCGACGCATCAAGGCAAGGTCCTCGGCCGAAACTGGCCGAGGTTCATAGTAGACCGTGCTGCGAGCCAGCTTCAGGACCTTCGCCTGGCGCACGATAGAAAGATCATGACCGCGGTCGATCATCGCTTTGCGCTCAGCAGGCCCGCCTTGGTGAGCGCGCCGGACAAAAAATCGTTTTCCAACGCCAGCTCGCCGATCTTGGCATGTAACGCCTTCAAATCGACCGGCGTCTCGGCCGATGTCTTGTCATGCCCAAACACGCCGGCGGCGCCTTCCAGGAGCTGGTTTTTCCAGATCGTGATCTGGTTCGGATGAACATCAAACAGTTGCGCCAGCTCCGCCAGTGTCTTGTCGCCTTTGACCGCAGCCAAAGCAACCTTCGCCTTGAATGCCGGAGAATGCGTCCGGCGGCTCTTCTTCGTCATCTTCGCTCCTGATTCGCAGCAAGAATCCTCGCCGCTGTCAGGCAGAAAATCCACTCAAGCTACTGTCCGAATTTGCGGGGCCAGCTCTGTTTAGCCGCGCCCCACCACCAGCGCGTCCACGATCGTCACGCCCTGCCCTTCGGCGTGCACCAGCACCGGGTTGAGCTCGATCTCCGCGATGTCCCTCGCATGCCGCGCGGCGAGCACGGAGACGTCCGCGATCAATTGCGACAGCGCCACGACATCCGCCTTCGCTGCTCCGCGAAAACCGTTCAGCAATGGCGCCGCCTTCAAACCCTTGAGCATCGCCCCCGCCTCCTCCGCACTCACAGGCGCCGGACGATAGGCGACGTCACGGAACAGCTCGGTGGTGATCCCACCGAGACCCACCATCACCATCGGACCAAAGGTCTTGTCCGTCATCGTGCCGACGATGATCTCGACACCCTGCTTCGCCATCGGACCGACCAGCACGCCCTGGATCACAGCCTCCGGGCGGTGCTTGCGCGCATTGCCCAGCAGCGCCTCGAACGCCAGAAACACCTCGCCCTTGGCGGCGATGTTGACGCGCACGCCGCCGATCTCGCTCTTGTGCGCGATGTCGGGCGATTGGATCTTCATCACCAGCGGGAAGCCGATGCGGGCGACCGCTTCATCGAGCCCGGCCTTGTCCTTCACCAGCACTTCGTCCGGCAGCGCGATGCCGGCGGCGCGCAGCAACGCCTTGCTGTCGGCCTCTGACAGAACCGGCGAGGTCAGATGCGCGGAGAGATCGCGCGACGGCAACCGCGCCTCGTCCGCGGGCTTCGGCAGCTCGAAACGGGCGTAATCCACGAGTTGCCGCATCGCGACGCCGGCATGGGACAGGCCGGAGAGCACGACGACGCCGGATTTGGCAAGCTCGCGCCGTGCGAAGTCGGACGGCACCGTGTAGGAATAGAACAGCACCGGCTTGTGCTGCGCCGCCAGCACCGGCGTCAGCTCCTCCTCCCTGAAGGGCTTGCGCATCTCGCTCGACAGCGACAGCACGACCAGGATCGCGTCGACCTCGTCCGAGGCCGTGAGCAGATCGACGCTCTTCTGAAGACCGCCCGACGTGACGCCCTGCGCGGTGACGTCGATCGGATTGCGCGCGGTGCCGTAGGACGGCATCAGCGTCTTGATCTCCGCCTGGACCGGTTCGGACAATTCCGGCACCTGCAAGCCCCGCAGCGCCACCGCATCCGCGCCCCAGATGCCGGCGCCGCCGGAGACGGTGACGACCGCAACGCGATCGCCCTTCGGCAACGGGTTGCTCGCCAGCACGGCGGCAATCGTCAGCGCCTCGTCGAGATCGTTGGAGACGATGAAGCCGTATTTCGCGAACACCGCATCATACGCTGCCGACCAGCCGGCCATGCTCGCGGTATGCGAGGCCGCGGCGCGCTGGCCTGCGCCGGAGCGGCCGACTTTCGTGACGATGACGGGCTTCTTCACCTCCGCGGCGCGGCGCGCCGCCGTAAGAAACTTGCCAACGTCGCGGATGCCTTCGATGAACAGCAGGATCACGTCGGTCGAGGAATCCTGCACCAGGTAATCGAGGAATTCGCCGGCGCCGAGATCGGATTCGTTGCCGGCGCTGACGACGTAGCTCACGGCGACACCGAGCGCCCGGGCGCGGTGATAATAGGCAAAGCCGATGCCGCCGCTCTGCGCGACGATGCCGATTCGTCTTTGCGTGGCGACGAGCGGCACCACACCCGGCTTGACGTCCACGGCCGGGCTGAACGTCGCCGCCACGCGCTGCATCTGGCTGAAAAAGCCCTCCGCGTTGGGGCCGGAGATCCGCATGCCCGTGCGCTTGGCCAGCGCCGCGATCGCATCCTGCATCGCCGCACTGTCGCCGCCCTCCTCCGCAAAGCCGGAGGAGATGATGACGGCGTTCCTGACGCCGGCGACGGCGCATTGCTCGAGCGCAGGCAGCACGGCACGGGCGGGAATGATGACGACGGCGAGATCGATCGACGCACCGATCTCCGCGATCGACTTGTAGCAGGCGAGCCCGTCGATCTCGGCGTAGTTCGGGTTCACCGGATAGATCTTTCCGGGATACTCGTTCTTGCGCAGCATCGCGAGCAGCCGCCCGGGAATCTTCTCATGATCGCGCGAGGCGCCGATCAGCGCGATGCTGGCGGGCGAAAAGAAGCTGTCGAGCGGATGCGGCATTGGGAGGCGAGTCCTTTTTCGTGGAGCCGTGCACTCTCTCAAACCGTCATCCCCGCGCAACGGCGAAGCCGTTGCGCGGGGATGACGGTTTGAGAGCTACGAAGGCGAGAGCTCACGCATTGAGCCGGAACGTCACTCCGCCCAGCAAGAACTCGTTGCCAGCCACCGCGTGGCCTTTCGCCCTCGCCGCGTGCAGCACACTCGCGACATCAGCGACCCGGAACTCCAGCGCGCTCATGATCTCGCTACGCCCCTTCACGAAACGAAAAGTTGCGTTGGGCAGCCTCAGCTCGGCATCGCTTGGCGCAACCCCGATGATCCCGCCCCAGTGCTCCGCCAGCCCCGCTGGATCCGGGCTCTGCATCTCCACCGCTGTCAGCGCCTGCGTCACATCCTTGCGGATAAATTTCTGCCAGTCCGGTCCCGCCGGCGGATACGGCCCCAGAATGTCGTCGCTGCCTTTGGTGTGGTTGAACTCGATGAAGGCCGCGCGGCAGTCGCGCGGATGGAGCTGCACGCCGTGATACGGCGCGTGGTCGATCACGTTCGCCGTACGCACGCCGAGCGCGTTGGCGTTGCAGCCGCGCTCGTCCGGATCGTTGCAGCAGAAGATCGCCATGTAGCCGCCGCGGCCGCCGGTCTTCTCGATGAAGCGGCCGGCGGTGGTGCCGTCCTTGAAGGGGGCGACCACCTCCAGCAGGATCGTGTCGACCGGGAGCAGGGCGTTCTCCAGGCCGTATTTTGCGACATTGCCGTCGCGGTAGCAGACGGCGAGGCCCATGATGTCCGCGATGTCGGAGATCACGGGCGCGAGCTGCGGCGCGACCAGGCAGATCTGTCGCAAGCGCACATAGGGCGCCATGGTCATGCGCCCTTGAAGGTCGGCTTGCGCTTCTCGACGAAGGCCTTTGCGGCCTCCTTGTGGTCCTCGGTGTCGCCGCAGCGGGTGTGATGGATCGCCTCGCCGTCGAAGCAGTCCTCCAGCGCCAGATGCTCGGCATTGTTGATGTTGCGCTTGATGAAGCCGAGCGCGATCGAGGGGCCCTGCGCCAGCGACAGCGCGAGCTCGTGGGCGGCAGTGTCGATCTCGGCGTCGGGCACGACCTTCGTCACCATGCCGATGGCCTGCGCCTCCTTCGCGGTGAGCACCGGCGACATCAGATAGAGCTCGCGCGCCCGCGCGCTGCCCAGCAGCTGGGTCAGGAAATAGGTGCCGCCGTAATCGCCGGAGAAGCCGACCTTGGCGAAGGCGGTGGTGATCTTGCAGGATTCAGAGGCGATGCGCAGATCGCAGGACAGCGCCATCGAGAGGCCGGCACCGGCCGCGGCGCCGTCGAGCTGCGCCACCACGGGTTTCGGCATCTGGTGCAGGATGCGCGAGACTTCCATGCCGCGGCGCAGATTCGCAAGCTTCTGCTCGAACGGCAGCGGCGCGCGGCCCTCCGCCATCGACTTGACGTCACCGCCGACACAGAACGAGCCGCCGGCGCCCTTGAACAGCACCGCGCGCACCTCCGATCGTCAGCCGCGCGCCGCGCCGCCTCGACCAGCCCGCGCACCATGTCCGGGTTGAGCGCGTTCTTCCGTTCGGGGCGATTCATCGTGATGGTGAGCAGCCCGCCTTCGAGCTTTTGCAGGACCATGTCGTTACTCATGGGACGTCTCCCTCTTGTTGTTTGTTGTTTCGTCATTCCGGGGCGCGCCGACCGTTAGATTGTCGTTCCGGGGCTCGCGAAGCGAGAACCCGGAACCTCGAGATCCCGGGTTCGCTTCGCGCCCCGGGATGACGTCATGACTTACGTCACGCCGTCACTTCTTCACCAGCGGGCAGCGCGACTGCTCCAGCGACTGGAACGCTTCGCTGCCGGGCACGGTGGCGAGCAGCTTGTAGTCGTCCCAGCGGCCCTTGGATTCCGACGGCTTCTTCACCTCGAACAAGTACATGTCGTGGATCATGCGGCCGTCCTCGCGGATCTTGCCACCCTTGGCGAAGAAATCGTTGATCGGCGTCTCCTTCATCACCTTGATGACCGCAGCCGCATCCGTCGTGCCCGCCGCCTTCACAGCTTTCAGGTAATGCGTCACGGAGGAGTAGACGCCGGCCTGCGCCGAGGTCGGCGGCCGCTTCATGCGCTCGGTGAAGCGCTTGGAGAATGCACGCGTGTCGTCGTTGAGGTCCCAGTAGAAGGCTTCCGCCAGCAGCAGGCCTTGCGCGGTCTCCAGTCCGATCGAATCGATATCGGTCACGAAGGCCAATAGCGGCGAGACCTTCTGGCCGCCCTTGGTGATGCCGAACTCGGCCGCCTGCTTGATGGCATTGACGGTGTCGCCGCCGGCGTTGGCGAGGCCGATCACCTTGGCCTTGGAAGCCTGCGCCTGGAGCAGGAAGGATGAGAAGTCCGACGTGTTGAGCGGATGGCGCACGCCGCCGAGCACCTTGCCGCCGGTCTTGGTGACGACGGCGCTGGTGTCCTTCTCCAGATCCTGGCCGAAGGCGTAGTCGGCGGTGAGGAAGAACCAGGTGTCGAGGCCCGACTTCACGGCTGCAAGGCCGGTCACGTTGGCCTGGCCGTAGGTGTCGAACACGTAGTGCACGGTGTAGGGACCGCAGGCCTCGTTGGTGAGACGGATCGAGCCCGGGCCGTTGAACATGATGATCTTGTTGCGCGCCTTCGCGATCTCGCCCGCCGCAAGCGCGGTCGCGGAGGCCGCGACGTCGTAGATCATCTCGACGCCCTGGTTGTCGAGCATGTCGCGGGCGATGTTGGCGGAGAGATCCGCCTTGTTGAGATGGTCGGCCGCCAGCACCTGGATCTTGCGTCCCAGCACCTCGCCGCCAAAATCCTCAGCGGCCATCTTGGCTGCGGTCTCGCTGCCGGGACCGGTGATGTCGGCATAGAGGCTCGACATATCGAGGATGCCGCCGATCTTCAGGGGCGGCTTGTCCTCGGCCTGCACGGCGCTCGCACTCAGGGCCAACGCGGCGGCAAAAATGCCCGGCAAAATTCTCGTCATCGAAAAAGACCTCCCTTATCGCGCCGTACTCTGATGGCGGCTTGGTTATTGCTCTTGGTTATCGCTATTGCCGCAATCATGCCGCATGCGCGAGGGGGCAGCAAGCGCGAGGGGCGTGCAGGTCGCGCGATCGTCACGCGTTTTCCGCAAAGCGGAATGGTGGAATGACGCAAGACGTTTCCGCACCGTCATTGCGAGCGCAGCGAAGCAATCAGACTGTCACCGCGGGGACAGTCCTGGATTGCTTCGCTGCGCTCGCAATGACGCATGTGAGGCAATGGCTGAGCGTCACACGGCCACTGGATCGGATCGAAGCACTTCGTCGTTGGCCTCGTTTGAGTTAAGAGTGGAGCGTAACGCAACCTCTCCAGGCAACGTGACGCGACTGCTTCACCTCATCGTCGCACTTCTTCTCGTTGCGGGTCGCACTGCGTTCGCGGCGCCGTGCCAGTTCGAGTCGCAGGGCGATGGCCGCGTCGCCGCGATCGTCGATGCGCGCAGCGTGCGTCTGGACGACGGCCGCGAGATCCGCCTTACCGGAATCGAGCCGACCGCAACGACGAAGCAGGCGCTGGGTTCGCTGCTCGTCGGCCGCGACGTGACGCTGCGGAGCGCCGACGACACGCCCGACCGCTATGGGCGCCAGCGCGGGTTGATCTTCATCGGCGAAAGCGACACCCCGGTGCAGGCGCTGCTGCTGGCCCAGGGCGACGCCATCGTCTCCGCCGAGATCGCCGACAGGGACTGCGCGGCCGCCCTGATGTCGTCCGAGGCCGAGGCGCGACGCCAAAAAAAGGGCAACTGGGCTGACCCGTCGGCCATAAAAAACGCGGAAAGTCCGGACGATATTTTGGCCGGGATCGGGCGTTTTGTGGTGGTCGAGGGCAAAGTCCTATCGGTCCGGCAAGCTGGGGCAATGACCTACCTCAACTTCGGACGGAACTGGACACGCGGCTTTGCCGTGACTATTTCAAGGCGCGCATCACCGGCGTTCGAAACCGCCGGGATAGCCCTTAAGTCCCTGGAAAATCGACGTATTCGAGTCCGGGGCTGGGTTGAGGGGAATACGGGGCCGCGTATCGATGTGCGCCTCGTTGGACAGGTCGAGTTGCTGGGTGCAAACGAGCCGGCAGGGGTAAGGCCTTAAACGGGCCGGGCACGGGTTAAGCGACGTGAATGGGGTGCTAGAACAGCACTGGACGGGTGAAGGCCGCCGCCTTCGGGCTGCGCCGGCCGTGCTATGCCTTTTGCTGGGCACGGCGCTCGCCGGTTGCGGCGACATGAACCGGTTCCAGACCGCGGCGGCCCCGCCGGCGGTCGCGATGCCCAAGCCGAAGCCGGCCGTCGCGCAGACCCCCGCCACCGAAAAGGAGCACGAGCGCATCCTGGCGAGCTACGGCGGCACCTATGACGACCCGAGGCTCGAATCGCTGGTCACCAAGACCGTCGACCGGCTCGTCGCCGCCTCCGACCGCCCCGACCAGGGCTACCGGGTCACCATTCTGAATTCCGGCGCGGTCAACGCCTTCGCGCTGCCGAACGGCCAGCTCTATGTCACGCGCGGTCTTCTTGCGCTCGCAAGCGATACGTCGGAGTTGTCCTCCGTGCTCAGCCACGAGATGGCGCATGTGCTGTCCAAGCACGCCGCGATGCGCGAGGACCAGGCGCGCCAGGCCGCGATCGTCACCCGTGTCGTCACCGACATGAGCAACGATCCCGATCTCACCGCGCTCGCGCTGGCCAAGACCAAGCTCACCATGGCGAGCTTTTCGCGCAACCAGGAGTTCGAGGCGGACGGCATCGGCGTCGGCATCTCCGCCAAGGCACATTTCGACCCGTATGGTGCCGCGCGCTTCCTTTCCGCGATGGAGCGCAATGCCGAGCTCAAGGCCGGCAAGACCTCGCTCGATCCGCGCGCGCAGGACTTCACCTCGTCGCATCCGGCAACCCCGGAGCGTGTGCAGAACGCGCAGACCATCGCGCGGCAATACGTCGCTCCGGAAGGAGGCGAGCGCGACCGCGAGAGCTATCTCGCTGCGATCGACAACCTCGTCTATGGCGAAGACCCGAGCGAAGGTTTTGTCCGCGGCCGGCGTTTCCTGCATCCGAAGCTCGGCTTCACCTTCCAGGCGCCGGACAATTTCACGCTCGACAACACCGCGCAGGCGGTGATCGGCGTGCGCGACGGCGGCTCGCAGGCGATGCGCTTCGACGTGGTGCGGGTGCCGGCCGAGCAGTCGCTCGGCGATTACCTCAATTCGGGCTGGATGGAAGGCGTCGAGAAGGCGTCCACGGAAGACATCACCATCAACGGCTTCCCGGCCGCGTCCGCCACCGCCAAGGGCGACCAGTGGCAGTTCAAGGTCTATGCGCTGCGTTTCGGCAGCGACGTCTACCGCTTCATCTTCGCGGCACGGCAGAAGTCGACCGAGAGCGAGCGCAATGCGCGCGAGACCGTCAACTCGTTCCGTCGCCTGACCCTCGACGAGATCCAGGCCGCCCGCCCGCTGCGCATCAAGGTCATCACCGTGCAGCCCGGCGACACCGTGGAATCGCTCTCCCACCGCATGGCCGGCGTCGATCACCCCGCCGAGCGCTTCCGCGTGCTCAACGGCCTCGATCGCAACGCGCAGGTGAAGGTGAGGGATCGCGTGAAGGTCGTGGCGGATTGACGCTGCGCTAAGCGCGCGTCATCCCGGGGCGCGCTTGGCGCGAACCCGGGATCTGGAGCCACGAAGACACTGCCGTAGGGTAGGCAAAGCGTAGCGTGCCCACCATTTCCGATCGAAATCGTTGAGAGAGGTGGGCACGGCGCCATGCGCCTTTGCCCACCCTACAAGCTCCGCGCTTGACTAAGCGCCCGCGTCCATGTCGCCCGCCTCGCGCTGGCCGCTGAGCCAGAGCGCGAGCAGCGTCCAGAACGCGCCCGAGAGCAGATACGCACCCGAGGCGATGACACCGAGATTTGTGGCGAGCAACAGCGCGACCAGCGGCGCGAAGCCGGCGCCGAACAGCCAAGCCATGTCGGAGGTCAGCGCCGAGGCCGTGTAGCGATACGCCTGCTTGAAGTTCGAAGCGATCGCGCCCGAGGACTGGCCGAACGACAGGCCGAGCAGGACGAAGCCGATCACCATGTAGATGGTCTCGCCGAACGCGCCGGCGTCGAGCAGCTGCGGAGCGAAGCCGCTGTAGACCGCGATCGCGATCGCCGATCCCATCAGCAGCGACTTGCGGCCGACGCGGTCGGCGATGATGCCGGAGGCCACGATCGCGGCGACGCCGAACACGGCGGCGACGATCTCGATGATCAGGAAGCGCACCGGGCTTTCGCGGGTGAACAGGAACACCCAGGACAGCGGAAACACCGTGACCATGTGGAACAGCGCAAAGCTCGCCAGCGGCGCGAATGCGCCGAGCATGATGTTCTGGCCTTCGCGCGCGACCGTCTCGGAGATGCGCGCGGGCTGCAATTCACGGGTCTCGAACAGCGTCGCGTATTCTTCCGTCGTCACCATGCGCAGGCGCGCGAACAGCGCCACGACGTTGATGGCGAAGGCGACGAAGAACGGATAGCGCCAGCCCCAGTCGAAGAAATCGTCGGCCGAGAGGTTGCCGGCGAAATAGGCGAACAGCGCGCTCGCCACGATCAGCCCGAGCGGGGCCCCGAGCTGCGGCACCATCGCGTACCAGCCGCGCTTGGAGGGCGGAGCGTTCAGCGCCAGCAGCGAGGCCATGCCGTCCCAGGCGCCGCCCCAGGCCAGACCCTGCGCGATACGCGCCAGCGCCAGCAGCCAGATCGCGGCGCTGCCAATCTCGGAATAGCCGGGCAGGAACGCGAGCGCCACGGTGGCGGTGCCGAGCAGGAACAGCGCCGAGACCAGCTTGGCCGTCTTGCCGTACTCACGGTCGACCGTCATGAAAATGACGGTTCCGATCGGCCGGGCCATGAAGGCCAGCGCGAAAATCATGAAGGAATAGAGCGTGCCGGTCAGTTCGCTGGTGAACGGAAACACCAGGCGCGGGAACACGATCACCGAGGCGATCGCGTAGACGAAGAAGTCGAAGAATTCCGAGGTGCGGCCGATGATGACGCCGATGGCGATCTCGCCGGGACTGGCCTGGTCGTGGCCGTGCTCGCCCGAGTGGAGGTCTGCCATTGCAGGGGTCTGTGCCGTCGCCATTCGTGCGCCCTTAACGTCCTGAAAACCAAAGCCGACCGCCCGGCGGTGCGCCAGGCAATCCGGGCCTGTCTGGCCCAACATTCCGCACTGCAACATTGGACAAATTGTCCAATGTCCGGATTGCTGCGCCGCAGCTACCCGTTGGCCCGCAAAGGAAACTCATTCTCAAAGGCTCGGCCCGTGTCCCGTCTCAAGATCCTGGCGCTGCTACCCTTGGCAGCCGCGCTCAGTGGCTGCAACTACGTCGTGCTGGCGCCAGCCGGCGACATCGCTGCCCAGCAGCGCGACCTCGTCATCATCTCCACCGTCCTGATGCTCCTGATCGTCGTCCCCGTGATGGCACTGACGGTGCTGTTCGCCTGGCGCTACCGCCAGTCCAACACCTCGGCCCGCTACGAGCCGGATTGGGACCACTCGACCAAGCTCGAGCTGGTGATCTGGTCGGCGCCGCTGCTGATCATCATTTGCCTGGGCGCGCTGACCTGGATGGGCACGCATCTGCTCGACCCCTATCGCACGCTCGGCCGCATCCACGCCGACCGCGCCGTGGACCAGTCCAAGGCCCCGCTCGAGGTCGACGTCGTCGCGCTCGACTGGAAGTGGCTCTTCATCTATCCGGACTACGGCATCGCCACCGTCAACGACCTGGCGGCGCCGGTCGATCGCCCGATCAACTTCCGCATCACCGCCTCCTCGGTGATGAACTCGTTCTACATCCCCGCGCTCGCCGGCCAGATCTACGCGATGCCGGGCATGGAGACCAAGCTCCACGCCGTCGTGAACCACACCGGCACCTACAAGGGCTTCTCGGCGAACTACAGCGGCGCCGGCTTCTCCGGCATGCACTTCGACTTCCAGGGCCTCGACGACAAGGGCTTTGACGCCTGGATCGCCAGCGCCAAGTCCGCCGGCGGCTCGCTCGGCCGCGCCGAATATCTCCAGCTCGAAAAGCCGAGCCAGAACGAGCCGGTGCGGCGCTACGGCACCATCGATTCCGATCTCTACCGCCTGATCCTCAACATGTGCGTCGAGACCGGCAAGATGTGCCAGAGCGAGATGATGGCGATCGACGCCAAGGGTGGCCGCGGCCATGAGGGCCTGAACAACACCCTGCCGCTCGCCTACGACAAGTACGCCCGTCGCGGCACCGCGCTCGGGCCCGAGCCGACCTTCGTCGCCGGCACCTGCACGCCGGATGCGCCGCAGGGCCAGACCACCGCGTCGATCAAGGCGCCGGCCGACACCGCGCCGCTGCTCGGCGCCGGCCTGAAGCGGCCGACCTTCACGCCGCTCAAGTCCTCGTCCTTCTTCCTCGGACAGCGTCCGAAGTCAGACTCCTAAAGAGAGCTCGCATGTCTCCTGATCTTCTCAAGCTCATCTTCGGCCGGCTCGGCCTCGAGTCACTGCCACTGCACGAGCCGATCGTCGTCGGCACCTTCGTGGTGGTCGCGCTCGGCGGCGCCACGCTGCTCGGCGGCCTCACCTATTTCCGTCTCTGGGGCTACCTCTGGCGCGAATGGTTCACCACGGTGGACCACAAGCGCATCGGCATCATGTACATGATCCTCGGCATCGTGATGCTGCTGCGCGGCTTCGCCGACGCGCTGATGATGCGCGGCCAGCAGATGCTCGCGTTCGGCGGCTCCGAAGGCTATCTCAACGCCCATCACTACGACCAGGTCTTCACCGCCCACGGCGTGATCATGATCTTCTTCGTGGCGATGCCGCTGGTCACGGGCCTGATGAACTACGTCGTTCCGCTCCAGATCGGCGCGCGCGACGTGTCGTTCCCGTTCCTGAACAATTTCAGCTTCTGGATGACGGTCGGCGGCGCGGTGCTGGTGATGGCCTCGCTGTTCATCGGCGAGTTCGCCCGCACAGGCTGGCTCGCCTATCCGCCGCTGTCGAACATCGGCTACAGCCCTGATGTCGGCGTCGACTATTACATCTGGGCGCTGCAGGTCGCCGGCGTCGGAACGACGTTATCCGGCATCAACCTGATCTGCACCATCGTCAAGCTGCGGTGCCCCGGCATGACCATGATGAAGATGCCGGTGTTCACCTGGACCTCGCTCTGCACCAACATCCTGATCGTCGCCTCCTTCCCGGTTCTGACCGTCGTGCTCGCGCTGCTCTCGCTCGATCGCTACGTCGGCACCAACTTCTTCACGAACGATTTCGGCGGCAGCCCGATGATGTACGTGAACCTGATCTGGATCTGGGGCCATCCCGAGGTCTACATCCTGGTTCTCCCCGCCTTCGGCATCTTCTCGGAAGTGACCTCGACCTTCTCCGGCAAGCGCCTGTTCGGCTACACGTCGATGGTCTACGCCACGGTCGTCATCACCATCCTGTCGTATCTCGTGTGGCTGCACCACTTCTTCACGATGGGCTCGGGCGCCAGCGTGAACTCGTTCTTCGGCATCACCACGATGATCATCTCGATCCCGACGGGCGCGAAGATGTTCAACTGGCTGTTCACGATGTATCGCGGCCGCATCCGCTACGAGCTGCCGATGATGTGGACCATTGCCTTCATGCTGACCTTCGTGCTCGGCGGCATGACCGGCGTTCTGCTGGCGGTGCCGCCGGCCGACTTCGTGCTGCACAACAGCCTGTTCCTGATCGCGCACTTCCACAACGTGATCATCGGCGGCGTGGTGTTCGGCGCGTTCGCCGGAATCAACTACTGGTTCCCGAAGGCGTTCGGCTTCAAGCTCGATGTGTTCTGGGGCAAGCTGTCGTTCTGGTTCTGGGTCGTCGGCTTCTACCTCGCCTTCATGCCGCTCTATGTGCTCGGCTTGATGGGCGTGACCCGCCGCCTGCGCGTGTTCGACGATCCGTCCTTGCAGATCTGGTTCGTCATCGCCGCGATCGGCGCCGGCCTCGTCTTCCTCGGCATTCTCAGCATGCTGATGCAGTTCGCGGTCAGCTTCCTCAAGCGCGAGCAGCTCAAGGACGTCTCCGGCGATCCCTGGGACGCGCGCACGCTGGAATGGGCGACCTCCTCGCCGCCGCCGAACTACAACTTCGCCTTCACCCCCGTCGTTCACGACAATGACGCGTGGTGGGACATGAAGAAGCGCGGCTACCAGCGTCCGCTCATCGGGTTCAAGCCGATCCACATGCCGAGCAGCACCGGCACCGGAATCATCCTCGCCGGCTTGGCAACCGCGATGGGATTCGGCCTGATCTGGTACATCTGGTGGCTGGCCGCCGCGAGCTTCATCGCGATGCTCGCCGTCGGGATCGGTCACACCTTCAACTATCACCGCGACTTCGACATTCCGGCTGACGACGTCATCCGGACCGAGGACGCGCGCACCAAACTGCTCGCCGGAGCCAAGTAAATGACTGTCGCTGTCAATCCCTCGCAGACCGGCGAGCCGGTCTTCTATCTCGCCGACGAACACCCGCATCCGGAAGGCTACAGCACCTCGCTCGGCTTCTGGATCTACCTGATGAGCGACTGCCTCATCTTCGCGATGCTGTTCGCCGCCTTCGGCGTGCTCGGCGCCAACTACGCCGCCGGCCCCGCGCCGAAGGACCTGTTCGACCTCGACCTGGTCGCGGTGAACACCTCGATGCTGCTGCTGTCGTCGATCACCTACGGCTTCGCGATGTTGACGATGCAGCAGAACAAGATCGCGCAGACGCAGATGTGGCTGGCGATCACCGGCCTGTTCGGCGCCGCCTTCATCGGCATCGAGCTGACCGAGTTCGCCCACATGATCCATGAAGGCGCAACGCCCCAGCGCAGCGCCTTCCTGTCCGCCTTCTTCACCCTGGTCGGCACCCACGGCCTGCACGTCAGCTGCGGCCTGATCTGGCTGGTCACGTTGATGGTGCAGGTCTGGAAGTTCGGCCTGATCGAAGCCAACCGCCGCCGCCTGATGTGCCTGTCGATGTTCTGGCACTTCCTCGACGTGGTCTGGATCGGCGTCTTCACCTTCGTCTATATCCTGGGAGTTCTGCGATGAACACCGATACCCACGCCGCTCACGCGGGCGACCATCACCACGACGACGGCCACGCCCACAGCACGTTCTCGGGCTACATGCTCGGCTTCGTGCTCTCGGTCGTGCTCACCGCGATCCCGTTCTGGCTGGTGATGAGCGGCACACTGGCGAGCAAGCAGATCACCGCGCTGGTCATCATGGCCTTCGCGGTCGTGCAGATTGTCGTGCACATGATCTACTTCCTGCACATGAACACGAAATCCGAGAACGGCTGGAGCATGATGGCGCTGATCTTCACCATCGTCATGGTGGTGATCGCACTGTCCGGCTCGCTGTGGGTGATGAACCACCTCAACAGCAACATGATGCCGATCCACCAGATGAGCGGAATGAAGTGAGCGAATTGGGGACCGTGACGAGCAAGGCAGGACGGGCGCGCCGTAAGGCTGCGCGCCCGTCCTTCTGGCTCACGGTCCTCTCGCTCACGGCCTTTGCCGCTCTGATCGCGCTCGGCATCTGGCAGATCGAACGCCGCGCCTGGAAGCTGGCGTTGATCGACCGCGTCGAGCAGCGCGTCCATGCCCCGGCCCAGCCGATCCCCTCGCCCGCTTCGTGGCCTGCGGTCTCCGCCGCAAGCGACGAATACAGGCATGTCACCGTCGCCGGCCGCTTCCTGCATGACCGCGAGACGCTGGTTCAGGCCGTCACCGAGGAAGGCCCCGGCTATTGGGTGCTGACGCCTCTCAAGCGCGACGATGGCACCCAGGTCCTGATCAATCGCGGCTTCGTGCCGCCCGAGCGGCGCGAGGCATCGACGCGCCGGAACGGCAATCCGGACGGCGAGGTCGAGATCACCGGCCTGCTGCGCATGACGGAGCCAAAAGGCGGCTTCCTCCGCAACAACGTGCCCCAGCACAACCGCTGGTACTCGCGGGATGTCGCCGCGATTGCGGCGGCGCGCGGCCTCCACGATGTCGCACCCTTTTTCGTCGATGCCGATGCCGGATCACAAACCGCCCAAGGCCCCATCGAGGGCCCCATCGGCGGATTGACCGTGATCCGCTTTCCCAATAACCACCTGATCTACGCGCTGACGTGGTTTGCCCTGGCGTTCATGCTGGCCGGTAAACTTTTCGTCACATTCGGCGGCGGGCTGTTCCGCCGCGGGCGCTTCGTCCACGAACCGGCCGGCGGCTCCGATGCTGCCGCCCGCAGGACGGGATCAGATGCTGGAACGATCGTCGAACAGACCTGACGACGGAAGAACGCCTCCCCAGGCGTTTGGCGAGCTCGCCGTCACGCTGCAATCGCAGGCGGACGCGCGCAGCGAGCTGATCGGCGCTGCGCCGACCGACGACGAGACCAACCGCAAGAACATGGCGTTGCTGATCCAGCTGCGCTGGACCGCGGTGGTCGGCCAGATCGTGACCATCGGCGGCGTGCATTTCTGGCTCGGCATCCCCCTGCCGCTGGAGCGGATGGGCGCCGTGATCGGCGCGCTGGTGCTGCTCAACGTCTCGAGCCTGGTCTGGGTGCGCCATCGCGCCGCGATCTCCAGCAACGAGCTGCTGGTCGCCTTGATGCTCGACGTCGCCGCGCTGACCGCGCAGCTCTATCTCAGTGGCGGCGCCACCAATCCGTTCACCTCGTTATTCCTGCTCCAGGTGACGCTGGGCGCGGTGCTGCTCGATGCGCGCTCGACCTGGTCGCTGGTGGCGCTGACCTGCGCCAGCTTTGTCTGGCTGACATTGGCGTACCGGCCGCTCGACCTGCCGCCGAACCCGATCAGCGAGGCCTACAGCCTCACCGTGGCCGGCATGCTGTTGGGCTTCGTGCTCAACGCCGTGCTGCTGGTCGTGTTCGTCACCCGCATCAACAGAAACCTGCGCGAGCGCGACGCGCATCTGGCGGCGCTGCGCCAGCATGCGGCCGAGCAGGACCACATCGTCCGTATGGGCCTGCTTGCCTCCGGCGCGGCGCACGAGCTCGGCACCCCGCTGGCCTCGCTCTCGGTGATCCTCAGCGACTGGCGCCGCATGCCGGATCTCGCCGCCGATCAGGAACTCGCCGAGGATCTTGCGGAGATGGAGACCTCGCTGCAACGCTGCAAGTCGATCGTGACGGGCATTCTGGTGTCCGCCGGCGAAGCGCGCGGTGAAGGTTCCTCGCCGACGACGGTGACGGCCTTCGTCACCGCACTGGTCGATGAGTGGCGCAACGCCCGTTCGGCGCGCACGCTCTATTTCGTCAACACGTTCGGCGAGGACGTCGCGATCGCCTCGGACGTCGCGCTGAAGCAGGTGATCTTCAACGTGCTCGACAACGCCTATGAGGTCTCGCGCGACTGGGTCGAGCTTCTGGCCGAGCGCGAGGGCGACAATCTCGTGCTGTCGATCAGCGACCGCGGCCCGGGCTTTGCGCCGGAGATGCTGGCGCAGCTCGGCAAGCCCTATCACTCAAGCAAGGGCCGCGCCGGCGGCGGGCTCGGCCTGTTCCTGGTGGTCAACGTTGTGCGCAAGCTCGGGGGCAGCGTAACCGCCGAGAACCACAGGAAGCGCGGCGCCACCGTCCGCCTGACCCTGCCCCTCGCAACGCTCGCGATCGGAGGCAGTTTTGACGCCTGACCGTTCGCTCATCGTCGTCGAAGACGATGAAGGCTTTGCGCGCACGCTGAAACGCTCGTTCGAGCGCCGCGGCTACGAGGTCGTGCTCGCCGGCTCGATCGAGGAGGTGCGGAAAGTGCTGGAGGAGCGATCCTTCGGCCACGCCGTGGTCGATCTCAAGCTCGGCGGCGCTTCGGGCTTGGCTTGCGTCGAGCTGCTGCACACGCACGACGAGGAGATGCTGATCGTGGTGCTGACCGGCTTTGCCAGCATCTCGACTGCCGTCGAGGCGATCAAGCTCGGCGCCTGCCACTATCTGGCCAAGCCGTCGAACACCGACGACATCGAGGCCGCCTTCAACAAGGCCGAAGGCAATGCCGAAGTCGCGCTCGATGCGCGGCCGACATCGATCAAAACGCTGGAATGGGAACGCATCCACCAGACCCTGATCGAGACGGATTTCAATATTTCGGAGGCGGCGAGGCGGCTCGGCATGCATCGGCGGACGCTGGCGAGGAAGCTGGAAAAGCGGCCGGTGAAATGAGGCAATGCCTCCTTCTCCTCGTCGTCCTGGATCAGCGAGCAAAGCGAGCGCCGATCCGGGACCCATCACCACAGGCTGCGGTTTGACGAAGGCTGTAACTCCGAGCCGTCGCAGCAACTCAAACCTGGGGTAATGGGTCCTGGCCTTCGCCAGGACGACGCTTGGTATGACCCTGCCCCCAAACAAAAAGCCCGGCCGCAAGGCCGGGCTTTTGATCTGTTGCGATCGACGCGACGTGGCGCTTACGCCGCCTCGTCGGCGACGGTGGTGTCGTCGCCATCGGTATCGTCGGCATCGCCCTCGGCATCCGCCTCGCCCTCGGTGGCTTCCGCCTTGGCGTTGCGGCGCGGGCTCTTGGCGAGCTGGGCCTCGATCTCCTTGACCGCTTCGGTCTCGGTCGAGTGCTGCACCACCGCGATCTCGCGGGACAGACGATCGAGCGCGGCTTCATAGAGCTGGCGTTCAGAGTAGGACTGCTCGGGCTGCGACTCGGAGCGATAGAGGTCGCGCACGACTTCCGCGATCGCGACGATATCGCCCGAATTGATCTTCGCTTCGTATTCCTGGGCGCGGCGCGACCACATGGTGCGCTTGACGCGGGCGCGGCCCTTGAGCGTTTCCAGGGCCTTCTTCACCAGCGCGGGCTCGGACAGCTTCCGCATGCCGACGTTCGCGACCTTGGCGGTCGGAACGCGCAGCGTCATCTTGTCCTTGATGAAGTTGATGACGAACAGCTCGAGCTTCGCACCGGCGATCTCCTGCTCCTCGATGGCCAGGATCTGGCCGACGCCGTGAGCGGGATAGACGACGAATTCGTTGGCCTTGAAGCCCTGGCGCTGGGTCACGACCTTCTTTTCCTCGACCTTCGGCGCAGCAGCCGCCGGCTTCGCGGCCGGCTTGGCAGCGACAGGAGCCTTGGCAGGAGCAGCAACAGAGGCCTTCGGCGCAGCGGGCTTGGCAGCGGGAACCTTAGCAGCAGCAGGCTTGGCAACGGTCGCTTTCGCGGCCGGTTTGGCAGTCTTGTTAGGCATTGCGCTTCTTTTGTTCTTCGAGGACTTTGCAGCCGGCGCCTTCGTCGCGGTCCGACCCTTGGATGCGCTACGGCTGGCCGCGGCGACTTTTTTGGCCTCCTTATGGGAAGCCCTCGCTGAAGTACTCTTTTTACGCGTTTTCTGTGACACAGCCTGCGCGCGGAAACTGCCACGCCCCTGTTCGACATTTGGTTTCACGGGAACCCAGAGGGGCCAACGGGGCTGACGGGGTTCGGCTTAATGTGCCCAATATAGCACATTTCCCGCAAAAATCAATGATTTAGGGGTCTTTAGGCCTGGTTTTCGGCGCGAACGAAGGTATTAGGGTTAAGTTTGGGTCCGAATTAGTCTCCGGAGCCGGGATTCGGAGAAAAATATTTCTCGAACTTGCCCTCCATACCGTCGAATTCCTTGGCGTCGGCGGGTGATTCTTTCTTTTGGGTGATGTTCGGCCAGCTCTTGGCGTAGTCGGCGTTGACCGAAAGCCACTTTTCCAGGCCCGGTTCCGTGTCCGGCTTGATGGCGTCGGCGGGGCATTCCGGCTCGCACACGCCGCAGTCGATGCATTCGTCAGGATGGATGACGAGCATGTTGTCACCCTCGTAGAAACAGTCGACCGGGCAGACCTCGACGCAGTCGGTGTACTTGCACTTGATGCAGTTTTCAGTGACGACGTAAGTCATCCAACGCTCCGAAAAGCTCTTTTAAAAGTCGCGGCTTGCGTAGCGCGGATGGCCCGGCGCCGCAAGGTCGGGGACGGTCGATCATGACGGCTTTGCGCGATTGATCGACCAAGAAATGAATTCAAAGCGCAATTAATTGCGCTTTCCTTCGCCGAACTCCTCGTAGAGCACGCGCGCCGAGGCGGCATCGCCGCGGCGCTCGTTGAAGGCTATCACTTTCAACACGCGCACGGTGCGGTCGAGCGCGATGGTGAGCACGTCGCCCACCTTGATCGCATGCCCGGGCGAGGTCTCGCGCGTGCCGTTGACGCGGACATGGCCGGACTCGACGAGTTCAGCGGCGGAGGTGCGCGCCTTCACCACCCGCGCGTGCCACAGCCATTTGTCGATGCGCTGCCGCTCGGTCGTGGGCTACTCCTTGCGCCCCGCGAGCTGCTCCTTCAGCGCAGCGAGCTTTGCGAAGGGCGAATTGGGATCGACCGGGCGATCGCGCTCGCGCGGGTTCGCGCTCGAGGCGTAGGGACGCAGCGACGGCCCGCCTTGGCGGTCACGGCCCTTGTCGCGGTCGCGGCCACGATTGTCGCGACCCTTGTCGCGATCGCCGCCGAACTTGCCCTTGTTGCGATCGCGATCCTTGTCGCGATCCTTGCCCTGGAAGCTGCGGTTCTTGTCGTCGCGCCCCTCGGGACGCGGCGCGCCGTCGGCACCGCCTTCGCGGCCTTTGCGGAAATCTTTCCGATGCCCGCCATGGCGATGACGCTCGCCGCGCTTCTCGCCGTCGGCTGCTTGCGCGGCCTCGCCTTCGGCGGGCGCAGCACCCGCCTCGGCGCCCGCCTGCGGACGCGGCTGATGATGGTGACGCTGGTGGCGATGGCGCTCGTGGCGCGGCTTGCGATCCTCGTGACGGCCGCCGGGACGCCAGACCTCGACGAGCTCCGGCTCGGCGGGCGCGGCAGCGGCCTCGACAGGTGCTGCGGCATCGGGCGATGCAGCAGCTTCGACAGCGGCAGCTTCAGCGGGCGCGGCTTCAAGGCCGGCAGCCTCGGTGGGCACAGCCGCCTCTTCGGCCGGCGGCGCGATGCCGGGCGCATCTTCGGGCGTGACGGGAGCCTCTAGCGATGCTTCGAGCGCCGGCTCTTCGTGCGCGGGCTCGTCGTGCTGCTCCATGCCGGGCGCGTCTTCGACGGTGACGGCTTCGGCTGCGACTTCGATCGGTGTGTCTGCGGCGACAGCGCCCTCGACCGGCGATTCGGTCGCGGGCGTCTCGGCGGAAGCCTCTGCGCTGGACGCTTCCACAACAGGCGCAACAGGCTTCGGCGGCAGCGGCGGGCGCTTCTCCATGCGATAGCCGAGCGCGCGCAGCACCGAGGCGAAATCTTCGCCCGCCGAACCCGTGAGCGAGGTCATCGCCTGGGTCACGATAAAGCTGCGGCCGTCGAACGCGCCGGCGGGCTTTTCGCCGGGCGAGTTCTCGCGCCAGGCCAGCGCCGGACGGATCAGGTCGGCCAGGCGCTCCAGGATGTCGACGCGCACGGCACGCTCGCCGGCCTGCTTGTAGCCGAGCACGCGATAGGCATCGCGCGGCAGAGCCTTGTCGACCGGGAACGAAGTGCGGCCCGAAGATGCCAGATGCTGCGCGCCCGAGAGCGAGGACAGATCGACATTGTCCTGCTTCAGCGCCCACAGCAGCGCGGCCAGCGCACGCGCGGCGGGCTTCAAGAGGCCGGGGAAATAGAGGTGATAGGCGCCGAAGCGGACGCCGTATTTGCGTAAAGTGGCGCGCGAGGGCTGGTCGAGATCCTTCAGCTCGTTGGCGATCCTGGGACGTTCGAGCACGCCGAGCGCCTCGACGAGCTGATAGGCGATGCCGCGGGCAATGCCGGTGACGTCCTCGGCCTTGGAGAGCTCGAACATCGGCCCGAGCAGCTTTTCGATATGCGTCTTGAGCCAGAGGTCGAGGCGCGCCTGCACCTTCTCGCGCGGGCTGCCGGTCAGGCGCTCGTCCGAGATGATGCGGATGCGCGGATGCAGCGCGTCCTCCGCGGCGGACAGTCGCGCCACGGCGTCGCCGGTCCAGCGGATGGTGCCTTCCGAGGTCAGCACGAACTGCTCGTCCGGCGCGTTGCCCAGCTTTTCGGCGCGCGCGTTGATCTCGCCGGCGAGCACCGCTTGGGCCGCAGCCTGCAAGGCTTTCGCATCGGAGCCGGCTTCCGCCGCATCCGGTGCAAAGGTGAAGCCATCGAGACGGCCGATGACATGGCCTTCGACGATGACTTCGCCGGTCTTGCCGATTTTAGTATTCAAGCTCGTGTTCTCCCGCAGGCGGCGCATCAATACACTGGTCCGGCGATCAACGAAACGCTCAGTCAAGCGTTCATGGAGCGCATCCGATAATTTATTTTCGACCTCCCGCGTAATCCCCTGCCAGTGTTCGGGGTCGGCGAGCCAGTCCGGCCGGTTGGCGACGAAGGTCCAGGTGCGAATCTGCGCGATCCGGCCCGACAGCGTGTCGATATCGCCGTCGATGCGGTCGGCCTGGTCGACCTGGGCCGCGAACCAGGCATCTGGAATGCGGCCCTTCTGCATCAGGAAGCCGTACAGCGTGGTCACGAGCTCGCCATGGGCCGCCGGCGACAGTTTTCGGTAGTCAGGGACCTGGCAGGCCTCCCACAGCCGCTCCACGGCCAGCTTGCCATGTGCGGAATCGCGCACATCGGCGTCGCGGGCCACGTGGTCGAGCACGCGCATGTCCTCGGCGATCGGCGCGCGCGTCAGCGCCTCATGGCCGGGGGACAGGTTCAGCGACACCTGGAGCGCGCCGAGCGAGGAGAAATCCAGCTTCGAATTGCGCCATTGCAGCATCTTCACGCTGTCGAAGGTGTGGTTCTGCAGCGCGTTGACGAGCTCGGGCTCGAACGGCGCGCAGCGGCCGGTGGTGCCGAACGTTCCATTCCGCGTGGCGCGGCCGGCGCGACCGGCGATCTGCGCGAATTCGGACGGCGTCAGGCGGCGGAACTGGTAGCCGTCGAACTTGCGGTCGGAGGCGAAGGCGACGTGGTCGACGTCGAGATTGAGGCCCATGCCGACCGCGTCGGTGGCGACGAGATAGTCGACGTCGCCGTTCTGGAACATCGACACTTGCGCATTTCTGGTGCGCGGGCTGAGCGAGCCGAGAACGACGGCGGCGCCGCCGTGCTGGCGGCGGATCAGCTCGGCGATGGCGTAGACCTCGTCGGCCGAGAACACGACGATGGCGGTGCGCCGCGGCTGGCGGGTGATCTTGCGGTCGCCGGCAAATTCCAGCTGCGACAGCCGCGGCCGCGTGATCATGGACACGCCGGGCAGGAGCCGCTCGATGATCGGGCGCATGGTCGCAGCGCCCAGCAGCAGCGTCTCGTCGCGGCCGCGGCGGTTGAGGATGCGGTCGGTGAAGACGTGGCCGCGTTCGAGATCGGAGGCGATCTGGACCTCGTCCACAGCGAGGAAAGAGACGTCGAGATCCCTAGGCATCGCCTCGACGGTCGAGACCCAGTAGCGCGGGTTCTTCGGCTTGATCTTCTCCTCGCCGGTGATCAGCGCGACGCTCTCCACGCCCTTGCGATCGGCGATCTTGTTATAGACCTCGCGCGCCAGCAGCCGCAGCGGCAGGCCGATCATGCCGGAGGGATGCGCGAGCATCCGCTCAATGGCGAGATGGGTCTTGCCGGTGTTGGTCGGCCCGAGCACCGCAGTGACGCCCGCGCCGGGTGCGCGCTCGGAGGCGAAGGGGGAAGGGGGAAAAGCCATTCTGTACGATTAGGTAGTGCCGATTTCGGCGAATGTCAGTGCTGTTTGGGGCGGCGCGGCGGCCGGGCGCGAATAGGGCCAGGCGCGAAGCGCTTGGAAGTCACCTCGCCCCGCTTGCGGGGAGAGGTCGGATCGCGAAGCGATCCGGGTGAGGGGGACTCTCCACGAACCAGCTATCACCTATTCCGTGGAAGCAGCCCCTCACCCCAACCCTCTCCCCGTAAGAACGGGGCGAGGGAGAAGAAGGAGCCGCCCGAACCTCGCGCAACTGTCTCACTTTGCGACGCTTTTCCCTGTGTCCTTAAGCTTCGGAACGACTCTAGAACGAATCGCGGCCGAATCGCTGACTCCCTGTTGAGTCCTGTTACGTTCACGCAACATGTCGCGGCACCCTGTGTTTGATTGCACTAGATGGAGTTTTGGGCTGCCGCACAAGCGACGTTTCGATGGCGGGTTCCTTAAAATTGGGGACGGCGCGCGGAGTCGAATCAGAATCGGGGAGGAGTCAAATGGATTCAAGGATCGAGGGCGCCAAAACAAAAACTGCGAAAACAACCCCATGCACAGTAGAAACGGCGCGCGTGGGATTGGCGGGGTGACGGCGGATAAGGCGTTGGAGCTGCGTGCCGAATCGCTCCGCTCGTCATTCCGGGGCGCGACGCCAGTCGCGAACCCGGAATCTATCAGGCCGCAAGGTTCGCCTCACCATGGATTCCGGGTTCGCGCCAAGTGGCGCGCCCAGGAATGACGGAGGAATGGTAGCCCGTATGGCGCGGCTTTTACTGCGTCTTCGCGACCCGCGGCGGCTGGGGGGATGTGATGAAGCTGGTGGCTTCCAGCATCGCGGGGCCGAGCGGCGTCGGCACTTTCAGCCAGAACGGAACCAGGATGCGCGTGCCGGCGACCGGGGCGAAGGCGATCTCGATGTTGCGCTGGGCGGCGAGGTATTTGATCACGGGGCGGTCGGGGATGTAGCCGGCGACAGGCACGAAATAGAGCGCGCAGACCACGACCGGGCCGCGATAGCCCTTCTCCGCCTTCACGGTCTCCATGCGCTTGAAATCGAGTTTTAAGTCGTAGCGCATGCGGCCGTCGAACACCGGCGCTGCGTTGTGGCAGGCGTCCGGCGTGACAGGATCGCCGGTGCCGGGCACGCGCAACAGCGAGGCCGTCATCGGATCCCAGACGCCGCGGCGATGCGCCTCGGTGACGACGATACGATCAGGGTCGACCGGCGGCTCCGGCACGATGCCGAACTCCTTCACATTGCCCTTGTCGAGCGTGATGTGGATCTCTTCGGTCTTCTTCGAGGTGGTGGTGGAGGCCTGGTAGCCGGTCGCAACCAGCGCGCCGTTGACGACCCGGCCCTGCGAGGCGCCGGTGCCGGACCCGCCCGCGAACGACTTCAAGAGCCCCGTGGTGCCGCCGGAGGCGGCCGCGGCAAACACGTCGTCCTGGATGTCGATGTTCCAGGCGCCCCGGCCGACCGGAATGCCTGCCAGCGTCGCCTCATACTGCGCCTCGAGCTTGCCTTGTGCGGCGGCCGGCTTCGCCTCCCAGGCGAAGACCAGCCCGCACAGGGCCGCCATGGCCAGCCGGGCGGCAGACCGCGGGCTGGCGATGCGCGGCTTGGGCGCAAATCGGGAGGAAATGGGCACGAAACGATCCAATCGGGGCGCGACGGTTGTTACTTAAGCCAAAAACCGCGGCAAACAATGTGTTCGGGCGCAACAAGCGCGGAACTCCACCTGATACTTCGGGGGCGAATACGCCCTTTATGTGATGGTAAGGCACTTTAAACATTGCCGTTTTGGTGATCGGGGCGCTTAGCCGCGGGCTCTGAAACCTCTCCCGCTTGCCGGAGAGGTCGCGCCGAAGGCGCGGGTGAGGACTCTCTCCCCTTGGGGACACCAACCGTGATAACGACTGCCCCTCCGCGGAGGCACCCCCACCCCGGCCCTCCCCCGCAAGCGGGAGAGGGAGGACACCGCCCGGGCGGCCTCAAAATCCGCCCCAAAAACTTGACGTCCCGCCGCTTCCCCCCTATACGTCCGCCGCTCCCTGCAAGGACAGAGAATTTGCCCCCGTGGCGCCCCGAATGGCGGCCGCAAATTGTTGGGGGCTTAGATTGAGGATTTGAGACATGTCTCGCCGCTGCGAACTGACGGCCAAGGGCCCCCTCGTCGGCCACAAGGTCAGCCACTCCAACATCAAGACCAAGCGCCGCTTCCTGCCGAACCTCGTCAACGTGACGTTCATCAGCGAAGCCCTGGAGCGCAACGTGCGCCTGCGCGTCTCGACCAACGCGGTGAAGAGCGTCGACCACAATGGCGGCCTCGACGCCTTCCTGCTCAAGGCCAGCGCCGACGCCCTGTCGCCGCGCGCCCTCGAGCTGAAGCGCGCCATCCAGAAGAAGGTCGGCGTCACCGCGCCGGTCAAGAAGGCCAGCTAAGCGAATTTCTTCGAGTTGGGCGGGGGCTAAGTTGCGTCGCGTGGCGTAGGCTTAGCCAAGTAGAGTTTTGTGTAGCGGCCGGATCGGAAGATCCGGCCGTTTTTGTTTTAGGGGCACTGGCTCGGCCGGGCTTAAACATATCCGTCAGTGGATATCCAAAGTCGTAGTTGACGCTCCTACATCCAAAACTTGTAAGTTCCGATGCTTGCGGTCTACCGTGTCCACTACCGAGTTCGGATCAACCTGGGGCGCAATTAGGGTGAGACCATTACTACGATGGGCAGGAAGCAAGCGGCAGATGCTGCAACCTCTCAGAGCCGTTTACCCATTAGATAGACGCGTTTACAGTAAGCGGAGCTTTTCTCCCATTTGATTGACTGGTTTCGCTTCGGCTTTCGCTCTGCGATCCTTGGCTTGTCAGAGAGCCGAGAGGAGACTGAAGGCGATGGAACAATCGGGGGAGGAAGCCGAAGCTGATGGCTTTGTGGGGAAGCTTACGCGCCGGACGCGTTCTGGAGGCCGGTTATGGTCTGCGGAGATCAAGGGGCGCGCTGTTTTCGAGAGCATGAAGCCCGACGCCCGGGTATGTGATGTCGCACGGCGTTATGGTGTGAAGGCCCAGCAGTTGACGACGTGGCGCAGATTGGCGCGTGCTGGCCGGCTCGCATTGGTCACGGACGACGCGGCGGATTTCGTGTCGATCGAGCTGAGCGATCCAGTGGCGTCAGGCAAGAGCGAGGGGCCCGTCGAGATTACGATTGGCAAGGTTTCGGTCCGCCTGGATGCGGACGTGTCGGCGGTGCGGATCGCGGAGATCGTGACTGCGATCGAGCGCGGCGCATGATCATTCCGGCGCAGGGACTGCGGATTGTGCTTGCTGTGCGTCCTGTTGACTTCCGGTGCGGGCACGACGCGCTGGCCGGTCTTGTGCAAAACACGCTTGGGCTCGATCCGCATTCGGGCCTGATCGTGGTTTTTCGTTCGAAGCGCGCCGACCGGCTGAAGATTTTGCTATGGGACGGCACGGGCCTCGTTTTGGTCTACAAGCGCCTTGGCCGCGATGGTCGTTTCGAGTGGCCGCAGATCAGCGACGGCGTCATGCATCTGACGCGCGTGCAGTGAACTGGAAGCGAGTGGGCGAACGGATTGTCGCGACGCCAGCTGCGGCGAACTGACTCAGACCCGACAACCTGTTTCGCGCGGGGCTTTGGGATGATAGCTTGCGGATGTGCCGCCGTCCCCCATTGATCCCGCCCGTCTTGCAGCGCTGCCCGCCGATTTGCGCGCGCTCTTCCGCGCGCAGGAAGCGATGATTGAAGCCGAGCGTCGTCGCGCAGACGATGAATGCTCGGCGCGCCTTCATGTCGAGAGTGAACTGGCTGCGTCCAAAGAGAGCGTCGAACGCCTCGAACTGCTCGTGAAGGAGTACGAGCGCGCACGTTTCGGTAAACGCTCGGAAAAGTTCAATCCCGATCAGATGCAACTGGTTCTCGAGGACATCGAGATTGCCATCGCCGAAGTCCAGGAACGCCAGGACGATCGTGCGCGCCGCGCCGGCACGGCGCCGTCCAGCCGCCGGACCAGGCGCGCTGCCCGTGCCTTTCCCGCGCACCTGCCGCGCATCGAGCAGGTGATCGAACCCGAGAACCTCGAGTGTCCCTGCGGCTGCGGCCGGATGGTCCAGATCGGCGAGGATCGCTCCCGCCGTCTCGATGTCATGGCCGCCCAGTATCGTGTGATCGAGACGGTGCGACCGCGCTACGCCTGCGCAAAGGGCTGCACCGGTGTTGCTCAGGCGCCGGCGCCCGCCCATCTCGTGGAGGGTGGCATCCCCACCGAGGCGCTGCTGGCGCAGGTGGCGGTCGCCAAGTTCAGCGAGCACATGCCACTCTATCGTCAGTCGCAGGTTCTGGCTCGGCATGGCATCTTCATCGATCGCGCCGTTCTGGCAGACTGGATGGGAACGGTCGCCTTCCACCTCGCGCCGCTGGTCGAGCGCATGAGCGTCGTGATGAAGCAATCGGCCGCTTGTTCATAGACGAGACCAGGGCGCCTGTGCTCGATCCGGGCCGGGGCCGAACGAAGACCGGCTATCTGTGGGCTGTCCTGCGCGACGATCGCGGCCACGGCGGCGCTGATCCACCAATCGTGGTCTACCACTACGCGCCAGGACGCGGTGGTGACCATGCTGAGCGCATCCTCGAGGGCTTCGACGGCATCCTTCAGGTCGACGGATACCAGGGCTATCATCGGCTCGCACGGCCCAAGCGCAAAGGCGGCGTGCCGCTGCGGCTGGCCGCATGTTGGTCCCACTCAAGGCGCAAGATCATCGCAGCGACTCCGAAAGCCGGCTCACCCATCGCCGAAGCCGTTCTCGCGCGCATCGCCGCACTCTATGCGATCGAGAAGGAGATCCGTGGCGCCGACGCCCCGGCTCGGCAAACGACCCGTAACGAGCGATCACGGCCGCTCGTCGCTGAACTCGAGAGGTTTCTGCGCGAGCAAGCCGCTCGCCTGTCGCCGGGCAGCGAGATGGGCAAGGCGATCGCCTATCTCCTGAACCATTGGGATGGCCTCACCTTGTTTCTCGACGATGGTTGCGTTGAGATGGACACCAATCCCGTCGAAAATCAAATCAGGCCGCTGACTCTGACGCGTAAAAATAGTTTATTTGCTGGTCACGACGAAGGTGGTCGTTCATGGGCGCGCATAGCTTCGCTCATCGCCACCTGCAAAATCAACAGCGTGGAGCCCTACGTCTGGATGAAAGCGACGCTCAAAGCGATCGCAACCGGTCACCCGCAGTCCCGGATCGACGAGCTCCTGCCCTGGTCGTTCGGCCGCACCTCGTAATTCTCCGTCGTTGCCGCCTCCATACCCCCCGCCAACGATTTGCAAACACGTTGATCAACAGACTGCAATCCCCACGCCAAACCTTTGCGAATGGGACGCGAACGTCGCTTACCGTTTACATCGAGCCCTTTTGCGGATCCGCCGCCCTGTTCTTCGATCAGAAGCCACGGCGCGCCGTGCTCTCGGACATCAACTCTGATCTCATCAACTTCTATAAGTGCAGCAGGGAGCAGCCCGATCTTGTTTACACAATCGCTACCGGACTGCGCCGTTCGAAGGCAACATATTTGCGGGTTAGAAGAGAAATTGGTGACACGAGCGACAAATTCAGGCGAGCGGCCTACTTCTATTACCTAAATCGGAATTGCTTTAACGGACTCTATCGCACGAACAAAAAAGGACAGTTTAACGTCCCCTTCTCCCAGTCCCGCACGGGAAGGATGTTGAGCGAGGACGAGTTCTTGGATGCGGCGTCCACCCTTCAGTCAGCAAGATTTCGCGTAAGCGATTTTGAAGCAACCATTACCGCCCATTTAAGATCGGACGCATTCTTCTTTCTCGATCCGCCTTACGCAATAAAACGCAGAAGACCTTTCACTGAGTATGATCGCTCTGCGTTCAGCCAGCAGGATCTGCAGAGACTGCTGGGTTGCTTAGAGGCAATTGACGACGTCGGCGGCCAATTCGCGCTGACCTACGACAGCGCCCTCACAAAAAAATTTCTGCTTAGGAAGAGATGGAAGCAAAGCCTAATTACCGTTCGTCGAAACATAAGCGGATTTGCGAACGCGCGGAAGAATGCCGTCGAAGTCTTGACAACGAATTTCGATCACAATGACGCAAATTTTGATCCTAAGTGACCTACACGCCTATCGCCCGTCAAAAGAGCACACGCGCGAACCGTCGTTCTTAATTGCTTCGAGCAAGGACAATCCTGCAAATCCAATCCGAGCAATTCCAGAAATCCTGAGACAAGAGGGGCTCTCAGTCGACTGGATTTTGTGCCCCGGAGATATTGCCGATCAGGCCGATCCCGATGCGCAAACCTTTGCCTGGCGAGTGCTAGGACGATCGCCAATATCTGAAGCAAATACTTCACCCGACCAGAAGCATGCCTACAGCCCACCGTCAGGAAGTCACTACGTTCGATTTAAGGCATTGCTGGAGCGCGACGTCGCGTTTGGTCAGTTTATCGAGGATCGACGCATCAACTTAGACGAGATGCACCTTGGAAATGAGAATCAAAGAGCGGGACGAGCGCGCAAGTATATTTGGCAGGTCGCCTGTCGACTTGCCTACGGGCCATTGAGTCCATTTACTAGACGAGACAGTTCGCAGGGCGAACGACCGCCCAGCAGGAAAGCGTTGGCCGATATCTACTTAGGGTACGACTCGCTCCTGACTATGTGCGAAGGAAATCCGCGGATTGCCGAACAGAAGGGTTTCACATTAGCGTCTGATCAAACTGGCGTTGTTGAGGCAGCCATACAGCGTTTGATTACATCTCTTAGACGGACCGAGGGCCCAGTCAGGATTGCCGTTGATGTGTCATCGATGGATCGGTCGCTTATGGCACGCGTACTTCTCACCGTGCTCGACGGTTTGAACGATGGCGAGACAATGCTCGTCCTCTATTCGCCGTCGGCTTATATCGCCCCCCCAAAAGACCTAGGGTCTGTACCTAAATAGCGCCACGTGATTCTCTTGCCTACGTGTTGATTCGGGGGCGAGAGAATGCGCGCTGGTTTGTTTTGGCTGAACGACAGGCAATGGGCGCGTATCGAACCGCATCTGCCGAGGGGACTGACGGGGCCGGATCGGGACGACGACCGACGCATCGTCAGCGGCATCATTCACATGCTGCAATCGGGTGCACGATGGCGTGATTGTCCACGTGAATACGGCCCTTACACGACGATCTACAATCGCTTCAATCGCTGGGCCAAGCGAGGACGATGGTGCGCAATCTTCGAAGCGCTGGCCAAGCCTGGCGAAGACGGCGTCGTACTGTCGCTCGACTCGACCTCGATTAAAGCTCACCGGTGTGCCTCCGGCGGAAAAGGGGGGAGCACAATCAAGCAATCGGCCGCTCGCGCGGAGGCCGCACGACAAAAATCCATGCGCTGAGCGATCCGCTCTGCCGGCCGGTCGTCCTGCATCTGACTCCAGGCCAGGATGCCGATATCGCTGCGGCTCCCGATGTCCTGGCGCTCGCGCCACCCATGAGCGTGCTCCTCGCCGACAAAGGGTATGATGGCGACAAGCTTCGCGGCGAAATCATTCGTCGTGGCGCCAAGCCCGTAATCCCCAATAAATCTAACCGTGTCGTCATCCATCGCTTCAACAAACGCGCCTACAAAGGACGAAATGTCATCGAACGCTGCTTTTGCAGGCTCAAGGACTTCCGGCGCATCGCCACGCGATATGACAAGCTCGCCCGTAATTTTTTGGCCGCTGTTCATCTCGCCGCTCTCGTCGCATATTGGCTCAATTGAGTCTGGACCCTAGTTCCTATAAGAAATTCGACAGCTGCTCACCCTGCAATCGCAGGGCAAGTCGCACCGCCTGATTCAGGTAGAATTGCGTTATTAGGCGTCGGCTACGAGTACGGCGTTTCCCTCAACATTTTGGAGGCTCATGAGCCTGACATCAGCTTCATTTTCCGTCCCAACGGAATTGATGAGCGTTTCCAGCAGGCCGGAAGAGAGGCAAACTTCGGCTTCGATTTCGGCGAGCGAAATTATGAGATAGTGGACTACTTTCTAAACGACATGGCTGGGGCATACGATGACATCTCCAACCTGATAGTTTCGACGAAACACAACAGCACCATAGTTGCCGTACCGATGGGACCGAAGATACTCAGCGCCACGATGATTCTCGCTGGCCGCCTACATCAGCCTCAAGTATCCGTGCTTCGATATTCCGTCGCGTCTGCGGGACATTACAAAGATATAGGGGCCGAAGGTGTTGTCGTTGGAGTAGCTGTCACGATGATAAAAGACCGTGAGATAACAGCCATTCAAAATATTATGTCCCGCCAATCTTACTGACCTCACGGGATTTCAGTAAGCTTCGCCAAGAGTCTTTCTTGCCAGCCTCCTGGTCATCTGCTCTGACGGCACCGACAACGAGACGTTGAACTCCAACGTTCTGAACCTGTATCGCTGCCTGCGCAAGACCGACAAGGCGCGACCGCAATTGCCCTCCCCCTACCCACGAAAATCAATGCTCCGCAGCACGATCCCCGGCGGTGTGCCCTCGAACTCGGTCGCCCGATACTTGTTCGCGGCGCGCGCCTCGATGCGGTCGCGCAGGCGGGTGAACTGGGCTTCGCGCTGCTCGGGGCGGGCGCGCACGCCCGGCGTTAGTGTCCCCCGCGCGTTAACCGTGCATTAACCAACGCAGCCTAGCCTGCTGTGATCGTCCAGCCATCATTAGCCCGAAATGCCTTCCCGGTTCGCCCCAGGAGAAGCGCCGATGTGCGTTGCGTTGTTGACGTATGCCGATCTCAGTGCCCGCCTCAAGATCTCGCGCGAGGCCGCTCGTTCGCTGGCGAGACGTCGCCGGTTGCCGCGCTCGCGGTCGGATGATGGCAAGGCCCTGATCAGCGTTGATTTCTCCGAGCTCCGCTACACGTCCCGCCCGCGACGTGCCCGCCAGGCAGGCCACATCGATGCCGCCATGGCAAAGATCGAGGCGGTAGAGCCATTTCCGTTCCGACGAAGTCGGAACGGGGCTCTAGATTCCTGTTCTGACGCGTTTTCTTCACGCGAACCGGCACCCACTTCGCTCGAAAACGCTCTGGAGATCAACGCACTCAAGGCGGAGGTCGCGCGGCTCGAAGAAGTCGCAGCCGCCTACAGGGCCGTGTTCGAGCGAGAGCGTGAGCGCGCCGATCGTCTGGCCGTCGAGCTGATGCAGGCGGCGGCCGAGACGGCGGCAGCCAATGCGTGGGCGGCACGACTGGAAGACGAAGTGGCGGACTTACGGACCGGTCGCCGCCCTGGCGGCGGGATCGCGGGACAGGCCGCGCTTCGATTGGGACATCTGGCCGCTGCGATCGTGCAAGCAGATCGCGCGGCTCGCAGGTAGCACTCGAACCTTTCCCCATTCCCGGCCGCCGGAGCAACCGCGAGGACAGAATGACTGGCATCACCGACATTCGCGAGATGAAGGCCCGCATCGTCGTATTCGGCGTCGGCGGCGCCGGCGGCAACGCCGTCAACAACATGATCACGGCCGGGCTGCAAGGGGTCGAGTTCGTCGTCGCCAATACCGACGCGCAGGCGCTTGCAATGTCGAAGGCGACGCGCCTCATCCAGCTCGGCACAACGGTCACCGCAGGCCTCGGCGCCGGCTCGCAGCCGGAATTGGGACGCGCCGCAGCCGAGGAGGTCATCGATACGATCCGCGAGCACCTGACCGGCGCGCACATGGTGTTCGTGACGGCCGGCATGGGCGGCGGCACCGGCACCGGGGCTGCACCGATCATCGCCAGGACTGCGCGCGAGCTCGGCATCCTCACCATCGGCGTGGTCACCAAGCCGTTCTACTTCGAGGGCCAGCGCCGCATGCGCTTTGCCGAAGCCGGCGTCGAGGAGCTGCTGAAGACGGTCGACACCCTCTTGATCATCCCGAACCAGAACCTGTTCCGGGTGGCCAGCGAGAAGACCACGTTCGCCGATGCCTTCGCCCTTGCCGACCAGGTGCTCTATTCGGGCGTGGCCTGCATCAGCGACCTCATCGTCAAGGAAGGTCTGATCAATCTCGATTTTGCCGACGTCCTCTCCGTCATGAAGGAGAAGGGCAAGGCGATGATGGGACGGGGCGAGGCTTCCGGCGAGAAGCGCGTGCTCGCCGCCGCCGTGGCCGCGATCTCCAATCCGCTGATCGAGAATCCCTCGATCAAGCGTGCCAGTGGCCTCATCATCTCCATCACCGGCGGCAGGGATCTCATGCTGTACGAGGTCGACGAAGCCGCGACCCGCATTCGCGACGAGGCCGATCCGGACGCCAACATCATCGTCGGTGCGTCGTTTGACGAAAGCCTCGAAGGCATCGTCCGCGTCTCGGTGGTTGCGACCGGAATCGATAATCTCGATCCGGCGCAGCAGGCGCTACCGGTGGAAACCGCCCTCACGCAGCTCGCCGGCAGGCTGCGCAACGACGGCCGTCGCATCGCCGATCGCATCGAGCGCAGTGCTACCCTGCCGCAAGTGGAAAGCCCGCCGCTCCGCCCGCAGCCGCACCACCCCGTGGGGCCACCGGCAAGGCCGGGTCTGGACTATGCGCGGCAGGCGGCGCTTCAGCCGCTCGATCCTTACGGCCGCGCCCCTGCGCGCAATCTGCCCGACGAGGCCGCTCTCGATATCCCGGCCTTCCTGCGCCGCGCCGCCAACTGAGCGGTGGCGAGCGGGGGAGTTACCTGCTCGGCAACCAGCGAGCCCAACAACAGCTCGTCATCCCGGGGCGCGACGAAGTCGCGAGCTAGGATGCGCAATTGCGCACCTGAGGATCCATTTGGCCGCAGTGCGTGTTGAGGGATGGATTCCGGGTTCGCGCCAAGAGGCGCGCCCCGGAATGACGGCGTAGAGCGTGCGCAGCGCGCCGATGTTTCAAGCCGCCGTGCTGCGCGGGCTCTCGGCGGTGTCCTTCTTGTCCGTCTCCCTGTCGCGGGACAGCCACGCCGGAAAACGAAGCAGGCGCTCGTTGGTGTCCTTTGGCAGCTCGATGGGCGGCGCTTCAATGGCCGAACTCGGCAGGTCCAGCGCTGCCTGTCCGGTTCGCACCGCATCCGCGCGCTGATCCAGTTCGCGGAGCAGGGGATCGAGCACGCTGTCGATCTCGGTCGCCACCGACACCAGGAAACTATTGAGCTCGCGCGCCTCGGGCACAACCGCCGCAGCCTGCTCGATCGCCCTCGAGAGACCATCGACGACAGGCGCAAACGCGCCGGCGGCTTGCTTGATTCGCGTCTTGATCGCTTCGACCTCGCTCAAGACGCGCTCACGCTCACGCCTTTTCTTTTCCTCCGAAAGACGGGCTTCAATTTCGGCGATCTGGGCCGTCAGGGTCGTGGCTTCGGATGCAAGCGCATCTCGTCTTCCGCGCGCGCGATCGAGATCGCGGCTGAGATTGTCCACTAAGTCGTCCTTTCCGAACATGGCTTTGCTCCGTGGGACAGGCGCTTTGCCCTGTAGGACGGCCTTGGCGCGAACCGCCAGCCTCGCCACCGACCGGATGGCCGGATCGGCCGAAACAGGCATCAACCTCGGTCGCGTCACATGGGCCGACATGGTGATCCCCCATCGTCAACATTAGGCAACCGCATGGTTAACAGACGGTTAATGTCAACAGACGATGCGGCCATGGGGCGTGACGGCATCGGCAACGAGATCCCGCAGAACATCTCCAACGTCCCGAAGCTCCATCGCTGCCTGCGCAAGACGGACAAGTCGCAGCCGCGGTAGCCCGCCTCCCCTACCCCCGAAAATCAATGCTCCGCAGCACGATCCCCGGCGGCGTGCCCTCGAACTCCGTCGCGCGGTACTTGCTCGCGGCGCGCGCTTCGATGCGGTCGCGCAGGCGGGTGAACTGGGCTTCGCGCTGCTCGGGCCTCGCCTGCGGGCCGCGCTCGAGATAGTCCATCGCGGAGGTCGAGATCGCGCAGGCGATCTCCTTCGATCCGTCCTGCATCAGGAACTGGACGATGCCGCGGTCCTGTTCGTAGCCGACGAAGCGGCTGCTCGTGGGTGTCATGGCTTACTCCCTTACGCGATTGCACCTTGGCGGTCGCCGCGGGGCTTCGATGCCGCCGCGGCCCGCGAATTCTCCGACGTCGTCCCGGCCTGGTGCGCAATTGCGCACGGGAGCCAGGACCCATTATCCCGGTCAGCGTTGTGGAGGCACGCTGTGGCCGCGTTCGTTCACAATAACTCGGTTCGGTGGTTATGGGTCCTGGCTTTCGCCAGGACGACGGCTGTGTTCCACGGGCGCACTGCCGCTGCCGCGCTCCGGCCGGCCTTCAATTGCCGCCACTGAGCCTCAGCTGTCGCCACTGAGCCTGGCGAAATCGTCGAACAGCGCCGTCACCAGCGCGCGGTGGCGGGTGTCCTCGGTGGAGAGGCTGGCGGCATAGAGGTTGAGCAGATAGCGCGCCTTCACCGCGGCCTCGGGCCACGAGGTGGCGGGCACGGTCATCAGGCGGTTCTCGAGATCGGCCTCGCGCTCGCGCAGCTCCCGGACATTGTTCTCGACCTCGGCCAGCGCGCGGCGCAGGTCGGTCGCCTTCTGGGCGGCCATGCCGCGATGCCTGTCGAGATCCACCGGGACGTCAGTCATGGGCGACCCTCTGGGCGACGCTCGCCGGCGCGGCCTGCGCATCCGCGGCTTGCGCGTCCGCGAGGTCAACCGAGCCGATCGACAACATTTCCGTCATGCCGGCGCCCCCGCCTTCGGCCGGCACCGTGATCATGGTGGCGATACGCCGCCAGCACGGGAACGACAGGCCCTCGATCATCTCTTCGTCGGTGACGACGTCATAGCTGCCCGCGGGCAGCAACCGGTCGATGCCGTTGATGCGGAACGGATGCCTGAAGGTGACGGTTTCTCGTCGCGAACGGATGGTCATGGACGCCTGCCTTCCTGCGAGCGAAGCCCCAACCGACGCCGGCTGTGACAAGCATGCGCTCCCTGGGCGGATATAGCCAGCACTATCGTCGCCGCGCCGCGCGCGGCCGGGGCCGCGGGCTGCGGGCTGCGGGCTGCGTTTTAGTCCTCGCTATTGGCATGGGGCAGGCGTAGGCTCGCTCCTATCACCGCACTTCCTGCAACGGCATCGACCGGTGACTGAGGGTCACGTGCGCTCCCGCCGTAGGACCAGTTATCAGAGCTGATCTTCATGCTCTGGCAGGAGCGTGCGATGTCGCGGTTTCGCGTCCCGGAATGGATCGTTCCACAGGTCGACGTCGCGCTGTTCCTTCTGCTCCTGGTCTGCGCGGCGGCCATCCTCAATGGCTAGGACAATGCGCGTGCCCTATCTCGTCAGCGGCACCAACGAATATGGCTGTTCCAATCTCGGCCGCGGCAGCGCCACCGTCGCGCTGCGGCTGGCGCGGAAGCTGCTGCGCGAGGGCTACATGGACGTGCGCGTCTGCACGCCGCGCGGACGCGTGCTGCAATCGGACGAACTGGACGAACTCAAACCCCCACAGGAGACCGACGCCATGGCCAAGGGACAGCAACGCAGCAACCGCGAAACCAAGAAGCCGAAGAAGGACAAGACCAAGGTGATCGCCGCGGCCCCGAGCCGCAAGGACGCGGCTTGGCAGCCGGATTTCGGACCGGCGAAGAAGAAGTAGGGTTTCTTTCGCCTCTCCCCGCTTGCGGGGAGAGGCCGGGATTTGCGCAGCAAATACCGGGTGAGGGGGACTCTCCGCGAGTCCAGCTCTCACCTCCCCTGCGGAGACTCCCCCTCACCCCAACGCTCTCAGCGCGAGCGCAGCTCGTCGCGCCCCCGCATCCGCCTTCGCCAAGGCTTCGGCGGACATGAGCGGGGCGAGGGAGCGCACCTTCGCTGCGGCAACCACCCCCGTCTCCTCGCCGTCGCGCTTTTTTGCTATACTCGCCCCGGTAGCATTGCCGGGAGGGGCCGACCTGTGGAGCACGAGCGCAGAACCGAACCGAAGACCGAGCCGAAGCACCTCGTCATCTGCTGCGACGGCACCGGCAACGAGATCAGCGAGAACATCTCCAACGTCCTCAAGCTGTATCGCTGCCTGCGCAAGACCGACAAGACGCAGCCGCGGCAGATGGTGTTCTACGATCCCGGCGTCGGCACGGTGACGGAGCCGACGACGTGGCACCGCCTCAAGGCCAACGTCAATCTGGTGCTGGGGCTCGCCACCGGCTACGGGCTCGATGACAACGTGCTGTCGGCCTATTGCTTCCTGGTCGAGCACTATGCGCCCGGCGACAAGATCTACCTGTTCGGCTTCTCGCGCGGCGCCTATACCGTGCGCGTGCTGGCGGGGCTGATCCACAAGGTGGGGCTGATCTCGCCGGAGCAGGCCAATCTCGCAGGCTCGGGCCTCGTCGCCTACAAGCAATATTCCGGCTCGGGGCGCGGCAACGACATCGCCGACCTCAAGGACGTCGGCTCCGACGACGACGGGCCGCTGCCGCAGGACAAGTTCGACCTCGCCGCGCAGTTCGCGCGCATCACCTCCTCGCGCTGGCCGACCATCCATTTCATCGGGGTGTGGGACACCGTGGCGAGCGTGATCGTGCCGCGTCCCGACCGGCTGTACTGGCCGAGCTTCGAGGAGCTCGCCTTCACGCTGCGCAATCCGAGCGTGAAAATCTTTCGGCAGGCGATCGCGATCGACGAGCGGCGCTGCATGTTCCGCCTCAAGCAATGGCGGGAGCCGCAGGAATATTGGAGCAACCGCTTCGTGCCCGACGACAAGAAGGAGCCGCAGGACATCATGCAGGTGTGGTTCGCCGGCGTGCACAGCGACGTCGGCGGCGGCTATCCGGAGGCCCAGAGCGGCGAGTCGAAATATCCGCTGATCTGGATGATCGACGAGGCGGGAAAGGCCGGGCTCAACTTCAACCCGCGCACCGTGAACCAGCTCGCCTGGGGCGTCCATCGCAAGAACTCCCCGTTCCAGTACGTGCCGCCCGCCTACACCGGCAAGACCGGCGAGTTGCACAATTCGATGACGGCGGCCTGGCGGCTGCTGGAATATTTGCCGAAGAGCGCGAAGTACAAGGAGTGGCCGGAGCGAAAGGTGTTTCTCGGCTTCTACATCCCCGATTGCGAGCCGCGCCTGATCCCCGAAGGCGCGCATGTGCACGAGAGCGTCGTGAAGCGGATGGCGGTGGAGCCGGACTACCGGCCGGTGAATCTGCCGAAGACCTACGAGACGGTGCCGATGCCGGTGCCGCCGCATGTGGGGGCCGCGGCGGAGACGGATGAGATGGTGACGGGGTGAGATGGCGCTGGCGCCGACGGCGGAGCGTGGGGCAACGCCGTCGCACCCCGCTACCGCCGCTTTCGCCATTCGCCGCTACTTTTCATTAAAATTCTCGCGCCCACCTTAGTCGGATCGCATCAACTCCCGTCGATCATTGGGAAGAGACCACCCGCGCTATCCGCGGAATTGGAGGAGATGTGCCAATGCATCCGCGAAAGTTCGCCCGTGTAAAGCCCGCAGGGCTGGTATCGCGCCAGGCCAAGATCATCACCGACCCGCGCGCGCCGGTGATCCCCTGCACGCTGATCGACTATTCGCCCGGCGGAGCGTGCGTCGATCTCGGCGGCCAGGTGAGCATCCCCGACAGGTTCGAGCTGCTGCACGTCAACACCAAGAAACGCTGCCGCATCGCCTGGAAGCGCGGCTCGCGAGTCGGCGTGGTGTTTTGAGGCGCGAGCTGCCTCCTTGGCTCTGCCGTAGCCTCTCGCTCCATGGTCGTCCTGGCGAAAGCCAGGACCCATACCGCGGAATCTATCGGTTGTGGATGGTAGGCGTACCGGACGACGAGTCTCCGCCAAACTTCTCCCTGGGGTAATGGGTCCTGGCTTTCGCCAGGACGACACCGGAATTTGCGGCGACGGCTTTGCCTACTTCCGCATCCTGGCCTTCGCGCCGGCGACGATCTGCATGGCGACGCCGCCGACCCAGCCGAACAGAGAGAGCCAGGTCCAGGCCAGGTGCGGATCGAGCCGCAGCACGATGACGGCGACGGAGGCGAGCGCGGTGAGCGTGGCGCAGAGCGTGCCGGCGGAGCTCAAAAATTCCGCGGCGTCGATGGCGCTGTGCGCCTCGTCGAAGGGCAGCTGCGGCGTGTCGATGCCGAGATAGAAGCCGACCGCGCCCAGCGCCATCATCAGCACCAGGAAACCCTGCGTGGTGAGCACGGGGATTGCCGACCCGACATAGGCGCCGACGAACAGTCCGCACGCCGCGCCTGCCATCGCTAGGCCCACGCGCTCGAAGATGTGAGCAGCTTTGCGGACAGGATAACGCATGGCGGGCCTCCGTGAGGCGTTGAACGTGCGGACGTTAGGCCAGTTTTGCGGGGGGTGGAAGCCGAGGGATGTTACGGATGCGTGAGGGAACGGCTGCGATCGCGCAACTTAAACCTATCGAGTTACTCCCTGTGGTTATGCCGCTGTCCTTGCGCCTCGCATGCGCCCCTACCTCGCCCCGAACGTCGTCTTGCCGAACAGCGCCTTCTGCGTCGACGGCTGCGAGCGCCAGTATTGCGGCGGAGCTTCGACCTCGCCGCCGAGCTCGGCGGCGGCGTGCCAGCCCCAGCGCGGGTCGTAGAGCATGCCGCGGCCGAGCGCGACCATGTCGGCCTTGCCGGAGGCGACGATCTCCTCGGCGTGCTTGGCATCGGAGATCATGCCGACGGCGATGGTGGGCAGTCCCGTCTCGCGGCGGATGGCGTCTGCGAACTGCACCTGATAGCCGGGGCCGAGCGGAATCTTCTGCAGCGGCGAGACGCCGCCGGAGGAGGCATCGATCCAATCGATGCCGCGCGCCTTCAGCGCGCTGGCGAATTCGATGGTCTGCGCCAGATCCCAGCCGCCCTCAACCCAGTCGGTCGACGACACCCGCATGCCGATCGGCTTGTCGTGCGGGAACACGGCGCGCACCGCGTCGTAGACTTCGAGCGGGAAGCGCATGCGGTTTTGCAGGCTGCCGCCATATTCGTCGGTGCGCCGGTTCGAGATCGGCGACAGGAACTGATGCAGGAGATAGCCGTGCGCGCCGTGCAGCTCGATGGCGTCGATGCCGATCCGCTCCGCGCGTTTCGCAGCCTCGACGAAGGCCTCGCGGATGCGCGTCAGGCCCGCGGCATCGAGCGCGAGCGGCGCGGCCTCGCCCTCCTTGTGCGGCAGCGCGCTTGGGGCCACCGTCTGCCAGCCGCCTTCACTGATCGGGATCAGCTGGCCGCCGTCCCAGGGCCGCGCGCTGGAGGCCTTGCGGCCGGCATGGGCGAGCTGCATCGCGACCGCGGTCGTGGAATGCTTGCGCACGGAGGCGAGAATCTGCTTCAGCGCGGCTTCGGCGGCGTCGCTGTAGAGCCCGAGGCAGCCCGGCGTGATGCGGCCGATCGCTTCCACATGGGTCGCCTCGATGCAGAACATCGACGCGCCCGAGAGCGAAAGATTGTTGATGTGGGTGAAGTGCCAGTCGGTCGGAACGCCGTCGTCGGCCGAATACTGGCACATCGGCGACACCACGACGCGGTTCTTCAAGGCCAGGCCGCGCAGCTTGATCGGGGAAAACAGGGCGCTCATGCAGGGAGTTCCGGGGGATGGAGGGCAATCACGGAAGTGTAGTGAGCGGATGCCGGATTGCTAGCCGCGCGGCGGACATGCCCGCCCGTGGCGGCATGCATTGCGCGCGTCATATGATCACGGGATCGCGACATCAACTCAGCCGCCGCCCTACTCCAGCTCCTCGAACTGGCCCGCCCTGGGCTTGCCCATGCGGATGCGGCCATCGGGCAGCAGTTCGCCGTCGGTCTCGGCGGAAAACTGGATGGTGGTGCGGCCATCCTTCATCGCCGTCGCCTTGCCGAGCGGCCCGAGCTTGTCCGCGAGCGCGGTGTCGTCGAGGACGAACACGCGGTAGTCGGTGAGATGGAAACGGCGCGGTGCCTGCCATGTCAGCGCGGGTACCGATGTGCGCATATCGCCGTCGGTCTTGCGATCGATGCTGCGGCCGGTCGCGTCGCGGAACAGGTCCGGCGCATCGACGAGGCGCGCGCGGCGGCCGTCGACGGCGTAGAGGTTCAGCGTGACGATGTGGCGCTCGCTGCGGAAGGTGACGGCGACGTAGCGCGAGTCCGCCGACCAGGCGGCGTGGAACGCATCCGGCGCGGTGTCGAGGATGTTGTCGTCGTTGACGTTGTCGAGCGTCATAAGCCGGCGATGGCCCGGCTCCGCCATCAGATAGGCGTGAAATTTATCATGCGCGCCGTCGCCCTCACCATGGACGGCGATGGCGAGCCGCTTGTTCGGCGCCCACCCGCCCGAGATGATGCCGTACTCGCCCTTCGCATAGGTGTGCTCGGCCGTGGCGTGCGCCTGCGGCAGGCCGGCAAGCACGACGAAGAGCGCAGCAGCGATGGCACAGCGGAATTGCATGATGGTTTGTCGCGGCCAAAAGCCACCGCGTTCAACGATGACTTCACTCCACCAGCGTGAACTGGAGCAGCAGCGTGCGCTGGAGCATTGAAAAATTGTCGTCCGAGACCAGCGTCAGCACGGTGTCGCCCGCGGGCGTGACGTGGGCGTCGATGCCTTCCATGTTGTCGATCTCCTGGCCGAGATCGGCCTTGAACAGCGCAGGGCCGTCGACCACCGCGCCCGGCGCGATCGATTTCAGGGGAATCGAGCGGATGCGGATGTCGACGCCGGTGAACCAGGAGAATTTGCGTTCGAGGATGAGCAGCTCGCCCGACGGCAAGAGCACCGCGTCGCTGATGTCGAACTTCTCGGTGCGGCGGACGCTGAACTGGCCGGGCGTGGGGCCGCCGATCAGGAACGCGACCAGATTGCCGTCGGCGTCCAGCCCGCGCTCGGAGAAGGCGATCAGGGTGCCGGCGAGCGGCTGGCCCTTCGGGACGAAGACCAGCCCCTCGAGCCCCTTGTTGTGCGGCAGCTTGCGCAACGCGGGCGGCACCTGGATCACCTCGCCGCGGGCGCGCGTGCCGCCTTTCGAAAAATCGTAGCGCAGGATCTGGTTGACGCGCTCGAGCCCGACATAGACGACATTGCCGTCGCGCGTCAGCGACTCCGAATCCCACCAGAGGCGCTTTTCCGTGATCGGCCGTCCCTCCGCATTGAGCAGCGGCGCGGCCTCGACGTCGTCGAGCCCGGCCATCCTGCTGCCGGAATAGCGGATGGACCCGGTGAACCAGCCGCCCTGGTCGGAGACCGCAAGGAAGCGTTCGCCTTTCGCATCCAGCCGGATGCCGGACAGGCCGCCAAAACCGCGATAGGGCGAGGTCAGCACCAGGCCGCTGCGATACTCCAGCGAACCGAAGCGCGTGCGCGAACGGTCGCGCGGCTCGAAATTCGGGATCGGCCGCGCGTTGACCTCGATGCTGACGGGCTCGGCGACGGCGCGCTCGACCTGGAGCGGGCGCGGCGGCGGCTCGGTCGCGACTTGCGCCTGCGCCAATCGGGACAGTGCGAAAGTGGAAAATCCCGCCGCCGCGTGGCCAAGGAAGCTGCGGCGGGATCGAAGCGTGCTCACGAATGCAGTTTACGGCGCGGACGACTTGCCGAGGGCTGCGGTGCGGTCGCCGTCTCGCTGAACAGCTCGGCAAGCTTCTCGGTGATGGCGCCGCCGAGCTCCTCGGCGTCCACGATCGTCACTGCGCGGCGATAGTAGCGCGTGACGTCATGGCCGATGCCGATCGCGATCAGCTCGACCGGCGAGCGGGTCTCGATCTCCTCGATGATGTGGCGCAGGTGCCGCTCGAGATAGTTGCCGGCGTTGACCGACAGCGTGGAATCGTCGACCGGCGCGCCGTCCGAGATCATCATCAGGATCTTGCGCTGCTCGGGCCGGCCGAGCAGGCGCTTGTGCGCCCAGTCCAGCGCCTCGCCGTCGATATTCTCCTTGAGGAGTCCCTCGCGCATCATCAGGCCGAGGTTCTTCCGCGCGCGGCGCCAGGGCGCGTCGGCGGACTTGTAGATAATGTGGCGGAGATCGTTGAGACGGCCGGGATTGGCCGGCTTGCCGGCCGCAAGCCACGCTTCACGCGATTGCCCGCCCTTCCAGGCGCGCGTGGTGAAGCCGAGAATCTCGACCTTGACGCCGCAACGCTCCAGCGTGCGGGCGAGGATGTCGGCGCAGGTCGCCGCCACCGTGATCGGGCGGCCGCGCATCGAGCCGGAATTGTCGAGCAGCAGCGTCACCACGGTGTCGCGGAACGTCGCCTCCTTCTCGTGCATGAAGGACAGCGGGTGATAGGGATCGGTCACCACGCGCGACAGCCGCGCGGGGTCGAGGATGCCCTCTTCGAGATCGAACTCCCAGGCGCGATTCTGCTGCGCCATCAGCTTGCGCTGCAGCCGGTTGGCGAGGCGGGCGACGATGCCTTGCAGATGCGCCAGCTGCTTGTCGAGATAGGCGCGCAGGCGCTCCAGCTCGTCATGGTCGCAGAGGTCTTCGGCCGCGATGACTTCGTCGAATTTCGGCGCGAAGGCGTGATATTCGGGCCCGCGCGGCTCGTTCTTCCCGTGCGCGTTCGGACGCGTCGCCTCGCCCGGAGTCTCGTCGTCGCCGAGCTCGCCGTCGTCGAACGTGTCTGACGTCGAGGCCTGCGCGCTTTCCATCGCGCTCTCGCTCATCTCCTCGCTCGACGCCTGCGCCTGGTCGGCGCTCATCTCCTGGGCGGCATCGGAATCGGGCGAACCTTCGGCGCCGGACTGGTCGTTGTCGCCGTCGCGGTTTTCGTCGTCGTCGTCATTCTCTTCGCTGTCGGCGTTGCGCTCGTCGCCGAGCTCGAGCGCCGACAAGAGGTCATGCACGGCGTCGCCGAACCTGGTCTGGTCCTCGACCACGCCGTCGAGCCGGTCGAGGCGCTTGCCGATCTTGTCTTCGAGAATCGGCCGCCAGAGATCGACCATCTTCTTCGCAGCCGTCGGCGGCGCCATGCCGGTGAGGCGCTCGCGCACCAGCATCGCCAGCGCATCGGCCAGCGGCGCATCGGCACGGTCGGTGATCTCGTCGAACTTGCCGCGATGGAAGTGGTCGTCGAGCATCGCGGTGAGGTTTTTCGCAACGCCCGCCATGCGGCGCGCGCCGATCGCCTCCACCCGCGCCTGCTCGACCGCCTCGAACACGCCGCGTGCCTGCGGATTGCCCGGCATCAGCTTGCGATGCAGCTTCGGATCGTGACAGGCGAGCTTCAGCGCGATGGAATCCGCGTGGCCGCGCACGATGGCAGCATCGCGCTTGGTCATCTTGCGCGCCGGCTCGGGCAGCCGCGCCTTGCCGGGCGCAAGGCCCGGCCGCTCGGCGGCAAAGGAGACCTCGAGCTCGGGCGATTTCGCGATCGCCTTCAGGCAGGAAGCCACCGAGCGCTTGAACGGCTCGGTCGGCGCTTCCTTGCTGTTACGGAATTTGGAATTGGATGATGATGTGCTCATAGCGACTTCGTAAACGAATGGCGCGTCACGCCGCCGGGATAGCCCTTGAGAGTGCCGAATTCCTCGTACCCGCAGGAACGATAGAAGCCCGGCGCCTGGAAACTCATCGTGTCGACATAGGCCTGGATCGCGCCATGCCGTCTCGCCTCATCCTCGATCGCCGCGATCAGCTTCGTCCCAAAACCCTTGCCGCGAGCTTCTGGTCGATCCAGAAGTACTGGATGAACAGAACCGTGGCCCAGAGATGCCCGACGATGCCGCCGACGATCTTGCGGCGGTCCTTCAGTGAGACCGCGATGCTCCTGACCTTCTGCTTCCCAAAGTGCTCGTCGTTATAGGCGCCGAGCCCGGCGAGCACAGCCTTCTTGGTCGTCCCAATGGTGCGCTCGACGGTGATGGTGGCCATGGGTCAGCTGAGCGCCACGTTGACTGCCGATTCCGGCAGCTCCGCATTGAAGCAGCGCTGGTAGAACTCGGCGACCAGGGGACGCTCGAGCTCGTCGCACTTGTTGAGGAAGGTGACGCGGAAGGCGAAGCCGATATCGCCGAAAATGTCGGCGTTTTCCGCCCAGGTGATCACCGTGCGCGGGCTCATCACCGTCGACAGATCGCCATTGGCGAACGCGTTGCGGGTGAGATCGGCGAGGCGCACCATCTTGTTGACGATGTCGCGACCTTCCTGGGTGCGATAGTGCTTGGCCTTCGCCAGCACGATCTCCACTTCCTCGTCGTGGCTGAGATAGTTCAGCGTAGTGACGATCGACCAGCGGTCCATCTGGCCCTGGTTGATCTGCTGGGTGCCGTGATAGAGGCCCGAGGTGTCGCCAAGGCCGACCGTGTTGGCGGTCGCAAACAGCCGGAAGGACGGATGCGGCTTGATCACCTTGTTCTGATCCAGGAGCGTCAGGCGGCCGGAGACTTCCAGCACGCGCTGGATCACGAACATCACGTCCGGACGGCCGGCGTCGTATTCGTCGAACACCAGCGCGACGTTGTGCTGGAGCGCCCAGGGCAGGATGCCATCGCGGAATTCGGTGACCTGCTTGCCGTCGCGGACCACGATCGAGTCCTTGCCGACGAGGTCGATACGGCTGATGTGGCTGTCGAGGTTGACGCGCACGCAGGGCCAGTTCAGGCGGGCGGCGACCTGCTCGATATGGGTGGATTTGCCGGTACCGTGATAGCCGGTCACCATCACGCGGCGATTGCGGGCGAAGCCGGCGAGAATGGCGAGCGTGGTGGCGCGGTCGAAGCGGTAGTCGGAATCAACTTCAGGCACATGAGGATCGACTTCGGAATAGGCCGGCACTTCGAGATCGCTGTCGATCCCGAACACCTGGCGCACCGACACCTTCATGTCGGGCAAACCGGAAACTTCCTCAACTTTGGACATGGCGGCGGTCGTCATCAATCCTCCGAGGCCCCGGGCGATCCCGAGACCAGTTATTGCACGGTGGCTGCGGCTGGGTGCGTTTGCGAACCTATCAGAGACAACGTGCGGGCAGAAGCCCGCCCTCCAATCAAAGTTCCGTTGTCTTTTCATTTAGATAGGCAAGGAACGCGATTTTTGGAAGGCTGCCCTGCGAATCACGCTCGAATTTCGCGCGGGCCAGCTGGCCTGCCCACGCGAGTGGCACTTTTACCGCCTCTCCTTACTTATGTAGGGTCTGGACCGGCGTAACCCCTCCCACCACGAAAGACGACGTGACGTCATTCCTCGATCCCTTCATCGCTTTCGTCTCGGCCCACGCGTGGCTGGCTTATCTGACCCTGTTCCTGGCAGCGCTTCTGGAAGCCGTTCCAGTGGTGGGATCGGTGGTCCCGGGCTCGACCATCATCCTGGCGCTCAGCGCCCTGATCCCGGGCGGCGAGCTGAAACTCGGCTGGGTGCTGCTGGCGGCCGCGCTCGGGGCCGTGCTGGGTGACGGCTCGGCCTACTGGATCGGGCACCGGCAGCAGCGCGAGATCCTCAACACCTGGCCGCTGACCAATTATCCGCGCGTGGTCGAGGAGAGCGAAAGCTTCTTCCACCGCTTCGGCACCTGGGCCGTGTTCTTTGCCCGCTTCGTGCCGCCGATCCGCGCGTTTGTCCCGGTCACGGCCGGCGCGCTCGGGATGCCCCCTGCCCGCTTCTACGCGATCAACATCCCGGCCATCCTGGTCTGGGCCCCCGCGCATGTGCTGCCGGGCGTGCTGGCAGTGTCCGCCCTGCACGAATATGCCGGGCTGCCGCACCATGAGCATGTCGGCAAGCATATCTGGATGCTCGCCGTGATCGGCGGTGCGATCGTGCTGAGCGTGACGGTTTGGATCTATCGTCGGCGGAACGGTGGTGGTGTCGCGGCGGCCAAGCCGCGGGTCTGATTAGCTTTGGCTGCCACGGCGGACGGAGGTGCGCTCCCTCCCCGCTTGCGGGGGAGGGTTGGGGAGAGGGTGCATCCACAATCGAGAACCCCCAAGAGGAGGGAGCCCTCACCCGCGCCTCCGGCGCGACCTCTCCCGCAAGCGGGAGAGGTTAGGACCCGCCCGTCCGCCGCCCCGGCGCGGGACCAACGTACCGCGCGCGCGGGCGGATCAGCTTGCCGAACTGCAATTGCTCGCTGGCGTGCGCAATCCAGCCGACGCTGCGGGCCATCGCAAACAGCGCGAGCTCGCTGCCTGCAGGCAGGCGCAAGGCATGCACGAGGACGGCGAGCGCATAGTCGATATTGACGAATTCGCCGGTCGCCTCGGCGATCCGCTCCGGCACTTCGCGCGTGAATTTGCGCGGCGCGCCGGCGCGCGACAGCGCATTCAGCAGCGATTGCGCGCGGGGATCGCCGCGCTTGTAGACGCCGTGACCGAAGCCGGCGAAGCGCTCGCCGAGCGCGACGCGTTCGCGCACCACGGGAGCGACATCGCGGTCGACCAGCGTTTTCACCAGCTGTGAAGCCAGCACGCCGGCGCCGCCATGCTTTGGTCCCTTCAGCGCGGCGAGGCCGGCGATGACGGCGTCGTAGAGATTGAGGCCGGTCGAGGCCGCGCAGCGCGCGGTGAAGGTCGAGGCGTTCAGTTCATGATCGGCGAGCAGAACGAGCGCGCGGCGGATCAGATCGGGCGCGTGCTTGTTGTCCGCCGCCCAGACGCGCGCGACCTGCTGGTGCAGCGGCTCGGCCGAGGCTTCCGCATTGAGCATGGTCGCAACCAGCAGGCGGACGATGCGCGCGCCGACCATGGCGCGGCCATCGGGGGCGCGGGTGAAGGCGCGGGGATCGGCGCTCGCGGCGAGCGCCAGCACGGCGATGGCGCGGTCGATCGGCGCAGCGCGGCGCGCGGCGCCTGCGATCGTGCGCATCTCCTCGGATATCTCGGGCTGATTGTCAGGCGCAAACGGATCGACGCCGGAAACGTCCCAGAGCAGCGTCGCCGTGTGCTCCAGCGTGTCGTTCTCGGCGAGATCGACGCAATTGACGCCGCGATAGATCGCGCCCTCCTCGGTGATGGTCGAGATCTCCGTGTCCATGACCGGCAAGTCGGCATCGAAGCTGCGCAGCCCGCGCGGCTCCGGCGACGGCACCCGGCGCTCCTTCAGGGCGCGGACGTCCTCGGCGCGGTAGCGGTTCTTGCGCGAATCCGGCGTCGGCTCGGAGCGGATCAGGCCGCGGCTGACATAGGCGTAGAGCGTGGCCGGCGAGATCGCGAGTTCGGCGGCCGCCTCCCGGGCGGAGAGGTAGAGCTCATCAGAATTTTTCATATTGATTTATGTAATCAAGATTGATCAATCTGTCGAGAGGCCCGACTTTTGACCTGCGTAGAACAGGAGATTTGGGCCATGAACATCCACCTCACCAAAAGTCAGATCGGGCTGGACGGCGTTCCCGCGGCCGAGACCGTGCTGAGTCATGTCGACGGCGAGCGCGGCGAGCTGATCATCGCCGGCGAGCATGTCGGCCGGCTGGCCGCCAAATCGAGCTTTGAGGGCGTCACCGCCCGGCTCTGGAACGGCGCCAGCAAGACCTCGCTGAGCGAGGCCAATGTGCGGGCGAGCCTGGGCGCCGCACGCGAGCGCGCCTTCGCGCGGCTCGCCGAGCTGCTGCCGGCGACGCACGGGATGGGAATCGTCGACGGGTTTCGCGCGGCCGTCGCGGGCCTTCGCGCCGAGCACGGGCTAGAGCATGAGGCGACCATCGTCGGCGCCTTTCCGGTGATATCAGGCGCGCTGGTCCGGCGCGCCAAGGGGCTCGAGCCGGTCGCGCCCGATCCGAGCGCGAGCCACGCCGCCGACACGCTGCGCATGCTGCATGGGCGCGCGCCGGCAACGCGCGAGGTCACGGCGCTGGATGCCTATCTCGTCACCGTCTGCGACCACGGCATGAACGCCTCGACCTTCACCACGCGCGTGGTGGCCTCGACCCAGGCCGATCTGTTCGCAGCCATCACCGCCGGCTATTGCGCACTGACCGGTCCCTTGCATGGCGGCGCGCCGGAGCCGGTGCTGGAAATGCTCGATGCGATCGGCTCGCGCGAGCGTATCCAGCCCTGGGTGGATGCCGCGCTCGCACGCGGCGAGCGGATGATGGGTTTTGGGCATCGCGTCTATCGCGTGCGCGATCCGCGCGCCGACGTGCTGAAGACCGCGATCGAGGCCCTCGCCTCCAACGGCGCCGACCTGCCGTTTGCCGGCGAGGTCGAGGCCTATATCCGCGCAGCGCTGCGCAAGAAGAACCCGGACCGGCCGCTGGAGACGAATGTGGAGTTCTTCACCGCGATCCTGCTCGATGCGCTCGCGATTCCAAGGCAGGCGTTCACGCCGATCTTCGCGGTGGCGCGCGCCGCCGGCTGGACCGCGCATGCGCGCGAGCAGCAGCGCACCGGGCGGCTGATCAGGCCGAGCTCGTCCTATGTGGGGGCGGTGCCGAAGGCCTAGGGCCAGTAGCTTTGAACGGAATGATGACGACGGAGTGGTTCACTCCGTCGTCGTCCCGGCGAAGGCCGGGACCCATACCGCGTGATCTATCGATAGTGGGAGGTGGGAGTACCGCGGGAAGACGTCTTCACTGCGAGTCTTCGCCAAACCACTCCCTGGGGTTATGGGTCCCGGCCTTCGCCGGGACGACATCGAGAGTTTGGCTGCGACCGTCAGACTCTCGGAGGACGACGACCGCAAGAGGCCCTACGCCTCCCGCACCACCGTCTTCAGATAATTATACGCCTTGATGATCTCGATCAGGCGGTCTTCGGTCGAGCGGTCGCCGCCGTTGGCGTCGGGGTGGTGCTGCTTCACCAGCGCCTTGTACTTGCTCTTGACGTCGGCGAGCGTGGCACTGGGGCCGAGGCCCATGACCTGGAGCGCCTTGCGCTCGGCGTTCATCACCTTGCGCGTCTCGGCCTTGGGCTGGGCGTCAGGACCCTTCCGCCAGTTGGCGCGGCCATTGATCTCGCTGAACATGCTGAACGGATCGGACGCCATGTCGATATCGGCTTCCGCACCCTTCTTGCCGCCATTGGCGCCCATCTTCCAGGTCGGGCGGTGGCCGGTCAGCGCATCCTTCTGGTAGCGCGCGACGGCGTCGGCATTCATGCCGGAGAAGAAATTGTAGTTCTGGTTGTACTCGCGCACGTGATTGAGGCAGAAGTGCCAGTACTCGCGCTGGTTCTCACGCCCCTTCGGCGCGCGGTGTGCGCCCTTGTTCTGGCATCCGGCCCATTCGCACGCGACCGCGGTGTCGCGCGGCTTCACCTCGGGCTGCTTGCCCCGCGGCTTGACGCGGATGGAGTCGAAGAACTTTGATGAATCGATCGGCATGGCTGACTTTGACTACGCAATGCAAAAACCTTCAAGTCTTGACATTGCAATTAGCTGCGAACCCGGCAAATAACGGAGTGCGACCTCTGCACCTGAATGGCACACACATGGCTATGAGCGACATTATCAGCAACAAGTTGCAGGAAGCTTTCACGTTGGAAAGCCTGCAGGTTGTCGACGAGTCACATCTGCATGAGGGCCATGCCGGCCATCGGCCCAGCGGCGAGACGCACTTTCGCGTTTATATTGTGTCTCAAGCCTTCAAAGGGAAGAGCCGGGTCGATCGCCACCGCATGATAAATGCGGCGCTGGCCGCGGAACTCTCCGGCAGCGTGCACGCGCTCGCCATCCACGCGCAGGCGCCGGGGGAAGGGTAGCCCAGTCATTCCGGGGCGATGCAAAGCATCGAACTACGGGGCGCAAATGCGCCCCTGAGAATCTCGAGATTCCGGGTTCGCCCTTCGGGCGCCCCGGAATGACGATGCAAGTCGGCAACGTAAGCAGAACTAGAACGACGTCCCCGCCCTTCTCGGCTTGGCTTCTTCCATCTCGGCCTCGCGCGGCACCGGTGAAATACGGAGCGCGGTGATGCGGTTGCGTTCGCGGCGCAGGACGCGGAAGCGGAAGCCGTGGAACGTGAAGCTCTGGCCGCGATCGGGGATCGAGCGGGCCTCGTGAATGACGAGGCCGGCGACCGTGGTTGCCTCTCCATCGGGCAGATGCCAGTCCATGGCGCGGTTGAGATCGCGGATCGGCACCGAGCCGTCGACCACGACCGAGCCGTCCGGCTGGGCGCGCACGCCCGCGACCACGACGTCGTGCTCGTCGGAGATGTCGCCGACGATCTCTTCCAGAATGTCTTCCAGCGTCACGAGACCTTCAACCTCGCCGTACTCGTCGACGACGAGCGCGAAATGGGTCTTGCGGCGGCGGAACGCCTTGAGCTGCTCGGACACGGGACGCATCTCCGGCACGAACCAGGGCGGCAGCGCGATAGTGGAGACGTCGATGCGCGAGGTGTCGCCTTCGGAGGCGCGGATCGCGCGCAAGAGATCCTTGGCGTGGAGCACGCCGATGATGTTTTCCGGCTTCTCGCGCCAGAGCGGAATGCGGGTGTATTCGGTCGCCAGCACCTCGCGCAGCAGCTCCTCCGGCGGCAGGTCGGCGTTGATCATCATCATCTCGGTGCGATGGATCATGACGTCGGAAACCTGGAGCTCGCGCAGGTCGAGCAGGCCGCCGAGCATGTCGCGGTCCTGCTTCTCGAACTTGCCCTCGTGATGCAACAGGTCGACCGCGCCGCGCAGGCGCTCGGTCGGCGACAGGATGGCTTGGTGCTCGCCGGCAAGGCCGAACAGGCGCATCAAGAGGCGCACGATGACTTCGACGATCTTGAGGAGCGGCCCCAGCACATACATGGTCAGCCGCATCGGGCGCGCGACCGCAAGCGCCATGCGGTCGGGCGCGTTGATGGCGATGGTCTTGGGCAGCACCTCGGCGAAGATCACCACCAGCGCGGTCATCACGCCGGTGGCGTAGAGCACGCCGACATCGCCGAACCAGGACGTGAAGATGGCGGTGGCGAGCGCGGAGGCGCCGATATTGGCGATGTTGTTGCCGAGCAGCAGCGCGCCGATCAGGCGCTCGCGCATGTCGAGCAATTGGGATACGACGTCGGCGTCGTGATTACCCTGCTTGGAGAGCCGCAGCATGCTGGCGCGCGAGGCGCCGGTCAGCGCGGTCTCGCTCGCCGCGAAGAACGCCGAGACCAGCAGGCAGAGGACGACGATGGTGAATCCGAGCCAGTCCATGCACCACTCGAGTTTCTTGTCTTGACGCGTTTTCCTTGCGCGAACCGGTCCCCACTTCGCTCGAAAACGCTTTCACGAAATTCAGCCGCGCATCAGGCCTTCTGCGCGAGCTTCTCTTTCAGGAAGTCGCGCACCGGGGCCGGCTCGACGTCCTTTGCGATCACGGCGCGCCCGACCGCCTCCAGCAGGATGAAGGTGAGCTTGCCGCGCTTGACCTTCTTGTCCTGCGCCATCAGGGCCATCAGCGCGTCGGCATCGGCAAGCCCTTCCTGCGAAAAGCCCGCGATGTCCTGCAAGCGGGTCGGCAGGCCGGCCTCGATGAGATGCCGCTCGACGCGCGCCGCGTCGGCCTCGCCGATCATGCCGAGCTTCGCGGAAAACTGCGCCGCCAGCGTCATGCCGATCGCGACGCCCTCGCCGTGGAACAGACGGTCGGAGAAGCCGGTCGCAGCTTCCAGCGCGTGACCAAAGGTGTGGCCGAGATTGAGCAGCGCGCGTTCGCCGGTTTCGCGCTCGTCGCGCGAGACGATTCCGGCCTTGGCACGGCAGGAGGTGGCGATCGCGTGCTCGCGCGCTGATCCGCCCTTGAAGATGTCGGAATGGTTCTTTTCCAGCCAGGTGAAGAAGGCCTCATCGCCGAGCACGCCGTATTTGGCGACCTCGGCATAGCCGGCGTGGAACTGGCGCGGCGACAGCGTGTCGAGCACGGCGGTGTCGGCGATGACCAGCACCGGCTGGTGGAAGGCGCCGAGCAGATTCTTGCCCTGCGGCGAGTTGATGCCGGTCTTGCCGCCGACGCTGGAATCGACCTGCGCCAGCAGCGAGGTCGGCACCTGCACGAAATCGACGCCGCGGCGCAGGATCGCGGCGGCAAAGCCGGCGAGATCGCCGACCACACCGCCGCCGAGCGCGATGACGAGATCGTTGCGCTCGATCTTCGCGGCGATCAGGGCTTCGCTGACCTTTTCCAGGCCGGCATAGGTCTTGGAGATCTCGCCTTCCTCGACGACGATGCGCGACGTCGGGATGCCGGCGGCCGCGAGCGATGCTTCGGCCGGCTCGAGCCAGTGCTTTGCAACGGTACGGTCGGTGACAACAGCCGTGCGCACGCCTGGGCGCAGCGCTGCGACCCGTTCGCCGAGCGAGGCCAGCACGCCGCGGCCGATGACGATGTCATAGGCGCGGTCGCCGAGCGCGACGTCGACGTTGACGGGATCGGAATGTTTCAACGGCGCAGTCATCGTACGGCACTCGCAACGTCGGCAGGTGGTTGGGCGGCCTGTTCGCCGCAGAGATGGGCGCGCAGCGTCTCGATACACTCCTCGACGATCTTGTCGTGCGGCACGTCGCGCGAGGCGATGGTGAGGTCGGCATGGCTGTAGACCGGCTCGCGCTCGGTGAGCAGGCGCGTCACGGTTCCCTCGGGGTCGGCGGTCTGGAGCAACGGGCGGTCGGCGCGGCGGCGGACGCGGCGCATGATGACGTCGTGGTCGGCCTTGAGCCAGATCGAGACCGCCTTGGTCGCGATGCGCGCGCGCGTCTCCTCGCGCATGAAGGCGCCGCCGCCGGTCGCCAGCACCACCGAGCCGCCGTCGAGCAGGCGCGCGATCACGCGGGCCTCGCCGTCGCGGAAATGGCCCTCGCCATGGCGCTCGAAAATCTCCGGTATGGTCATGCCGGCCGCCGCCTCGATCTCAGTGTCCGCATCGACGAAGGGCAGCTTGAGCCGGGCCGCCATGCGGCGGCCGATGGTGGATTTGCCCACCCCCATCATGCCGACGAGCACGATCGAGCGCGCCCCGAGCGCCGACAGGATGTCGGCCTCAGGCGATGCTTGTATCGGCAACGCGGCGTCGGACATGGGTCTCGCTCTGGGTCTCGCTCTGGGTCTCGCTCGATCTGCCGCCAAAAGCGGCCTGCTTTGGCCACCTATACGACCCCAAAGGAGGCCTCGCCAGAGGACTCTTGCCACGAAACGGCGAACATGTTGGATGATTTCATTGGTTAATTTGCCTGCCAAGTCCCCTACAGAGACCCCAGACCGATGCCCAGCCTGTTCCGCTTCCTGACGGTCGTCGCCGTGATCGCCGGCATCGTCTATGGCGTGATTTTCGCGCTGGCGAACTTCGTCAATCCGAAGCCGCGGGAAATGTCGGTGACGATCCCGCCGGATAAGTTTCTCAAGAAATAGGAGTTAGCCTCCAGGGCATGCGTGCAAAGCCCTCAGACGCCAAGCTCACCGGCCTGTTCCTCGACATGCTCGCGGCGGAACAGGGCGCCGGCCCCAATACGCTCGATGCCTACCGCCGCGACCTCACGGACTTCTCCGAGTTTCTGGGCCGCGTCGGCCACAGTTTTGCGGACGCCGAAACCCAAACGCTACGCGACTATCTCGCCGATCTCGACACGCGTGGCTTCAAATCCACCAGCGTCGCGCGCCGCCTGTCGGCGATGCGGCATCTCTACCGCTTCCTGCTGAACGAGCGGATTCGCAGCGACGATCCCGCCGCGATCCTGTCCGGCCCGAAACGCGGCCGCGGCCTGCCAAAGGTGCTGTCGATCGCGGATGTCGACCGCATGCTCCGCCGCGCCAGGGAATTGAGCGAGGCGGAGGATGCCTCGCCCTCGAAGCGGCTGCGCGCCTTGCGGCTCTATTGCCTGCTCGAGGTGCTGTACGCCACGGGCCTGCGCGTCTCCGAGCTGGTGGCGCTGCCGCGCACGGCGGCCAAGCGCGACGCCCGCATGATCGTGGTGCGCGGCAAGGGCAACAAGGAGCGACTGGTGCCGCTGAACGAGGCCTCGCGGCAGGCGATGGCGGATTATCTCGCCGCGACCGAAGCCGCGAAATCCGACAAGAAGACCGGCGTTGCCGCCTCGAAATGGCTGTTCCCCTCCTTCGGCGAGAGCGGGCATCTGACCCGGCAGCATTTCGCCCGCGACCTCAAGGAGCTCGCGGTCGCCTCCGGGCTTCAGGCCCGGCTGGTCTCCCCGCACGTGCTGCGCCACGCCTTTGCCAGCCACCTCCTGCACAACGGCGCTGACTTACGCATCGTGCAGACCCTGCTCGGCCACACCGACATCTCGACCACCCAGATCTACACCCATGTGGTCGAGGAGCGGCTCAAGAGCCTGGTGCGCGACCTGCACCCGCTGGCGGAGAAGTAGGCCTGCCGCAGCCGAAACCGCCTTGACTTCGGCCACATCTCCGCAGAAAGAGCCGTGGCCTCACGATTGAATTGGCGGGCTGCCCAGAAGCCCACAAGCCAACTCATTGAAGAGGCTACACTTCTTTCCGCAGGTCCGAAATCGCTTCGCCGCCGCGCCCCGTCCTCCCTATATTGAGTTGATGCAAGACCAGATGCGCAGCTATCTCGACTTCGAAAAGCCCGTCGCCGAGCTCGACTCCAAGGTCGACGAGCTGCGGACGCTCGCGGCCTCCGGGACCGACATCACCGACGAGATCGGGCGGATCGAGGACAAGGCGGCGCAGGCGCTGGCCGACCTCTATACGAACCTGTCGCCGTGGCAGAAGACGCTGGTCGCGCGCCATCCGCAGCGGCCGCATTTCAACGATTTCATCAAAGGCCTGATCACCGAATTCACCCCGCTCGCCGGCGACCGCAAGTTCGGCGAGGACGAGGCCCTGGTCGCCGGCTTCGGCCGCTTCCGCGGCGAGCCGATCTGCGTGATGGGCCAGGAAAAGGGCGATTCCACCGAAAGCCGCATCCGGCACAATTTCGGCATGGCGCGGCCCGAGGGCTATCGCAAATGCGTGCGGCTGATGGAGATGGCCGAGCGATTCGGCCTGCCGGTGCTGTCGCTCGCCGATTCCGCCGGCGCCTATCCCGGCATCGGCGCCGAAGAGCGCGGCCAGGCCGAGGCGATCGCGCGCTCGACCGATGCGTGCCTGTCCCTGGGCGTGCCGAACGTCGCCATCATCACCGGTGAAGGCATGTCGGGCGGCGCCATCGCGATCACCACCGCCAACCGGGTGCTGATGCTGGAGCACGCGATCTACAGCGTGATCTCGCCGGAGGCCGCCTCCTCCATCCTCTGGCGCGACGGCACCAAGGCGCAGGAAGCCGCCAACAACATGAAGATCACCGCCCAGGACATGCTCCGCTTCGGGGTGATCGACAGCATTTTGAAGGAGCCGGTCGGCGGCGCCCACCGCGACCCCGCCGCCATGATCGCCACCACGGGCGAGGCCATCGCCAAGGCGTTTGACGAGCTCCGCGGCCTCGACGGCGACGCCATCCGCAAGCAGCGTCGGCAGAAATTCCTCGATATCGGCCGGAAACTGGGCTGATTCGGGCGGCATCGACGTCGTCATTCCGGGGCGATGCGAAGCATCGAACCCGGAATCTCGAGATTCCGGGTCCGCCCTTCGGGCGCCCCGGAATGACGGTTGGAGCCCGGTAACCCCGCATTAACCCTTTTTTTGCCCAAATCGGCGATCTGAGTCCCAATTGGGCCGGAAGGCCCAAGTAAGGCCCAAAGTCGCGTCCATTTAGTCTCTGTTGACCATGCTACTGGGCCAACGGGCTCGTGATCCCCTCTCGGGTTGCGACCACATGACCCAGAGGTTAGAATTTTAATCAATGGCTTCAGGGCATAAGCGCTGGAGCGTGGTTTGAAAAAGCCCGTCACGACGGGTCCGGATCTCCGGTCGGATCATGCTCCAAAGAATTGGGGTTCGCGCTCTCTGCCCGGCACGGTGTGGGGTCCATCTTGATTTCTCGTTCGCTTGCTCGCGCGCTCTTGGCTTCGGTTGCGCTGCTGACGGCCAGTGTCCTGCTGGCCGGCTGCGACACCGACCAGGTTTCGCTCGCGACCAACGCCAAGGCCAACCAGCCGGTGCCGCCAAAGCTTCTCGCCGCGATGGTCGAGAAGGACATGGATCTGCAGTCCCCGATCCTGGTCCGCCTGTTCAAGCAGGAAGCCGAGCTCGAAGTCTGGAAGCAGACCCGCAACGGCCAGTTCGCGCTGCTCAAGACCTATCCGATCTGCCGCTGGTCGGGCGATCTGGGTCCGAAGGTGCGCGAAGGTGACCGCCAGGCGCCGGAAGGATTCTACTCGATCAATCCGGGCCAGATGAATCCGCAGTCGGCCTATTACCTCTCGTTCAACACGGGCTATCCGAACGCGTTCGACAAGGCTTTGGGCCGTACCGGCTCGCAGCTGATGGTGCATGGCGATTGTTCTTCGCGCGGCTGTTACGCCATGACGGACGAGCAGATCGCGGAGATCTATTCGCTCGGCCGCGAGTCCTTCTTCGGCGGGCAGAAGGCGTTCCAGCTGCAGGCCTATCCGTTCAAGATGACGCCGGTGAACATGGCCAAGCACCGGAACAATCCGAACATGCCGTTCTGGAAGATGATCAAGGAAGGCTATGATCATTTCGAGGTGACGCGGCAGGAGCCGAAGGTCGATTTCTGCGAGAAGAAGTACGTCTTCGACGCAGCGAAGACGCCCGATGCCAAGCGCGATCCGGTGTTCGACGCCTCGGCAAAGTGCCCGGGCTATGTGATCCCCGAGGACATCGCGAGCGCCGTGCGCGAGAAGGACGCGCGCGACCAGGCCGAGTACGCCAAGCTCGTCGCCAAGGGCACGCCGGTGGCGCGCATGAACACCGGCATCGACGGCGGCATGAACAAGATCTTCGCCGCCAAGATTCCGGAAGGCTCGACCGGCCTGTCGGAGGGCGCCGAAGGCACCACGCTGCAGATGCTGGCAATGGCGAAGGCGCCGGGCACGATCCCCGGCCACGTCAATCCGCCGAAGCCGAATTTCGACGCGGCCGCTCCCTCGCCGCAGGAAGAGCCGATCGTCGCCGTCAGCGCGCCCGCGACCAGCACGCGCGTCGCGGCCGCAGCGCCCGCCGAGAAATCCCAAGAGAAATCGCAGAGCGGCGGCTTCTTCTCCAACCTCGGCCGCAAGATGGGCCTTGGCACCGCCGACACGACGGCGACCGCTTCGGCTCCGCCGCAAGCCACGGCGTCCGTGGCCCCGGCTACGACGTCCACGACGCCGCCGACGGCAGCGTCCAGGCTGAAGGCCGCAGTCACCCGGTTCGTGCCGGGCCATGACAAGTCCAAGGATGCAGCGAAGGACGCGCCGAAGCCGGCTGTGGCCGCCGCCAAGCCGGCAGAGCCGGTGAAGCCCGACACGCGCCTCGCCGCAACGCGTCCTGCGCTGAAGCCGTCGGTGTCGGATGGTGCGGGTGACAGCGGCCAGATGGCAGGCGCGGCACCTGTGGTGTCGTCGAACTCGTTCGACAGCCGGTTTGGGGCGGTGAAGTAAGCGCGCGGCCTCTCCGCGCGTTCTCTCCGGTCCATTCCAGCCTGACGCCGTCATTCCCCGCGAAGGCGGGGAATCCAGCATTCCAGAGGCACCAATTAGCGATCGAGAAGCCGCGGCGTACTGGATGCCCCGCCTTCGCGGGGAATGACAGGGGGGGACGAGAGTACCGCGCCTCACTCGCAGGTGAGCAGCGCTACCTTACGGCGCCAGATACCGCAGCAGTTCCGGATTGCCGCGCACATCATTCGCCTCGCCCTGCAGCGCGACCCTTCCGCGGTCCAGCACGTAGGCATAGTCGGCGACGCGCAAGGCGAGGTCGAGGTGCTGCTCGACGATGATGACGGCGATCTCTTTCGCGAGCTCCATCAGGCGCTCGGTGATCTCCTCGATGACGCCGATCCAGACACCTTCGGTGGGCTCGTCGAGCAGCAGCAGTTTCGGATCGCCCAGCATGGCACGGCCGATGGCGAGCATCTTGCGCTCGCCGCCGGAGAGCGTGCCGGCGGGCTGGTCGAGGCGCTGGCCGAGCTTCGGGAAGATGGTCAGCACGTGATCGACTGCGTCGGCCTTGCTGCTCGCGAGCGAGCCGACCGCGAGATTGTCGCGCACCGACAGGCGCGCGAACACCGAATGCTCCTGCGGGACGTAGCCGATACCGGCGCGTACGCGCTCCTGGGTCGCGCGGCGGCTGATGTCGCGGCCGTCGAAGGCGACCTCGCCCTTCCACGCCGGAAGCTCGCCGACGATGGTCTTCATCAGCGTGGTCTTGCCGGCGCCGTTGCGCCCGAGCACGGCGACGCCGCCGCGCCAGGGAATGCCGAGGTTGACGTCGAACAGGACCTGGCTGCGGCCATAGCCGGCGTCGAGATGCTTGATGTCCAAAAATTCAGGCACGGCGCAGATAGATCTCCTGGACGGATTTGTTGGCCTGGATCTCGGACACGGTGCCTGACGCCAGCACCTTGCCCTGGTCGAGCACGGTCAGGCGATCGCAGATGTCGCGGATGAAATCGAGATCGTGCTCGACGATGACGAGCGAGCAATGTTTCTTGATCGGCTGGAGCAATTCGCCGGTGACGCGGCGCTCCTCGAGGCTCATGCCGCCGGTCGGCTCGTCCAGCAGCAGGAGCTTTGGTTTTCCTGCAAGCGCCATCGCGATCTCCAGCCATTGCTGCTGACCGTGCGACAGCGCCGCCGCCGCGTCGAAGGCGCGGTCGGCGAGGCGAAACTGCGTCAGCATGGTCATGACCTGGTCGTGCAGCGCGCCGCGCGTGCGCGAGAACACGAGGTCGAGCAGCGAGGATTGCGCCTGGAGCGCGAGCAGGATGTTGTCGTACAGCGTCAGCGTCGGCAGCACGCTCGTGATCTGGAATTTCAGGCTCATGCCGGCGCGGGCGCGCTCGGTCGGCGTGAACGCGGTGATGTCGGCATTGATAAAACTCACCTTGCCCTGCGTCGGCACCTCGGCGCCGGCAATGCACTTCATCAGCGTGCTCTTGCCGGAGCCGTTCGGGCCGATCAGGCCGTGAAACTCGTTCTCGCCGACGGTGAGGGCCGCACCATCGAGCGCGGTGAGCTTGCCGAAGATCTTTTTGATGCCAGCGGCCTCAAGGAGCGGCATTGCGCTTCTCCTTCGGGTTCGCACCGAAGCTGCCGACACGCTCGCGCTCGCCCAGCGCGAAGCTGATCAGGCCGAGTGGCCGGAACAGGATCACGAGCAGCAGCAGCAAGCCCAGGATGATCGGCCAGATGTCGCGATAATTGTCGGGCAGCCAGAAGCTGACGCCTTCGACGATGATCGCGCCGATGACCGCCCCGATCAGCGTGCCGGAGCCGCCGAACAGCACGTAAAGCACCACCTGCGTCGAGACGACGACGCCGACCATGTTGGGCCACACGAAACCTTCGTGGAAGGCATAGAGGCTACCGGCAAGACCGGCGACGCCGCCGCCGATGGTGAAGATGATCGCTTTCAGATGCTGCGCCTTGTAGCCGAAGAAGGCGATGCGCTGCTCGTTCTCGCGCAGCCCCGCGAGCGCGAGGCCGAACTGCGAGCGCACCAGGAAGCGGCAGAGCAGGTAGACTACGACGAGGATGCCGAGCACGAGATAGTAGAAGGCGGGCCCTTCCGAGAATTCGTAGCCTCCGAGCGTCATCGGCGCGATCGAGGGAATACCGTTCTGGCCGCCGAGATAGTACCAGCCGCGCGCGAGGCGGTCGGCGGCATAGGAGCCGGTGAGCGTGCCCAGCGACACGAAGATCACGCTGGAGGGATGCCGTCCCAGCAGCAGGAAGCCGCCGAGCAGCAGCGCGAAGGTGAGGCCGATGATGGTGCCCGCCGGCAGCACCAGGAAGATGTTGGTGATGTCGAGGTCGCGCGCGAGCAGCGCGACGCCATAGCCGGCCGAGCCGAAGAACAGGGCCTGGCCAAAGCTCATGATGCCGGCATAGCCCCAGACCAGATCGAACGACAGGGCGAACAGCGCGAGGATGATCACGCGGGTGGCGAACACCGTGAGATAGTCCTGCAGCACCAGCGGCGCGAGCAGTGCGGCGACGAGCACCACGCCCTCCACGATCGGCAGGACTCTTCGTCCCGCCGCGACCTGTCCCGCCGCTTCGCGTTCAGCCATTGCATCGTCCGCTTCGTCGCCGGCGATGGCTTCCCTTACCACACTCATCGACTTCGGCATTCCGCCTCAGCATTCCTTGGGATCGACGAGCCCGTCGCTGCGTCCGACGATCTCGTAATTTCCGCCCTTGGCGACCGCGGTGTACATCTTCATCTTGCAGTGCCGCTTGCCCGGCACCATTTCGGCAGGTCCGCCGGGACCTTCGGCGATCTTGGCGTGGTCGAGCGCGGCGGCGACCGACTCGCGGTCGAGCTTGCCCGCTTCTTTCACCGCCGCTTCCCACAGCTTGAGGCCGCGATAGGTGCCGGTGGCGGCGCTGCCGGCGGCGAACAGGAAGTTGCCCGGGAAGTCCTTCTCGTAGGCCGCCTGGATCTTGGCGTCGAACGGGTTCTCCTTGGTCAGCACCTTGAAATAATCGAGGCAGCTCGCGAGGCCCTCGATCTCGCTCGCCTGATTGATGTTGAGCGTGTTCTCGTCATAGTAGACGCAGGCGAGACGGCCGCCGTTCTTGAGGAAGCCCGCTTCGTAGAGCTGCTTGAAGAACGGGCCGACGCCGGGCGGAATGACGGTGTTGAAGACGACGTCGACCTTGTTGGAGATGATGCGGTTGACGGTCGAGGAGAAGTCGACCTGGTCGAGTGGATAGTACTCTTCAAACACGACCTCGCCGCCGTTGGATTCGATCACCTTGCGGGCATAGACATTGAGCGTGTGCGGCCAGACATAGTTGGCGCTCGGCAGCGCGAACTTCTTGCCGCCGTTCTTGATCAGCCAGGGGATGAACTCGTCGCATTGCTGCGCCGGCGTCGGGCCGGTGCAGAACAGATAGGGCGTGCACTCCTTGCCTTCGTAGAGCTGCGGATAGATGTAGAGCGTCTTGCCGCGCGCCACGATCGGGTCCTTGATCGCGTTGCGCATCGAGGAGGTGATGCCGCCCAGCACCATGTCGACCTTGTCGCGCTGGATCAGCTTGCGCACGTTGCCGACCGCGACGGATTCGTTCGACGCGGTGTCCTCGATATAGAGCTCGAGCGGACGGCCGAGCATGCCGCCGGCGGCGTTGATCTCCTTGATCACCATCTTGGCGACATTGGCGTCGGCATTGCCCGCGTAGGCGATCGGGCCGGTGAGATCGGTGGCAATGCCGACCTTGATCGGGGCTTCGGCCGCATTGGCCCAGGGGCCGGGATTACCCAGCTGCCGACGCCGGTCGCGACCGCGCCCGACGCAAAGGCGAAATTGGAGAGGAAGCGGCGGCGTGAGAGCTGCGTACGATCGAACATATGACTAAACCCCTTTGCCAGCGATGAGGCCCTGCGGCCGGAATTTGATGAAGACAATGGCGAGCACGAAGACGAGGACGTCGGCGACGACGGGCGCCATCACCCAGGGCAGCGCGGCACTCAGCGTGCCGATGACGCCGGCACCCGCCACCGGCCCGATGAAGGAGCCGACGCCGCCGACCATGACCGCGACAAAGCCCTGGATCAGGAAGCGCAGGCCGAGATCGGCGAACAGGCTGAAGACAGGCACGATCAGCGCGCCGGCAAGGCCGGCGAGCGCCGCGCCGAAGGCAAAGGTGGCGCCATAGATCAGCGGCGTGGAGATGCCGGAGGCGCGCGCCAGCGAGGGATTTTCCAGCGTGGCGCGGACGCGCAGGCCGAAGCTCGTGCGAGAGAGCAGGAGATAGCAGCCACCCATCACCAGCAGCGTGATGACGATGATGGTGAAGCGCCATGCCGAGATGTGCATCGCGCCGATGTCGATCGAGCCGCCGATCGGCTCGGGCACGGTGAGATAGAAGCCGCCGATCAGGCCGCGCACGGATTCGCGGATGATCAGGCCGAGCGCATAGGTGCCGAGCATCGCCACGATCGGCGCGGCGTAGAAGCGGCGGATGATCAGCGCCTCCAGCACAAAGCCGAGCGCGCCGACCACGAAGGGCGCCGCGACCATGCCGGCCCAGATCGGCAGGCCCCCGGCGTAGGCGAGATAGGTGATGTAGGCCCCGAGCAGGACGAACTCTCCTTGCGCGAAGTTGAAGATGCCCATCATGCTGGCGATGATCCCGAGCCCCAGCACGATCAGGACGATGATCGCGCCAAAGCTCAGGATCTCGAACGCCGCGACGAACGCGTTAGCCATTTGGTGCTGTTCCGTCCGTCTGCATCGACGCCTCGCTCACATCTTCTTCCAGTCGCCGATCTGCTCGAAGGCGTGCGCGGCGCGATAGATGGTCGATTCCTCGAACATGCGGCCGACCAGCATCAGGCCGACGGGCAGGCCGTCGACCATGCCGCAGGGCAGCGACATCGCGGGGTGATGGGTGATGTCGAACGGCGCGGTGTTGCCGATCATCTCCAGCGCACGGGCGACGTAGTCCTCGCGGCTGGCCGTGGGCTCCGGCAGCTTGGTTGCCTTCATCGGCGTCGTCGGCAGCAAAAGCAGATCGTAATCCCCAAACGCCTTGTCGTAGGCGGCGGTCAGCCTGCGGGAGATATTGAGCGCCTTGCCGTAGAAGCGTGGACCGAAATTGTTGTTGATGTAGGTGCCGAGCATCATGAAAAGCTTCGTGGTCTCGGACAGCGAGTCGGCCTGCCGGCGCCAGCCGCGATGAAAATCCATCAGCGAGGTCGAATAGAGATCGCCGCGGCTGAGGCCGTAGCCGTCGCCGAACATCATGGTCTGGGTCAGGCCTTCGGTGCCGATCGGGGTCCAGATCGCGCCGCCCAGGAGATGCATCGGGATTGAGACCGTCTCTACGGTGGCGCCAAGATCCTTGAAGCGCTTTGCCGCCTCGCGCACGCTTTCATTCACCGCGGCTTCTGCGACCGGCTGCTCAAAGCCTTCCTTGAGAATGCCGATCTTCATGCCCTTGACGCCCTGGCCGAGCGCCTTGGTGTATTCCTCGACCTTCGGAGCCTTGATGCGCGGATCGTAGCCGTCATCGCCGGCGAGCACTTCAAGCAGCAGCGCGTTGTCAGCGACGGTCGCGGTCATCGGACCGGTATGGTCGACATAGATCTCGATCGGCATGATCCCGGTGTAAGGCACGAGGCCCCAGGTCGGCTTCATGCCGTAAATGCCGCAGAACGAGGACGGCATGCGGATCGAGCCGCCCTGATCGCCGCCGATCGCCATGTCGACTTCGCCGAGCGCGACCACGACGCCCGAGCCTGACGACGAGCCACCGGCCGAGTAACCCATCTTGTGCGGATTGTGCACGGGCCCGTAAGAGCCGGTGTGGCTGCCGCCGGACAGGCAGAAATGCTCGCAATGCACCTTGCCCTTGATCTCGGCACCGGCATCCAGCATGCGCGTGACGATGGTGGCGTCGAAATCGGGCACATAGCCTTCCAGCGTCGACGAGCCGTTGGTCATGGGCACGCCGGCCAGCATGATGTTGTCTTTCAGCGCGACGGTCTTGCCCTTGAGCTTGCCGCCGGCGGCGCCCTTCACCGTCGACTTGCGATACCAGGCGTTGCGCGGGTTCTCTTCGGCCGAGGGCCGATAGCCCGGCGTGCGCGGATATTTCACCTCCGGCACCTCGTCCGGCATCGCAGCAACGAGATTGTAGGCTTCGATCGAGCCCTGCATCAGGCCGCGGAACGAGGCGACGTCGTCGTCGGTGAGCGAAAGGCCGCATTGCTCGGCGACACTGCGAAGTTGGGCGGGCGTGGGAAGGACAACTGTCACGGCGCTCTCCTTGAGGTTTCTTGATCCCTGGCTTTGGATGGGGGGCCGCTCGCTCGCGCCTGCACGGCGCGGGCCAGCCGGCTTCGCCTCGATATTACAGACGGAAATATTTTCCTTTTCAAGTATTATTTCGCAAGTCGACTGCGCCGCGTCGGCAGATGCCTCTCAGAGCGTCTTGATGATCCTGAAGTCGAGACCGTCGGCTTCAGCGAGATACATCGGCATCTCGGCGCGGCCGTCGCGAAGCGTCACGGGACCGCGGCCCGCCGTATAGACAGTGTTGCGCGCGGCCTTGAGCAGCGGGCGAAAGGCCAGCGAGCCGGCGCGATTGGCGACGGATTCCAGGAAGCGGAGGCCCTCATAGTTCGACTGACCGACGGAGCCGACCGGCGGCGCGTTGGCACCGAACATGGAATAATAGGCGCCGAGGAACTCGTCATTGGCGCGCGAAACCATGCCGTTGAAATAGCCGGAGGCGCAGAACAGGTTCTCGGTGTTGTCGGCGCCGATGCCGAGCAGCACGGTTTCGTCCATCGCGCCCGCGAGCCGCAGCGTCGAGGTGGCAAGGCCGGCTTCTGCGAAGGCACGGTTGAAGGTGATGCTGTCGGTGCCGATCAGCGAGATCAGCACCACGTCCGGCTTGGCAGCGTGGATGCGCGCCAGATGCGACTCGTGATTGTCCTCGCCGACGGGAACGAACTCCTCGCCGACGACCTGGCCGCCGGCCTCCTTGATGTAGCGCTTCACCGCGCGATGCGACTGCCAGGGCCAGACATAGTCGCTGCCGATCAGATACCAGCGAGCCGCCTTCTTGACGTCGGCCAGCCAGTGGATGGCGGGGCGGCTCTGCCAGCGCGGCGTCTCGCCGATCGCCATCACGCCCGGCGTGCGCTCGCCCTCATAGACCGGCGTGTAGATGTAGGGGATGCGATTGCCGGTGACCTTGCGCAGCGCGACGCGGACCGCGCTGATATGCGAGCCCATGATGAGGTCGACCTCGTCGAAGGCGATCGCCTGCTCCGCGCGCTGCACCACCTCGTCGATCGGGCCGCCGGAATCGTAGATCGACAGCTCCAGCTCGCGGCCCAGAATGCCGCCGCGCTTGTTGATCTCGGCGACCGCCAGCATCGCGCTGTTGGTGGAGGTCGGGCCCCAGATCCCGGGCGAGCCGGTGAAGGTGAGGAAATTGCCGATGCGCAGCTTGTTGCGCGCACCACGGCGCTTCATGAAATGCGCGTCAACCGGAGACAGGTCGAAGTCGGCCGCCGACGACGACAGATTCCTGAACACCAAGGACGGCGGCAACGCCGGGCCGCCGTGAGCCGGGAAGTTTACCGTCGCGCGCACGCCAACTCCTGTCTGGCACCAGACCTGAAAGCACATTGAGCAGGCGGCCGCGGCTTCCGCCCTTTTGTTGGGCAATGATCCTATTTTGAAAATATTGAATATTCAAGAATTGAAGTGCATATAGATGCAGCATTGATTGCAAGTCATTCACTCATTTGGGTCAAGACGAAGTCTTAGCCGTGGCAAAACCGTCGAAAGAAAACACCCCGATCACCGAACATCTCGCGTACCTGCTCGCGCAAGCCAACCGGGAGATCAACCGGCAGCTGGAACTGCGCTTGAGCAAGGAAGGGGTTCCCGTCGAGCAATGGCGCATCCTGAAAGTGCTGTCGGATGGCAACGGCCATTCGATGGGCGAGCTTGCGGACGCCGTGCTGCTCAACCATCCGACGCTGACCAAGATGATCGACCGCATGGTCTCCGACACGCTGGTCTATCGCGTGCAGGACCCGAACGACCGCCGCAAGGTGCTGATGTTCATCTCCGACCGCGGCAAGGTGCTGTGCAAGAAGCTCAACTCGCTCGCGGTGGACCAGGAGGAGCACATCCTGGAAAGCTACGGCGACAAGTCGACGAGCGAATTGAAGCGGCTGTTGGAGAGCTTGATCGACAGCTCGAATTGAGCTCGTCGTTTCGGACGCGATTTCTCAACCCACGTCGTCCTGGACAAGTGCAGCTCGCGACAACGCGCAGCGTTGTCTCGAGCGGAGCGCTGATCCAGGACCCATTACCCCAGGATTGGGTTTGACGAAGACTGCTAGTACCCGGAATCAGAGCTGAGTGATACGGCGGCCTTTGAAACGGCGTTGACGGACCTTTTTCTTGGTCCAGACGAAGGGCTCGGCTCTGTCGTTGTATGCGTTGACGTAGGCATCGATGTGTTCCTGAAGCTGCTTGAGGCTCGTGAAGGAGGTGCCGCTGAGCGACTGCCCCTGCAAGATGGAAAACCATACTTCGACCTGATTGAGCCATGACGCACTTGTCGGCGTGAAATGAAATTGCACGTTGGGGTGGGCCTTGAGCCAGTCCTCGTTCTTTTTATGGGTGTTGAGGTTGTCGAGGATGACGTGAAGCTTGCGGTTCGGAAAAGCCGCGGTGACGCTGTTCATGAAATCGAGAAACTCGACGCGGCGCCGGCGTTTTGAATGGGTCGCGATGATCTTTCCGGTGGCGACTTCGAGCGCCGCAAACAATGTTGTGGTGCCATGCCGCTTGTAATCGTGGCTTTGGCCGGTCAAGGCGCGGCCATTGGGCAACTTCAGATAACCCTGCGCTCGCTCCAAAGCCTGGATCCCCGTGGGTCGGTCAAAATCCCCCGGGTATGGTCACTTGAAACTCCCCCACCTGATGATCGCCGTCAGCGCCGCTGAACAGCAGTAGCCGGTCAGGCAGGACGTTTATGTTCGACCCCTTTAGCCAGCAAGGGGCCGGGGAGTTGAACGTCTTGAAGCGACATCTGCAAAGCACCGTACTTACATTACTTGATCGCAACACCAGCCAGCGCGAGATTCACCGGCTGACGGGTGTCGATCGCAAGACGATCCGGCGTTATCAGGCGCTGCGGGCCGGTGCGGAGGCAAATTCCCCCGGGGAAGTGACCACCGGCTCGGTGAGCGCGGACGGCCAAATTCCTCCACCCCGACCACCGGCTTTTGGGACATCGGAAGCGACGGTCACCAGCAGCCTGGCCCGTTCGGCTTGCGAAGCGCATCGGACGTGGATCGAAGAACAGGTCCGGCTGAAGCGGAACGCGCAGGCGATTTACCAGGACCTGGTTGATCAATTTGGCTTTCCGTCCAGCTACCAGAGTGTCAAGCGGTTTGTGCGCCGGTTGCGGCACGCTGATCCTGAGCAGTTTGATCGTCTTGAGTTCCTCCCCGGCGAGGAAGCTCAGGTCGACTATGGCGAGGGCGCGCCGACGGTTGATCCGAAGAGCGGGCGGTACCGTCGTCCCCGCCTGTTCGTGATGACGCTACGCTACTCGCGGCGCAGCTTCCGGCGGGTAGTCTGGAAGTCCAGCCAACAAGTCTGGGCGCAGCTCCACGAAGAGGCGTTCCGGTATTTTGGCGGGGTCCCCAGCTATGTCGTGCTCGACAACCTGAAGGAAGGCGTCCTCAAGCCGGATTTGTACGAGCCCCAGCTCAACCCGATTTACAGCGCGATGCTGGCTCATTACGCCGTGGTCGCCGATCCCGCGCGCGTGGCCGATCCAAATCGGAAAGGATGCGTCGAGAATGCGATTCAACATACCCAGGGCACTGCGCTGGCCGGACGGCGCTTCGAGACGCTGGAGGCGCAAAACGAGTTCTTGAGGCACTGGGAGGAGAACTGGGCTTCCAAACGCATCCACGGCAGCACGCGCCGTCAGGTCGAGGCGATGTTCCAGGAAGAGAAGCCGCACCTGCGGCCGCTGCCTGTCGCTCCCTTCCGCATCTTCACCGAAGTCGTCCGGACTGTCTGCGACGACACCACCGTACGCGTCGACAACAGCTATTACGCCGCGCGGCCCGCGCCGATCGGCAGCCAGGTCGTCGTGCGCATCTACACCACCACGATCGAGATCCGTGATCGCCACACCCGTGCGCTGCTGCGTGTTCATTCCCGGATGGCGCACCCCGGTTCTGTCGTCCTGCCGACCAGCGAACGGCCGTTCAACCCGTCGCGGCAAACCGCCGTGCTGCTGGCGAGCGCCGAGCGCATCGGACCGCAGACCAGGGCCTTGTGCCAGCAGGTGTTCGACACCGAAGGGCGCCCCGGACAGCGCGCGATGTGGGGCATTGTCGGGCTGGGCCGGAAGTACCCGGCGCGGCTGGTCGAGCAGGCCTGCGCGCACGCCATCGACAACCGCATCTACCGCTACAAGCACGTGCGTGCGACCGTCGAGCGGTTGTTCGAACAGGCGATCGAGCAGGTTGGAGTGACGCCACAGCCGGCATCGCCGCTCACCCAGGATCATCCGCTGATCCGTACCCCCGCGGAATACGGCGACCTCTTCAGCCGCGCTGTGCGGCGCGACGCCGACGACAATGGTCGGCAGGCCGAGGCTCACGACGATCACGCCACGGCAATCCGCGCTCGTGTCGCCTGCGCAACCCCGGCCAACTCCGGCGCCACGAGCGCTCCCGCTGCACCTTCTCACCTTAAACTGGAGACCTAGCCACATGATGACCATGCCGGAAATTGAGCGTTGCCTACGACAGCTGCGCCTGTCGGGTGTCCGCGACACGCTGCAGACGCGCGTGCTCCAGGCGCAGGGCGCCAACCAGCCCTTCCTCGAGACCTTCTCCCTTATCCTGCAGGATGAACTGGACCGTCGTCAGTCCCGTCTTATCGAGCGGCGATACCAGCAATCCGGGCTCGACGAAAAGCTGACGCTCGCCGAGTTCGACTGGTCCTTCAATCCCAAACTGCCACGTCAGACCTGCTTCCAGCTCCACACCCTGGCGTTCATTGCCGCTGGCGAGAACGCTCTGCTTGTTGGCAAACCTGGCACCGGGAAGTCGCACATCGCCAAGGCGATTGCCTATCAGGCGATCCTGCAAAGCCACAAGGTCCAGTATCTTGAGACCGACGACTTCTTCCACCGCTACGCCCTGAACTCTCCGGCACAACGCGAGGTCCGGCTGCGAACCATCATCGACTGCGATCTCCTCGTGCTGGACGATCTATTCCTCGCACGCGCCATCCCCGACGACGCCGGCACTTTGCTGCAGACCCTGATCCATCAGCGTTACAAACTGCGCCGCAGCGTCATCGTCACCTCCAATCGCGTCGTGCAGGATTGGGGGGCATACCTTGGGGACAACACTATGAGCACGACGATCCTCGATCGCCTTATGCATCATTGCCATCTGCTTGAGTTCGACGGACGCAGCTATCGGCTCAAAGAAGCCGCTGAAGCTCTTGCCCGGGAAACAAACTCAAACTAACAGTCCCTTGTCCTGCCTCGCGGGTGGAGGAATTTGACTGACCACACCCGGAGGAATTTGAAGTGACCCGCGGGGCCTGGATCGAGGGCTTCTCGTCCACGCACAGCACAATGGCCTTCGCCGGCGGCGCGACATAGAGGCCGACAACATCGGCGGCTTTGGCCGTAAAGTTCGGGTCGTTGCTCTCGCACCAGGACTTGCGAGCCACCAGGTCAATCTTGTGGCTGCGCAGGAACCGCCAGACATATTGGACATCGACATCGCCCAGCGCCTCGGCCAGCAGGGGGCCGGTCCAGCGCGCAAACCCTTGCGGTGGCGGCTTATCCAGCAGCTTCAGAATCCGCTTGTCGGTCGTCTTCGTATAGATCGGCTGCTTGCCAGGCCGCGGCTTGTCTTGCAGCCCTTCAAGGCCATGGTCGGCATAGCGATGCCGCCAAAGGCTGACAATCCGCGGCTGGACCCCAACTTCCTTGGCGATCGACCGGGTGCTGCGCCCATCCGCCGCCAACAGAACTATCCGCGCCCGCTTCAAATCGCGCTGCAACGTCACCGGTGAGCGACAGCACGCCTCAAGCACCTTGCGATCTTTCCTCGAAAGGTGGACTTCTAGTTGCGCTTCTTCGCGCGGTGCAACGACTGCATGCTCTCGATAGATTCCGCGGTATGGATCCCGGCCTTCGCCGGGATGACGACGGAATGTGCTGCAGCGGTGTCGCGCTTAACTAGCGCCGCGGCGTACTGGATGCCCCGCTTTCGCGAGGGCATGACAGTGGGGCCTAGCGGTTACGCATACCGCCCGTGGCAGTGCTTGTACTTCTTGCCTGAGCCGCACGGGCAATCCTCGTTGCGGCCGATCTTGCCCCAGGATGCCGGGTTCTTCGGATCGCGCTGGGCGGCGTCGGAGGCCGGCGCGCCGAGCGTGACGCTGGCGAGCGCCATCTCGTCCTCGCCGGTGTTCGGGTCGAACTTGTGCGCTTCCATCGGCGGCAGCACGGGCGCTTCCTGCTCCGGCGGGACGATCTCGACCCGCATCAGCTGCGCGGTGACGACCTCGCGCAGGTGCGCGCTCATCTCCTGGAAGAGATTGAAGGCCTCGGTCTTGTACTCCTGCAGCGGATCGCGCTGGCCGTAGCCGCGCAGGCCGATGACCTGGCGCAGATGGTCGAGCATGATCAGGTGCTCGCGCCAGAGATGGTCGAGCGTCTGGAGCAGAATGGTCTTCTCGACGTAACGCATCACGTCGGGACCCCACTGCGCGACCTTGGCGGCCATGTGCTCGTCGGCGCGGTTCTCGATGCGGTTGAGCAACTCCTCGTCGGCGATGCCCTCTTCCTTGGCCCAGTCGTCGACCGGCAGGTCGAGATCGAGCACGCGCTTCAGCTCCTCCTTCAGGCCGGCAACGTCCCACTGCTCGGCATAGGCATGCTCGGGCACGTGCTTGGCGACGAGGTCGTCGATGAAGGCATGGCGCATGTCGGTAACGGTCTCGGCGACGCTGTCGTCCTTCATCAGGTCGACGCGCTGGTCGAAGATCACCTTGCGCTGGTCGTTCTGGACGTTGTCGAACCTGAGCAGGTTCTTGCGGATGTCGAAGTTGCGGGCCTCGACCTTCTGCTGCGCCTTCTCCAGGGCCTTGTTGATCCAGGGATGGATGATGGCCTCGCCCTCTTGCAGGCCGAGACGCTGGAGCATGCTGTCGAGGCGATCCGAGCCGAAGATGCGCATCAGATCGTCTTCCAGCGACAGGAAGAACTTCGAGCGGCCGGGGTCGCCCTGACGGCCGGATCGGCCGCGCAGCTGGTTGTCGATGCGGCGGGATTCGTGACGCTCGGAGCCGATGATGTAGAGACCGCCCGGCTTCGTCACGGTCTTGGCGGGCTTGGAACCCTTCGCCGGCTCGATCTCGACGATCTCCTCCGCCTTCAGCACGATCTCGCGGAAGCGCTCGACGTCGGCCTTGATCTGCTCGATCTTCCTGGCCTTCTCGGCCTCGTCCTCGATGCCCGCGGTTTCCTTCGGGACGCGCATCTCGAGCGAGCCGCCGAGCTTGATGTCGGTGCCGCGGCCGGCCATGTTGGTCGCGATCGTGATCGCGCCGGGCACGCCGGCTTCCGCGACGATATAGGCTTCCTGCTCGTGGAAGCGCGCGTTCAGGACCGCGAACAGCTTCGACGGCTTGCCGGCACGGGCCGCCGCATAGAGCTTGTCGAGCGCGTTCTCCTTGCCGAAATCGATCTGCTTGTAGCCGTTCGACTTGAGGAACTCGGCGAGCACCTCCGACTTCTCGATCGACGCCGTGCCGACCAGCACGGGCTGGAGCCGCGCGTTCGCCCGCTCGATCTCGGCGAGAATGGCGGCGTATTTTTCCTTCTGCGTGCGGTAGACCTCGTCGTCCTCGTCGAGACGCGCGACCGACAGGTTGGTCGGGATCTCCACGACCTCGAGCTTGTAGATGTCGAACAGTTCGTCCGCTTCGGTCGCGGCGGTGCCGGTCATGCCCGCAAGCTTCTCGTACATGCGGAAGTAGTTCTGGAAGGTGATCGAGGCCAGCGTCTGGTTCTCGGGCTGGACCTGGACGTGCTCCTTGGCCTCGAGCGCCTGGTGCAGGCCTTCCGAATAGCGCCGGCCCGGCATCATGCGGCCGGTGAACTCGTCGATGATGACGACCTCGTCGTCGCGGACGATGTAGTCCTTGTCACGGGTGAACAGCGTGTGGGCGCGCAGGGCCTGGTTGATGTGGTGGACGACCGAGACGTTCTCGACGTCGTAGAGCGACTCGCCCTTGAGCTGGCCGGCGTCGCGCAGCAGGGTTTCGATCTTCTCCATGCCGGCTTCGGTGAGCGTCACCGTGCGCTGCTTCTCGTCGACGTCGTAGTCGGTCTTGTCGAGCTTGGGCAGGAAGCCGTCGATGGTGTTGTAGAAGTCGGAGCGGTCGTCGAGCGGGCCGGAGATGATCAGCGGCGTGCGCGCTTCGTCGATCAGGATGGAGTCGACTTCGTCGACGATGGCGAAGAAGTGCGGCCGCTGGACCATGTCCTCGAGCCGGTACTTCATGTTGTCGCGCAGATAGTCGAAGCCGTATTCGTTGTTGGTGCCGTAGGTGATGTCGCAGGCATAGGCCGTCTTGCGCTCGGCATCGTCGAGACCGTGGACGATCACGCCCGTGGTCATGCCGAGGAAGCCGTAGATCTGGCCCATCCAGCCGGAGTCGCGGCGGGCGAGGTAGTCGTTGACGGTGACGACGTGGACGCCCTTGCCGGCGAGCGCGTTGAGATAGACCGCAAGCGTCGCCACCAGCGTCTTGCCTTCGCCGGTCTTCATCTCGGCGATGTCGCCCTCGTGCAGCACCATGCCGCCGATCAGCTGGACGTCGAAATGGCGCTGGCCGAGCGTGCGCTTGGCGGCCTCGCGCACGGTCGCGAAGGCCGGCACCAGCAGGTCATCGAGCGTCTTGCCCTCGGCGAGCTGCTTCTTGAAGTCGGCCGTGCGGGCCTTGAGCTCCTCGTCGGAGAGCTTGATGAGCTCGGGCTCCAGCGCGTTGATCGCGTTGACGCGGGACTGATATCCCTTCACCCGCCGGTCGTTGGCGGAGCCGAAAAACTTGCGGGCGAGCGCGCCGATCATGCCTAGTTCCTGTGTTCGCGATTTAACCGCGTTGCAGCCAAGAAGTTGTCCCCCGCCTGCCTATCAACTCACCGTGACGCTGATGGCGCCAGAGCCCGGACTGCGGGGGGTCATCCGCCATATGGGTGGGAATTGGGCAAGTCTGGGTTCAACGGCCAAAAACGCAGCAAAATAAACGCCATCGCCATGGTCGCGACCGGGCAGAGATATGGCCCGGTCAGGGCCTTGTCAACGGCGGGCGCATTGCGGCTAATTCATCATTTTGACAGACTTTTCGCGTTGCCAAGCCCCCCTGAATTGGGCGAGTGTCCGCCCCGCTCGAGCAGCCCCCTGCTTCAACAAAAGGATTTTCCATGACCACCTCGTTCCCGGTAACCAAAACCGGCCTGCGCTTCGGCCTCGCCACCGCCCTCGTGGGCTGCCTTGCGCTGGCGCTGATCGCGGGTCCCGGCCGGGCTGCCGACGATCCGGTCCTGGCAAAGGTCAATGGCGCGGAAATCAAGAAGAGCGACGTCGCCATGGCCGAGGAGGAACTCGGGCCGAGCCTCGCCCAGATGGACCCGGCGACCAAGGACGAGAACGTCCTGTCCTTCCTGATCGACATGAAGATCGTGTCCAAGGCCGCCGAGGACAAGAAGGTCGCCGACAGCGAGGAGTTCAAGAAGCGCCTGGCGTTCGCCCGCAACCGCCTCCTGATGGACAGCCTGCTCGCCAACGAGGGCAAGGCCGCCACCACCCCCGACGCCATGAAGAAGGTCTACGAGGAGGCCTCCAAGCAGATCACCGGCGAGCAGGAGGTGCGCGCCCGCCACATTCTGGTCGAGACCGAGGACGAGGCCAAGGCGGTGAAGGCCGAGTTGGACAAGGGCGCCGATTTCGCCGAACTCGCCAAGAAGAAGTCCAAGGATCCGGGCTCCGCCGACGGCGGCGACCTCGGCTTCTTCACCAAGGAGCAGATGGTGCCGGAATTCTCGGCGGTGGCCTTCGCGCTGGAGCCGGGCAAGATCTCCGACCCCGTGAAGTCGCAGTTCGGCTGGCACATCATCAAGGTCGAGGAAAAGCGCAACCGCAAGGCGCCGGACTTCGAGCAGGTCAAGGCCCAGATCGAGCAATACGTCACCCGCAAAGCCCAGGCCGACTACGTCGCCAAGCTGCGCACGGAAGCCAAAGTCGAGCGGCTGGACCAGCCCGCCGCGGACGCCAAGCCGGCCGACGCGGCCAAGCCTTCCGATGCGAAGCCCTCCGACAGCAAGATGGCGCCCCCTGCGAAGAAGTAAGAATTCGCTGTCACTTCGCGGACGCCAATAGTATCTAACGTCGCAATGGCCGGGCAAATGCCCGGCCATCTGCATATCCAGACCCCACCAAGGCGCCCCGCGATGTCCTCCTCCGTCTCTCCCCTCGCTCCCAAGACTGTTCCCGACATGCCCGTGATCGCGGGCGTCCGCCTTGCGACGGCCGAGGCCGGCATCCGCTACAAGAACCGCACCGACGTGCTTCTGGCGGTGATGGACAAGGGCACTGCGGTCGCCGGCGTTTTCACCAAGTCGAAATGCCCGTCCGCGCCGGTGGAATGGTGCCGCGCCAAGCTGAAGGGCGGCAAGGCGCGCGCCCTCGTCGTCAATTCCGGCAATGCCAACGCCTTCACCGGCAAGACCGGCCGCGGTTCCACCGCGCTGACCGCCAAGATCGCGGCCAAGGCCGTCGGGTGCAGCGAGAGCGAGATCTTCCTGGCCTCGACCGGCGTGATCGGCGAGCCGCTGGACGCGACCAAGTTCGACGGCGTTTTGGGCCGACTGGCCGAGACCGCCGAGCCCGGCGACTATCTCGCCGCGGCCAAGGCGATCATGACCACCGACACCTTCCCCAAGGTCGCGACAGCGACCGTCAAGCTCGGCAAGGCCAAGGTCACCATCAACGGCATGGCCAAGGGCGCCGGCATGATCGCGCCCGATATGGCGACGATGCTGTCGTTCATCTTCACCGACGCGCCGATCGCGCCGGCCGCCCTGCAAGCGTTGCTCAAGAGCGGCGTCGAGGACACCTTCAACGCGGTGACGATCGACGGCGACACCTCGACCTCGGACACGCTGCTCGCCTTCGCGACGGGCGCCGCCGCCGAGCACGGTGCGCCCAAAATCAGCCGCGCCAGCGATCCCAGGCTGAAGGCCTTCGTCAAGGCCTTCAACCAGGTGCTCGCCAACCTCGCCGAGCAGGTCGCCCGCGACGGCGAAGGCGCGCGCAAGCTGGTCGAAATCACCGTCGAAGGCGCCAAGACCAAGGCGTCGGCGCGCAAGATCGCGATGTCGATTGCCAATTCGCCGCTGGTGAAGACCGCGATCGCCGGCGAGGACGCCAATTGGGGCCGCGTGGTGATGGCCGTCGGCAAGGCCGGCGAGCCGGCCGACCGCGACAAGCTCTCGATCTCCTTCAACGGCATCCGCGTCGCCAGGAGCGGCGCGCGCGATCCCGACTACGACGAGGCGCAGGTGTCGGAGGCGATGAAGGCGCCGGAGATCGCTATCAAGGTCTCGCTCGGCCTCGGCAAGGGCCGCGACCGCGTCATGACCTGCGACCTCACCAAGGAATATGTCGCGATCAACGGGGATTACAGGTCGTAGTCTCCATGACCCCTCTCAAGCTCACACTGGTGGTGGCCTGCGCGCTTGTCGACGCCGACAAGCGCGTCCTGATCGCGCAGCGCCCCGAGGGTAAGGCGCTGGCCGGCCTCTGGGAATTTCCCGGCGGCAAACTCGAGCCCGGCGAGCGGCCGGAGCAGAGCCTGATCCGCGAGCTGCATGAAGAGCTCGGCATTACCGTTGCCGAGCCGTGCCTGGCGCCGCTAACCTTTGCGAGCTACGGCTACGAGACCTTCCACCTGTTGATGCCGCTCTACATCTGCCGGCGCTGGGAGGGGATGGTCACCGCACGCGAAGGCCAGACCCTCGCCTGGGTCCGTGCCAACAAGCTGCGCGACTACCCGATGCCGCCCGCGGACATTCCGCTGATCCCGCATTTGATTGATTTGCTGATGTGAAGCCGGACCTCATCCTGAGGAGACCGCGAAGCGGTCGTCTCGAAGGATGGCCACACGGCAAGAGCGGGGCCTGCATGGTTCGAGACGGCCCTTACGCGCCTCCTCACCATGAGGATCACTCTTCCCCCGCCTTCTTCACCGCCTCCGCAAGACTCGCCTTGGCCGACCCCGGCTTGAGCGGCTGCTGCTGGCTCGCATGCGGGGCCCAGCCTGAGAGCCAGATGATGTCGAATGTCGCGCGGATGCGGCCGTCGGAATCGGCAAAGCGTTCGGCATAGATCTCGGCCATGCGCAGCAGCGTCGCGCGCCGGCTCGGCGTGCGGCGGCGTTCGATCAATACGTTGGCCGCGCCCATGTGCCTGATATCCTGCATCAGCGCGAAGGCATTGGCGTAGCGCACCACGACACGGTCGACGTCAGTGACCGGCAGCGCAAAGCCCGCGCGCTGCAACAGCGCGCCGATGTCGCGCAGATCGGCGAACGGCGCGACGCGCGGCGACACGCCGCCTTCGCATTCGGCTTCGGCGGCAGCAAAAGCCTGGCGCAGCTCTGTCAGGCTGTCGCCGCCGATCATCGCGGCCAGCAGCAAGCCATCCGGCTTCAACGCGCGCCGGACCTGCGCCAGCACGCCCGGCAGGTCGTTGACGAATTGCAGCGCCAGTGCCGAGACGACGAGATCGAGGCTCTCGGGCGTGAAGGGCAGCTTCTCCTCGCCGGTTTCGCCAAGTGCAATCCGCTGAAGTGACGGCAGCCGCGCGCGCAGGACCGCGAGGCCTTCACCGGGCGTCCAGAGATCGGCCGGAGCGTGAAACTCCCGCATCACCGCGGCGAGCCGGTCGGACATGTCCTCGGTCACCCGATCGAGCAGGAAGCTCACGGCGCCTTGCGCGTGCGCACGGCGTTGCCGCGCGTGCAGCAAGGCCCGATCGAACAGGGCGGGCGGGGTTTGCACGTTCTGAGCCATGCCGCTGGTTACGCCGATCCAAGTCGTTCTGGCAACCGTGTCCCGGACGCAGTGCGGCACCAAGTGACGCGCCGCGCTGCGTCCGGGGCACGAGACCGAGCCGCTTGAGCGGATTGTCGCAGAGCGCTAGCCTTCCCCCATGGAAGCCGACCCCGCTCCTTCCCGTTCGATCGCGGCCCCTCTGCGTGCCGCATGGACGGCCGGTCGTCACGCGCTGGCGCGCGCGGCACGGCTCGCGCTCGACATTGCGCTGCCGACCTTGTGCGTGTCCTGCCGCGAGCCGGTGGATAGCGAGGGCGTGTGCGCGGCCTGCTGGGCGCGGCTGTCATTCATCGAACGGCCCTATTGCCCGCGCCTCGGCATCCCCTTCGTCTACGATCCCGGCCCCGACATGCTGTCGATGGAGGCGATCGCGAGCCCGCCGGCCTACCAGCGAGCGCGCGCGGCGGTGCGCTATGACGACGTCGCGCGCACGCTGGTGCATGCGCTGAAATACCAGGACCGCACCGATCTGGCGCCGGCGATGGGCCGCTGGATGGCGCGCGCGGGCGGCGAACTGCTCACTGGGGCCGACATGCTGATCCCCGTTCCCCTGCATTGGCGGCGCGCCTGGCGCCGCCGCTACAACCAGTCCGGGGCGCTGGCGCGAAGCATCGAGCGGCAGAGCGGGGTGAAAGTGCGAGGCGAGGTGCTGCGCCGGGTGCGCGCCACCGAGCAGCAGATCGGCCTGTCGCGGGCCCAGCGCGCCACCAATGTGCAGGGCGCATTCCAGGTATCTCCCGACCGTCAGGCCGAGGTGCAGGGCCGCCGCATCGTCCTGGTCGACGACGTCCTGACGTCAGGGGCGACGCTGGATGCCTGCGCCCGTGCCTTGCTGCGCGCCAAAGCGGCCCAGGTGGACGTGCTGGTGTTTGCCCGGGTTGTGGAGGTCAGGTGAAGTCCCATATAATTCAATGAATTCATGACATGAGAGCGCCAGACAAGATGCCCGCCGCTGTCGAGATCTACACCAGACCAGGCTGCGGCTATTGCTCCGCGGCCAAATCGCTGCTGACCCGCAAGAAGGCGACCTTCACGGAATTCGACGTCGCCAGGAACCCGTCCTGGCGCGACGAGATGTACGACCGCGCCGGCGAGGGCTCGACCTTCCCGCAGATCTGGATCGGCGGTAGCCATGTCGGCGGCTGCGACGACCTCTACGCCCTCGACCGCGAGGGCAAGCTCGACGGCATGCTCGAAAGCGTGAAGGCCGAATCATGAGCGACAACAGGACCTTCACCGCCGCGATGGTGCAGATGCGCACCGGCCTGATGCCCGAGCCCAGCCTCGCGCAGGCTACCAGGCTGATCCGGCAGGCAGCGGCCAACGGCGCCGACTACGTGCAGACGCCCGAAGTCAGCAACATGATGCAGCTCAACCGCAAGGCGCTGTTCGAGCACCTCCAGAGCGAAGAGAACGACGCCTCGCTGAAGGCTTATCGCGCGCTCGCGGCGGAGCTGAAGATCCACATCCATGTCGGCTCGCTGGCATTGCGGTTCTCGGACGAAAAAGCCGTCAATCGCTCGTTCCTGATCGGGCCCGAGGGCAATGTGCTCGCGAGCTACGACAAGATCCACATGTTCGACATCGAGCTGCCGGACGGCGAGAGCTATCGCGAATCCGCCAATTACCAGCCGGGCGAGACCGCCGTGATCTCCGACCTGCCCTGGGGCCGGGTCGGGCTGACGATCTGCTACGACGTGCGCTTCCCCGCGCTCTACCGCGCGCTGGCCGAGAGCGGCGCCTATTTCATCACGGTGCCCTCCGCCTTCACGCGCAAGACCGGTGAAGCGCACTGGCACGTGCTGCTGCGTTCGCGCGCGATCGAGACCGGCTGTTTCGTGTTCGCCGCGGCGCAGGCCGGCCTGCACGAGAACAAGCGCGAGACCTATGGCCACTCGTTGATCATCGATCCCTGGGGCGAGATCCTCGCGGAAGGTGACGTCGAGCCCGGCATTATCATGGCCACGATCGATCCCGCCAAGGTCGAGACCGCGCGCCGGGCGATCCCTTCGCTCCAGCACGGCCGCCGCTTCGGCGTCGCCGACCCCAAGGCCGGGCCGGATCATCTGCATCTGGTGCGGGGATCGGCATGATTCGCTACGCGCTTCACTGCGACCGCAACCACGCATTCGAAAGCTGGTTCCAGAGCTCGTCGGCCTACGATTCGCAGGTGAAGCGCAAGCTCGTGACCTGTCCGATCTGCGGCTCGGCCAAGGTCGAGAAGGCGATCATGGCGCCGCGCATCGTCGGCAAGAAGGGCCGCGGGCCGGCCACGCCTCCGCCGGAGCCCGCTTCAACACCCGTGCCCGAGGCTGCGCCGTCAGGACCGACCCCGCTGCTGATGGCGCAGGAGCGCGAGCTGCGCGCCAAGATCAAGGAGCTGCGCGACCACATCGTGAAGAACGCCGACAATGTCGGCGAGCGCTTTGCGAACGAAGCCCGCGCGATGCACTACGGCGACAAGGAGCATCGGCCGATCTACGGCGAGGCCTCGCCCGACGAGGCCAAGTCGCTGATCGACGAAGGCATCGAAGTCTCGCCGCTGCCGACGCTGCCGGAAGACAGGAATTGACGCGCGAAGCGCGTCATCCCGGGATGGTCCGAAGGACCAGACCTCAGATGCGCAATTGCGCATCGGGGGATCTCGAGATTCTCAGGAGCGCAATTGCGCTCCATAGTTCGCCCTTCGGGCGCCCCGGAATGACAGTCAACTACGCCCCCACCAACACCGCCACGCCGACCACGATCAGCGCGATGCCAAAGATCTCGCGTGGCGCGATCGGCTGCTTGAACGAGTAGTACGCCACGCCTTGTGCGAACAGCACCTCGATGAGGGCGAGCGTGCGGACATTCGCGGCCGCGGTCAGCGCGAACGCCAGGAACCAGAACTGCGAGGAGAAGGCGCCCATGAAGCCGGCGAACAGCGACGGCTTCCACAGGCCAAGGATCGCCTGCAGGATCTTGGGCGCGCGCCAAAGCAGGTAGATCGTCAGAATCAGAGTCTGCACGAACAGGCCCAGCACCAGCGTGAAGGACGCCGCCGTTACGAAAGACACGTTCGGCACCGTGATGATGGCGCCGCGGAAGCCGACCGCGGACAGCGCGAACGCCGCGGCCGCCACAAGCCCCAGAATGGTCGGCTTCAGCTCGGCAAAGCTTTTCTCGCCGCCGGGCCGCAGCGCCGTGATGACGACGCCGATTGTCGCAACCACGATCGCCAGTACCTTCAGCAAGGTGAGATGATCGCCGAGGAAGACGAAGCCGAAGATCGCGGTCTGGATCGCCTCGGTCTTGAGGTATGCCGTCGTCACCACGAAGGAGCGATCGTTCATCGCCAGCAGCATCAACCCGGTGCCGACGATCTGGCTGAGCGCACCGAGCAGCAGCCACGGCCAGAACACCGGCGGCGGCATGCCGAGATGATCGCCTGTCGCGACCAGCACGACGCCAAGAAACAGCAGCGAGAACGGAAAGCCGAACAGGAAGCGGATATTGGTCGCGCCCCACGTCCCCAGCGGCTTCGTCAGCGACCGCTGCATCGCATTGCGCGCGACCTGCCCGAGCGCGGCAATGACGGTGAAGGGAATCCAGAGGCTGGTGATGGTGAGCATGGGGGTGGGTGGGGATGGTGTGGCGGGAGAGGATTTGCGGCCAACCTGCCGCTAGCAGCAAAGCAGGTCAATCACAGGGATGTCATGGGTGCGATGCTCTCGCTACAAACGCCGATGTCGTCCCGGCGAAGGCCGGGACCCATAGCCACTCGATTTGGTTTGGCGAAGATTCGTGGTGACGAGCTTCGCGCTGCAACTTCTCCTGGGGGTATGGGTCCCGGCCTTCGCCGGGACGACACCGTGGGTGTGGATGCAGCTGGGCCGCCACGAACAGCCCCTCACACCATCCCTTCCGCCACCACCATGTAGTTCACGTCCATGTCGGAGGAGAGGGTCCACTTGTCGGCGAAGGGTGAGTAGACGACGCCGGTCTGCTCGGTGATGACGAGGCGGTTGTCGAGCAGGTATTTCGTCAGCTCGTCGGGGGTGACGAACTTGTTCCATTCGTGGGTGCCGCGCGGCAGCCAGCGCAGCACGTATTCGGCGCCGACGATGGCGAGCGCAAAGCTCTTCCAGTTCCGGTTCAGCGTCGAGACCACCATCAGCCCGTTGGGCTTGAGCATCGCGGCGCAGCGCTTCAGGAAAACGCCGACGTCGACGACGTGCTCGACCACCTCCATCGCCAGCACGATGTCGAAGCGCTCGCGCGGGTCGATCTCCTCCACCGTGGTGCAGCGGTAGTCGATCGCAAGATGGCTCTTGTCGGCGTGCAGTTTTGCGGCCGCAATATTGCTCTGCGAGGGATCGACGCCGATGACCTGGGCCCCTAGCCGTGACAGCGGCTCGCAAAGCAGGCCGGCGCCGCAACCGATGTCGAGCACGCGCAGGCCGCCGAGGCAGTTGAGGCTGCGCACGTTGCGCTCGAACTTGCGGCAGGCGGCGTCGCGGATGTAGCCGAGCCGCAACGGGTTGATCCGGTGCAGCGGCGCCATCTTGCCCTTAGGGTCCCACCACTCCGCGGAGAGTTTCGAGAATTTCGCGATCTCGGCGGCGTCGACGGTCGAGCCCAGCTGGGCAGTTGCGGAAGTATTTTGCTGCATGCTCATGGTTACGCGCGGTCCTACCGCGTGGTGATCGAACTACGGAAGGCGAGCGGCGAAGCGATGGTCCTGATCGTCTCGATCCCCTCGCCGACACCGCGAATGGTCACGTCGCCGTAGTTGAGAATACGTCCAAGAATCGTCTGATCGACGTCGACGCTCTCGACCTTGTCCAGCGCCATCTCGAAGGTGCGGCGCTTGATGAACCCGGTCTTGTGCACAACCCTGAGGTTGGTGACGTCGGTCTCGGTGGTGAAGCGATGGAACCAGCCCTTCACGGTCCAGTACAGGGCGGCCAGCGCCACCAGGCCGGAGCCGAACAGGGACAGGATCATCACGCTGTAGATGTCGCTCTGCCGGGACAGGGCGAACAGGGCCAGGGCCACGATCCAGGCCACAATCGCCGGGAAATAGAAGATCCAGTGCGCATTGGTCGAATACAGCACCCGCTCGCCCGGTTGCAGGATCTCGTCGATGTAACGCGCCATGATCTCGGTTAACCCATTACCCCCGAACCGGACCTCGAGCCTGCCCCCGCAGGAACCCGCTTGCCCCCGGCCCCGCCGCTATGTATACGCGCGGTCGGTGTCCGCGAGGCCCGTCCAGTGCGGGTCACCATACTGATCCTTATGAGGGAATGCACGCGTCGTCATGAGCCGCCTCGTGATGAAATTCGGCGGCACATCCGTCGCCAACATCGAACGCATCCGCAACGTCGCACGCCATGTGAAGCGTGAGGTCGACGCCGGCCACGAAGTGGCCGTGGTCGTCTCGGCGATGTCGGGCAAAACCAACGAGCTGGTGGCCTGGTGCACCGAGGCCTCGCCGATGCACGATGCGCGCGAATACGACGCCGTCGTCGCCTCCGGCGAACAGGTGACCTCCGGCCTCCTCGCCATCGTGCTCCAGAGCATGGGCATCCAGGCCCGCTCCTGGCAGGGCTGGCAGATCCCGATCAAGACCAGCGACGCCCATGCCTCGGCCCGGATCGAGGACATCGACGGCAGCGAGATCATCAAGCGCTTTAGGGATCGCAAGGAAGTCGCCGTCATCGCCGGCTTCCAGGGCATCAACCCCGAGACCAACCGCATCACCACGCTCGGCCGCGGCGGCTCCGACACCTCGGCCGTGGCGGTCGCCGCCGCCGTCAAGGCCGACCGCTGCGACATCTACACCGACGTCGACGGCGTCTACACCACCGACCCGCGAATCGTGCCGAAGGCCAAGAGGCTCGACAAGATCGCATTCGAAGACATGCTGGAACTGGCCTCGCAGGGCGCGAAAGTGCTCCAGGTCCGCTCCGTGGAACTCGGCATGGTCCACAACATGCCGATCTTCGTCCGCTCGAGCTTCGACAAGCCCGAGGATATCGACCCGCATGCCAACCAGCCGCCCGGTACGCTGATCTGCAGCGAGGAGGAGATCATGGAAAGCCACGTCGTCACCGGCATCGCCTTTTCGAAGGACGAGGCCCAGATTTCCGTGCGCCAGATCGAGGATAAGCCGGGCGTCGCCGCGTCGATCTTCGGCCCGCTGGCGGATGCCAACATCAACGTCGACATGATCGTGCAGAACGTTTCCGAGGACGGCAAGACCACCGACCTCACCTTCACGGTGCCGGCCGCCGACTACACCCGCGCCAGGGACACGATTACCGCCGCCAAGGGCAAGATCGGCTATGCCCGGCTCGATACCGCCACCGACGTCGCCAAGATATCGGTAATCGGCAGCGGGATGCGCAGCCACGCCGGCGTCGCCGCCCAGGCGTTCTCGGCCCTCGCCGGACGGAATATCAACATCCGGGCCATTACAACCTCCGAGATCAAATTCTCGGTATTGATCGACACCGCCTATACCGAGCTTGCGGTGCGGACCCTGCATACGCTCTACGGCCTCGATCAGGCTTAGGCTAATTTTCTCTTAGCGGTCGCAGCAAACGCGAAGGTGTACACACCTTCGCGTCTGGCAGGCGTTTTGCTTGGCAAAACAAGCCCCAATTCGCTATACGGCGAACAGGGTGGGCTGCCACATACTGTGCCCCAGTTGAGGCGGTGCTGATTCGGCTCAGGCGCCAAATCTGAAGAAGATTTGGACCCGGGCCGGCGCCGGATGAGCAAATTCGTTGTTTTTCTGGATTTTCGGGCGAGCCGCCGGGACCCCCTTTCGGGCCCGGCTGACGGAGGAGACTGAGGGTACATGCGGAGCGCGTCGGGAGGTCCCCGCGTCTTGTTGAGACGGCTCCGCGAAACCATGGCGGAGCAGGTCTCGGCCCAGGAGCGGCTGGACAAGATCGTGGTGCTGATCGCCGCCAACATGGTGGCCGAGGTGTGCTCGGTCTATGTGCTGCGCATCGACAACACGCTCGAGCTCTACGCCACCGAAGGTCTCAACCGCGAGGCAGTGCACCATACCGTGCTCAGCGCCCATGAGGGCTTGGTCGGCCTCGTCGCCAGCGAGGCGACGCCGCTCAATCTGAACGACGCGCAGAGCCATCCGGCCTTCTCGTTCCGCCCGGAGACCGGCGAAGAGATCTACCACTCCTTCCTCGGCGTGCCGATCCTGCGCGCCGGCAACACGCTCGGCGTGCTGGTGGTGCAGAACCGTGCCAAGCGCACCTATGTCGAGGAAGAACTCGAGGCGCTGCAGACCACCGCGATGGTGCTGGCGGAGCTGATCGCCTCCGGCGAATTGTCGGCGCTGGCCCAGCCCGGCCTCGAGCCGGCCGCGCGCCACTCCATGCAGAGGGTCGGCGCGATCCTGTCGGAAGGCATCGCGCTCGGCCATGTCGTGCTGCACGAGCCGCGCGTCGTCATCAAGGACTACATCGCCGAGGACCTGCCGAAGGAAATCAAACGGCTCGACACCGCGCTCGCCAAGCTGCGCGCCGATCTCGACCGCATGCTGGAGCGCGGCGACGTCGCAGAGGGCGGCGAGCACCGCGATGTGCTGGAAGCCTACCGCATGTTTGCCAACGACCAGGGCTGGTCGCACAAGCTGCACGAGGCGGTCGCCACCGGCCTCACCGCGGAAGCCGCCGTCGAGCGCGTGCAGTCCGACACCCGCGCGCGCATGCTGCGCTCGACCGATCCATACCTGCGCGACCGGCTGCATGACCTCGAGGATCTCGGCTACCGCCTGATGCGGCAGCTCGTCGGCCAGGACCACGCGCCGTCACGCGAACAATTGCCCGACAATGCCATCGTCATCGCCCGCGCGATGGGCCCGGCGGCGCTGCTCGACTACGACCGCAAGCGCCTGCGCGGCATCGTGCTGGAGGAAGGCACCGCCAACTCCCACGTCTCGATCGTGGCGCGCGCGCTCGGAATCCCTGCGGTCGGCGAAGTGCCGAACGCGCCCGGTATCGCCGATCCCGGCGACGCCATCATCGTCGACGGCACGTCGGGCTCGATCTATGTGCGCCCCTCGCAGGAGATCGAGGCGGCCTTCGCCGAGCGCGTGCGCTTCCGTGCCCGCCGCCAGGCGCAGTACCTCGCGCTGCGCGACCGGCCCTGCGTCACCAAGGACGGCCAGAAGGTCGAGCTGATGATCAACGCAGGTCTCGCCATCGACCTGCCGCATATCGAGGACACCGGCAGCGCCGGCATCGGCCTGTTCCGCACCGAGCTGCAATTCATGGTCGGCCAGAGCCTGCCGCGCACCAGCGACCAGCTCGCGCTCTATCGCACCGTGCTGGATGCGGCGGGCAGCAAGCCCGTCACCTTCCGCACCCTCGACATCGGCGGCGACAAGGCGCTGCCCTATATGGAAGCGGTGATCGAGGAGAATCCGGCGCTCGGCTGGCGCGCGATCCGGCTCGGGCTCGATCGTCCCGGCCTTTTGCGCGGCCAGATCCGCGCGCTGCTACGCGCCGGCGGCGGCCGCGCGCTGCGCATCATGTTCCCGATGATCTCGGAGGTCGCCGAATTCGATTCGGCGAAGGCGCTGGTCGAGCGCGAGCTCACATATCTGCGCCAGCACGGCCACACGCTGCCGGAGCGGATCGACATCGGCACCATGGTCGAGGTGCCGGCGCTGCTGTATCAGCTCGACGAGCTCCTGAAGAAGGTCGATTTCATCTCGGTCGGCTCCAACGATCTGTTCCAGTTCCTGTTCGCGGTCGACCGCGGCAATGCCAAGGTCTCCGAGCGCTTCGACACCATGTCGGCGCCGATCCTGCGCGCGCTCCGCGACATTGCCCGCAAGTCCAATGCGGCGCAGAAGTCGCTGTCGCTCTGCGGCGAGATGGCCTCCAAGCCGATCGGCGCGCTGGCGCTGATCGCGATGGGCTATCGCTCGCTGTCGCTGTCGGCAACCGCGCTCGGCCCGGTCAAGGCGATGGTGATCGATCTCGATGCCAAGAAGGCCGAGGCGATGCTCGGCCCGTTGCTGGATGCGCCAAGCGGCAGCGTCTCGATCCGGCAGAAGCTGACGGAATTTGCCGAGGCCGAAGGCCTGGCCTTGTAGCGGGCCTGTCGCCCGCGTCCCGCCGCCTCGCCGCCTTCCGCCATTTGAGACTTACCCGATGTCGTCACTCCCCGAAGCCAAACTGGACGTCCTGCTCGCGCATCACGCTTCGCTCGAGGCCGAATCGCTGGGACAGCTCGCCTCCGAGCGCTACGTGCAGATCACGCGCGAGCTCGCCGAGATCACGCCGCTGATCGAGGCGGTCAAGACTTACCGGTCCGCGGTTAAAGAACTCGCCGACACCGAGGCGCTGATCGCCGATCCCACGACGGATGCGGAGATGCGCGGCATGGCGGAAGCCGAGCGCGACGAGCTGACGCCAAGGATCGAGGATCTCGTCCAGAAAATCCGCGTCGCGCTGCTGCCCAAGGACGCCATGGACGACCGCAACGTGGTGCTGGAAATCCGCGCCGGCACCGGCGGCGACGAGGCTTCGCTGTTCGCCGGCGACCTGTTCCGGATGTACGAGCGCTTCGCCAGCCTGCAGGGCTGGAAGGTCGAGGTCATCTCGGCGAGCGAAGGCACCGTCGGCGGCTACAAGGAAATCATCGCGGAGGTGCAGGGCCGCGGCGCGTTCTCGAAGCTGAAGTTCGAATCCGGCGTGCACCGCGTGCAGCGCGTGCCCGACACCGAGACGCAGGGGCGCATCCACACCTCGGCCGCGACGGTGGCGGTGCTGCCGGAGGTCGAGGATGTCGACGTCGACATCAAGAACGATGATCTGCGCATCGAGACCATGCGCGCGCAGGGCGCCGGCGGCCAGCACGTCAACAAGACCGAATCGGCGATCCGCATCACCCACATCCCGACCGGCATCGTGGTGATGATGCAGGACAGCCGCTCGCAGCACAAGAACCGCGCCTCGGCGATGAACATCCTGCGCTCGCGCATCTACGACGCCGAGCGGCAACGCGTCGATGCGGCGCGCTCGGCCGAGCGCAAGGAAAAGGTCGGCTCCGGCGATCGCAGCGAGCGCATCCGCACCTATAATTTCCCGCAAGGGCGCGTCACCGACCACCGCATCAATCTGACACTCTACAAGCTGCCGCAGGTGATCGCGGGCGAAGCGCTTGGCGAATTGATCGACGCGCTGACCACCGAGCACCAGGCCGCACAGCTCGCCGCGCAAGGCGCGGCGGCGTGACGCCCCGCGTGAGCGATCCCTTCACCGGACAATCGATCGAGAGCGCACGGCGTGCACTGGCGGCGCGGCTGCGATCGGCGCAGCTCGAGGAAGCCGAGCTCGAGGCCCGCATCCTGCTTGGTGCTGCGCTCGGCCTCGATCTCACCGGCCTGATCGCGCAGGCTGCGCGGCTCCTCACGGAAGCGGAGGCCTCGCGGCTCGCGCAGCATGCGCAACGCCGGATCGCGGGCGAGCCGGTGGCGCGCATTCTCGGGACGCGCGAATTCTGGGGCCTGCCGTTCCGCCTGTCGGACGCAACCCTGGTCCCACGCCCCGACACAGAGACGGTCGTCGAGCGCGCGCTCGAGCTTTTCCGCGAGCAGAAGGCAATCCAGCAGCCACGCATCGCCGACATCGGCACCGGATCCGGCGCGATCCTGCTGGCGCTGCTGCACGATATTCCCGGCGCCTTCGGCGTCGGCACCGATCTCAGCCTGAACGCGCTCGAGACCGCCAGGGGCAATGCCGTGACCCTTGGCCTTGCCGACCGCTCCGCCTTCGTCGCCTGTTCCTATTTAGCGGCGCTCCGCGGCCCATTCGACCTCATCGTGTCGAATCCGCCCTATATCCCTTCCGCCGAAATTTCGAAATTGAGCATCGAGGTGCGCGAGCACGATCCGCATCTGGCGCTCGACGGCGGCAACGACGGATATGACGCCTACCGCGCCCTGATCCCGCAGGCGGCCGAGCGTCTCGCGCCCGGCGGAGCGCTGATCGTCGAGGCCGGACAGGGCCAGGCCCGAAATATTGAAACCCTTTTGACGGCTGCGGCGTTGGTGGTGGACAGGCCGCCCAAGGCCGATTTGGCGGGTATCCCACGGGCCGTTTCGGCCCGAAAAATGCCCCCATAAAAGCCGGATTGGCCTGTAAAAACCACTTGGAATATCCCTTGGGAACGACTACCTTCTACTCAACACATCGGTGTCGGCCCCGTACACCTACGGGCGAAAGCCGGGCTCTCGGGCGAGAGCTTCACTGATTTGCCGCAGGTCCTGTTAAGCGCGATAGCCCATTGAGGTGCGCAGCTTTCCGACCGCAAAGTGAACGAAAGCCTGATATTGCGCGCGAAGACTAACGCAAGAAACCAGGGCTTGTTTTGGCAGGCAAAATGAATGGGTTCGCTGGCAATGAATGCTGGCGGGTGGGGAACGCGTCTTTGTTGAACGCGACGGTCGACGAACATTGGCAGGGTTCAAGCCGCCTCTTGCGCGCGGTGCGCGTGAGCGATGTGAACCGCTGTCATCAGGTCACTCCTAGCAATCAGTAATGCGTGCAACCTTTAGGGCTGGAATTAAAGGCAGGACATGAGAAACGGTCAGAACAAGCAGCGGATGCGCAACCGCAACAACAACAATAACAATAACAACAACCGGCGCGGCCAGAACCCGATGACCCGGGTCTACGAGTCCAACGGACCCGATATCAAGATCCGCGGCACGGCTTCGCATATCGCCGAAAAATATCTGCAGCTCGCGCGCGACGCGCGCTCCTCCGGCGACCCCGTTGCGGCCGAGAACTACTACCAGCACGCCGAGCATTATTTCCGCCTGATCGCGGCCGCCCAGGAGCAGTTCCGCCAGAACCAGCAGCCGCGCGGCGACGAGCCCATCAGCAGCAATAGCGACGACGGCGAAGACGACGGCGAGAATTTCTCGAATTTCGGCCAGGAGCCGGGCTTCGTCCCGCAGCCGCAACAGCAGCAGCCCTTCATGCGCGACCGCGACGGCCAGCGCGATCATCATCAGCGTGATCACCAGCAGCGTGACAACCAGCCGTCGTACCAGCGCGACAACCAGCAGCCGCGCGAGCACCGCGAACGCGACCATCGTCCGCAGCCGCAGCAATATCAGCCGCAGCCAATGCCGCCGAACCAGCCGCAGCCCGTCATCGCCGATGCCGGCAGCGTCGATCGCCTGCCCTCCTTCATCACCGGCGCACAGCCGCAAGTGAATGTCGGCGCGAACGGCGGCCAGGCTGGCTTCGAGGGCGGTGGTGGCGGCGAGCGCTTTCCGCGCCGGCGGCGCCGGCCGCATGGCCCGCGCCCCGAGCGCGAAGCCGCTCCGGCCGCGTCCAGCGACGATCTGGCGCCCGGCGAGTAAGCTCCTTCGGATTTTCTGATCTGCATCGTCCCGGCCTCGCGCCGGGACGATTTGTTTTCAGCTGCGCGTCACCGTCGAGGACGGCACCAGCACCGGCTTCAACGAGGGAATCAGCCGCGCCCGCTCGCGCTTGGCGGGGATCGCGCGATAGACCTGCTTGGTGGCCTCGACGATGTGCACGCCGGCGAAGGGTAGCGACAGCGCCGCGCCGGCACGCTCCCACATCTGCGCCGATTTCAGCACCCAGCCGCCGGCATAGGGCGGCATGAACAGCGCCTCGCCCCAGGCGGTCGGCGTGAACCAGGTCTGGCGCAACAGATCGGTGATCTGCGAGCGCGAATAGGGCCGGCCGTGGCCGAACGGCGTATTGTCGCTGCGCGTCCACACGCCGCGCCGGTTCGGGATCACCGCGATCACGCGGCCGGACGGCGACAGCACGCGCCACACCTCGCGCAGCAGCGCAGCCGGATCGTCCGACATCTCCAGCGCGTGGACCAGCAGGATGCGGTCGACCGCGGAATCGGGAAGCGGCAGCGAGAATTCATCCACCAGCGAGGCCAGCGCCGGCCGCCCCGTAGGCCATTTCAGGACGCCCTGGGCCGCCGGCATGAAGGCGAGGCAGCGCTCGGCGTCCTCCCGGAACAGTCCGAGATAGGGCGTGGGATAGCCGATGCCCAGCACACGCTGGCCCTCGGCGCGCGGCCAGCGCTCCCTGATGCCGCGATTGATCATTTGCCGCGCCACAATCCCGAGGCGACGGGAATAGAACTCGCGGAGGTCGACGACGTCGATGCTCATGACGGCAATGTAACATGCGCAAGGCCGCCGCTGCGCGCTGAATATTGCATTGCCTGCGCAACGTTAACGCCATATTTGTCTGGCGGGGCTGAGCGCGAAGGAGACGTCATGGCTGCCGAAATTCGTACTTTCAGCTGTTTAAACGACAATTTCGGTTACCTGATCCACGATGTGGAAACCAAGGCGACAGCGTCGATCGACGCGCCGGAGGCCGGCCCCATCCTGAAGGCGCTGGAGCGCGAGGGCTGGCAGCTCACCGACATCCTGATCACACATCATCATGGCGATCATGTCGGCGGGGTCGCCGAACTCAAGCAGAAATATAACTGCCGCGTCGTCGCGCCGCACGACAAGACCACTGCGATCGCCAACGTCGACCTGCGCGTCGCCAATGCCGACGTGGTCAAGGTCGGCAACCTGCTGGCGCGCGTCGTGGAGACGCCCGGCCACACGCTCGACCACATCTCCTACGTGTTCGACACCGAGAAGACCGTGTTCGCCGCCGACACGCTGTTTTCGATCGGCTGCGGCCGCGTCTTCGAGGGCACCTACCCGATGATGTGGGATTCGCTGCTGAAGCTGCGGGCCCTGCCCGACGATTTCAAGCTCTATTGCGGCCACGAATACACCGCCTCCAACGTCAAGTTCGCGCTCACCGTCGATCCCGACAATGCGGCGCTTCAGGCGCGCGCGGCGGAGGTGACCAAGCTTCGCGCCGAGAACAAGCCCACGATCCCCTCACTGCTTGGTGACGAGAAGCGAGCAAACGTGTTCCTGCGTGCCGATGACCCCTCGGTCGCAGCCAGGCTACACATGAAGGGTGCGGATGCCGCCGCGGTGTTCGGCGAGCTGCGCGAGCGCAAGAACAAATCCTAAAGAACAAATCCTGACGGGGATCGATGCCGACCGCAGCCGAGATCATCGCGCGCCTTGAACTCCGACCGCATCCCGAAGGCGGGCACTATCGCGAGACGTTTCGCGACCAGACCACGGACGCCAACGGCCGTTCGCGCTCGACCCTCATTTACTTCCTGCTCGCGCGCGGCGAGCGTTCGCACTGGCACCGCATCGATGCGGTCGAGATCTGGCATTACTACGCCGGCAGCCCGCTGATGCTGCGCATCGCGCATGAAGGCTGCTCCCAGCACGAGGTCCGCCTCGGCACGGATCTCGTGAGCGGCGAACGACCGCAGGCCATCGTACCGGCCGATGCATGGCAGATGGCCGAGACAACAGGTGAGTGGACACTGGTCGGCTGCACCGTGGCACCCGCATTCGAGTTCGCGAAGTTCGAGCTCGCGCCGAAGGGCTGGGAGCCGTAGCTCCACACTGTCATTCCGGGGCGCCCCGCAAGCGGCAAACCCGGAATCTATTTCGCCACCATTGACGCCGATAAATGGATTCCGGGTTCGCACGTCGTGCGCCCCGGAATGACAATCATCGCTTCCGCAACACCATATCTTTCGCCGCGATCAGGCCGCCGCCGGCGATCAGGACCGCGGCGATGGCGATATTGGCACTGGCTTTTGCGAAGCCGGCGGCGATGAGGAAGCCGGTCGACAATAGCGGCGTCGCGTAGGAGGCGGCACCGAGCACGCGGATGTCGCCGCGCTTCATGCCGATGTCCCAGGCGTAGAACGCTGCCCCGACAGGGCCGATGCCGAGCCCAATCACGGAGATCCATTGCAGCGCCGTCTCCGGCCACACGGTGGTTTCGAGCGCGCCATGCATCAGCGCAGCGAGCAACGCCGTGGCGAGACAGAAGCCCGCGACCGCGTCGGTCGGCACCGCCTTCAATCGGCGCGACAGCACCGAATAGGTCGCCCACACGAAGGCGGCGATGAAGGCCGCGATCAATCCCGGCACCGCCCCCGGCGCGAAGCCGGAGGTGTTGCCGGCGAACAGCAGCACGGTGCCGACGAGGCCGAGCACGGCACCGACGATGTGATGCACGGCCAGCCGCTCGCCCGGCAGGAAGGACGAGAACAGCACGATCAGCAGCGGCCAGAGATAGTTGAGCAGACCGGCTTCAGCCGGCGGCGCGAAGCGCAGTGCCAAAAAATACAGCGCGTGATAGCCGAACAGTCCGCCGACGCCGACGGTCCACACAGCCAGTGGCTGGCGCAGGCTTTTTGCCGCCTCGCCGCGGCCGATCCAGGTGAGCAGGCCGACGAGGCCGCCGATCGCAAATGTCATCGCGGCGAGCTGGAATGCCGGGATCTTTCCGGTCGCCACCGTCATCACTGACAGCAGCGACCACATCAGGATCGCGGTCAATCCGATCAGCGTCGCGGTGCGGGGAGTCATTTAAATCGCCTCGTCATTCCGGAGCGGCTCAAAGAGCAGAACCCGGAATCTCGAGATTCCGGGTTCGCCGCTATCGCGGCGCCCCGGAATGACAGTGCATGGACAAATGCCCGGGACAAGCCCGGGCATGACGACGTCGTCGATATCAGCCTGCGTGATGCCTACGCATCACACCATGTACTGGCCGCCGTTGACGGTCAGCGTCGAGCCGGTGATGGCGCCGGCTTCGTCGGCGGCGAGGAACACGACCGCGCGTGCGATTTCCTCGGGCTCCCCTAAGCGGCCGATCGGGATCAGCGGCAGGATCGCCTTCTCCAGCACGTCCTTCGGCACCGCCTGCACCATCTCGGTGTTGATGTAGCCGGGGCAGATCGCGTTCACGGTGACGCCGCCCTTGGCGTTCTCCAGCGCCAAGGCCTTGGTGAAGCCGATCTCGCCGGCCTTCGCCGCAGAATAGTTCACCTGGCCGAACTGGCCCTTCTGGCCGTTGATCGAGGAGATGTTGATGATGCGGCCGAACTTGCGCCCGCGCATGCCTTCGATCACCTGGCGCGACATGTTGAACAGCGAGCCGAGATTGGTGCCGATCACGGCGTTCCATTGCTCGAGGCTCATCTTGTGGAAGGCGCCGTCCTTGGTGATGCCGGCATTGTTGACGAGCACGTCGATCGGGCCGACCTCGGCCTCGACCTTCTTCACGCCTTCGGCGCAGGCGTCGAAATTGCTGACGTCCCATTTGTAGACAGCGATGCCGGTCTCCGCCTTGAACTTCTCCGCCGCGGCATCGTTGCCGGCGTAGCTCGCCGCGACCTTGTAGCCGGCCGCCTTCAGCGCCTTGCCGATCGCAGCTCCGATGCCCCGCGTACCACCCGTCACCAATGCAACACGTGCCATATCGTATTCCTTCCCTTGGACTCTTCGGACGTTTCTGAGTGATCGTTTTTAGCTACGGATTATGCGGGACGTTTGACGGACATCAAGAACAAAACGCCCGGCGTGAGCCGGGCGTTTCTCTTTAGTCGAGGCTGACGCGGTTGCGAAGAATATTTGATTTGCAACCGCTGCCTTTTTAGTCGCGTGCAACGCACTCACTTATGTGTGCAGCGCACGCGCATGGTCCAAATAAGCTGCGCGACAGCTAGATTCAGTCGCGCGCCAGACACATCGCGATACCCATGCCGCCGCCGATGCACAGCGTGGCAAGGCCCTTCTTGGAATCGCGCTTCTGCATCTCGTGCAGCAGCGTCACCAGCACGCGCGCGCCGGAGGCGCCGACCGGGTGGCCGATCGCGATCGCACCGCCATTGACGTTGACCTTGGAGGTGTCCCAGCCGAGGTCCTTGTTGACGGCGCAAGCCTGCGCCGCGAAGGCCTCGTTGGCCTCGATCAGGTCGAGGTCGCCGACGTTCCAGCCGGCCTTCTTCAGCGCGGCGCGCGAGGCCGGGATCGGGCCCGAGCCCATGATCTTCGGATCGACGCCGGCCTGGGCCCACGACACGATGCGCGCGAGCGGCTTCTTGCCTTCCTTGGCAGCCTGCTTGGCGGTCATCAGCACCACGGCGGCAGCGCCGTCATTGATGCCGGAAGCAGAGCCTGCGGTGACCGTGCCGTCCTTCTCGAAGGCGGGACGGAGCTTGGCCATCGCATCGAGCGTTGCGCCATGGCGCGGGTATTCGTCGGCGCTGACGACCACGTCGCCCTTGCGGGTCTTGATGGTGACGGGGACGATCTCGTCGTTGAACTTGCCGGCCTTCTGCGCGGCCTCGGCCTTCTGCTGCGAGGCGACCGCGAACTCGTCCTGCTGGGCGCGGGTGATCTGCCACTGGCGCGCAACGTTCTCGGCGGTGTTGCCCATGTGGTAGCCGTTGAAGGCATCCCACAGGCCGTCCTTGATCATGGTGTCGATGAATTCGAGCGCGCCCATCTTGACGCCGCCACGCAGATACTGGGCGTGCGGAGCCATGCTCATCGATTCCTGGCCGCCGGCGACCACGATCTCGGAATCGCCGTTGAGCAGCGCCTGGTAGCCGAGCGCGACCGTGCGCAGGCCCGAGCCGCAGAGCTGGTTGACGCCCCAGGCCGGGCTCTCCACCGGAATGCCGGCAGCGATCGAGGCCTGGCGGGCCGGGTTCTGGCCCTGAGCGGCGGTCAGAATCTGGCCCATGATGACTTCGGAGACCCGGCCGGGCTCGATGCCACCACGCTCCAGCGCGGCCTTGATGGCGACGGCGCCGAGATCGTGGGCGGGAAGGGTCGCGAACGCTCCGTTGAAGCTTCCGACCGGGGTGCGGGCGGCGCTGACGATGACGACATCGTCTGACATGGGCATCTCCTGGGGTTGAATGGGGGCAGACGGGGCTGGGGAAACGGCTCGCCAGTCTCGGACGGCATCCTGTTAACGTCATTGCGGCATGTCAATCGGCCGGTGACCGAATTCATGCCGCAACGCATTCCAAATAGCGTTCTTGGCGCTTTCGCAAGCACGTTTTTGCTGCCCGATTAACCGTGGCGCACAAAACGGTAGCGTGACCCCTTTGAAAATGCTTATTTTGTTGCGTTGCGTACTCTTCCCGCCCTGCGGCATCGGCCGCCGGGTTCCCGTTCTCAGCGTCTTGCAAGTGAGAGCCCATGGCGAAATCAGACCAACCCACCACCATCAAGAAATACGCGAACCGCCGGCTCTATAACACCGGAACGAGCACCTATGTGACGCTGGAAGACCTCGCCGCCATGGTCAAGGATGGCGAAGATTTCCTGGTCTACGACGCCAAGACCGGCGACGACATCACCCGCTCGGTGCTGGCACAGATCATCTTCGAGCAGGAGAACAAGGCCGGCCAGAACCTGCTACCGACCACCTTCCTGCGCCAGCTCATCCGCTTCTACGGCGACAGCATGCAGATGGTGGTGCCGAAATATCTGGAACAGTCGATCGCGACGCTGACCCAGGAACAGGAGAAGTTCCGGAAGCAGATCGCCAATACGCTGTCCGGCACGCCCTTTGCGCCCCTGGAGGAGCAGGTCCGCCGCAACATGGAGCTGTTCCAGCAGACCTTCTCGATGTTCAAGCCGTTCGCCCCGCCGGCGCGCTCCTCCACCACCCCGGAGCCGGAGCCCGATGCGACCGCCGAGGCGCCGAAGGACAGCAACATCGACGATCTGCGCCAGCAGATGAAGGAAATGCAGGAACGCCTCGAGCGGATGTCGAAGAAGGAAGAGTAGGTCCTCTCGTTCGCCTCAGCGCGGCCGCCTGCCGCGGGCGTTTGCTTGGCGATTGTGCGCCCGTCATTCCACAATGTCGTCCTGGCGAAAGCCAGGACACATACCGCGTGATCTGTCGGTAGAGATCGATAGCAGTACCGAACGACGAATCATCGCCAAACTGCTTCCTGGGGTAATGGGTCCTGGCTTTCACCAGGACGACGCTGGAGAAGCCGCCATGTCCGACCCAAGCGCGCATTGGAACAACGTCTACGCCACAAAGGGCGAGACCGAGGTCAGCTGGTTTCAGGAGAGCCCGGCGATCTCGCTCGACATGATCCGCTCCGCCAACGTGGATCGCGGCGCAGGCATCATCGATATCGGCGGCGGCGCTTCGCGGCTGGTGGACGCTCTCTTGCAGGACGGATACCGCAACCTCGCCGTGCTGGACCTGTCCGCCAATGCGCTCGACGCTGCGAAGCGGCGGATCGGCCCGGCGGCCGCGTCCGTCGACTGGATCGTCGCCGACGCCACGACGTGGCCGCCGGCGCGCAGCTACGAGGTCTGGCACGATCGTGCGGCGTTTCACTTTCTGACCGATCCGCGCGACAGGGCCGCTTACGTCGAGCGCCTGCGGTCGGCGGTTGCGGCCGGCGGCCACGTCATCATCGCCACCTTTGCGCTCGATGGTCCGGAGAAATGCAGCGGCCTGCCGGTGCAGCGCCACGACAGCACGAGTCTTTCGACGGAGTTGGGGCCGGATTTCGAGCTGATCGAAACGCGCAGCGAGACTCATCACACGCCGTGGAAATCGACGCAGGCGTTTCAGTTCAGCCGGTTCCGGAGGCGCGGCTCCTGAGGCGTGGCGCATGCCACACCCTCGGTGTCGTCCTGGCGAAAGCCGGGACGACGTCAGGAAGCCTATGCCGCCAGCTTCACCGCATGCGCAAAGTCCCAATAGAGCTTGCGCGCTTTTGTGTAGAGCGGGCCCGGCTTCAGCTCCCGCTCGTCGATGCGAATCACGGGCGCGACCTTGGCGAAATTGCCGGTTGAAAAAATCTCGTCGGCGGCGAGGAAGTCGGCATAGCGCAGCGTCTTCTCGACCACGGTGACGCCGTCGGCGCGAAGTAGGCCGATGACGCGCTGGCGCGTGATGCCGTTGAGGAAGGTGCCGTTCGGCACCGGCGTGAACACCACGCCGTCCCTGGCCATGAACACGTTGGAATTGCCGAACTCGGCGACATTGCCGAGCATGTCGAGCATCAGCGCGTTCTGGAAGCCGCGGGAGGCGGCCTCCGACAGCGCGCGCGAATTGTTGGGATAGAGGCAGGCCGCCTTGGCCTCGACCGGCGCGCATTCGGCCGTCGGCCTACGGAACGGCGACAGCGTGATGGCGTTGCCGACGGGTTTGGGCATCGGCGCCTCGTAGATGCACAGGCACCAGTTGGTGGTCTCGGGGTCGAACAGCACGCCGCCGCCCGACCCGTTCTCCGCCCAGTACATCGGACGGATATAAAGCTCGGCATTCGCCGCAAAGCGCGCGATGCCTTCGTTTGCGAGCGTGAGCCAGGTGCCGGCATCGACCGCCGGCTTCAGGCCAAAATTGATCGCGGATTGATTGGCACGGGCGATGTGACGGTCGAGATCGGGTGCGACGCCCTCGAACGCGCGAGCGCCGTCGAACACGACTGAGCCGAGCCAGGCCGCATGCGTGCGCGGGCCCATGATCGGCACATTGCCGTCGTGCCATTTGCCCTCGAAGAAGGTCCAACTCGGCGAATATTCGATGGCTTTCTTGATCTCGGCCATGGCCGGCCTCCCCTTGGCGTGATGCCACAATATGGCACGACTATTGGGGGCAATTTCTAAATGATTCCCTGCGGGGAATGACCCCCCTCCCCTGGAGGGGCCCCTGGACGGAGGGTGAGCATCGCGGTGAAATAACATTGGGGAGCAAACCGGATATAATGCCGTCCACGTTACGGAGTCCTCCATGCCGCTCGATCCGCTCGCAAAGCGTTTGTTGACCATGATGGCTGCGGCCGGGCCGCAGGTGCGAAACCGGCCGAGCGTCGAGGCGCGGCGGCAGTCGCTGGCGAAACTGATGCAGTTCGCGCGCACTAACGCGCCTGACGTGACCGTCTCCGACGGCACGCTGCCCGGCCCCGACGGAGAGCTTCTCTATCGGCTGTATTCGCCCGCAACCGCCGGTGAGCGCGCGCCGGGCTTCGTGTTCTTTCATGGCGGCGGGCTCGTCGCCGGCAGCGTCGCCACGCACGACCGCATCGCGGCGGCACTTGCGCATGCCACCGGCTGCCGCCTGGTCTCGGTCGATTACCGCCTCGCGCCGGAGCACAAATTTCCCGCCGCGGTGGACGATGCGATCGCCGCCACCGAATGGGTCGCGCGCGAAGCGTCGTCCCTCGGCATCGACGCCGGACGCCTCGTGGTTGGCGGCGATTCCGCCGGCGCGACGCTCGCCGCGATCGTGTGCCAGGAAGCGCTGCAGAACGCCGGCCTGTCCATCCTAGCGCAATGCCTGATCTGCCCGGTGCTGGATTTCGAGGAGACCTCGCCTTCGCGCGAGGCGTTTGCCGAGGGCCATCTGATCGATCGCATCACGATCGAAGCCGATCTCGCCGACTATCTGCCCGGCGGCATCGATGCCGCCGATCCCCGCATCTCACCCCTGCGCGCCACACGCCTTGCGGGCCTGCCGACCGCGATCATCCATACCGCCGAGTTCGACCCGATGCGCGACGAAGGCAATGCCTATGCGCGCAAGCTTCTCGCCGCCGGCGTCACCGTCGAGCACGTCTGCCATGACGGCATGGTCCACAATTTCCACGCCATGGGCGCGATCCTGCCGCAGGCGCAGCTCGTGCTGTCGCAGATCGGCGAACAGGTGCGGCGGGCGGTGGAGAAGTAAAAGCGCGAATCACACGCGCGCGTCCAGCACGGCTCTGGCTGCCGCAACATATTCAAGCCAATGCGCATCCGCATAGCGTTCGGCCTGCCGCACGCAGGTGACATCGGGGGCATGCGCGGCCGCGATCGTGCGCGCGAAGCGCTCTTCGGCGACCGTCACGTCGCCAGGTTCGGCCGACGGAACGGCGGCGGCCACGGCGGTCGGAGCGACAGCGAGGCCTGCCAGACCAGTGAGCAGGATGCGGCGTGTCGTGTTCATGACTGTCGTCCCTCCATTGTCCGGCCTGCACTCTGGCCGGCGAGTATGTCAACGCGATCACCGCAGGGTACCCGCGCACATCCGCGCAGTCCATCGCTTGCGGACAGCGCTTGACCACAGGTGTGATCACGTTCCATCTAACAACAGTTCCGTCATCAAGTCGCCACGCGTCGGATCGTCACGTGCCCCGTCACAGCCCATCGCGAAGCCGACCGTTCGGACATCTATCTCGACCTGCGCACGACTTACGCGACGATTCGCGCGGGCACGCTCGGGCTCGGCTTCGGCGATACCTCCCTGTCGGCCGCGTTCGAAGCCCTGGCGGCCCAACGGAGCGTGACGCTGCCGAGCGGACTGCCTGCTGCGAAAAACGACAACCGCCTGTTCGGCATCACCGCGCAGATCGCATGGATGCCGAAACCGTCCTACCAGCTGACGCTGCGGACGCCGCTCTACGCCGTGCGCAATTAGAGCATGATCCGGAAAAGTGTGCAGCGGTTTTCCGAAAAGATCATGCTCGAACAGAACAAGGCGCTTCTACTCCGGCACCGGCACGTCGAAGGTGTTGAGCGTGACCGAGACCATGCAATAGACGCCGACGAGATAGGACAGCTCGGCCGCGCCATGCTCGCCGAACTCCTTGACCGCGGCGCGCCAGGTCAGTTCCGGCAGCACGCCGCCGCTCACCAGCGCCGATGCGACGTCGTAGGCGACCGCCTCCTGCTTGGTCAGATCCACCGGCCGTTGCCCGGCCACGATGGTCGCGAGCTTCTCGTCGGAGAGGCCGCGCTGCTCGGCCACCAGCACATGAGCATAGAGCTCGTAGCCGGAGCGGAAATGCGAGCCGGTGACGAGGATCGCGACCTCGCGCACCGAGGCCGGCAGCAGCGGGTTCGACGCGATCGCCTTGACCAGCTCCCACACCGGCTTGCCGAAGCGCGGCTCGCGGACCCAGGGATTCCAGGGTCCGAGCAGCGCGCCGTCGTCGCGCATGTTCACAAAGCCCTTGAAGTGGTCCTTGATGCCGGCCCGCATGTCGTCATAGAGCGGCTTCTGTTCGTCGGTCAGATCTTTCGGATCGAGAATGGGAAGGCGCACGGCGGGATCTCCTCGTTGAGAAGCGGAGACCGTCGCCCGCATGTGCGCGCATCGCAAGTGAAGTTGCCGTGACGATCGTGCAATTTTGCAAATAACAGGGAGACGCCGGTTACGGCGCCTCCGGGCGCGCCAGCGGCTCGCCCAGCGTATGCATCAGCCGGTTGGCCCAGCCGAAGATCGCGGCCGACAGCACCAGGTCGAGCTGCTCGAGCTCGCTCAGCCCGGCCTCGCCGAGTGCACGCGCGTCCTCTGCGGTAGCTTCGATCGGCGTCGTTGAGAGTTTTGTAGCGAAATTGAACAGTGCCTGCTGGCGCGCCTCCAGCGTGGCATCGCGCTCGTCGACAAAGATTTCCTCGACGACGTCGTTGCGCCAGGAGTAGCTGATGAAGCGTGAGGCGTGCACGGCGGCGCAATAGATGCAGCGGTTGACGACCGAGGCACTCAGCGCGCCGAGCTCACGCTCGGCCGGGGACAAGCCGTCCTTGCCATACATGATGAGGTTGAACAGCGGCGAGCGCACCGCGAGCGATTCCGGGTCATGCGCCAGCGTCAGCACGTAAGGCGAGACGCCCTTGTTGGAGGGCGTGACCTTCATCGCCGCGAGCTGCTCTGATGTCGCCGAGGCGAGCTCGACAGGCGTGACATAGGGCGACCAGGTCGGGATCGTGGCGGTGAAGTTGTGGACGACCTCGCTCATCGGGCTTCGACCTCTTTCAGGAGCCTGAGGCCGGCCAGGACCCGCAGCTGGTAGTTCACGAAGGCGGCAAGCTCGGACAGCCGCACGATATCGGCCTCGCTGACGCCGGCCGTCTTCAGCGCCGCAATGTCCTGTCGCGTCGCCTCGCGCGGCGACAGCGTCAGCAGGTCGGCATGGCGGGCCATGGCGTCGTGCAGGGAATCGCCACACAGGCCGCCGGGCCGTGCCAGAGCGGCCAGGTCGAGATCGCTCGCGTGCGCCAGATAGGAGTCGTAATGCGCGGTCAGCGCCTCGTCGCCGACGTGCCGGCACATCCGCGCCGCGAGCGCCGCCCGCAAGCCGTGGCTCAGGCCGCCGGGCTCGCGCGGCAGCAGCACCGCGTCATGGGCGGCTTCGCTGAGGTGCAAAATCTCGGCGCGGGCGTTCAGAGCCTGGCCGAGCCGTGACGCCGCGCGCACGCCGGCAATGGTTTCGATCAGCGTGGTCAAGCAACACTCCGCGGGCTCTGTGGATTGACAACATCCTCGACGGCGAGCGCCAGCGGCTGCGCCGTATCCAGGAACGACGACAGGGCAGTCTCGAACGGCGCTGGATCGAGGCCGCGTGCTTTCAGCCATGCGGGGTCATAGTAGGTCTGCCGATAGCGTTCTCCGGAATCGCAGATCAGCGTGACCAGCGATCCGGCTTGGCCGGCGCTACGCATCTCCGAGGCAATGCGGCACAGCGCCAGGAAGTTGGTGCCGGTGGAACCGCCGACGGATCGGCGCAGCCGGCGCGACAGTACATTCATCGCCGCAATCGTTGCGACGTCCGGGATTTTCATCATGCGGTCGACAACGCCAGGCACGAAGGACGGTTCGCAGCGCGGCCGGCCGACGCCCTCGATCAGCGAGGGCCGTTCGCAAACGTGGGAGCGGTCCTGCGTGCGGAAGCAATCGAAGAAGGCGGAATGCTCGACATCGGCGACGCACAGCCGCGTCGGATATTGGCGGTAGCGCAAGTAGCGTCCGATGGTGGCCGAGGTGCCGCCGGTGCCGGCGCCCATCACGATCCAGTCCGGCAGCGGGCGCGGTTCGCCCTGCAACTGCGTGAAGATCGATTCGGCGATGTTGTTGTTGCCGCGCCAGTCGGTGGCGCGCTCGGCGAAGGTGAACTGGTCCATGTAGTGGCCGTTCAGGCGGGTGGCGAGCGCGGCGGCCTCAGCATACAGCGCGCGGCCGTCGTCGATCAGATGGCAATTGCCGCCATAATGCTCGATCGCAGCGATCTTCTCCGCCGACGTCGTGCGCGGCATCACGGCGTAGAAGGGCACGCCGATCATCTGCGCGAAATAGGCTTCCGACACCGCGGTCGATCCCGACGAGGCCTCGACCACGGGCGTGCCTTCGCGGATGTGGCCATTGCAGAGCGCGTAGAGGAACAGCGAGCGCGCCAGCCGATGCTTCAGGCTGCCGGTCGGATGCGTGGACTCGTCCTTCAGATAGATGTCGATGCCTGATAGCGCCGGCACGATCAGCCGGATCAGATGCGTGTCGGCCGTGCGGCATTGGTCGGCCTCGATCGCAGCTACAGCCTCGTCGACCCAGCCGCGCCGGTAGACCGGCCCGGCCGGATTGTGGTGGCGAAAGGGGGTTGGCTCCATCGGCATAACCTCATGCTCTCATAATACCTCTTGCACATCAAGAAATATTGTTCATTCTATATTCACATAATTCGGGCGACATGGCGATGAACCAGGACGTTATCGATATCCGCCTTCTCGAGGCCTTCGCCGCCGTGATGTCGGCCGGCAGCATCACCGGCGCAGCGCGGCTGCTCGGCCGATCGCAGCCGGTCGTGACGCGTCAGATCCAGGATCTCGAAGCTGACGTCGGCTATCTCCTGTTCACCCGGAACGGCCCGCGCATCAGCCCGACGCCAAAGGGCGTGCTGTTTCATGCCGAGGTCGAGCGGCTGCTGATGGGCTTGAAGCACATCCGCCAGCGCGCCAACGCGATCGGTGCGGGGGCGCTTCCCGTGCTCAGCCTGGCGGCAATCCCGGCGCTGGCGGCCGGCTTCGTCCCGGCCGCGCTCGCAGCGCTCGAACGCGAGTTGCTGCCAAGCCAGGTCCACGTGCAGGCGCTCTCGGCCGAGAACGTCGTGCAATCGGTGCTGTCGCAGTCGGTCGATTTCGGCCTTGCGAGCCTGCCGATCCAGCATCCCGGGCTCGACATGCAGTGGGTCTGCGAGGTGCCGTGCGTCGCGTGCCTCGCGATGGATCATCCGCTGGCAAAGAAGAAGGTCATTCGCCTCAACGATCTTGCTGGCGTCCGGCTGCTGACGATGGCCAACCCCTACCGGCTTCGCCGCCGCGTGGAGGAGGCGCTGGAGCGTGAGGGTGTCGTGCCCGCTGAGGTCATCGACACCAACGCTTCGCTGACGGCGATCGCCATGGCCAAGCAGTCGCTCGGCATCACCGTGGTCGAGCCGGTGCTGACCTCCAGCCTGCCGGTGGAGGGCGTCGTCACCCGGCCCCTGGACGTGTCCATTCCCTTCCTGTTCGCCGCGATTGCGCCGACCGGGCGCGAGCTGACGCCGACGGTTGCCGCGCTCAACGACGCACTGCGCGCCGCGGTCGCGCTGATGCCCGGCGCAAAACTGCATAGCGGCGCCGCCGCGCTGGCCGAGGCCGGCGACGAAACCAGTGAATTCGAGAAAGCTCCCTCATGACGACGATGACACCTGACGCGGCGGGCCTCGCGGCGCTTGAAGCGCGCCTGAAGCAGGATCTGGCCTGGCTCGAACTGCCGGCCAAATCGTGGGTGCCGCGCCGCCTCGTCGATGGCGAGAGCGTCGTCGACGTCGTCATCGTCGGCGCCGGCATGGCCGGCCTCGTCGCCTCCGCCATGCTCAGGCGTCTCGGCGTCGACAACCAGCTCGTGCTCGACCGTGCCCGCGCCGGCGAGGAAGGCCCCTGGGTCACGTTCGCCCGGATGCGGACGCTGCGCTCGCCCAAGGAATTGACCGGACCTGCGATGGGCATGCCGGCGCTGACCTTCCGCGCCTTCTACGAGGCGCAATATGGCAGGCAGGCCTGGCAGGCGCTCGACCGCGCGCCGCGCACGATGTGGATGGATTACCTGATCTGGTACCGCAAGGTGCTGGACCTGCCGGTCCGCAACGGGGTTTCGGTCGAGCGAATCCACGCGCGCACCGATGAATTGTTCGCGCTCGACATCAGCGGGGGCGGCACGTCGCGACAGATTCTCGCGCGCCATGTCGTGCTGGCGACGGGGCGCGACGGCCTCGGCGGTGCTTACGTGCCGTCGCTCTGCGACGGCATCGACCGACGTTTCTGGGCGCATTCGTCCGCCCCTATCGACTTCGAGAGACTTCGCGGCAGGCGTGTTGCCGTCGTCGGCGCGGGCGCATCCGCCATGGACAACGCAGCGATGGCGCTGGAGGCGGGCGCAGCGCGGCTCGACCTCTTTATTCGGCGCGCGGATATCCCGCGCGTCAACAAGTTCACCGGCATCGGCAGCCAGGGCGTCGTCCACGGCTTTGCCGGCCTGTCGGATGACTGGAAATGGCGCTTCCTCGATCACACGCTGAAGGCGCAGACGCCGCCGCCGCGTCAAAGCGTACTGCGCGTCTCCGCCTATCCGCAGGCGCATTTCCATCTCGCAAGCCCGATCGATGACCTCGTCGTCGCGGGAGACCATCTCACGGTAACGACGCCGAAGGGCCGCTACGCGACCGATTTCATCATCTTCGGCACGGGCTTCAAGGTCGACCTCGCGTTGCGCGACGAGCTCGCCGAGTTCGCGCCGCATATCCGGTTCTGGTGCGACCGCTTCCCGGCACCTGACGGCATGGACAATGCCGAGCTGGAGAACTCGCCAGACCTCGGCGACAGCTTCCAGTTCCTGGAGAAAGAGCCCGGCGCCTGCCCCATGTTGGCGCGGCTGCATTGCTTCAACTATCCGGCGACGCTAAGCCACGGAAAGCTCTCCGGCGATATCCCCGCGATCAGCGAAGGCGCCGACCGGCTCGCGCGCGGCATCGTCCGTCGCCTGTTCGTCAGGCCTTCGCCACGCCGGAACTCGCCGGCGACGAATGGCAGGATGCCGACGTCACCCATCAACCCGCCGAATAGGCGCAACCGGACAGGCAAGCGAGAGATGCAGACGAACAGGAAAGCCATCGCAGCCGCGATCGCCGGCAATGCCCTGGAGTGGTACGACTTCACGGTGTTCGCCCTGATGACACCGGTCATCAAGAACCTGTTCTTCCCGGTCGACCCGAAAATTTCGGGCAGTGAGATCAACGCACTGCTGCTGACCACCGCGCTGTTCGGCACCGGCTTCTTCATGCGGCCGATCGGCGGCCTCGTGCTCGGCTATTTCGGCGATCGCAAGGGGCGGAAGGCGGCGATGACGCTCGGCATGGGCATCATGGCTGTGTCGGTCGCGCTGTTGGCGTTGACGCCGACCTACGCCACGGCCGGCATTGCGGCGCCGCTGATCGTGCTGCTGGCGCGGCTGTTGCAGGGCTTTTCGGTCGGCGGCGAGTTCGGCACCTCGACCGCCTATCTGATCGAAGCGGCGCCTCCCGGCCGCACCGGCTTCTATGGCTCGTGGCAGATCGCCGGCCAGCTCATGGCCAACGTGCTCGGCGCAGTGCTGGGTGCCGCACTGACGCTGGCGTTCACGCCGGAGCAGCTTGCCGCCGGCGCGTGGCGCATTCCCTTCTTCGTCGGCCTCGTGATCGTTCCGATCCTGCTCTATATGCGCGCCAGCGTCATCGAGCCCGAAGCTTCCCGGCGCAGCATGGCGACGCTGCACAAGGACAATTTCATCGCCGCGCTGAAGAATCCCGGCCGCAATTTCCTGATCGGCATGGGCATGGTGGTGGCGAGCGCCGTGTCGTTCTACGTCACCTTCGGCTACACCGTGACCTACGCCAAGGAGGTGCTGAAGCTGCCGCTGATGCAGAGCTTCCTGGTGCAGATGATCGCGGCAATCGTGATGGTGATCGTCGTGCCGATCGCGGGCGCTGTCTCCGACCGCTATCCGCGCAGGCCGCTGTTGCTGGTCTCGCTGATCGGCTATTTCGTCTCGCTCTACCCGCTCTATGCCTGGGTGATCTCCGAGCCGTCGATCGCAAGGCTCCTGGTCGCCCAAATCGTCATCGGCTTCTTCAGCGCCTTCTTCCTCGGCGTCTACTGCACCACGCTGGTCGAGCTGTTCCCGATCCGCGTCCGCTCGACCGCGCTTGCGATCGTCAACAATGTCGCGGTGCTGGTGTTCGGCGGCTTTGCCCAGTTCTTCGTGACCTGGCTGATCGCGCTCACCGGCTCCCCGCTGGCGCCGATCTTCTATGTCATGATCGGCGTCGGCCTCGGGCTGATCGCGGTGATCGCGATGCGGCCGGAGGACGCCGAGCGGGAGCAGGTCCCGGACGGCGTCGTCGAACAGGCATCGTGAAGCCGCTCAAAACTCCAGCGGCGCGTTGTCGACGACCTCTTTCATCACGAAGAAGGTGCGGGTCTGGCGCACCCCCGGCAGCGCGATGAGCTGTTCGCCATGGATGCGGTTGAAATCCTCCATGTCGCCGACGCGGATCTTGAGGAAATAGTCGAAGTCGCCGGCGACGAGGTGGCAGTCGAGCACGAATTTCAGTTTTGCGATCGCCTGCTCGAAGATGGCAAAGCTTTCCGGCGTCGAGCGGTCCAGCACGACGCCGACCATGACCAGCGTCCCCTTCGCCACCTTCTTCGGCGCGATCATGGCGCGCACAGTGTCGATGAAGCCGTCCTCGAACAGGCGCTGGGTGCGGCGATGGCAGGTGGCGGGGCTGATCGCAACGGTTTCGGCCAGCTCGGCATTGCTGAGCCGACCGTTATTTTGAAGCAATCTCAATATCTTAAGGTCGGTTCGATCGAGCCGAAGTGACATGGAAGAAGCTTCCGATCCTGGATGATTTTCTGAAAAAAACCTTAGCCAAATCGCAAATCTTCGCAAGATATCATGCAGCATCGGCGCAGCATTCGAGAGCACATTCCTTACCACATATGCTAGTCGCTGCGGCCAGCTCAACACCAATCGGGATGACCTGACCATGCTGGAAAAATTCGCGCGCTATCCGCTGACCTTCGGCCCGACGCCCATCGAGAAGCTGGAGCGGCTGTCGAAGCATCTCGGCGGCAATGTCGAGATCTATGCCAAGCGCGAGGACTGCAATTCCGGTCTCGCCTATGGCGGCAACAAGCTGCGCAAGCTCGAATACATCATCCCGGATGCGATCGCCTCGAACGCCGACACGCTGGTCTCGATCGGCGGCGTGCAGTCCAACCACACCCGCATGATCGCCGCCGTCGCCGCCAAGATCGGCATGAAGTGCCGCCTGGTGCAGGAAGCCTGGGTGCCGCACGAGGACGCCGTCTATGACCGCGTCGGCAACATCATGCTCTCGCGCATCATGGGCGCCGACGTGCGCCTGGTCGACGACGGCTTCGACATCGGCATCCGCAAGAGCTGGGAGCAGGCGATCGAGGAAGTGAAGGCCGCGGGCGGCAAGCCTTACGCGATTCCCGCCGGCGCCTCCGTGCACAAATATGGCGGGCTCGGCTATGTCGGCTTCGCCGAGGAAGTGCGTAAGCAGGAAGCTGAGCTCGGCTTCAAGTTCGACTACATCGTGGTCTGCACCGTCACCGGCTCGACCCATGCCGGCATGCTGGTCGGCTTCGCCGCCGACGGCCGCGCGCGAAAGGTGATCGGCATCGACGGGTCGTTCACCCCGGCGCAGACCAAGGCGCAGGTGCTCTCGATCGCCCAGAACACGGCCAAGCTCGTCGAGCTCGGCAAGGACATCGTCGCAGACGACGTCGTGCTGATCGAGGACTACGCCTATCCCGCCTATGGCGTGCCGTCGGAAGAGACCAAGGAGGCGATCCGCCTCACCGCGCGTCTCGAAGCCATGATCACCGACCCCGTCTACGAGGGCAAGTCGATGCAGGGCCTGATCGACCTCACGCAGAAAGGCTATTTCGAGAAGGGCGCGAAGGTCCTCTACGCGCATCTCGGCGGTGCCCCGGCGCTCAACGGCTACGGCTACGCGTTCAGAAACGGCTAGTGCGTCGGTGCCGTAAGACGGCGCGCGCCTCCTCACTGGTCTCGTCCTGGCGAAAGCCAGGACCCATTACCCCGACTGCCAATTGTTGAAACACACTGAGGCTGTCGGCGTGCCGTTTCCCACGGCCTGTGGTTATGGATCCCGGATCTGCGCGCGCTTTGGGCGCGCTTGTCCGGGATGACGGTGGAGATATTAGCTCCCCCCTACCGCGTCCGCACGATCTGCAGCAGCTCGTCGCCGTAATGCTCGAGCTTCTTGTCGCCGATGCCGGGCACGTTGCGGAGCTCGTCCAGCGTGGTCGGCCAGGCTCGCACGATGCCGTCAATCGTGGCGTCGTGCAGCACGACATAGGCCGGCACGCCACGTTCGCGCGCGACATCCGAGCGCCAGGAGCGCAGCCGGGCACGCAATTCAGGATCGACATCGCCTTGCGGGGCGCTGGCGGCAGGCGCGAGATCGCCGCGGCGGGATTTTGCGCGGCTGGAACGGGCGCGGGTGCCGGGCGCCTCCTCACGCAGCCACACCTCTGTCTCGCCGCGTAGCACGCCGCGCGCGGCCTCCGTCAGCTTCAGTGCGCCGTAAGCTTCGCTGTCGCTCTGCAAATAGCCCATCGCGACGAGCTGCCGCAGCACCGTGCGCCACTGCTTTTCGTTGAGCTCGCGCCCGATGCCGAACACCGACAGCTTGTCGTGGCCGAACTGCGTGACCTTCTCGGTCAAGCGACCGATCAGCACGTCGATCAGGTGCATCGCGCCGAAACGCTGGCCGGTCCGATAGACGCAGGAGAGCAGTTTTTGCGCCAGCACCTTGCCGTCGCGCATCTTCGGCGGCGTCAGGCAATTGTCGCAATTGCCGCAGGTTTCGCCGTGCACGATCTCGCCGAAATAGGCTAGCAGCCGCCTGCGCCGGCACTGCGCGGTCTCGGCGAGCCCGACCAGCGCGTCGAGCTTGCCGATCGACACGCGCTTGAAATCGTCGGAACCGCTGGACTCGTCGATCATGCGGCGTTGCTGCACGATGTCGGAGAGGCCGTAGGCCATCCATGCCGCGGACGGCTTGCCATCGCGGCCGGCGCGTCCCGTCTCCTGGTAATAGGCCTCGATGCTCTTGGGCAGATCGAGATGCGCGACGAAGCGCACGTCGGGCTTGTCGATGCCCATGCCGAAGGCGATGGTCGCCACGATGACGATGCCGTCCTCGTTGAGGAAGCGGTCCTGGTTGCGCGAGCGCACGCTACTGTCGAGCCCGGCGTGATAGGGCAGCGCGGCGATGCCGGCATCATCGAGCGCGGCGGCGACCTCCTCGACCCGGTTGCGCGACAGGCAGTAGACCACGCCGGCGTCACCCGCATGGCGCTCCCGGATGAACTCCTTGAGCTGCGACACCGCATTGCGCTTGTCGACGATCTCGTAACGGATATTGGGGCGGTCGAAGCTCGAGACGAATTGCGGACTGCCCCCAAGCTTGAGCCGTTCAACGATCTCCTTCCGCGTCAATTCGTCGGCGGTCGCGGTCAGCGCGATGCGCGGCACCTCGGGAAAGCGCTCGGCGATGATGGAGAGGCCGACATATTCGGGGCGGAAGTCGTGGCCCCATTGCGAGACGCAGTGCGCCTCGTCGATCGCGAACAGCGCCACCTTGGCCTGCGCCAGCATCGACAGGCAGCGCGGCGTCACCAGTCGTTCCGGCGCGACATAGAGCAGGTCGAGATCGCCCGCGATCAGGCGCCGCTCGATGTCGGAAGCCTCCTGCGGCGTCAGCGACGAGTTCAGCGCGGCGGCGTTGACCCCGGCCTCGAGCAGGCCGGCAACCTGGTCGCGCATCAGCGCAATCAAGGGCGAGACCACGATGCCACAGCCTTCGCGCAGCAACGACGGCAACTGGTAGCACAGCGACTTGCCGCCGCCGGTCGGCATCAACACGAGGCAATTGCCGCCATCGGTGACATGCCGGATGATCTCGCCCTGCGCGCCGCGGAACCCCGGCAGGCCGAACGCCGAATGCAGCACCGACAGCGCGTCGCGGCCGTTGGCCGGCGCGGGCAGCGGAGCAGTGGAAGGGACGTTCATGGGTGTGTCGGAGGCCGTGGGATTCGTCCCAAGGCCAGTCGCATGGCTGCGCGGGCATGGCAAGACGATTTGACGCTTGCGCCGCTGCTTCTTCTGCCTCTCCCCGTTCTTACGGGGAGAGAGTTGGGGTGAGGGGCCTCTTTCCACGGATGAGACTGTTGCGGGACCTGTACCCCCTCACCCGGATCGCAAGAGCGATCCGACCTCTCCCCGCAAGCGGGGCGAGGTAAGAGAGCTACGCCCCGATTCGTCGCAGCGCCTCCGCGACGGTTACGATCGGCATGTCGCGCTTGCCGGCCGCCTCCAGCGCATGGCGCATCAGGTGCGGCGTGCAGCCATAGGGGCTCGGCGCGTTCACGACGTCATGGCCGTAGAAGATGAGCCATCCGCCGCTTGCGACCGCCTCGTCGAAATAGCGATCGACGCCCGCCCTATCGATCTCGCAATCGACCAACGGCGAGGCGCGCAGGAACTGGAGGTCGATGACATCGCGATTGACGCCGGGCAGAATGCCGCGCGCCGAGCGGAAGGTTCTCGCGAGCTGCGGCTTGCGCCAGACCGAGGCGAGGCCGTACGGATAGGCGAAATTCTCCAGCGCGATCGAGGAATCGATTTCGCGGAGATGGCTGCGGTTTCGTTCGATCTCGCGGGTCATGGCGGCCTCGCCGAGATTGACCGCGCTCTGATGCGAAAAGGTATGGCAGGCGATCTCGTGGCCGGCATGGTGAAGCCGCACGATCGCGTCGTTCGACAGCCCATGCCAATGATCCGACGGCCGGCCAATCAGGCTGCCGGAGATGTAGTAGGTGCCGCGGCCACCATGCGCTTCGAGAAGCGAAGCACCCTCGCCGGCGGCACTATCGGGGGCATCGTCGAAGGTGAAGCTCACCATCGGCGCGTGCGCGGGCAGCCGGTGCGGCGCGGCGCGGAAATGCCGGGCCAGCCGATTGCTCACGCGTCCCTGGAGTGCCGACCACACGACCGCATTTCCTGTTTGCCCCGCCCCCTTCAGTGAAGCATTCGTACGCTGCCGGAAGCAAGCTTCACACTTCGTTAGTCCTAACGTGAAGCGTCCTGACCTAGCGCGCCAGGACCGACGCATCGGCGTCCGCGCCGAGATACTGCAGCCAGTTACGGAATAGCGCCGCCGCCGCGCTGCCGGCGGCGATATCGGCGCGCAAATTCAGCGCGGGAAGCTCGTTGCTGAGCGCTGGATGGCGCTGGTGTCTCGCCTGCTTCTCGAAGCGCACAAGCTTCTCTTCCGTCGCTGCGTCAAAATAGCTCACCGGCAGGTGCGGATAATTGTCACGCTCGCGCACGAGGTAGCGGCCGACGTCGCGCAGATATTCGCGCTGGAGCGACAATGCGTCATATTCGGGGTGGCCCTGGAAGAACACGAAGCGGCTGGCATATTGGCGGACGAAGACGTCGACACCAGCCAGTGCCGAGCGGGTCAAGACCTGATAACCGGCCTGCTCGAGGTCGCTCTCGACGATCTCGTTCAGGCGCGAATGCGAAACCTTGAGCGGCGCAGGCAGGGCATGCGTCAGCGGATCACCCGTAACGGCCTCGCAGTCGAAGATGCCGTGACACTTGGCCGGTAGCCGTCGCCGCGCGATGCCGTCGAGGTGCAGCACCGCGGCGTGCGCGGCGAGGCATGACCAGATCGTCGAGCGCGTGTTGGTCCTCGCCCAGTCGACCAGATCGGTGAGGTCGCGCCAGTACGGCTCCTGGTCGAGCTCGGGCGCGACCGGCTCGGCGCCGGTCACGATCAGCCCGTCGAATCGCTGACGCTTGAGATCCGCGAGATCGGAATATTCGCTCTCGACGTGCCATTTAGCTTCGGGCGAGCGCTTGACCGAGGGCAGCGAGAAGCAGTGGAAGCGGATGCGGCGCGGGCCGGCGGCGGCCTGGAGCAGCTTCATGAACTGCCGCTCAGTCGCCTTCAGCGCCGGATCAGGCATGTTGTTGACCAGCCCGATGGTGAGCTCGGCGCCGGCATGATCGCGCGCCAGATCGCCCTCAGCCGGCACCAGCGCCGGGCTCGACATACCGTGATCCCTGTCGATCAGGATCGTCATCGGGGCCGTCGCCTACTCCGCGGCCTGGAGGCGCGACGACGGACAGGCTTTTTCCAACGCCTGGTCGATGTCCTCGATGATATCGGCAGCATGCTCGATGCCGATGGACAGGCGGATCGTCTCCGGCAGAACGCCGGCGAGGCGCTGCTGCTCCGCCGACATCTGCCGGTGCGTGGTCGAAGCCGGATGGCAGGCCAGCGTCTTCGCGTCGCCGATATTGACGAGGCGCGTGATCAGCTTCAGCGCATCGTAGAAGGTCTTGCCGGCTTCCATGCCGCCCTTGATGCCGAAGGTGAACAGCGAGGAGGCATTGCCGTCGAGATATTTCTGGACCAGCGGATAGTAGGGGCTGTCCGGGAAGCCCGTGTAGTTGACCCAGGCGACGCGCGGGTCAGTGCGCAGGAATTCGGCGACCTTGCGCGCGTTCTCGACGTGGCGCTCCATGCGCAGCGCCACGGTCTCGATGCCCTGGAGCAACAGGAAGGCGTTGAACGGCGAGAGCACCGAGCCCATGGTGCGCTGATAGACGCTGCGCGCGCGCTCGATATAGGCGGTCTTGCCGAAGCGCTCGGCATAGACGAGGCCGTGATAGGACGCGTCCGGCTTGTTGTAGGCGGGGAAGCGGTCGGCGTATTTCGCCCACGGAAAATTTCCGGAATCGACGATGGCGCCGCCGAGCGTGGTGCCGTGGCCACCCAGGAACTTGGTCAACGAATGCACGGCGATGTCGGCACCGTAGTCGAACGGCTTGAGCAGGATCGGGGTTGCGACCGTGTTGTCGACGATCAGCGGCACGCCATGGGCATGCGCGATCTTCGCCAATGCCTCGATGTCGCAGACATTGCCGGCAGGATTGCCGATGGTCTCGGCGAACACCGCACGGGTGTTCTCGTCGATCAGCTTCTCGATCGCATCCGGCTTGTCGCTCTCGGCGAAGCGGCCCGTGATGCCCTGGCGCGGCAGAATGTGCGAGAGCAGCGTGTGCGTGGTGCCGTAGAGCTGCGGCACGGACACGATGTTGCCGCCGTGATCGGCGACGTTGACGAAGGCGAAATGCAGCGCCGCCTGGCCGGTCGCGACCGCAAGCGCGCCGACGCCGCCTTCGAGCTGGTTGATACGCTTCTCCAGCACCGCGCTGGTCGGATTGGCGATGCGGCTGTAACGGAAACCCTCGGCCTCGAGATTGAAGAGCGCCGCGCCGTGATCGGCGCTGTCGAAGGCGTAGGCCGCGGTCTGGTAGATCGGCACGGCAACCGCATGCGTGGTGGCTTCGGGCTCATAGCCGGCGTGAATAGCGATCGTCTCGTTGCGCATCGTGCCACCTCCGCGTGGAGCGGGCCGCACTTATTGGCCTGTATGAGGCACGTGCGTTGTCCGCCGTCCTCGTGTTAGAGGCGGGTGGTAAAGCGAGCAATAATTCGCCTAGAGATCGAGGAAGTAACCCTAACGGTTATTGGTGAATTGGCTAAAATTCGAATCAAATTGGATTAACGAATTCGTACGCCTAGGCGCGACTCGCTTCCCATCGCGGATGCAAAGCATCGGCGTTCTCAAGGGACGGCGGCCGAAGGCCGCCAGTGCCACCCTCTCCCACAGGGAGCGAGGGCGGCACTGTCAACGCGGCGGCAACTCGCGAGCGCTTAGTCCATCGTCTCCCATAGGCGATGGGCGAGCACGCCGGCACGCTTCTCGATCGCCGCCGCGGCATCGAGCGCGAGGTCCTCGCGGTAGCGGCCGGTGATGAGCTGCACGCCGATCGGCTTGCCCTCGTGCAAGGCCACCGGCACCACCGCGCCGGGCAGGCCCAGCACGTTGATCGCGGAGATGAAGCGTATCCCGCCCCAGAACACCTCCTGCACGCGCTCGGCGCTGATAGTGTCGTCGCGTGGGCCCGGCGTCGGACTGACCGTGGTCGGCGCCAGCACGACCGGATAGTCCTCGAAGAACAGCTGCCAGGCGCGGATGTGGCCGTTGCGCGCGGCCGTCGCCTGCATCCAGGCCTTGAGATCGAGCACATTGGCCTTGGCCTTCATGCCGTTCCACGCTTTGTGGAAATCCTCGGACGTGACCTTCAGCATCGCGGCCTCCTGCATCACCATCGTCTCGTTGGTGATGATGTCGCACCAGGTCTGCCAGACGCCGTTGATGTCGGGCACCTCGACCTCGCTGACGCGATAGCCGGAACGCTCGAGGTGATCGGCGGCCCGGCGCAGCGCCGTGGCGACCGCCGGATCGACGTCCATGTCGTCGGGGATCTTCGCCAGCGCGACCTTGATCGGTCCCTTCGGCTTCGGCCCCACAAGCGGCGCCGGCACCCACCAGGGATCGCGCGGATCGCGCTGGCTCATCACCTCCAGCGCAAGGCGAACGTCGGCGACGTGGCGGGCGAGCGGCCCCTGCGCCGACATCAGATGCGCCAGCATCGGCCGCTCGGCTGTTGCGCTTCCGTTGAAGGCGGGGATGCGGCCCTGCGTCGGCTTGATGGTGGCAACGCCGTTGCAATGCGCCGGCCAGCGCAGCGAGCCGCCGATGTCGTTGCCATGGGCGATCGTGCCGATACCGGCGGCAACCGCCGACCCCGCGCCACCCGAGGAGCCGCCGCAGGTGATATCAGGGTCCCAGGGGTTCAGCGTCAGCCCATGCAGGGGATTGTCGGTGAAGCCGCGGAAGGAGAATTCCGGCGTGTTGGTGAGACCGATGACGATCGCGCCGGCCTTCTTCAGGTTACGGACAACAGGCGCATCCGACGGCGCGATGTAATCCTTGTTGGCGGGCACGCCGTTGAAGTTCGGCCGGCCTTCGTAATCGACGTTTTCCTTGATTCCGCATTCAGCCTGGGATTGACCGCGCGCATCCGATCCAGATGCGCCTCGACAGTCTCGACCGCGGAGATTGCGCCGTTGCGGATCGCGGCCGCGGTATCGACAGCAGACCATTGCCAGACCGGCCCCTTGGGACGGCGCGCCGTGGCCGATTTGCGCGGGGCGGCCTTCTTGACTGATTTCTTCGCATCTTTCGCGACGGCACCCTTGCGGGCGGTGGCTTTCTTGCTCGAGGTCTTCGTTACTTTCCTTGAAACACTTTTCTTCTTGCTCGCCGTCTTCTTCGCCACGCCGCATCTCCTGAAATTGCGCCGCGGAGGTTATGGAGATCACGCGACCGTGTACAGGCGCGTTTCTGCATGGCGCGTTGTCGCGACGCTCTGTCACGGCCCCGGAGCCAGGGACGCCCATGAACCTTTGCGCCCGCTGTCTTGACCCATATATTGGTTGAATGGTTGAACAAGCTACCGCTGAGATTGCGGCATAACGACCAGGTTTTTTGACGCAGCTATTTTGACATCGGCAGATTGGAGCATTTTCCATGCTCACAGAATTCGACGCCGGATACGGCGAGCAACCCTTTCGCGATCTGTGCACCAGCTACCCTGGTCCTGAAGCCTACGATCCCCACGACTTCCGCATCGAATGGGGGCCCATCTTTCACCGCGGCCGGCTGGACGGATCGGCGCGTGTGCTCATCGTCGGCCAGGATCCCGCCCAGCACGAGACCATCGTGCGCCGAATCCTGGTCGGCACCGCGGGCCGCCGGACCCAGGGCTTTCTGGCCAAGCTCGGCATCGTGCAGAGCTATGTGATGGTGAACACCTTCCTGTACAGCGTTTACGGCCAGAGCGGCGGCTCCAAGCACAAGAACGAGCCGGGCATCGTCGACTATCGCAACAAATGGTTCAAGGCCGTGCTGGGCCCCGGCAACATCGAGGCTGTCGTCTCGCTCGGCGGCCTCGCGGACGAGGCCTGGAAAGCCTGGCTCAAGAGCTCCGACGGCGCGGCCTACAAGACCCTCGCGTATCAGCACATCACGCACCCGACCTGGCCGGAAAGCTCCGCGCATGATTCCGCGACGCAGGCGGCGAATACCAAGATCATGCTGGCCAAATGGAATGCCGCCCTCGCGGCGCTGGCGCCTGAGGTCAAGCATCCCGACGTGCCGACGACACTCGTGCCGTACGGCGACGCCTTCAAGCCGTCCGAGCTTGTCGACATCATTGCAAAGGACCTTCCGGCGGGACTGCCGGCCTGGATGCGTGGAGATACGCCGTGGGCCGTGCGCCAGGGCGTTGACGCGGCGGCCAAGCGGCGCACCATCATGATCACCATTCCCGATGGGGTGATTCCATGAGCCCGGCCGCAAACCCGAAGCGATGGGCGCTGACCGGCCGGATCGTGACGATGGCCACTGAGGGCGACGTCATCAAGAACGGGACGATCTTCATCGAGGACAATCGGATCGCCGCGATCCTGCCCAAGGGACAGCCGGCCCCGGTGGGCTTCGAGGCCGTCGCCGCGGTGACCACCGGCGGCACCATCTATCCCGGCCTGATCGAGCTGCATAATCACCTCAGCTACAACGTCCTGCCGCTCTGGCGCGTGCCGCAGCTCTTTGGCAATCGCGACCAGTGGCAGAATGCCAAATCGTACAAGACGTCCGTGACCGGCCCGATGAGCGCGATCGCCCTTGCCGACGACGGCTCGCTGCTGCCGGCCCTGGTTCGCTATGTCGAAGCCAAATGCCTGGTCGCGGGAACGACGACGAGCCAGGGGATCACGCTGTCGAACTGGAGCGGCACGATCCACAAATATTACAAGGGCGCGCTGCGCGCCGCCGAGATCGGGAGCCCGCCCGATCTTCCGCGGGCACACTCCAAGATTCCCGACATCGATGCCGAGGATTGGGCGAAGTTCGACAACGAGCTGAAATCGTCGGCGTGTTTCCTGCTCCACTTAAGCGAGGGCATCGATCCCAAGGCGCATAGCCACTTCCTGGCGCTGCGCAATTCCGCGGGAGATTGGGCGATCGAGCCGTCGCTGGCCGGCATTCATTGCACGGCGCTCGATGCGACCGACTTCGGAACGATGGCCCAGCACCAGGCCAGGGTCGTCTGGTCGCCCCTGAGCAACCTGCTGCTCTATGGCAAGACGACCGATGTCGCCGCAGCGCGCGCCGCAGGCCTCACCATCGCGCTGGGCTCGGATTGGTCGCCGTCCGGCAGCAAGAACCTGCTGGGCCAGCTGAAGGCGGCGAAGGTCGTATCCGCGCATTTCAATCTCGGCTTCAGCGATTACGATATCGTCGCGATGGCAACGCGCAATCCGGCCGCGATCCTGAAGTGGGACTCAAAGCTGGGAACCATCGCCAAGGGCAAGTTCGCCGATCTCCTCGTCGTGAAGGGTGTCACCGGCGATCCTTACGCCCACCTGATCAAATCGCGCGAGCAGGATATCGTCCTGGTCACGATCGGCGGGCGAGCGCGCTATGGGACCAAGAAGGCCATGCAGCAGGCAGGCGGAAGCGGCGAGGCCCTCAAAGTCGGCAGGAGTGCGCGGGTGATCGATTTCACCTCGCCCGACCAGGATCCGGGGATCGAGAAGATCACGCTGGCGGAAGCAACGACCCGATTGAGTGCCGCGCTCGGCAATCTCGGCACGTTGCAGCCGCACAGCATCGCAATGTCGGCCGCGATCGCGAGCGGAACGGTGTCACGAACCGGATGGCGTCTCGCGCTGGACGAGCAGTTCGGCAACAATGTCCAATTGCGCCCGCGGCTGGCATATAACGGCATCCGGACCGGTCCGGATTTGGCAGCTGTCGCAGCAGCAGCCGAGCCGCTGCATCCGATCAAGCTGGATGGCCTCACGGTGGCCGACGATCCCGTCTTCATCGACACGCTGAAGAACCCAACCTTCCGCAGGGGCTAGGCGCAGCGATCGCCGCCTTCTATTAGCTATCCGTCACACCAGCGGTGGATTGAGCCGCGCAAAACCCTCCTGGATGCGATAGGGGTAATAGGGATAGGGCGGCATCACGGCGCTCGCCTCGTCGAGACGCTTGATCTGATCCGCGCCCAGCGACCAGCCGACCGCACCGAGATTGTCGCGCAGCTGCGCCTCGTCACGGGAGCCGATGATCACGGAAGAGACGGTGGGGCGCGACAGCAACCAGGCGATTGCGACCTGCGGCACGGTGCGGCCGGTCTCGGCGGCAATCGCATCCAGCACGTCGACGATCGCGTAAAGCCGCTGCTCGTCCACGGGCGGACCGAATTGCGCGGTGGCGTGCAGGCGGCTCTGTTGCGGCAGCGGTTGGCCGCGCCGGATCTTTCCGGTCAGCCGCCCCCAACCGAGCGGGCTCCAGACCAGCGCGCCGACGCCCTGATCGCGCGCGAGCGGCATCAGCTCCCACTCATAGTCGCGGCCGAGCAGCGAGTAATAGACCTGGTGCGCGACATAGCGCGGCCAGCCGTGCCGGTCCGCGATGGCGAGCGACTTCATCAGCTGCCAGCCCGCGAAATTGGAAACGCCGACATAGCGCAGCTTGCCGGCACGCACGAGCGTATCGAGGGTCGACAGCACCTCCTCGATCGGTGTGAACGCGTCGAACGCGTGAAGCTGAAGGAGGTCGATGGTGTCGGTGCCGAGCCGTTGCAGCGCTGCGTCGACCGCAGTCAGCAACCGCTGCCGCGATGAGCCGGCATCGAGCGGGCCATCGCCCATCGGCAGGCTCATCTTGGTCGAGATCAGCACCTTGTCGCGGCGGCCCTTGATCGCAGCGCCGAGAATCTCCTCGGAGGCACCGTTCGAATAGACGTCGGCACTGTCGAACAAATTGACGCCGGCATCGAGGCAGATGTCGACCAGCCTGCGCGCTTCCTCCGTGCCGCTGCGGCCCCAGGCAGAGAATAACGGGCCTTGGCCGCCGAAAGTGCCGGTGCCGAAGCTGAGGACGGGGACCTTGAGCCCGGACGCGCCGAGATTACGGTATTCCATGATCGCTCTCCTATTCCGCCGGGCATGCTGCGACGGCGACCGTGGTACGGTCGAGCCGGAGGCTCCACAGCGCCAGCACGAGGCCGACCGCGGTGATGCCGGCCGCCACCAGCGGCAACGCGGAGAGGCCGAGCCCGCGATCGATGGTGACACCGCCGGCCCAGGCCCCCAGCGCGTTGCCGAGATTGAACGCGGCGATGTTGAGGCTCGAGGCGAGCGTGCGGCCGCTCGGGCCGGCGGCTTCCAGCACGCGAAGCTGGAGCGGCGCGACGGTTGCGAAGGCGGCGATGCCGAGCAGCAGGATCAACGCGACAGCGGGGATCTTGACCGACAGCACCGCGGCAAGGCCAAGCAGCACGATGGCGAGCGCGGCGAGAGTGCCGATCAGGGCCCGCGCCAGGCCGCGGTCGGCGAGCTTGCCGCCCGCGACGTTGCCGATCGCAAGACCCGCGCCGAACACCAGCAGGATCGGCGACACCGCTTCCTCCGAAAAACCGGTGAAGCGCGTCAGGATCGGCTGGATATAGGTGAAGACGACGAACAGGCCGGCAAAGCCGAACACGGTCATGGCGAGGCCGAGCAGCACCTGCGGACGGCCGAGCACCGCGAGCTCTTCAGCCAGCGAGATCGGCTTGTCGCCATTGCCGACATGGCCGGGCACGAACGCGGCGACCACGGCAAAGGCGATCACGCCGATCACCGTTACCGCCCAGAACGCCGCGCGCCAGCCGAGCATCAGGCCGAACCAGGCGCCGAAGGGCACGCCCAGCAGCGTTGCGACCGTGAGGCCGATGAACATGGTCGCGATCGCCGAGGCGCGCTTGTCCTCGGCGACGAGGCCGGTGGCCACGACCGAGCCGACGCCGAAGAACGTACCGTGGGCCAGCGAGGTTAGCACCCGCGCCGCCATCAGCAATTCGTAGTTCGGCGCCAGCGCGCAGGCGGCATTGCCAAGCGTGAAGATCGCCATCAGCGCCAGCAATACGGTTTTGCGCGGCATCCGCCGCGTCGCCAGCGTCAGAACCGGCGCGCCGACGAACACACCCAGCGCATAGCCGGAGATGAGGAGGCCCGCGATCGGCACGGAGACATGCATGTCGGCGGCGACCTGGAGCAGCAGGCCCATGATGATGAATTCGGTGGTGCCGATGCCGAAGGCACCGGCGGTGAGCGCAAGGACGGCGGGAGGCATGCGGTACTCCAATGGATGGCACGAGCCACGCAGATAGCCGCGCTGCAGCAAAAGCATTAGCATGTCCGCAATCCAATCATTTGTGACGTAAATTCAACATGGCCCGTTTCGACACCAACCGCTCCGCCGAGATGGAGGTTTTCGTCCGCGTCGTCGACCTGGGCGGGTTCACCCAGGCCGCGCGAAAACTGCGCCTGACGCCGTCGGGCGTCAGTAAGCTGATCTCGCGGCTGGAGGCACGGCTCGGCTCGCGGCTGATCAACCGCACCACGCGCAAGCTCACGCTGACGGAGGAAGGCCAGGCCTTCTACCAGCGCGCCGTGCGCATTCTCGCCGAGATGGAGGAGGCCGAGCGCGAGGCGGCCTCAGGCGCCGCGCCGCGCGGCCGCCTGGCGGTGAACAGCAACATCCCTTTCGGCATGCTGCATCTGATGCCGCTGATCCCGCGCTTCCTCGAACAGCATCCCGACGTCACGCTTGATCTCGTGCTGACCGACACGCTGATCGACCTGATGCAGGAGCGCGCCGACGTCGCCATCCGCGTCGGCCCGTTGCGCGCCTCACGCCTCGTCGCGCGAAAACTCGGCACCAGCCGCATGGTCGTGGTCGGCGCGCCGAATTATCTCGCGCACGCGGGCACACCAAAGACACCAGCGGATCTCGCCGATCACCGCGGCATCGGCTGGACCTTTCCGCGCTCGATCCGCGCCTGGCCCTTCAAGCGCGGCGAGCACACCGAGGAAGCCATGCCGCCGCCGGCCGCCCGCGCCAGCGACGGCGAAGCCGCCCGCCGCCTCGCGCTCGGCGGCGTGGGCCTCGCCCGCCTCGCCCTCTTCCACATCGGCCCCGACATCGAATCAGGCCGCCTCGTCCCGGTCTTGCAGAACTACAATCCCGGCGACCGCGAAGACATCCACGCTGTCTATGTCGGCCACACCGCGCCGCTCCCGGCGCGCGTCCGCGCGTTCATCGATTTTCTGGCGGAGCACGTGCGGGTGAGCGACCCCGCGCTGAAGCGCGCGGGGGACGGGAAATGGAGGGTGATGGAAATCCGGCGGACGCGTCCTATTCCTTGAGCTAAGCCTCACGTCGGCGTCGCATCGGAGCTCGACCTGGGCCGGCTCATTGCTCCACTGTCCTTTCCGCATTGATGCGAGGGACTGGCTGGTATGTTCTGCATTCGCGCTCTCGTCGCAAGGATCCCGTGATGATAACTGTCCGGAACCGGCTGCAACGTGAAGCGGGCTCCAGTGTCCGCGGCATGTTTCCGAAATCCGCCGACGCGGCCTTTCGCTAGAACCTTTCGATTGAACCAGACTCCCCGAGGACCTCAGATGCATCCCACCGACTTGCCCGGCCAACCCGGCATCGTTCCTCCCGGAGCGATCGGCCACAATCGCGGCGTTGTCGGTCGCAACTTCGCGTTCATGCCGCCGGAAGGCGTGTTGAAGAGCCGGCTTCCGGCGTGGAAATCCACAACCGTGCGCTTTCTGGCGGCGCCTTCGCTCGGCGCCGGTTTTGCCCAATATATGCTGGAAATCGAGCCCGCGGGCGGTACGGCCCAGCCGATCTGTGTGGACCTGCAGCACTTCTTCTATGTTGTGGCAGGAGGCGTGGACGTGACCATCGGCTCCGACCCGCCAGTGGAGCTTGCTGTCGGCGCCTTTGTCTATGTACCGCCCGGCGTATCCTTCACGATGTCCTGTCGTCCCACCGCGCCTGCCCGCATCATCGCCGTCAAGAAGCGCTATGAGAAGGCCGAGGGCATCGCCACCCCGACGGCGATCATCGGTCAACAACAATCCATGCCGATGACGAACCATACCGGGCTGCAGGGCCGCGGGTTCAAGCACCTGCTGCCAATGGGCGACCTGCGGTTCGACTTTGAGATGAACCTGATGTTTTTCCAGCCCGGCGTCTGCTTCCCGGCTGTCGAAACGCACATCATGGAACACGGATTGTTCATGCTGGAGGGGCAAGGCCTGTATTATCTTGGCAATAGCTGGCACGAAATCTGGGTTGATGATTTCATCTGGATGGGATCGTTCTGTCCGCAGCAATTCTATCCCACCGGCCTGAACCACTCGGTTTATCTGCTGTACAAGAACGTCAACCGGGACGTCGTCCTCTGACGATGGCCGATGAGCGCCGGCAAGACGGGGCAAAGCGAACAAGCTTCGGGGATCTTCAGCCTGACGCCTGAGACGTGTCGCGCGCGCCCGCCGGCAGAGCGGCAGTGATGATGATCTCGATCATATCGCCATCGGGCATGACCGACTGCACGAACGAGCGCACCGGCCCATAACCCGCCGGCATCCAGCTCGCCCAGGCCTCGTCGAAGGCTGGCTTGTTGTCGTGGTCGGTCACCACGATCTCAGCCTTGACGATGCGCGTACGGTCCAGACCCGCATCCTTCAGATAAGTATCGATGACGCCCAAGGCGCCCAGCGTCTGTATGCGAATGTCCTGGGTGCGATCAGGTGAAACCGCCACCGCCCACAGCAACCCGCCGCCGCCCGGCATATGATATGTTGTTACCGCTGACTTGCTGGGCAGATTCCTGTTCGGGATGCGCGTGATGTCGTTTGCATTCATTCTGGGCTCTTGGGCTTGGAGGAGATTCTCGCGATGACGCCTGAGGCCTAACAGCTATCGCGCTCGAAATAGTTCGGAAACGTTGCTTGCCGCACAAAATCGTGGGATGGCGGAGGGTGTCAGTCAATCCCCGTTGAAAGATACAGCATTCTCGACATTCCGAGACTGGCTCCGCCTCCTTCAGCTTTGCGTGGCCGTTTCTTCGATCGACGGCTCCATCAAGGCATAGTGCGCGATGCCGGCGGCAATGAGCCTGCAGAAGTTTATAGTAACGCGACCGTAGAAGGCGCCCGCCCCGGGTTCCGAGGATGCGAACCGATAGGAGGCGCCGAGACCGCGAGCGATCTCCAACATTCCCATGATCTCATGGTGCACCAGCGCCGAATGAATGCCGACCAGCTGCAGCAGCAGGGCCTGAATGCCAGGGTTGCTCATGACGGTCTTGCTCCGACGGGCGGCAGCGGCAGGAATTGCGCGAGATAGGCGCTCCTCCATTGATACGGCGTGTCGCCCGCGAAGCGCTTGAACACCGTCGTGAAATGAGCCTGCGTCTGGAACCCGACGGTCAAGGCGATGTCGACGAGCGAGACGTCAGCTTGTTGCAGCAATTCCTGGGCCCGCTCGATCCGCCGCTTCAGCAAATACTCGTGCGGCCTGATGCCGACGGCCGCCCGGAACTGCGCCGCGAAGTGCATCCGGCTAAGGCCGGCAACGGCGGCCAGATGCTCCAAGGTCACCTTGGCGGCCAGATTGTCGTCGACATACTGCATGACGCGCTTGAGGCGCCATTTCTGCAACGACCGCACCGCCCGGCAAACCCGGCCTTCATGATCACCCTCGGCCGACTCGGGCTGGCCTTGTCCGGCCACCGTCCGCCGGCTTGCCTTGCGGGTCAGAATGGCCAGACGCAGCGCATCGACAAGGATGGCAGAATGGGGATGGTGCATGGCTTTGGTGGCCGCGAGTGCATCCGAGAGGCGCTGCATCACCGGATCCGTGAATCCTTCCGCGCCCGTCTCCCGATCGACCTCCGAGGAGGCGCACGCAAGCCGTTTCGCGGACACCCTGAAGCTCGGCTCGCTATCGGCAGATCCCAGCACGTCCGGCGCAGGCGGCTCGATGGCCAGCGCAACATCCAGATGAACGAGGGAGAGCGTCATGGCCTCCTCGCCGGAGCGCCGTGAACGTCTCGATGACCGCAGCCGCCCACGTTCGATTGACGAGACGTCGATTGCGGCGGCGACATGGTCCTTGGCATTTTGCGGGTGTGACATCTGCAGCGACATCGTCGAACTCCTTGTTCCATTTCGCATCGGCAATGTCTGACGACTTGTCCGAATGCGATGGGAGCAGAGTAGTTCGGCGATCCGCGCGCTCCATTCTACGCGCGGGTGCATGGATAAGGTCTCGGGTTAACTGCGTCATACCTAGGTATGATCGCGGTACAGCCACCGGGCGAGAGTGCGAGCGGAACACCTCGCCGGCAGCTACGGACGCACGAGGCCGGCGGTTCGGCGCGCCTGCGGTAAGTTGACGCGGCCGTGATCGGCGATATCACCGAGAAGCCTCGTTCCGCCGGAGAATCTCCCGGTCGCGCCCGCGCCGGATTCAACTGTCCAGGAGGTCTTCCACGAGAGCACGAAAATCGGCCGGCTGGATATTGTGGACGCGATCAAATCGCGGCATCAACGTGGCTGCGATGAGAAGAAGCACAGCCTGCGACGATGACGAACCTTGATCGGCCCACGGGTTCATCCATGAGCCGCGCCGGCTTGCGGTTCTGGTCCGCCGCCCTCGCCTTCGCGGTCTTCATGGTTGACGTGCTGACGCCGCTCGAGGGCGCGGTCGCAGTACTCTATGTCATCGCGATCCTCCTCGCGGCGAGGACGAATCGGCGCAACGACATCGTCGTCGCCGCGACCGCCTGTGTCGTCCTGACCATAACGGCCTATCTGCTGTCGCACGATCTGCATGAAATCGCCTCGCCCGCCCTTCGCGCGCTGGTGAGCCTCGCGGCGATCGGGATCACCACCCTGCTGGTGCTGCAGAATCACGCGGCGACGACGCGCCTCGCGGCGCAAGCGCGCCTGCTCAATCTCTCGCATGACATGATCTTCGTCAGGGATCGCGGCGGCGTGATCACGTTCTGGAACAAAACCGCGGAACAGACTTACGGCTGGTCGGCCGACGAGGCGCTCGGGCAGCTCGCCGACAAGCTTCTGCGGACCAGCTATTCCGACCGGCGGGAAGCCATCGAGGCCAGCCTGCTCGATACCGGGCGATGGGAAGGCAGGGGTGAGCAACGGACGAAGGCCGGCGCCGCGCTCACCGTCGACGCCCGATGGGCCCTTCAGCACGACCATCTCGGCAAACCCGTCGGGGTGCTCGAAACGCACACCGACGTTACGGACCGCGTGGCGGCGCACAGCGCGCTGGTGCAGAGCGAGCGGCGATACCGCCGGATGTTCGACGCAAGCCGGATCGGCGTCGTCGAGGAGGACTGGAGCGGACTGCGGACCGCGCTGGATTCGCTGCAGACCGGAGGGGCGGACCTGCGCGACTATCTGGCACGCAACCCCGATTTCGTCAGGCATGCCCGCCGCCTCGCCAGAATCACCGACGTCAATCCGGCCCTGCAGAAGATGGCGGGGGCAAGCGGCTCTGCTGCCTTCATCGAGAACGCGGACAAGCTGCTGGGCGAGAATGATCGCAGTTTCGTCGACGCCCTGGTCGCATTCGCGAATGGAGAGCGGTTTCACGAAGGGGAGACCCAGCTCGTGAGCTTCGACGGGCGTAAGGTCCCCGTGCTGTTCACGATCACCTTTCCGCCCGAACCCGACGGAGATCAGAACGTGCTCGTCTTCGTCGTCGACATCACCGAGCGCAAGCAGGCTCAGGATGCACTGCTCGCGGCACAAGCCGAGCTCGCCCATGCTGCGCGCGTTGCCACCCTCGGCGAGCTCAGCGCGTCCATCGCGCACGAAGTGAACCAGCCGCTGGCGGCAATCGTCACCAGCGGCGAAGCCGGCTTGCGATGGCTGCGGCGCGACGTACCCGATCTCAAGGAGGTCGCCACCACGATCGGCCATGTTGTTGCTCAGGGCCGCCGCGCCAGCGAGATCGTGACCCGGATCCGGACCTTCCTGAAGAAGGCTGCACCCCAGCAGGATCTGCTGCAAATCGGCGAGGTCATCGAGGAGGCGACTGCGCTGGTCGCGCGCGAGCTCGCCAAGGACGACGTCGCCCTCATCGTCGAGCCGCAGCACGGCTTGCCGCCGGTTCGCGGCGACCGGATTCAGCTGCAGCAGGTCCTGGTCAATCTTCTGACGTCATAGGCGAAGGTTGCGCCCAGCCCGCCATATTCCTCCGGCACGCTCGCCAAGAGCGCGCCCATCTCGCCGAGCCCGCGCCAGGCGAAGCGGTCCACCATCTTCTGCTCGCGCCATTTTTCGGCATGCGGCGCCAGGTCCTTGGCAAGATATTTCCGGAACTGGTCGCGAAAGACGTCGAGCTCTTCGGTCATCCAGGAGGAGCGGTAGGACATGGTCACCTCGGTTGATGCGTCGTTCCGGCTTGGTAGGCTGGTCGGCGGCGACAATTATTGTGTTTTCAGGCTGCGCCGGTGACGCTACCAAGGCGGCCGGAGCAGCGTCTGTCGGGATGGCTGATTGTGGCGACCAAAACTCAAGAGCTCAAGCTCGACATCGAGCGCATTGGTACGGTCTCCGCGATCCTGACGCAGCCCGAAAATGCGCGCGCCTGTTACGTGCTGGCGCACGGCGCAGGTGCCGACATGCGGCATGCGTTCATGGACAAGGTTGCGGAAGGCCTCGCGGAGCGCGGCATCGCGACGCTCCGCTTCAATTTCCCCTATATGGAAAAGAAACAAGGACGTCCCGACCAGCCGGCGGTCGCGCACGCCGCCATCCGCGCGGCGGTCGCGGAGGCGGTGCGGCTGTGCCCTGGCGTGACGCTCGTCGCCGGCGGCAAGTCGTTCGGCGGGCGGATGACCTCGCAGGCGCAGTCCAAGGCTCCATTGCCTGGTGTCAAAGGGCTCGCCTTCCTCGGCTTTCCCCTGCATGCCGACAGCAAGCCGTCGGCGGAGCGCGCCGAGCACCTCGCCGGCATCGCTATCCCCATGCTGTTCCTGCAAGGCACGCGCGACAAGCTTGCCGACCTCGGCATCCTCAAGCCCGTCGTCGAAGGGCTTGGCCCGAAGGCGACGCTGCATGAGGTCGAGGGCGGCGATCACTCTTTCGCGGTGCTGAAGAAGTCCGGCCGTAGCAACGAAGAGGCGCTCACCGAGGTGCTCGACGCGCTCACGACCTGGATCGGCGGGCTCGCCTGAACTCAGGCCGAATAAAGCCCCTTGTCGCGCGCCTTCTGGATCGCCAGCGCGGCGATCAGGTCGAGGGTCGGCGTCGGCAGGCCCGAGGTGCGCGCGAAGGCGGCGGGCGCCTTCACCAGCACGTCGATCTCCATGGCGCGGCCGATCTCGTAATCCTGCAGCAGCGACGGCTTGTGGTTGGGGGCGGGGCCGCTGCGCGTGACGCGCTTGACCTCGGGAATGAAGTGCTGCGCGATGTCGTTGGCCTCGTTCAACATGCGCGGAATGACCTCGGCAAAGGCGGGGTCGTCGCGCACGCCGCGTGCGGTCTGGCCGGTCAGCAGGCACAGCACCGACAGCGACATGTTGGTCAGCAGCTTTGACCAGATCGCTTCGCGGATCTCGGCCACCGGCGGCGATTCCAGCCGCGCATCGTTGAGGACGCCGCGGAGTTTCGTGATGCGTTCGCAATTGCGGTCGTCGCATTCGCCGATCAGCAGGCGGTTGCGGTCCGGGGTGAGGTTCTGCACCACGCCGGGCGAGACCACCTCGTTGGAGGAGAAGATCACGCCGCCGATGATCCGCTCCTTCGGGATGCAGGCGCGCAGGCGCCCGCCCGGGTCGAGGAAGGAAATGTCCGGCGGCGTCGGGTGCCGCGGCGGCAGGCCGATCCCGTACCACCAGGGAACGCCGTTCTGCGCGAACACGATCGCCGTGTCGTCTTGCAGCAGCGGCTTGATGCTGGAGACCAGTCCGGTCAGCGCGGTGGCCTTCAGCGTAGAGATCACCACGTCCTGCGGGCCGAGCTGGGCGGGATCGCCGGAGGCGTTCACCTTGGCGGTGACCTCGGAATCGCCGACACGCAGCTTCAGGCCGCCCGCACGCGCCGCCTCCAGATGCGCCCCCCGCATCACGCACGAGACCTCATGGCCGGCGCGCGCCAGCCGGACCGCAATGTGGCTGCCGACGGCGCCCGCGCCGAAAATGCAAATGCGCATGATGTGATGTCCCGTCCTGATCCCTTGCTGCCACCCCGCGCCAGCATGACACAAGCCGCCATGCGATGGACGCGGCCGCCCCACGCCGGAAAGATATGGATCAGGGCGCGTGGCCTCGGCCATAGTGCAGGGCAAACAAACGACCGGAGGATCGCCGATGACTGCCAACCCCGTTTTGTGGACTTTGGATGAGCGTGGGGTTGCGACCGTCACGTTGAACCGGCCGGAGGTCAACAACGCCTATGACGGTGCGCTGATCGCGGGCGTGCTCGCGGCCATGGACGATCTCGGCAAGAGGCCCAATTTGCGCGTCGTGGTCCTCCGGGGCAACGGCAAGCATTTCCAGGCCGGCGCCGACCTCAAATGGATCAACGGCGTGCGGCCGCAATCGGCCGAGGCCAACGAAGCGGCATCGCGGGCGACGTTCGAGGCCGTGCAGCGGCTCAACACGCTGCCGATTCCGACCGTCGCATTGGTGCAGGGCGGCTGCTTCGGCGGCGGTACCGGCGTGATCGCGGCCTGCGACGTCGTGATCGCGGCGGACAATGCCCTGTTCTCGATCACGGAGGTGCGCTGGGGCCTGACGGCGGCGATCATCATCCCGCAGCTCTGCGACGCCATCGGCGTGCGGCAGGTCCGCCGCTACGCGCTGACCGGCGAACGCTTCGGTGCCGAGGACGCGCGCCGTATCGGTCTCGCGCACGAGGTCGTGCCGCTCGCCGAACTGGAGGCCGCCGGAGCCAAGGTGGTCGGGCAGCTCCTCGCCAACGGACCCGAGGCGATGGCCGAGACCAAGCGGCTCGCGCTGGAGAGCTCGTTCGGCGGGATGGCGGTGGACGATGCGGCGTACACGCGGCTCGTGCACCTGCATTCGGTCAAGCGCCAGAGCTCGGAGGCGGCGGAGGGGCTGGCCTCGTTCGCCGAGAAGCGGGCGGGGAATTGGGGTGGCGGGAAAGGCTGAGCGTTCTCGGCTCAGCAGCCGCGGCAGATGTTGTTGATGCTGCGATAGACGGCGTCGTCGTCCTGCCGCATCTGGCGCAGCGTTTCGAGCGTCTTGCCCTCATTCACGGGCGCAGCAGGCTTGCGCTTTGCGGCCAGTTCTTCCTCCTGCCGCATGTAGCAGGCCTCGCGATCGGCCTTGGCCTGGATGAAGCGGCAGTTCTGCTCCACGGCTGCGGCGGGAGTGGTGGAGATCGCAAGAGCGATCAGGGCTGGCAGGGCGAATTTCACGACTATCGAATCCATGGCGGCCCTTCTCTCAGGTCCGACAATCAAGAGCAACTGCGATCTTGTGACAGCCGCGCGACGCGGCTTACAGTGACGACGCGAGTGACGTTTTCAGCAGAGTGAGCAGCGCCTGCACCGCCGCCGCGTTGCGCCGGCGTTCGGGGATCGCGGCCTTCACCCACAATTCCGGAATCGGAAAGTCGCGCAGCACCGGCTTGAGCGTGCCGTCGCGCAAGGCATCGGCGACGAGATAATGCGAGATCAGCGCGATGCCGTTGCCGGCGATGGCGCTGCGCGCCAGCACGTGTCCCTCGTTGGAGGAGAGCAGCGGGCTGACCTGGATGCTGATGCGGCCGCGCGGCCCGTCAAAAATCCATTCCGGTCCCGTCGGCAGAAAGCTGAGGCAGCGATGCTCGACGAGGTCGCGCGGATGCTTTGGCGTGCCGTGCTTCTTCAAGTAGGCGGGGGAAGCGCAGAGCAGCCGCTTCAGCGCGCAGAGCGGCTCGTCGACCACGCCGCCGAAGGAGTGCGGGAAGGCGCCGATGGCGATATCAAAGCCTTCGGTGACGGGATCGACCGGGCGGTCGATCAGCACGATCTCGAGCTTCAGTCGCGGATTCTGGGTCTGGAAGGCGCTGAAGGCGTCGGCGAGGCGCGCCACCGTCAGCGAGGTCGGCGCCTTGATGCGAAGGTGATCGACGAGATCGTGGCCCTTCTCGCCCATGCGCGACAGCAGGTCGGTGGCGTCTGTGACGACGCCACGCGCGCGATGCACATAGCGCTGGCCGGCGTCGGTCAGCCGCAATTGCCGGGTCGAGCGGTGAAACAGCGGCGTGCCGATCCGCGCCTCCAGCTGCGTGACGCGCTTGGCCACCACGGAGGTCGAGACATTGAGCTTTCGCGCGGCGGCAGAGAAGCCGGCCGCATCCGCGGTGGCGAGGAACGCCTGAAGGTTCACCAGGATGTCCATCTCTGACCTTTCGCGATTCGAGAAAGCTGATCGCGTAATTTGGTGGATTGTAGCCCGCCTCGCGTTAATTCATAGTCGGTCCCAAGCAAGGATTTTCAGGGATAGGACGCGCCATGCGGGCCACGACGATCGAAGAACCAGCGCGCCGGGTGCCGCTCTACGGCGAATATGAGGTGGTCGTGCTCGGCGGCGGTCCGGCCGGCATTATCGCGGCGGCGTCGGCAGCGCGGGCGGGGCGGAAGACGCTGCTGATCGAGCGCTACGGCTTCCTTGGCGGCATGGGCACCGCGGCCGGCGTCACCAATTTCTGCGGCCTGCACGGCAACGTCTACGGCCAGGCCCACCGGCTGGTGCAGGGCATGGCGTCCGAGCTCCTGGCGCGGATCGACCTGCTCAACGGCCTGAACACCCCGCATCTGATCCTCGGCAAGGTCTTTGCCCAGGCCTACGACACCGCGGCCTACAAGATCGCGGCCGACGACCTCCTTGCAAGTCACAAGGTCAATATCCTCTTCCATGCGCTCGGCGCCGGCGTGGTGATGGGCGATAACAGCCGTATCGACGCGCTGATGGTCGAGACCAAGGGCGGCCGGCAGGCGGTGCGCTCGGAGATCTTCATCGACTGCTCCGGTGACGGCGATCTCGCGGTCTGGGCCGGGGCGCCGTTCGAAGTCGGCGACGAACACGGCCATCCGCTCTACCCGTCGATGATGCTCCGCCTCAACAATATCGATCCGGAGAAGGCGGGCGAGGCCTGGCGCACCATCCCGCAGCTGATGGAAAGGGCGCTCGCCGCCGGCACCCACAGCTTCCCGCGGAAAAGTGCCATCGTGCGGCCGCAGAAATCCGGCATCGAATGGCGGGTGAATTTCACGCAGGTCGCGCGCGAGGATGGCCACGCCATCAACGGCATCGAGCCCGACGATCTCACCCGCGGTGAGATCGAGGGCCGCAGGCAGGCGCTCGCCGCGTTCGAATTCCTGCGCACGGTGCCGGGGTTTGAGAAGTCCTACATCGTGGACCTGCCGCCGCAGCTCGGCATCCGCGAGACCCGCCGCATCAAAGGCGGCTACCAGCTCAGCGGCGAGGACGTGCTCGGCTGTGCCTCGTTCGAGGATTCCATCGGCGTCAACGGCTGGCCGATCGAGGCTCACGTTCCCGGCGATGTGATCTTCACTTTTCCGCCAATCCCGGAATCGCGCGGCTATAACGAACTACCGTACCGGATGCTGGTGCCCGAGGGGGTCGACAATCTGCTGGTCGCCGGCCGCTGCGCCTCGATGACCCATGAGGGCCAGTCGGCCGCCCGCGTCTCGGGTGCCTGTTTCGTGATGGGGGAGGCCGCAGGTTCCGCCGCCGCGCTGGCGCTCTCCGGAAATCGGATCCCGCGTGACATCCCCATTGAAAAATTGCAGGAAACGTTGAAACAACAGGGCGCCTTCATCGGACGGGACCAGCCCGTGCCCGAAGGGCTTTGACGGGCTGCAAGAGAACGACCAAGACAACGACGGAGGAAACCGGATGATCGGGATTGCGCGGCTCGCGCTTGCGGGCCTGGTGGCGATCATGGCGATGGGCGCGGCGCAGGCTGAGGACGCGCTGAAGGCCAGGATCGGCGTGCTCCGCCTGTCCTCCTCCGCTCCGGTCTTCATCGCGCAGGACAAGGGCTATTTTCGCGAGGCCGGGCTCGACGTCGAGCTGAAGTTCTTCGACGCGGCGCAGCCGATCGCGGTCGCCACCACCTCGGGCGACGTCGATTTCGGCGTCACCGCGTTCACTGCCGGTCTCTACAATCTCGCCGGCAAGGGCGTGCTCAAGGTGATCGGCGGCATGAGCCGCGAAAAAGCCGGCTATCCCCTCATCGGCTATTTCGCCAGCAACAACGCTTACGCGGCCGGGCTGAAAACGCCGAAGGACCTCGCGGGCAAGCGCGTCGCGGTCACGCAGGTCGGATCATCCTTCCACTATTCGCTCGGGCTGCTCGCCGACAAATACGGCTTCAAGCTCGCCGACGTGAAGATCATCCCGCTGCAGTCGCTGTCCAATGCGACGGCCGCGCTGAAAGGCGAGACTGTCGATGCCGCGCTACTACCGATTTCTACCGCGCGAAAACTGATGGATGAGGGCGGCGCGAAGTTCCTGGGCTGGGTCGGGGACGAGACGCCCTGGCAGCTGGGCGCAGTGTTCGCCTCGCCGAAGACGCTGACCAACAAGGCGCTGGTGACCAAGCTGCTCGGCGCTTTGGCAAAGGCTGACCGCGAATACCACGACGTGATCCTCGCCGCGATGAAGGACGGCGTGGCGCCCGTCAACGAGCAGACCAAGCCGCTGCTGGAGATCATCGCGAAGTACACCAATCTGCCGGTCGAGCAGGTGGTCGGCAACTGCGCCTACATCGATCCCGACGGCAAGCTCGACGTCAAGAACGTCGACAACCAGATCAAATGGCTCCAGGAGCAGGGCTTTGCCGACAAGGGCTTTGATGCCAATGCGATCATTGCAAAGGACTATGTGAAGGCGGATTGATGCTTCCGTCATTCCGGGGCGATGCGAAGCATCGAACCCGGAATCTCGAGGTTCCCCGGTGCGCAATTGCGCACCTGAGGTCTGATCCTTCGGATCATCCCGGAACGACGGAGAACCGGATAGACGAGACAGCATGGACCTGATCGCCAACCACATCACCCACCGCTTCGGCGACCTCGCCGTGCTTGACGACGTCTCCTTCACCGTCGGTGCCGGCGAGGTGGTCGCGATCGTCGGTCCTTCCGGCTGCGGCAAGAGCACGCTGCTGTCGATCCTCGGCGGGCTGTTGCAGCCGACCTCCGGCGCGCCGGAGCTGCGCGGGGCGCCGCCGGCGGACAGTCTCAATCCGCTCACCTTCGTGTTCCAGGATTTTGCGTTGCTGCCCTGGGCGACGGTCGAGGAGAACGTTGAATTCCCGCTGCTGCACGCCCAGCTCTCGGCGGCGCAGCGCCGCGCGCTGGTCGAGGATGCGCTGCGCCGCACCGGCCTGACCGATTTTCGCAAGACCTATCCAAAGCAGCTCTCCGGCGGCATGCGCCAGCGCGTCGGGATTTCGCGGGCGCTGGCGGTCAGGCCTGCCATCCTGCTGATGGACGAGCCGCTCTCGGCGCTGGATTCGCAGACCCGCGAGTTGTTGATGGAGGACTTCGTCCGCCTGCTCGCCGACGGCGGCATGGGCGCGGTCTATGTCACGCACAATCTCGAAGAGGCGGCGCGGCTCGCCGACCGCATCGTGGTGCTGTCGCGCCGGCCCGGGCGGATCCGCGAGGTCGTCACCGTGCCGATGACGCGCGCCGAGCGCGGCGAAACCGCGGCGCGCGAAAAGCTGCTGTTGCTTCAGAACCAGATCTGGTCGCTGATCCGCCACGAGGCGATCGATGCCGAGCGCGAGGTCCAGCATGCTTGATCGCGCGCCGGTGGCGGAGACACCTGTCAAGAGCGAGGCGACCCGTCGCGTCCGCTTCCGCGGCGCCGGCTTCGTGCCCGCGTCGAGCCGCTTCGGCGGCTGGATCGCGCTCGCCCTCGTCATCGCGATCTGGCAGGCAGCCGGGAGCGCCGGTCTCGTCAATCCGCTGTTCCTGCCGGCGCCGTTAGCGATCGTGCGCGCGATCTACGAGCTGGCGATGTCAGGCGCGCTCTGGCAGCACCTCTCGGCCTCGCTGCTGCGCATCGGTGTCGGCTGGCTGCTGGGAACGGCGGCCGGCGTCGCCGTCGGCTTTGCCATTGGCCTGTCGCGGCTCGCGCGCAGCGTCGGCATCACCTTCATCTCGGCGCTGTTCCCGATCCCGAAGATCGCACTGCTGCCGCTGTTGATCCTCTGGCTCGGCATCGGCGAAGAGCCGAAGATCGCGACCATTGCGTTGGGTGTGTTCTTCTCGACCGCGATCTCGGTCTATAGCGGCGTCGATGCGGTGCCGCGCAACCTGATCCGCATGGCGCAGAGCTTCAACGTGCCCTTCGCCACCATTGTGCGCAAGGTGATCTGGCCGGGCGCGCTGCCGGCGATCCTCGCCGGCTTCCGCATCACTGCCTCGGTGGCGCTGCTGCTCGTCGTCAGCGCCGAGATGATCGGCGCGCAATACGGCATCGGCGCCTTCGTGCTCCAGGCCGGCAATCTGATGCAGACGGATCAGCTGCTCGCGGGCGTGGTGATCCTATCGGTGTTTGGCCTCGCGGTGGGCAAGGTGATCAATCTGCTGGAGACGCGGTTGCTGCACTGGCGGTAGCTGCGTTCGCAATGATGACGTAGACGAAGCCGCGCGCCACAACCTCCGTCGTCGTCCCGGCGAAGGCCGGGACCCATACCCACAGGGAGCGGTTTGGCGAAGACTGGTAGTTACCTTTGGTCGGTACGAATACCGCTGTTTCCCCGATAGATCACGCGGTATGGGTCCCGGCCTTCGCCGGGACGACACCGAATGTAAGGCTATAGCACCCCGCCTTAGGCATTCCCCCGATCCTCGCGAAACAGGTCGAGCTTCTGCTGCACGGGCCGATCCGAGAAGCTGAACAGCACGGCGTCGTCGTCGGCCTCGTGCGTCACCCAGTGCCAGCTCGGCACCACGAACAGATCGCGCGGGCCCCATTCGAAAACGGCATCGCCGATGCGGCTGCGGCCGCGGCCTTCGATCGGGCAGAACACCGTCGCATCGGTGGAGCGATATCGCGCAGTCTTGAACCCCTTCGGCAGCAACTGGATGAAGGTGCCGATGGTCGGCATCGCAAAGTCGCCGGTCTCGGGATTGCTGAACTTCAGCTTCAGCCCATGACAGGCGTCCCATTCCTGGCTCGCGCGAGCCTTCTCCAGCGCTTCACGGGTGTACGCATAGGGATAGCTGAAGATCGGCGAGGTCTTCGAGCTCCGCTTCACGTCGACCGGCAGCAGATTGTGGCCATAGCGCGCAAAGCTGTCGCCGGCGGGCTTCGTGATCCTCTGCTGGTCCTCCTTCGCGCCTTCCGCAAAGGAGCAGTCGAAGAACTGCACCAGCGGGATATCGAGGCCGTCGAGCCAGAACATCGGCTCGTCGGTCTCGTTGGAATGATCGTGCCAGGTCATCGACGGCGTGATGATGAAATCGCCGGGCTCCATCGCGGTGCGCTCACCGTCGACGGCGGTGTGGGCGCCCTTGCCTTCGAGCACGAAGCGCAGCGCCGACTGGCTGTGCCGATGCGCGGGAGCGACGTCTCCGGGCACCACCATCTGTACGCCGGCATAGAGCGAGGTCGTGATTTTTGATTGCCCGCGCAGGCCCGGGTTCTCCAGCACCAGCACGCGGCGCTCGGCCTCCTTGGCCGTGATCAGCTTGCCGGCTTCACGCATGTAGTCGCGGATGACGTCGAATTTCCAGAGGTGCGGCCGGCAGGCGCTCTTCGGCTCCGGCGTGATCAGATCGCCCATCACCGTCCACAGCGCGGTGAGATTTTCGCCGTCGATCTTCTTGTAGAACGCCTCGCGTTCCGGCGTCTTGGTCACGGCTTCCATGGTGCGGCTCCCGTCGTTTTGTTGATTGACAGTATACTGACGATCTAGGTAGCGTCAATGTGACGGACGGCATACAAGGTTGTCGTCATTCCGGGGCGACGCGCCAGCGTCGAGCCCGGAATCCATAACCACGATCGGGAGTATGGATTCCGGGCTCTCGCTTCGCGAGCCCCGGAATGACAGAAAACAAAAGGGAGGGTTTCGATGAAGCTGCACGGCTATTTCCGCTCCAGCGCCGCCTACCGGGTGCGGATCGCGCTGAATCTGAAGGGCCTCGGCGCCGAGCATCTGCCGCATCATCTTCGCAAGGGCGAGCAATGCGCGCCCGCCTATCTCGCCATCAATCCGCAAGGGCTGGTGCCGGCGCTGGAGAACGATGGCGGTGCGGTGCTGACCCAATCGGTCGCGATCATCGAATGGCTCGACGAGACGCACCCCAATCCACCGCTGCTGCCGAAGGATCCGCTGCGACGCGCCAAGGTGAGGGCATTTGCGCTGGCGATCGCCTGCGACACCCATCCGGTGCAGAACCTGAAGGTGCTGGCGCGGCTGCGCGAGCTCGGGCTTGCGGAGGAGAAGGTCCAGGACTGGGCCGCCTGGGTCAACCGCGAGGGACTGTCGGCGTGCGAAACGCTGATCAGGGACGAGCCGGGCCCGTTCTGCTTCGGCGATGCGCCGACGCTCGCCGATCTCTGCCTCGTGCCGCAGCTTGCCAACGCGCGCCGCTTCGGCGTCGACGTCTCGGCCTATCCGCGCCTGCTGAAGGCGGAGGCCGCCGCCAAGGCGCTGCCGGCGTTCGCCGATGCCGCACCGGAGAAGCAGCCCGATGCCGAGTAAGCCTCCTCCCCCGATCACGATGGACGCGGTCTATGCCGCGCCGGGCTATCTGTTCCGGCGCATGCAGCAGATCGCGGTCTCGATCTTCATGGAGGAGTGCAAGGCGTTCGATCTCACGCCGGTGCAGTATGGGGCGCTGATCGCGATCCACACCCATCCCGGCATCGATGCGACGCGGCTGTCGGCGGTGATCGCGTTCGACCGCTCCACCCTCGGCAGCGTGATCGAACGGCTTCAGGCCAAGGACTATATCGAGCGCAAGCCCGCGCCCGAGGACAAGCGGATCAAGCTGCTCTACCTGACCAAATCAGGCGCCGCGATCCTGCGCGAGATCATCCCCGCCGTCGAACGCGCCCAGGCGCGCATGCTGGAGCCGCTGAAACCCGCCGACCGCAAGGCGCTGATGGGGCTTCTGGTGCAGCTCGTCGATCTCAACAACGAAGTCTCGCGCGTGCCGCTGCGGGCCGAGGACGCGCTGGAGCATCTGGGGAAGGGCGGGTGAACGAGTGAGTAAGACGCTGATGTTGCAACAATAGCGGTGTCATTCCCCGCGAAGGCGGGGAATCCAGTACGCCGCGGATTCTCCGTATTCCTCACCGTCCCGGCGTACTGGATCGCCCGCTTTCGCGGGCGATGACAGCGAGAGTGTGGTTGCGTGCTGCGTCCCTAACAGTGCCTGGCCTCACATCCGCAGCAACGCCTGCCGGTCGATCTTCCCCGTCCCCGTCTTCGGCAGTTCGTCGATGAAGATCACCTCGCGCGGATATTTGTAGGGCAAGAGCTTGCCCTTCACGTAATCCTGTAGCCGCCGCGTCGCTTCGCCTTGGTCGACGGCACGGCTGTTCATCACCACCACCGCCTTCAGCGTCATGCGACGGTCCGGCAGCTCGGCGGCGAACACCGCGCATTCGCGGATGTCGGGGTGATCGGCGAGGCAGAGCTCGACCTCGAGCGGATAGACCCACTGGCCCGAGATCTTGATGAGATCGTCGGCGCGGCCGCGGAAGAAGTGGAAGCCGTCGGCATCGCGGACGAAGCGGTCGCCGGTGTAGATCCACCCGCCCTCGCGGATGGTCTCGGCGGACTTGTCCGGCCGATTCCAGTACAGTGGCGTGTTGGAATCGCCGCGCACCCACAAGATGCCTTCCTCTCCGTCGCCGACCTCGCTTCCGTCCTTGTCGCGCAGCGTGACCTCGTAGCCGGACACGCGCAGGCCCGCGGCGCCGAGCTTCTTCCGTTCGGGACGGTTGGAGAGATAGATGTGCAGCACCTCGGTCGAGCCGAGGCCTTCGACGATTTCGAGCCCCGTGAGCGCCTTCCAGCCGTTGAAGACTTCGGCCGAGAGCACTTCGGCTGCGGAGAGCGCCATGCGCAGCGACGAGAAGTTCGTCTGTTGTGCGCCCTCGGCCTTGGTCAGCGAGGTGTAAAGCGTCGGCAGGCCGAAGAAGACGGTCGGCCTGTATTGCTCGATCGCCGCGAAGATCGTCGCCGGCTTCGGCTGTCCCGGCAGCAGCAGCGTCGCCGCGCCGACCGAGAACGGGAAGGTGACGGAGTTGCCGAACCCGTAGGCAAAGAAGATCTTCGGCACCGAGAAGCAGATGTCGTCAGGCGTCAGCTTCAACACATTCTGCGCGAAGGCCAGCTCGCTATAGGTCATGTCGTGCTGGAGGTGCACTATGCCCTTGGGCCGGCCGGTCGAGCCGGACGAGTACATCCAGAACGCCATCTCGTTGCGATGGGTGTTCGCTTCCGCAAGCTCCGCCGGGAATTGCGCAAGCCAGCTTGCCGCCATGACCGCCGCAGGCGCAGCATGCTCGCCCATTTCGCCATTGACGACGATCAGCGAGCGCAGGTCTGTGTCCTTGCACGCCTCCGCATTGAAGCGCGCGCAGAATTCGGACTCGGCCACCGCGACGGTCGCGCCGGAATCGGCGAGATAGAATTGCAACAGATCCGGCGGCGTCAGCGTGTTGATCAGGAGCGGCACGAAGCCGGCACGCACGGCGCCGAAGAAGGCGGCGGGATAAGCCGGCGTATCGTCGAGGAACAGCAGCACGCGATCGCCACGCTTGAGGCCGAGCGAGATGAAGCCGTTGCCCCAGCGGCAAGCCTCCGCGCAGAGCTCGGCATATGTGCGCGTGCCCGCCGGACCAATCAGCGCGAGCTTGTCGCCATATCCCTTGCCGAGATTGTCGAACAGCACGCGGCTGGCGTTGTAGATTTCCGGAACGGCAAAGCCGATCTCGCGTGCGCCCGCGCTGTCCGCGGGCACCTGGTCGCAAATCTCGCTGCTCATGCGGTAGCCTCACTGGCCGCATCCCCACCGTTCTTGGCGGCCTCGTAACGCGCCATGAAGGCCGGCGACATCGCCCGCAGCCGGGAATCGTCGATGCGGCCGGAGCGGGTGATGTAGCTGTAGGCAAAATCCATCAGGTCGAGCTGCATGTGCTGGGCAAAGTTCTCGTACCAGGAGGCGCTGGTTCGTGCGGCGTCGACGAGCTTCTGCACGACCGGTTTGCGCGCGGCCTGGTAGCGAAGCAATGCGGTGTTCAGATGCGCATCGGATTCCAGCGCCTTGACCAGCGCGATCGCGTCCTCGATCGCGAGCCGCGTGCCGGAGCCGATCGAGAAATGCGCCGAGTGCAGCGCGTCGCCGATCAGCACCATATTCTTGAACGACCAGTGCTCGTTCCAGACCCAGGGAAAATTGCGCCACACCGATTTGTTGGAGACGAGGCAGTGGCCGCCGAGCGTGTCGGCGAACACCTCCTCGCAGACGCCCTTGGACTGTTCGACGTCCTTGTAGGCGAAGCCATAGGCCTGCCAGGTGGCGTGGTCGCACTCGACCAGGAAGGTGCTCATGGTCGGCGAATAGCGGTAGTGATGGGCGTTGAAGGCGCCGCGGTCGGTCTTCACAAAAGTCTGTGACAGCGTGTCGAAGCGCTTCGAGGTGCCGTACCAGACGAACTTGTTGGAGGAGTAGGACAGCGAGGTGCCGAAATCGCCCTCGTAAGCGCGGCGCACCAGCGAGTTCAAGCCGTCGGCGGCGACGATCAGATCGTGGCCGTTGAGCTGGTCGATCCCGTGAATTTGCGTGTCGAAGCGCGGCGTGACCCCGACATCGAGCGCGCGCTGCTGAAGGAACTGCAAGAGCTCGAGCCGCCCGATCGAGGAGAAGCCGACCCCGTCGATGGCGACGCTGCCGCCCTGCAGGTTGAGCGTGATGTTCTCCCAGCTCTCCATATGCGGCGCGATCGCATCGACCGTCTCGGGGTCGTCGGCGCGCAGGAACTCCAGGGCCTGGTCGGAGAACACCACGCCAAAGCCCCAGGTCGCGTCGGCCGGGTTCTGTTCGAACAGGTCGACTTGATCCTCGGGATGACGCTTCTTCCAGAGATAGGCGAAGTAGAGCCCGCCGGGCCCCCCGCCAATCACGGCGATCCGCAACGTCTGCCTCCCTAATTGACAGTATACTTACTATCTAGGGGTAGACTAATGTGCTCCGGCCTCCCGCGCCAGCAGAATTATCGGCCAAGCACGGCGCGCCAAAGCTCGCTTCCGGACCTGCGTCTTGCGCGCGTCCGAAACCGTCAGGAGCGAACCATAGCCAAAGCGCGCCCTCTTGGCCACCCGGCGATCAGACGCAACGCTTCACGTAGACCCCGTCCACCAGCACCCTGGTACAGCGGACCACCGGAACCGGCTTGCGGACCACGACGGCCGCGTTCGGCCCGGCGCAGCCGGCGCGATAGACGCCGCGGGCGCACACCACCGCGTTGGCGTCGGTGGCCTCGAACGTCATGGTCGCCCCGAAGGCGAGGAGTGCAGAAGCAACCAGCAGCAATGAACGCATGTTGTCCTCCCGGTCTTGTCGTGATCGAAATCGATATCCGCAAAGGTTGATCGCGGCAGGCGTGCGAGAATTCATTCGCGCATGCCGCCGATCGGTGTCGTGTACTCCGGCGCGTCGCCGTGCGCTGCCTTATCGCGCCGCGAACGGTGCCAGCACGTCCTTGCACGCGGGCGACAGCGATGCGGCATTGCTGGCGATGCATTGCACGATGCGGCCGCCGCCGGGCGCGACGCCGGCGCACAGCGTGCGGATGTCGGCGCCGCAGGCCGATCGGACGATGAACAGCTCTTCGCGCGGCCGCAGCGGGCGCAGAACGATCACGGCTGGCGCGGCCGCCGGTGCTGCCGCCGCCGCAGGGGCTGCGCCCGCAGGCGCTGCCGTTGCTGCCGCGCCGCCGCCGGCCGCGGCGCTCAGGGCCTTCTCGCAGGCGGGCGAAACCCTTGCCTTGTTCTTCTCAAGGCATTCGAGCGCGGGCGCACCGCCCGGCGGCACGCTGGCGCAGACCTTGGGATAGTCGGCGCGGCACGCGCTCTTGACCGCGGCGACCTGCGCGCTGCTCGGTTGCTTGGCGGCAGCTGCCTTCGGCGCTGGTGCGGCGGCGGGCTTTTCGGCGGGCGCCGATTCAGCCTTCGGCGCCGCAGGCGCCGTTTCCGTCTTGGACTCGGTCTTGGGCGCAGCTTCGGTCTTTGGTGCGGCCGGCGCGGCTTCGGTCTTCGGAGCCGCAGCGGGCTCGACCGCGCGAACCGCGGTCTGGCACCCAGGTGACAGGCTCGACATGTTCTTCGCCAGACATTGATACGCTTCCACGCCGCCGGGCGTGACGCTCGAGCAGTGCGCCATGAAGTCCGAGCGGCATGCGGACCGGATCGCGCTCTTCTGCGCGTCGGTCGGCGCTTGCGCGACCGCGCCTGTTGCAGTTGCGAAGAGCGCGGCCGCGAGCAACGCCGTGCGCGTTGATGCATGTTTCAACGTGTTGAACATCTGAGTGAATTCCCGCCCTGTCGGTAGCGCCGACGATTTTCAAATGTGATTCAAGCGCAATCGTCGCGAGTGATGCCTCGCGCGCGGTATCTTTGGATGCTTTGGCCTCTACCGCAAGTGGATAATGCCGGCGCAATTGCGACGTAACTAGAGCATGATCCGGACCCGAAGGGCCGCGTCAGCGCAAAGTGTGCAGCGGTTATCCCTCGCGACAGACGCGGAACGCGTTTGCGCGGAGATCATGCTCAAGCAATACGTCGTCAGAGCTTGACCATGCGCTTGCCGCGGTTCTCGCCCGCGAGCAATCCGATCAGCGCTTTCGGCGTGTTCTCCAATCCGTCGATGATGTCCTCCTGCACCTTCAGCTTGCCGGATTTGACCCAGCCCTGGAGCTCGGCGAGCGCGCGCTGGCTGTCCTTCATGTAGTCCATCACGATGAAGCCCTGCATGACGAGCCGCTTCACCACGATCAGGCCGGGTACGCCGCGCGGACCGTGCGCGGCAGGCGCACCGTCATATTGCGAGATCGCGCCGCAGCAGGCGATGCGGCCGTAATTGTTCATCTGCGGCAGGCAGGCTTCCAGAATGTCGCCGCCGACATTGTCGAAATAGACGTCGATGCCCTTTGGCGCGGCCGCGCGCAGGGCCTTGAACACCGCGCCGTCCTTGTAGTCGACGGCGGCATCGAAGCCGAGCTCGGAGGTCAGCCAGTTGCACTTGTCGGCGCCGCCGGCGATGCCGATGACGCGACATCCCTTGATCTTGGCGATCTGCCCGACGACCGAGCCGACCGAGCCGGCCGCCGCGGAGACCACGACGGTCTCGCCCTCTTTGGGCTTGCCGACCTCCAGCAGGCCGAAATAGGCGGTGAGGCCGGCGATGCCGAACACGCTGAGCAGATGCGTCATCGGTTCCAGCTTCGGCATCTTGGTGAGATGCTTTGCCGGCACCGCGGCAAACTCCTGCCAGCCGGTGTCGCCGAACACGATGTCGCCGGCAGCCAACCCCGGCGCCTTCGAGCTGACGACCTCGGCGATGCCGCCGCCGGCCATCACGCTGTTCGCTTCGACGGCTGAACGATAGGTCGCGCCATGCATCCAGGCGCGGTTGGCGGCGTCGAGCGAGATGTAACGCACGCGCAGCAAAGCCTCGCCGTCCTTCGGCTCCGGCATCGCGCCGTCGACCATCTTGAAATGTTCAGGGCCGAGCTTGCCGCTGGGTTTTTCGACCAGAAGAATCTGGCGATTGATGCTGCCGCTCATGGCGTTTCCCTCTCCGTTTGTTTGACGATTATTGATGCAGCTGCCGCAAAGAAAACGTGCAGGCGCATTCGTTGTGCGCTGCATGAAGGCTAGATCGCGGGGGGCCGTTTCACAACGGGAACATCCGGCCAACGCGGCCACCCGGCAAGCGAGTTGCGCAGCCGCCATATCTGCGACATCATGAAGCGCCGGTGTACGTGGGGGTAAGCAATGTCGAACAGGTTTACGCAATACATCTTGGGCGCGATGGTGCTGGGCATCATCATGGGCTCGGCGATCTACAACTTCCTGCCCGATACGCGCGCCGACTGGGCCTCGTCCATCAACCTGATCGCCATGATGTTCCTGCGCCTGATCAAGATGATCATCGCGCCGCTGGTGTTTGCGACCCTGGTCGGCGGCATCGCCCATATGGGCTCGGGCGCCAAGCTCGGCCGCATCTTCGCCAAGACCATGGGGTGGTTCATCAGCGCCTCCTTCGTCTCGCTGATGCTCGGCCTGATCATGGTCAATCTGCTTCAGCCCGGCGCCAACTTCCCCGGCACGCTGCCTGCGGCAGGCCAATCGACCGGCCTGCCGGTCTCGGCCTTCTCGATCGAGAAATTCCTGACCCATCTGATCCCGACCTCGATCGCGGACGCGATGGCGCAGAACGAGATCCTCCAGATCGTGATCTTCGCCGTGTTCTTCTCGGTGGCGATGGGCGCGATGCCGGAGCGCTCCAAGCCGATCCTGGCGCTGATCGACGATATCGGCCACATCATGCTCAAGGTGACGAGCTATGTGATGCTGTTCGCGCCGCTCGCGGTGTGGGCCGCCATCACGGCGACGGTGGCCAAGAACGGCCTGCTGGTGCTCTGGAAGCTCGTCGTGTTCATGGGCGGCTTCTATCTCTCGCTGGCGCTCCTGTGGACGATCCTGGTGATCGTGGGCTTCATCGTGATCGGGCCGCGCTACAGCCACCTGCTGAAGCTGATCCGCGAGCCGCTGATGATCGCGTTCTCGACCGCGAGCTCGGAAGCGGCCTATCCGAAGACGCTGGAGGGCCTCAACCGCTTCGGCGCCTCGTCGCGGATCTCGAGCTTCGTGCTGCCGCTCGGTTATTCCTTCAACCTCGACGGCACGATGATGTACTGCACCTTCGCGAGCATCTTCATCGCGCAGAGCTACCACATCGACATGCCGCTCGGCACGCAGCTCGCGATGCTGGCGACGCTGATGATCACCTCGAAGGGCGTCGCCGGCGTGCCGCGCGCCTCCCTCGTCGTGATCGCCTCGACGCTGGCGCAGTTCAACATCCCCGAGGCCGGCCTGCTCATGATCATGGGCATCGACACCTTCCTCGACATGGGCCGCAGCGCGACCAACGTGATCGGCAACACGCTCGCGACCTCGGTCGTCGCGAAGTGGGAAGGCGAGCTTGGGCCGGAGCATGCGATGGGACCGGGCGACGCCGTTCCTGATGACATGGTGCCGGGCGAAGTGCCCGCCATGGCCGGCCATGGTTAGGAGCACACCATGGGCCAGACACTGACAAGGTCAGTGATCGGCGGCTGCCTCTGGCTCGCGGCATCGTTGCTCGCGACCACAGCACTCGCCCAGACCGGGAGCGAAGGGCTCAGCCCGACGCTGTCGGCCATCAAGAAGGCGCATGTCGTGCGGCTCGGCTATCGCGAGAGCTCGCCGCCGTTCTCCTTCCTCGACCAGTCGGGCCGCCCGATCGGCTACAGCCTCGAACTCTGCGAGGCCATCGTCGAGGAGATCGGCGTCGAGGTCGACGATCCCAATCTCAAGATCGACTACGTCAAGGTCACCTCGGACGACCGCATCGAAGCGGTGCTCCAGAACAAGATCGACCTGGAGTGCGGCTCGACCACGGCCAATGCCGAGCGCGCCAAGCGCGTCGCGTTCTCCCCCTTGATGTTCGTCGCCGGTACCAAGCTGATGGTGCCGAAGGCGTCCAGCGTCCAGTCGCTGGCCGACCTGAAGGGCAAGACCATCGTGGTGACGAAGGGCACCACCAATGAGCAGGCGATCCAGGCGGCCGACAAGAAATCCTCGCTGGGGCTGACCATCGCCGTCGGCGCCGATCACGAGCAATCGTTCCAGATGCTCGCGGACGGCAAGGCGGATGCGTTCGCGACCGACGACATCCTGCTCTCCGGCCTGATCGCGCGCCACAAGGCGCAGGACAAGTACCGCGTCACCGGCGACTATCTGTCCTACGACCCCTACGGCATCATGTTCAGGAAAGGCGAGCCGCAATTGTCGGCCGTGGTCGAGCGCACCTTCCGCAAGCTCGGCTCCAACCGCGACCTCGTCCCGCTCTACAACAAATGGTTCACTGCCAGGCTTCCGACCGGCGAACGGCTCAACGTGCCGATCTCGCTGCAACTCGAGGAAGCCTTCAAGGCGATGGACGATTCGGCGAGCGCGAATAATTAGTGATCGCGCCGTGCCGCAGGCTCGCTGCCTTCCCTTCTCCCCTTGTGGGAGAAGGTGGCGCGAAGCGCCGGATGAGGGGTTGTCTCCGCAAATTCAGACGCAAGAGTTTCACGCGCGGAGAGAGACCCCTCACCCGTCTCACCGCTACGCGGTGAGCCACCCTCTCCCACAAGGGGAGAGGGCGCAGCGAGCTCGCGGCTGCTATCTCTTCCCAAACACCCGGTCCAGCGCCGCGTCATACGTCGCCTGCACCAGCTCCGGATGGAGCTTCGCCAGCGCCTCCATCATCACGCCGGAATTGATCTCGAGCACGCGCCAGGCGCCATCCACGCGCACCACGTCGATCGAGGCGAAGGCGATGCCGATGGCGTTGGCGGCGTCGACGGCGAGCTTCACGCATGCCGCGCGCACCTCGCCATTCTCCATCAGGACCGGCCGCGCGCCGGCGTCGAGATTGTGCCGCCAGTTCAGGATGCGCCGCTTGCCGTTCGGGACGACCGCATTCACCTCGCGCGCTTCGAGCTCGCGGAGCTGCCCGTCGTGTCCCGCCGCGATCGCGAGCTCGCGCAACGTATGCTCCCCGTCGCCGACGACCGACGGCCGGTCCTTGCGGTAGACGATCATCGGCTTGCGATCGAGCAGGATCACGCGGACCTCCTCCTCGATCTCGACATAAGGCGCGATCACGAGGCCGAGGCCCGACGAAAAAACCTCGCAGACGGCGCGATCGAGCTCGGCAGCGCTCGTCACCTTGAACACCGCGCGTCCGGACGTGCCCTCGTTCGGCTTCACCACCACGCCTTGCGGGTGCTGCGCAAGCAGCGCCAGCATCGCTTCACGCCAACCAGGGCCGGCGACATGCGCGCCCATGCTCGGGTTGAGGAAGAGATGATGAGGAATGCAGGGCACGGCTTCAAGCGACAGCGCCTCGGCGGTCGCCGATTTGTCGTTGGCGAGGCGATGCGCGATGGCGCTGTTGAGGCCGATGTCGTAGCCGAAGGCGAAGTGGCGCGCCTCGCCCCGGCGCATCGCGATCAGCCAGCCACCGGCGCGGATGTCGACGGCAATGCCATGTCGGGCGCAATAGCGCCTGATCGCCTGGACGAAGATGCGTTCGCTGCTGGCCATGGGTCTCAATCATTCCTGTCGCCAAAAGCCGCAAAAATGCGGGCATCGGCGCCAAGCCGGGGTGAAGATCAGAGCTATTCTTAATGAAATTCTCGCGAGCGCGACGGAAATTAAGTGCTGCCATCGAGCCCGAAAGGGAAAAGAAATTGCCCTCTGTGCGCGCCGCGCAGCAGATTCATTAATGATGCGGCCAATTCCACCGCAAGTGCCGGTTTGATCGGCATCAATTGCATCCGAAACGAGGTTGATTATTGGTCTCAATGGCGTAGATCACACACGCGAAATCCTCCGCCATGGCAATGGTGTCCGCCCCGCTTTCAGGGCCGGGCAGCGCTTTTGCCCTAAAACCGCAATTATTCGGAATATCGAAAATCATGAGCGCGTTTTACCGAGAGAAGGTTCTTTCCGTCCAGCACTGGACCGACACGCTGTTCAGCTTCCGCGCCACGCGCGATACGGGCTTCCGCTTCCAGAACGGCCAGTTCGCGATGATCGGCCTCGAGGTCGACGGCCGTCCGCTGCTGCGCGCCTACAGCATGGCGAGCGCCAACCACGAGGAAGAGCTCGAGTTCTTCTCGATCAAGGTTCAGGACGGCCCGCTCACCTCGCGCCTCCAGAAGATCAAGGAGGGCGACACCATCCTGGTCGGCCGCAAGGCGACCGGCACGCTGATCACCGACAACCTCATCCCGGGCAAGCGGCTGATGCTGCTCTCGACCGGTACAGGCCTCGCGCCGTTCGCGAGCCTGATCAAGGACCCCGACGTCTACGAGCAGTTCGAGACCATCGTGTTGGTGCATGGCTGCCGCCAGGTCTCCGAGCTCGCTTACGGCGAGAAGCTCGTCGCCAATCTGCGCGAGGACGAGCTGTTCGGCGAGCTGCTCGCGGACAAGCTGGTCTATTATCCGACCGTGACCCGCGAGCCGTTCCGCAATCGGGGCCGCATCACCGACCTCATCAGCTCCGAGCAGATCTTCAACGACATCGGACAGGGCCCGCTCGACATCGCAACCGACCGCATCATGATGTGCGGCAGCCCGGCGATGCTGGAAGAGCTGAAGGTGATGTTCGAAGGCCGCGACTTCATCGAGGGAAGCGGCAACAAGCCGGGCCATTTCGTGATCGAGAAGGCGTTCGTCGAGCGGTAAGCACCGCTCGTTTATCCTCTCGGTGTCGTCCTGGCGAAAGCCAGGACCCATACCCACCGAGTCAAGTTTGGCGAAGGCTGGTCGTTGTCAGTCTTCGCGCAACCCCGTTTAGGGGTAATGGGTCCTGGCTTTCGCCAGGACGACGGCGGTGGGTAAAGCACCTGGCCCGGCCGCCCCACTATTCCCATCCCCACTCCCTCTGCTGCACTGCAAAAGCCTAACCTCTCGGCGGATTGATCTGCGGCGGCGGAATTCGCTAGCCTGAAACAAGGGCCGCGTCATATCCGTATGACAGGCGCGGGCGTATCGTACCGCCTCAAGCTGGCGAGAGGATGGGAATCGCGGCCGACGAAAATAGCAAAGCGCCAAAATCGAAGCGTGGGCCGTTGGAAGAGGGGGCCATGGAAACCCTGCTGATGCCATTCTCGCCGCGCTTCATAGTGCTGACGATCTGCGCGGTCGTCACCGCGCTCCTGATCGGCTTCGGCATCGCCGACCGCAAGATCTTCGACATCCTGCTGATCCCGATCCTGATCTTCGGCGCCCTGACGCTGCTCGGCGTCCGCGACCTGCTCCAGAAGAGCCATGCGGTGCTGCGCAACTACCCGATCTCGGCGCATATCCGCTTCCTGCTCGAAGAGATACGCCCCGAGATGCGGCAGTATTTCTTCGAGAGCGAGAAGGACGGCATGCCGTTCTCGCGCGACACCCGCGCGGTGGTCTATCAGCGCGCCAAGATGCAGCTCGACAAGCGTCCGTTCGGCACCCAGGAGGACGTCTACCGCGAGGGCTATGAGTGGATGCATCACTCGGTGTCGCCGAAGGCGCATGCCGAGGAGAAGTTTCGCGTCGTCGTCGGCGGACCGGACTGCAAGAAGCCCTACTCGGCCTCGGTGTTCAACATCTCGGCGATGAGCTTTGGCGCGCTCAGCCCGAACGCGGTGCGTGCGCTCAATGCCGGCGCGAAGAAGGGCGGCTTTGCCCATGACACCGGCGAGGGCGGCTTCAGCCCCTATCACGCAGAGATGGGCGGCGACATCATCTGGGAGATTGGCTCCGGCTATTTCGGCTGCCGCCATCTCGACGGCTCGTTCGATCCCGAAGCGTTCGCGCGCGTCGCCGGCCAGGACCAGATCAAGATGGTCGAGCTCAAGATCAGCCAGGGTGCCAAGCCCGGCCATGGCGGCGTGCTGCCAGCGGCGAAGGTCTCGGAGGAGATTTCCAAGATCCGCGGTGTGTCCATGGGCGAGGACTGCATCTCGCCGGCCTCGCACCGCGCCTTCTCGACGCCCGTTGGCATGATGCAGTTCATCGCTGAGATGCGCCGCCTCTCCGGTGGCAAGCCGGCCGGCTTCAAGCTGTGCATCGGTCATCCCTGGGAATTCCTGGCGATCTGCAAGGCGATGCTGGAGACCGGCATCTATCCCGATTTCATCGTCGTCGACGGCAACGAGGGCGGCACTGGTGCGGCGCCGCTCGAGTTCATGGACCATCTCGGCATGCCGATGCGCGAGGGCGTCAATTTCGTGCACAACGCGCTGATCGGCATCAATGCGCGCGACCGCATCAAGCTCGGCGCCTCCGGCAAGATCGCCACCGCGTTCGACATGGCGCGGGCGATGGCGATCGGCGCCGACTGGTGCAATTCGGCGCGCGGCTTCATGTTCTCGCTCGGCTGCATCCAGTCGCTGAGCTGCCACACCGACCGCTGCCCGACCGGTGTCGCGACGCAGGACCCGACGCGGGCGCGCGCGCTCTACGTGCCGCTCAAGATCGACCGCGTGCACAATTACCACCATGCCACGCTGCATTCGCTGACCGAGCTGATCGCCGCGGCCGGCCTCGAACATCCCCAGCAGCTGCGCCCGATCCACTTCAGTCAACGGAGGTCGACGACCCAGGTGCAATCTTTCGCACAGCTCTATCCGGCGCTGCGGCCGGGCGAACTGCTCGAAGGCACGGAGGACCCGCGCTTCTGCGACGCCTGGCGGATGGCGCGGGCGGAGACGTTCCAGCCGGCGCTGTGAGGCGCCGGGCCACGGCATGATGCGGCCCGCGCGAGGCCATGAAATTGTCGCGAGCAGAGCGGGGGCTTAACGTCTGATTCAACTTTGGGTATAGTTCATCCCATGGACGAGCGACGCAACAAAGCCAGGCATCGCGTGCTGAAGGCCGGAACGATCGAGTTCGGTGGCGGCGCGATCGACTGCACTGTCCGCAATTTCTCGGACACCGGCGCAGCCCTCGACGTTACCAGCCCGGTCGGCATTCCCGAACACTTCACCCTGCTCATCCAGGCCGACGGAAAGCATCTGGCGTGCACCGTGGTCTGGCGCAAGGAAAAGCGGATCGGTGTGAGGTTCGGGTAGGCGCCTGCATCTGGCATGAGCGCGAGCCACAATCTCAGCTGTCGTCCCGGACAAGCGTCAGCGCAGATCCGGGACCCATACCGCGTGATCGATCGATTGCGGTTGGTGGTAGTACCGAACACCCAGTCTTCGCCAAACGGCTTCCTGGGAGTATGGGTCCCGGATCGGCGCGCGCTTGAGGCGCGCTTGTTCGGGACGACGAGTGGAGATTGGCGCGACAGCATGCGTCACTTCACGCAAGCGCGCACTCACGCCGCCGCCTGCTCACCCCGACGGCTCGCCAGAATCTTGTCGATCCTTCTTCCGTCGAGATCGACCACCTCGATGTGCCAGCCGCCGAGGTCGAAGGCGTCGCCGACATTGGGCAGCACGTTGAAGTGTTGCAGCACGAGGCCCGCCACGGTGTAGAAGCGGTGGTGCGGCGGCAGCTCGATGCCGAGCAGCTCGCAGAATTCGTCGACCGGCATCCAGCCGGCGACCAGCAGCGAATCGTCTGCGCGCTTGACATAGGCCGGCTCCGGCGGGCCTTCCTCGGAATGGAACGCGCCGACGATCGATTCCAGAATGTCGGCCGCGGTGACCACGCCTTCGAAGGCGCCGTACTCGTCATAGACGAAACCGACATGGACCGGAGCGGCCCTCAGGATCGCGAGCACGTCGCGGGCATCCGCCGAGGCGGGAATGCTTGGCGCTTCGCGAACAAGCGCCCGCAGATCGGGCGTGCGTTCGCTCATGAACGCGACCAGCAGGTCCTTGGCCTGGAGCACGCCGATCGGCTTGTCGCGTTCGCCGTCCGAGGCCGGAAAGCGCGAATGCGGGCTCTTGGCGATGATCTGCTGAATGGCTTCCGGTGCGTCGTTCAGGTCGATCTCGTCGACCTCCGTGCGCGGCGTCATGACGGCGCCGACCGGCCGGTCGCCGAGCCGCATCACGCCGGCGATCATCTCCTTCTCGCCGGGCTCGAGCACGCCGGCATTTTCGGCTTCGCTGACGAGATGATGGATCTCGTCCTCCGAGACCTTCTCCTCGGCCTTGCCGCCGCGGCCGAGCAGCGTGAGGATCAGCTTGCCGGAGAGATCGAGCAGGAAGACGAGCGGCAGCGAGATCCGCGCCAGAACATGCATCGCGGGCGCGACCTTGACCGCGATGCTCTCGGGGTCGCGCAGCGCCACCTGCTTCGGCACCAGCTCGCCGACGATCAGTGTGGCGTAGGTGATGAGCGTGACGACGATGCCGACGCCGACGATGTCGGCGATGCCGGCGGACAGGCCGAGCTCGACCAGCCATTGCGCCAGCCGTTGCCCGAGCGTCGCGCCGGAGAATGCACCCGAGAGCACGCCGACCAGCGTGATGCCGATCTGCACTGTCGAGAGGAATTTGCCGGGATCGGCCGCCAGCGTCAGCGCGCGGTCGGCGCCGCGCACGCCCTTGGCGGCGAGCAGCGAGAGGCGGGCCGGACGGGACGAGACCACGGCCAGCTCGGACATGGAGAGCAGGCCGTTGATGACGATCAGGACGACGACGATGACGAGTTCGACCGAGAGCATTGATGTTCCGGAGGTATGCGAGTGCGGCCGGATGGCGGCGCAAGCATTGATATAGGTGTTTTGCGAGGAGAATGCCGGCAATTCTGTCGCATCTGGCACCACGGGGAACCCGGCGATGACAGCTTTCCGGCGACCCGCGCGGCGCAAGGCACTCCGCTGAACTACGGGCCGTTGCTTAACGGGCCCTTAGTGGCCGCCAGCTAGGTTTTCGACATTTGTAGCAATGTATTCGGGGACCCAAGGATGCGGATCGGGAAGCTCTTCGCGCTGTCGATGCTGACGGTGACGGTTTTTGCAGTCATCCTCGGCGCCGAGGTGCTGATACCCCAGGCGCGCATCTTCACGAACCGCTCCGATGCGATCAAGACGGTTGACGCTTTTGGTGCGACCCTGATGGTCAGCCAGCAAGTCGCCGGTCTTCGTGCCCCCTACATTGGACCGATCTTCCAGGAGGTCGCTGCGACGCAGGCCCAGATCGATGCTGCCGCGAAGGCCGCAAAAGCCGCCGAAACCGCCTTCGAGAGCGCAAGGCGGGCCATCATGGTGCTGGATGACGGCGGAGCGATTGCGGAGCATCTCGACCGTGCCGCGCGGCGGCTGAAGGAGATCAACGCTGCGGCAGATCGCGCGATGAGTGTTCCGCTGGCGGCGCGCGACAGCGCCGCGATCAAGGGTTTCCTGCCCGGTGTTGCCGAGGTGCTCGGCAATATCGAGCCGGTCATGAACCGGCTCGAGGCGAAGGTCGTCAATGCCGATTCCTCGCTTGCGGCGCTGCTGAGCCTGGCACGGACGGCGCAGGATCTGCGCGTCTCGGCCGGCAGCCGCGCCGCCACGCTGTCGCCGGCGCTGAGCGTACGCCGGCCGCTCACCGCGGCCGAGTTCTCGCTGATGGATCGCATGCAGGGGCGTGTCGAGGCCGACCGCGAGCGCATCGAGGCCGGTATCGACCAGCTCGGAAGCCCGCCCCGCATCGCCACCGCGCTGAAGGCGGCGACGGACTCCTATTTCGGCAAAGCCGCGCTCGTCGTGGATAAGGAAATGCCGGCGGCCCGTAGCGACGGCAAGTACGGCGTCAACGCCGAAGAGTTGGCCGGTGTTATCGTGCCGGCCATCCAGATGTTCTACGGCGTGCGCGACGCCGCGCTGGCCGAAGCGGCCGAGCGCGCCGCGGCCGCGCGCGATGGCGCGCTGGCGATGCTCGCGCTTGCGGGCGTGGCGGTGCTGGCACTGCTCGGGACGCTCGGTGGCGTGACCATGATGCTGCGCAGCCGCGTGGTAACGCCGCTTAGCCGGCTCGCGGACGTTATCGGCACGCTCGCCGCCGGACAGCATGAGGTCGAGATCCCCGCGACGGGCCGCAACGACGAGATCGGCCAGGTGGCGGGCTCGCTGCGGCACTTCAAGGATTCGCTCGCGACCAAGAAGGCCGCCGACGAGGCGGCCGCGGTCGAAGCCGAGGCGAAGCTCCGTCGCAGCCAGCGGATGGACCAGATCGCGCGCGACTTCGAAGCGATGATCGGCGACGTCATCAACACCGTGGCGTCGGCATCCTCGGAGCTGGAGGCCTCGGCGGGAACGCTGACGAGCACGGCCGATCAATCGGAAAAGGTCACTGCGACCGTCGCGGCAGCGTCCGAGCAGGCTTCCACCAACGTGCAGACCGTTGCCGCGGCGGCGGAGGAAATGGCCTCGTCGGTCGACGAGATCAGCCGGCAGGTCCAGGACTCCGCGCGCGTCGCCGGCGAAGCGGTGCAGCAGGCCGGGCGGACCAACGATCACGTCGGCGAGCTGGCCAAGGCCGCCGGCCGGATCGGGGATGTCGTCGAGCTCATCAGCCAGATCGCGGGCCAGACCAATCTCCTGGCGCTGAACGCCACCATCGAGGCGGCCCGCGCCGGCGAGGCCGGCCGCGGCTTTGCCGTCGTCGCCTCCGAGGTCAAGGCGCTGGCCGAGCAGACCGCCAAGGCCACCGGCGAGATCAGCCAGCAGATTGCGGGAATCCAGACGGCGACGGAGGATTCTGTCGGCGCCATCAAGTCGATCGGCGACACCATCACCCGCATGTCCGAGATCGCGTCCGCGATCGCCTCGGCGGTCGAGGAGCAGGGCGCGGCGACGCGGGAGATTTCCCGCAACGTGCAACAGGCGGCCCGCGGCACCCAGCAGGTCTCCGCCAGCATCGTCGACGTGCAGCGCGGCGCGAGCCAGACCGGATCGGCATCCTCGAATGTGCTCGCGGCAGCCAGATCGCTGTCGGGCGAGAGCAGCCGCCTCAAGGTCGAGGTCGGAAAGTTCCTGGACGCGATCCGGGCCGCGTAGAAAATCGAACTCCTCTCCCCGCTGGGGTCGCAATCGTATTTGCAGAGCGACGTCCCTTTGGCCCATCCTTCGAGACGCCCGCTTCGCGGGCTCCTCAGGATGAGGACGGAGTGCGCGGCCACAGTTTCGACGGGCACCAATGCTTAGCCTCATCCTGAGGAGCCCGCGAAGCGGGCGTCTCGAAGGACGAGGCGCGCGCGCTCAGAACTCGCCGTGGAGCCGGCCGGAGAACACCGACACCGGGCCACGATCCGCGTTGTAGGCGGGATTGACGATGAGCTGATAGTCGGCGGTGAAGGTCAGCGCCTTGTTCAGCGCGTAGGCGTAATAGGTCTCCAGCACGCGTTCGCGGCGGTAGTTGAGCTGGCCGTCGCCGATCAGCGGACCGAGACCGCCGGCGGCGATGAAGTCGCGATGGTCCTGCGAGAGGCCGTTGATGGCGCCGGCGATGGCGACGACGTCGTCGGGCCGGCCCCATTTCGTTCCCTTCACCGAGACGCCGCCGGACAGGCTGCGGTCGATGTCGGTGAAGGCCATGATCTCGTTGCGGCCGTCGTTCCAGCTCCAGCGGCCGAACACGCCGATATCGTCGGTGATGGCCTGTTCGACGTTGAACGCGTAGCCGTATTTGAGGCGGCCGCGGCGGGTCTGGCTGATGTCGACGCCGAACGCGGGATTGTCCAGCGTCTCGCGATAGCTGCCGGAGAAGGCGCTGTTGACGAAGCCGAGCGTGCGCAGCTTGCCGGGCAGGCCGAACAGCGAGTAGCGCGTCTCGAGCTCCATGACATATTCGCCACGACGGCCGACGTTCATGTCGAAATTGTTCGAGTTGGAGACGGCATCGATCAGGAAGTAGCCGGCGCGCAGCGCCCATTGCTTCTGGTTCAATTCGGCGGTCGCGCCGTAGCCGAGGCCGAGCTTGTCGGCGGCGTAGTCGAAAGCGCCGGACGCCCAGATCGACCAGTTCATGAAGTCCTTGCGCGGATCGTGCGCATAGGAATTGCCGTCGAACACGTCGACCACGGAAAACTTGCCGACCTGCAAGGTGAGGCGCGAGACGTCAACCTTGCTCGCGAGCTGAAGCTGCCCGCTGGCAAGCTCCTCCTGCTCGCCGCCGAAGCCGAAGGTCTGGCGCACGAACAGGCGAGAGGCGTTGAAGTGCGGATAGGGGAAGCCGGACTTCTGCGCTTCGCCGTTGGGAAAGCCCGCAGCGCCCGTCGTGTTGTTGAAGCCGAAGCCCTGCAGCAGCTCGGGATTGAAATAGACCTCGCCGCCGTCCCACAGCCGCGCATTCAGATAGAGCGAGTTGCTCCAGGTCTGCTGGAAATCCGGCGACGGGAGCAGGCTGTTCGTTCCGGTATAGGGCGCGTGGAACGCGGGGTAGCCCTGCCCCAGCACGGTCGACTGGCCGTGAATCTCCCAGCGACTGGACTCGGTGTCGGTGACGTCGGACTTCGGGTTGTAGGTCGGCACGCCCGGCCAGTCGATCTTGCGATTGAGGCCGATGCGCAGGCTCTGGAAATCCATCGACGACGAATATTGCGCGCCGGACGGGAAGGTGACGTTGGCGTTGTCGAACTTGCTGTAGAGATATTCGAGCCGCGCGCTCCAGTGCGGCGCGAAGGCATATTCGACGCCGCCGCCGGCGGTCCAGCCGAACCGCGTGTGCAACACCTTCTCCTCAGTGCCGCCGGTCGGCGTCGACAGGAAACGCTCGCCGGTGAAGGCCGCGCCGCCGGTCGCGTAGAACAGCCAGTTGCCGCTGGTGTAGCCGAGCCGTGCGCGCAGGCTCGCGACATAGTCCCAGCGCTCCTCCGCGCTCGACAGAACGGTCGCCGCCGACGACACGACGTGGTTGGACGGCAGATAGTTCGGAAACGAGATGTCGCCCTCGACGCCGAGCAGGAGCCCCGAATTGAGGCGCCAGTTGTAGCCCGCCTGCACGCCGCCGGTCGCGCCGGTAAACACATGGTCGTCGGTCGCGAGCGTCGGATCGATCAGTGTCGCCGACGACGTGCCGCGGGTGACGCCGACATGCGCGCCGATGTAGAGGCCGGTCCAGTCATAGACGGTCTTCAGCGCCGGTGCCTTCAGCGGCAGATCGGCCGCGCGGCTCGCGGCGGGCAAAACCATCACGCCCGAGGCGATTGCCGCGGCCGTCCGCAAATACCTGTAACGGTGACCTCTCAACGTCAAAACGCACGCCCCCAATACGCGAATGTGTCCTATCAGCCGCAGCCGACATCCCTGCCGATTCGCGACGATCCTGTCACCAGGTTCCGGTTGCTCGCATGATCGGCCGAGATGATCTCGATCCGACGCGATTTCTTCCCAAGTCCCCGTGTCTGCTGCAAACCTTATTGCGATTAATTCGCAATAGCAACTGAAGCGGATTGCCGCAGGTGATGGTTCGCACCGCTGTGTGACGTGACTGCAACAAATTCTCAGGCCCAAAACAGTTGACCCCGCCCGGGGGGACAGCCGGGCGGGGTCGGGGCACGACACGGGGTGGATGAGGCGCCCGTGTCGGACGCAGGATCCACGTGAGATCGGCCTCAGGTACTCAAATCAGTAGCAGCTGCGAACGCGGCCAACGTACTGGCCGAAGGCGTTGTACTGGGCGACTCAGCCGCAGCGGTGATAGCCGTAGTAATAGGGGTCATTGCTGGCGGCGATCGCGGAGCCGACCACAGCGGCGGTGGCGATGCCGGCACCCACACCCCAGACCCAGCCGGGCTGCTTGGCTTCGGCCGAGGAGGTGGTGGACACGATGCTGCCGGTGACGGCGAGGGCAGCGAGAGCTGCGGCGGCAATCTTGGTCTTGATCGACATGTGAAACTCCATCCGGGTTGAGGCGGTCCGTTGTGGCCCGCGTGCCCAGTTGGACGGAGGCTCTGCGCGTCCGGTTCGAAGACGGCGGATGCGCCCCCCGGGTGAGGTCCTTTCCTCAATGATTCCAGGAGGATGTTGGCCTAGCCGAGAGGGCCCTTGGCGAGCCTGTTCACGTCGAAGTTATCGACTTCGGTGAGCAGCTCGCAGAAGGCGCGCGCACCCTGATCCAACAATTGCGCGCCTTTCTCAGGTACGGCCAGCGTCGCATTGCCGATGGCGCCGCTGGCGTTCAGATCCTGCGCCTGCCAGGCAAATGGCGCGGGCCGCTGCGTCGACAGCCAACGATACTGCGTCTCCATCGCGACGCTGCTCGCGGAAAAATCCGCGATCGCATCCGCGCGCACCTGGTCGGGATAGCGCGCCAGCATGATCGAGGTCTCGATCGCGCCGCCATGAATGCCGTGGCGCACCTCCTCGGCCGGGAACAGCTTGTCGGCGCCCGACAGGCGCGACCACGACGTCGTCACCACGAACAGCTTGTGATGCGCGCGCAGATCCTGCGCGACCAGCATCATGGCCGCGCTGTTGCCACCATGGCTGGTGATGATGACGAGCTTCTTCACCCCGCGCCGCGCGACCTCCTCGCCGATCGCGGTCCACCTTTTCAGCGCCACGTCGGTCGGCAGCGTCTGCGTGCCCGGATAGTCGATATGCTCGGTGGAAATTCCGACCGGTTCAACGGGAAGGAAACTGACCGGAATGGTCGCGGGCAAAAGCTCGCGCACGCGCGCCAGATAGGCGTCCGCGATCAGCACGTCGGTTGCAAGCGGCAGGTGCGGGCCGTGCTGCTCGGTCGCCGCCAGCGGCAGCACCGCGATCCAGCGCGATGTCTCCGCAGGGACGGCGTCGGCCCAACGGATCTCGGTCCAGTCGCGGGACGGCATCATCAAGGTTTCTTTGCCCGAATTTGTCACGTAATTTGGCGTATGAGGGGACGCGGGCCTGGCCGGCTCGCGTCCCCGAACTCATGCGGTTTTATCGCGTTGCTTTCACATGGGCCAGAAGCGATTGGGCCAGAAGCGATCGACGGAGTGCCATTATGACCCTCTCTCATCTGCGGCGAGCGTTAACGGCGGGCTTGATGGCCGCTCTTGTCTCGGTCGTCCCGGCGCGCGCCGAGACCCTGGACAAAGTCACCTTCGGCACCAACTGGGTCGCCGAGGCCGAGCATGGCGGCTTCTTCCAGGCGGTCGCCGACGGCACCTATAAGAAATACGGGCTCGACGTCACCATCGTCCCCGGCGGTCCCAACGAGAACAACCGGATGCTGCTGATCGCCGGCAAGATCGATTTCTTCATGGCCGCGAACACGTTGATGTCGTTCGATGCGGTCGCCAACAACGTTCCCGTCGTGACCATCGCCGCGGTGTTCCAGAAGGATCCGCAGGTGATGCTGACGCAGCCGGACGCCAAAGTCGCCAAGATCGAGGACCTCAAGCCGCTGACCCTGTTCGTCTCCAAGGAGGGCATGAGCAGCTACTTCCAGTGGCTCAAGTCCGAATACGGCTTCAACGAGAAGAACGTCCGGCCCTACAATTTCAATCCGCAGCCCTTCATCGCCAATCCCAAGAGCGCGATGCAGGGCTACGTCACCTCCGAGCCCTTCGCGGTCGAGAAGGCCGCCGGCTTCAAGCCGAACGTGCTGCTGCTCGCCGATTACGGCTTCAATACCTATTCGACCCTGATCGAGACCCGCCGCGACATCGCCGAGAAGAAGCCCGATCTGGTGCAGCGCTTCGTCGATGCCTCCATGATCGGCTGGTACAACTATATCTACGGCGATAATTCCGCCGGCAATGCCATGATCAAGAAGCTCAACCCTGAGATGACCGACGATCTGCTTGCCTATTCCGTCGCCAGGATGAAGGAATACGGCATCGTCGATTCCGGCGAGTCGTTGAAGAACGGCATCGGCGCCATGAGCGACGAGCGCTACACCTCCTTCTTCAACAAGATGGTGAAGGCGGGCGTGGTGAAGCCGGATCTCGACTTCCGCAAGTCCTATACGCTGCGCTTCGTCAACAAGGGCGTCGGCGTCGAGCTGCGCCCGAGCAAGCCGTAACGCAAGGTCCATGTCACCAGTCAAAACCTCGTCCACCGTCGAGGCCAGCCTGACGGCGCTCGCCGTCAGCCTGCGCGGCGTGACGAAGGTCTATGACAACGGCGTCATGGCGCTCGGGCCGCTCGATCTCGCCGTGCGCAAGGGCGAGTTCATCTCGCTGCTGGGGCCGTCCGGCTGCGGCAAGTCGACCGCGCTGCGGCTGATCGCAGAGCTCAGCGCGCCGTCGTCCGGCATCGTGCGGATGGCGCGTCACGCGGGACCTGCACAGCCGGGGCACGGCATCGGCTTCGTCTTTCAGGAGCCCACCCTGATGCCCTGGACCAGCGTGCGCGAGAACGTGCGGCTGCCGTTGAAGCTCGCGGGCGTGGCGAAGGCGGAGGCGCGCGGGCGCGCCGACGAAGCGCTGGAGAGCGTCGGGCTTGCCGATTTCGCCGACGCCTATCCGCGCGAGCTGTCCGGCGGCATGAAGATGCGGGTCTCGCTGGCGCGCGCGCTCGTCACCGATCCCGATATCCTCCTGATGGATGAGCCGTTCGCGGCGCTCGACGAGATCACGCGCTTCCGCCTCAACAACGACCTGCTCGCGCTGTGGCGCAGCCTGCGCAAGACCGTCATCTTCGTCACCCATTCGGTGTTCGAATCCGTCTATCTGTCGCAGCGCGTGGTGGTCATGACGGCGCGGCCCGGCCGGATCCAGGCCGACATCCGCATCGAGACGGTCGAGCCGCGCGGAGAGGAGTTTCGCACCTCGGCCGCCTATTCGGACTATTGCCGGAAGGTGTCGGCCGCGCTGGCGCCGTCTTATTCGGGGCAACCGGTGCTATGAGCGCGCAGCCCTCCGTCACCGCCAGTCCGTCCGGCGCGCACCGCGCGGTGCGCTTCGTGCTTCCCGTCATCGTGCTTGCGGCCGGGCTTCTCGCCTGGGAACTCGTGGTCCGCATCAGGGAGATCCCGCCTTACGTGCTGCCCGCGCCCTCCGTGATCTTCCTGACGCTGATCAAGGACTGGGCCGTGCTGTCACAATCGCTCGCCACCACGCTTCTGACCACGCTTGAAGGATTTGTGGCAGCGAGCGTCGGCGGTATCGCGCTGGCGCTGCTGTTCAACCAGTCGAAATGGGTGGAATATTCGCTATTCCCCTACGCCGTCGCCCTCCAGGTGACGCCTGTTATCGCGATTGCACCGCTGCTCCTGATCTATCTGGAGCAGCAGACCGCGGTCGTCGTCTGCGCCTTCATCGTCGCCTTCTTCCCGGTGCTCTCCAACACCACGCTCGGGCTCAATTCGGTCGACCGCAATCTGGCCGGCCTGTTCCAGCTCTATGGCGCCTCGCCACCACAAACCCTGCGCTTCCTGAAGCTGCCGGCGGCGCTGCCCTATATCCTCGGCGGCCTGCGCATCGCCGGAGGGCTGTCGCTGATCGGCGCTGTCGTGGCCGAGATCGCGGCCGGAACGGCCGGCGCCGGCTCTGGGCTCGCCTACAGGATCGCCGAGTCAGGCTACCGATTGAATATACCCCGCATGTTCGCCGCGCTGCTGCTGTTGTCGCTGGCCGGGATTGTCATCTATGGGGTGCTGGCGCTAGTTTCCCACCTCGTTTTACGGCGCTGGCACGAAAGCGCCCTTGGAAAGGAAAACTGATGACCGCCGGTTCGATTTCGTCCGAAAAGATCGACCTTCTGATCTATGGGCCGGTGCGGCCGATCCTCGAGAACGGGTTTTCCGATCATTTCGTCGTGCACAAGGCCGAGACACGAGGCGACCTCGAGCGGCTGACACCCGCGATCCGCGAAAAGATCCGCGGCGTGGCCGTGACCTATCACACGGTGCGTGCCGACAGGGACTCGCTGTCGCAATTGCCCAAGATCGAGATGGTGGCGAGCTTCGGCGTCGGCTACGACCACGTCGACGCCAAATACGCGGCCGAGCACAACATCATCGTCACCAACACGCCCGACGTGCTGACCGAGGAGGTCGCCGACGTCGCGATGGGCCTGCTGATCTCCACCGTGCGCGAATTCATCAAGGCCGACCGCTACGTCCGTTCCGGCCTCTGGCAGACGCAGAACTATCCGCTCAGCGTCGGCTCCTTGCGCGACCGCAAGGTCGGCATCGTCGGCATGGGCCGGATCGGCCAGGCCATCGCGCGCCGGCTCGATGCCTCGCTGGTGCCGGTGGTCTACCACTCCCGCAACCCGTCCAAGGACGTCTCCTACAAGCACTACCCTGACTTGATCGAGATGGCGAAGGCGGTGGATACCTTGATGGTGATCGTGCCCGGCGGCGCCAGCACCAACAAGATGATCAATGCCGAGGTGCTCAAGGCGCTCGGCCCGCGCGGCGTGTTGATCAATGTCGCGCGCGGCTCCGTGGTCGACGAGCCGGCGCTGGTGCAGGCGCTGAAATCCGGCACCATCCTGGCCGCCGGCCTCGACGTGTTCGCAGCGGAGCCGAGCGTGCCGGACGAGCTCAAGAGCATGCAGAACGTCGTGCTGCTGCCGCATATCGGCTCGGCCTCGGTGGTGACGCGCAACGCGATGGATCAGCTCGTCGTCGACAACCTCAAGGCCTGGTTCGCCGGCAAGGCGCCGTTGACCCCGGTTGCGGAAACGCCGTTCAAGGGGCGCTGATGACCATTCTTCGGGTCGCTGCATTGGCCATCGCGGCATGTGTCGCCGCGGTCGGCCCTGCCTTGGCGCAGGATGCGACGAGCCTGAAGAAGACGATGCCCGGGCAATGGGAGCTCTCGACCACCGAGCGCAGCAAGACCTGCGTGGTCACCATGAAGAGCGACGCCGCGGGCCAGGGCTTCAAGCTGGAGCTGGAGCCGGCCTGCAAGACCGCGCTGCCCTTCACCAAGGACATCGTAGCCTGGAGCGTCAGGGGTCTCGACATCGTTCGCTTGCAGGATGCGACCGGTGAAGCGGTGATCGACTTCACCGAGGTCGAGGCCGGCATCTTCGAGGGGCTGCGGCAGGGCGAAGGTGTCTACATCCTGCAGGACCTCGCCGCCGCCCGTTCGATGGCCAAGTCGATGGACCAGATGATCGGCGACTGGTCGATGGTGCGCGGCAACGGCCAGCCGGTCTGCGGGCTGACGCTGACCAATACCGAGGCGGGGCCGGACAATTTCCAGGTCTTCCTGAAGCCGAAATGCGATGCGGGCATCGCGCAGTTCAATCCGACGCAATGGCGGCTCGAACGCGGCCAGATCATCCTGATGTCGAAATCAGGCGATGTCTGGCAGTTCGAGGCCGACGACAACGCGCAGTGGCGGCGCGTTCCCGATACCGCTGATCCCCTGATCATGCTGCGGCAATAATTTCTCCCGGCCAATAATTTCTCTCGGGGATGTCGATTTAGCCGAGGCTCAATCGTCACATCCATAGCGAGCCGGTTTGCGGCCGGAGCGGTCGCTGCTCGCGCCAAGGGAGTTTTTCATGCGCTTCATGTACATCGTCACCTCCAGCCAGCCGATGGCGGGCCCGACCCCGGCACTGATGGAGGCGATGCAGAAAATATCAGAGCGGGAGATCAAGGCCGGTCGAATGCTCGACACCGGCGGCCTGATGCCGCTTGCGACCGGCGCACGGGTGAAGATCGTCGACGGCGAGCTCAGCGTCATCGACGGCCCCTTCGTCGAGGCCAAGGAAGTGATCGGCGGCTACGCCATTTTCGAGCTGCGCGACAAGGCGGAAGCCCTGGCCATGGCGAAGGAATTCATGCAGTTGCATCTCGATCACATGCCGGGATGGGACGGTACCTGCGAATTGCGGGCATTCGCGACGCCGGGCGTCGACACGGCGTGCGAGATCGACGCGCATTCCAGGGTCGCCGCCCACGCCTGATGAACACCACCGTTCGTCTTAGAGCGTTTTCAAGCGAAGTGGATACCGGTTCGCGTAAAGAAAACGCGTCAAGACAAGAATCCAGAGCCCCGTTCCGATTCCGTCGGAACGGAAAGGGCTCTGGTCGGCGGCGATGACGGCCGCCGACATCGATCGCGCGATCCGCGCCGCGATTCACGCAGCTTGGCGCGTCGTGCAGCCGCGGCTGATCGCGACGCTGTCGCGCATGCTGCGGGACGTCACGCTCGCGGAAGAATTGACCCAGGACGCTCTCGTCGCCGCGCTGGAGGCCTGGCCGCTGAGCGGGGTGCCGGACAATCCCGGTGCGTGGCTGGTTGCGACGGCGAAGCGCCGTGCGCTCGATCATCTGCGCCGGGCGAAAATGCTCACCCGCAAGCAGGACCTGCTGACGCACGAGCTGATGCAGGAACAGGACGCGATGCCCGATTTCGACACCGCCCTCGACGACGACATCGGTGACGAATGGCTGCGGCTGATCTTCACGGCCTGCCACCCGCTGCTGCCGCGGCAGGCCCGCGCGGCACTGGCGTTGCGCATGATCTGCGGCCTGACCACTGACGAGATCGCGCGCGCCTTCCTGGTCACGGAGGCAACCATCGCCCAACGCATCGTCCGCGCCAAGCGCACGCTTTCGCGGTCGGGCCTCACCTACGAAACGCCTGGCGGCGAGGCGCTTTCCGAGCGTCTGGCCTCGGTGCTCGAGGTCGTCTATCTCATCTTCAACGAGGGCTATTCGGCCTCTCGCGGCGAGGAGTGGCTGCGGCCGCAGCTCTGTGACGAGGCCCTACGCATGGGACGGGTGCTGGTCGGGCTCGCGCCGCTCGAGCCCGAGGTGCACGGTCTCATGGCGCTGATGGACCTGAATGCCGCGCGGATGCATGCCCGCACCGACCGCGATGGCGAGCCCATCCTGCTCATGGACCAGGATCGCGGGCTGTGGGATCGGCTCCAGATCACGCGCGGCCTTCGGGCGCTGAACCGCGCGCGCGAGCTCGGCGGAGCCGGCCGGTTCTACACGCTGCAGGCCGCAATCGTCGCGTGTCACGCCACCGCGGAGACGGCCGCAAGCACCGACTGGCGACGCATCGCGGAGCTCTATGGCCAGCTTGCGACGCTGGTGCGCTCGCCCGTAATCGAACTCAACCGCGCGGTCGCGCTCGGCATGGCCGAAGGGCCGCAGGCCGGGCTCGATCTCGTCGAGCTGATCGCCGACGAGCCGGCGCTCAGGACCTATCACCATCTTCAGGCCGTGCGCGGCGACCTTCTGCACAGGCTCGGCCGCTTCGCCGAGGCACGGCTATCGTTCGAGACCGCCGCCCGTCTTGCAACCAATGCGCGCGAGCGCGGGTTGATGGAACGACGTGCGGCAGACATTGCCGATGCCGGCGGCATGGCTTGAGGCGCGCTGAAACGGCTGCGCGGTTGTGGTTAGGTCGTCGGCTCTACGTCGTCGGCTTTACGTCGTAGCCTTGGGCGGCGGCGCGGTGCCCTGCGCCCACTTCTCCAGCTTGCCGAGCACGCCCCAGGCCGTGAGCGCCAGCGAGATCGGCATCGCGAACTGGCCGAGGCCCGGCACGGCCGACACGATCGTTCCGAGCAATCCGGCAATGCCGCCCGCATTGGGGCTTGCCGTCACCGACGACAGCAGCGCGGTGAGCACCGAGCCGCCGATGCCGAGCGCGGTCTTCTTGCCGTCGAGCAGCTTGCCGATGGTCTCGCCGAGCGCGCCGTTGACCTGGCCGAGCACGGGCTTGCCGTCCTTGTTGAGCAAGGTGCTGAGCAGGTCGACGACCTGCTTCAGCTGATCGACGGGGGCGGGATTGGTCGGGGTGACCGGTCCTGGCATGGGCGCCGTCTTGTTGATGAGGGAAAAGAGCCGTTCGAACAGGCTGATCGGGTCGTTGGTGGCGGGCAGCGTGTTGCCCGGCGTCGTCGTCCCCGGCGTTGCGCCGCCGGCCGACGGTCGCAGCAACTGCGCGAGGTCCTCCAGCCGCTTCAGGGCCTGGGACAGATCGCCGGCCTGCCCGGCGGTGCCCGACTGCGTCGCGCGCGTGATGGCGGCGACCGTGGCCCCGTCGAGAAGGCCGGTATCCCTCAGGCCGTTCTGCTGCTGAAACTGCGAGACCGCAGCCTTGGTCTTCGGTCCGCTGATGCCGTCCTCTGCAAGCGGCGGGTTGGCGCCGAGCTTGTTGAGCGCTTGCTGCATCAGAACGACCGTCGAGGCGATGTCGTCCTCGGGCTCGGTGCGGCCCACGAATTGCGTGCTGCCGTCGATGGCGATCGAGGAATCGAGCGACATCATCGCATGCAGGATCACCGCGGTGCCGAGCTGGGAATCGACGTGGTTCGAGTCGAACACGTGGTCGCGGACGAATTTGCCGGCCCTTGCCTCGGGCGGGCCGTACAGTGTCGAGCCGCCATAGAGATAGGGCGAATTGCAGCCCTTGGCGTGATAGCCGAAGCCGTTGAACGCCTCGAGGCGGTACAGAATCCGCGCGATACCCCAGTCGTGAGCGCCAACGAAATTCTCGATTCTGAACGCGTCCACGGCGCCGTCCACGAAGGTGGCAAACGGGCCGCGCCCTTTCGGAACGATGGTCGTCGCGCGATGGATCGTCTCGCCGTTGCCGAGATAGGTGTCGAAATCGAAGTTGGATTCGCGATAGTGGCAGAGCGCGGCAAAATGCCAGGGCACGCCGGTCAACCGCTCGATCTGCTGATAGGTCGCCTTGCCGTTGAGGGCCTTGCGTGCGACCGCATTGGCTTCGGCGAGGCGTGAGGGCCTGACCTCGAGACTGGCCCAATTCCGCTCGTATTCGTCTTTCAAACTCTCGAATGACAACATTTCCCGCTCCCGCAAATGGATGAACGATCGAGTCGCCGTGCATGTCAAAGTGAGCCAGGCGCCGTAATCAGGGCGCGACGCCGGCGTAATCTGCGTGAATGTGACAGGTCGCCGGCCCGGCGTGTGTGAAATGGGTTACAGCCTGAGCGGGAAAATCGACGGCAGGGCTGCGGTCGGAGGTCGCAAGGCGGATGCGGCTTGCGAACGCGGGTCACCGCGAATCCCGGAACCCGCGGCGGCGTCCGCCCGTTAGCAGCGCACACGGTCAGGAGGCTTGCTCAGGAGGCTTGCATGGCCAAGCGCGTCCTCGCGATCGGCATCGAACCCGGGGTTGCGGACTACAGCACATTCCCGCAGCTCACGCCGGAGCTCGTGCGCAACTATATCGAGACCCAGCTGCTGCGCCTGCGCGGTCTCGGTTACGAGGTCACGAGCTGCCTGATCGATCTCGACGCGGCTGCGGAAGCGGCGGTGACGGCGGCGTTGCGCGACGAGAGCTTCGACTGCATCGTGATCGGCGCGGGCCTGCGCGAGCCGAAGCAGCGCCTGCTGCTGTTCGAGAATGTGCTCAACCTCGTCCACCGCCTGGCGCCCAATGCGGCGATCTGCTTCAACACCACGCCCGCCGACACCGCCGAGGCCGTGCAGCGCTGGATCGAGCCCTGACACGGAGATGGCCGGCATGTGCACCGCACCCGGCACGGTCTGAGCTGCCGCCATCGCAGAGCCCCCGGCGCCATCGCGGCGCGTGCCAGGTGGCCGCGCCGGCTATTTTTCTGGCCCAAATCCGCTTCCGGCGCTATGACACAGCTCACCACAGGGGAGGTCGAGCATGCTTCGAGGTCTTCGCATTGGAAGTTTTGGGATCGCTGCGTGTCTGACGGTTGCGATGGCGATGCCGGTGCATGAGGCGGCGGCCCAGGACGCCGTCGGCGGCGCAATCATCGGCGGAGTCGGCGGGGCGATCCTCGGCGGCGCGATCGGTGGAGGCCGCGGTGCCGCAATCGGGGCCGTCGTCGGTGCCGGCACGGGTGCCGCGATCGCTTCCGAGGGCGAGCGCCGCCGCTCCGGTTAGTACGCCTATCAGCGCGGCTGCTACATGCAGCGCCCCGACGGCCGCTACGTCCCGGTCGATCCCCGATATTGCTATTGATCGTTCAGCCTCCGGCGTCGCGGGGTTGACGGCGGCCGGCGGTTGACTTGGCGGGGAGGGGTGAGCATCGGCCGCGGGCCGCCATCCCGGGGTGGTGGATCGCATGACTATCCGATCTCGCATGTGCCGGCTTCTGATCGCCGTCATCGCAGCGGGCGAGCTCGTCGGAGCCGGGTCCGCCCGTGCACAACAGACTCCAGCCGACGAACCCGCGTTTACGGCTTTCGTGGCCGAGCGCATCCGCGCCGAGATTCGTGACACCCCTGTCGTGATCAAGGGGCCGCTGACGCTTTCGATCGGCCCTCTGCAAGCCAACCTCGATCGCATCTACGCCTTCTGCAAGACCAACACGGGCGCCTGCAGCAAGGAGATCGGCACCTATGTCAGCGGCGTCGTGGCAACGACAAGCAATCGGAATGATCCTCCAACCAGAGCAGCGCTGCGCGTGGTCGTGCGCTCGGCCGATTACATGCGGCAGGCGCTTCGGGAGGTCGATGCGCGCGGTCCGGCCCTGACGCGGCCCCTGGCAGAGGGGCTGGTGATCGTCCCGGTGCTGGATTCGCCGCGGACGATACGGGTGTTCAATGACAAGGATCGTGCTGCGCTCGGCCTGACGCCGGACCAGGTCTTCGACATCGCCATCGCCAATCTGCGCAGCAGCATGAAGCCGCTCGCGACCGCCGCAAAGGCGGTCCCATCAGGACAATTCGGTACGCTGAAGGGAGACTACTATCAGACCAGCCGGCTTGCGCTGATCGACAGCTGGGCGCCGCTCGCGCAGGCCCAGGGTGGCGTCCTGATCGTGGCGGCGCCGTCGGCCGATCTCGTGCTCTATGCAAGCGAAGACAGCGGCGCCGCGCTCGACGCGCTGCGGACGCTCGCCAGGAACGTCATGGCGCGCGCGCCGAAGCCGCTTTCCGCCGCGCTGCTGCGCTGGACGCCGAAGGGCTGGCAACTGGTTCGGTGAGATGGCCTGAGAGCCATGCGGCCGATTCAGCGGCAGGCACTGATAAGATAGGCGGGACTTCCTCTCAATCCGCCGCCACGATTTGGAGCCCTGGATCAACCGCATCCCGCGCAGGCTGGCGTGGCCACTTCTGCCGACGATGATGTGGTCGTGCACGGCGATGCCGAGCGACCTGGCGATGTGTGGCGGGCCGGCGAGGTATCCACGCTTGCCTCATACGGCGTAACGCCGGTAGAGCACGACGATCATAGCGAGCACCGTCCCGGCATAAATGATCTGCGCTACGTGATCCGAAACAACAGCGACGCGCTTTCGGCCCGCGTCCCGAAGTTTTTCATGTCTGTAGCCCGCCAACATCGCCATCAGGCATAGTACGAAGAAGATGTAGAACATCTCTTCGACCACCACCGTGTATCCGACATCGCCGATCTGACTGTTTACCGCTACGAGCAGCACCGCGCTCGCCAGGATCGAGGTCACTGGGATCGTCACGCGTTCACGAAACATGGTTTCGGGAAAGAACAGCGTGGCGAATACGACGAGCACGAGCAGAAACAGCGGCAGTAGGTTCTTCAGCATGTAGATGGCGGAGCTGCGGCGCAGCATGATGGCCGCATCGAAGCCCGCGAATTCCGTCCTTGCCTCGGCACCAAACAAAGGCGCCTTTCCGAGCGTCGATCCGCTGGACAGGGATTCGACGAAATAGTTCAGCCCGAGAAATCGCCAGAGCGGAAGTCCGGAATAGGCCCCGTCCTCGGCCCGCGAGCTTCCGTCGTCGGCGAGGCGCAAGCCGAACCGATCGATGACATAGGTGACGAGTTCCCGCCGCTGTTCCGTGTTCTGAAAAAGTAGATGCAATTGCTGCGTGTCGAATGGATAATCATGGAGATCGAAATGGGCCTTGAAATCGCCGTTGATGCGATAGAGCCGGTAGCTCAGGCCATCTTCGTGTCCAGCCTGAACCGGTCGAGCTGGATCGAACGCCCCGCGATCCAGCAATGCCGGGAATTCGACGTGCGTCTGCGCCTCATCGTCGCCAGCGAATCGCATCCAGAGATAGAAGTCGACGTTGAACGAATTTTGCTTCACGTCGATCCGGCTGACGCGAATGATGTCGATGCCGGTATAAACGACGCGCTGAATCCAGTAGCGCCGATCCTCGAACGCGATGACATGGCCCTTCTCCTGTTCCGCGGCGAGATCGATTCCATCAGGCTGATCGATGCGCACGAGTTGCTGCGGCGCCGTGACGAACCGACCGTAATGGAAGAAACCCATTCGGATCGGGCGCGGAATGTCGCGGTTCGCGTTGAAATAGAGCCGCCCCGTCAGCCCGACGACCGCCGATTTCGGACTGTCGATCGCGGCCAGTGCGGCGCGCACCCGGTCGCGATCCGCAAGCTTGCTGTCGGATCGTTTCTGAATCCCCTGCCCCATAAACCGGTGATGTACGGCAGCTCGTTTCAGCGCATCGATCATCAGGCGCGCGGCGTCATACGCGCCGCCGGCAACCCAGCTTGGCGAGGTTCCCGCTTTCGCCTTGTAGTCGACGGCAAAGGCCTGCGCCGCCACGCCTGCGCTGTCGAACATCAGCGATGAAGCGGCATACAGATTCTCGCTGAAGAAACCCGGATGCGATTTTTCCTCGGGCTCGTTGGCGAAATTCTGCAAATAGCTTTCGCGGGCCGCGCCTTGGGATGCGATGATCGTTCCCTTGATGCCGTGGCGGCGCAGCGCCTTGACGATGTCTGGGCTAAAATCGGGTGCCGCGCCGACAACGATAACGCCGGGTCCGGGCTCCTGCGCGGCAGCGGCTAGCGTCCCATCCATCGATCCGATCTGACCGGCTGCGACGTCCAGTCCGAACACGTGCAACTGCTCCGCCGGATAGGCCGCGGCAAACCCATGCTCAAAATTATTGCCGTAGGAATCGCGCGTGTGAACAAGACGGACTTTTGGCTCCTTCATCACGGCGCGCAGATGTTCCGCGATCGAGCGCGCCTGCGCGGAGACCGGCGCCAACGCACGAAAATAGTAATCATTGGTGGATGTCAGATCGTCGGCAGCCGCGCTTCCCGTGAGCGCCGGAATCCGCGCATCCTTATATAACGGCGCGGCCGCGAGCGACGCGGAGCTGAGATAATGGCCGAGCACAGCGACGCATGGGCTGTCGGCGATCGCCTGCGCGTTCGCGCGCGCCACGGCTGGATCGCTTGCGTCGTCGAACAGAACGAGTTCAATTAGCCGTCCGTTGACGCCACCCTTGGCGTTCACCTCGTCGATTGCAAGCTGCGTCGCGACCAGGCTTTCCGTCCCGGCCGGGGCCGACGGTCCAGAAAGCGAATTGGCGAACGCGATGCGAATAGGCTCCGGGCGGGTCCACAGGATGGCGGCCCAGGCGACGGCGAGCACCAGGGCGACGCCCGCAACAACGGCAAGCCACATTATAAGCCGCTGCTTCATCGTCGATCCTCGCATCGATCGGCATAAGCCGAGATTCTCCAGATCGAGGCCTCAATCAGGCCGAGATTGCCGCCGCTGAGAGCGTTTTTCAAGCCCGCCCCATCGTCACCGGCAAGATCTACGACCACTCAAGGCGGATGAAGGAAAGTGCGTGGTGCCGGAAGTCCGGGCCGTCGGCCGTGGCCTCGGTCATTCACATACCCGGCCTGACACCGCGCGCATTCGCCGGACCGCTCGGAACGGCTTTCGTTCTGGCCGTGGAGCGCGGCCGATGAGGCGTTTGATTGAACGGACCTCAATGAAGCGTTCCGCCACTTCTCTGATGGGCCAGAAGCGGACATTGATTGGCCTTCCGCGTTCTCCGCAAAGCGGAGTAGGCTACGCCTACTGCCGTCCGTGCCCAATTGTTGCGGAGGGACTGCCATGAAACTTCGCCGCCGAAATTTTCTGCATCTCGCCGCGGGGGCCGGCCAGTTGGTGTTCCCGCCGCCGAAGGAGGCTCTCATTCCGCGCGCAAAATTTCGCGTTGACGGACCGAACTAAGACAGGAGAACCAGACATGGCCGCTTTTCAAGAGGTTTTCCGCCGCTCCGGCATCGATGAGCGCCGCAGCCCGCCAGGCATGGTGGTGCCGTTCGGCGGCTCCAACATCGTGGCGCTGATCGATCCCGGAAGAAAGCTCAAAGTCGATCCTAACGCCCATGCCCTCGGGATCAAGGAGATCGATGGCGCCGATACCCTTAGACGCGTAATGCAAGCCAGAGACACCTTCTCCGAACCCGATATCGATCCGCAGCTCAGGGCGGCGTCACTTCCCACCACCTTCAATGGCGATGCACGGTTTTTCGAAATCAATGGCCGGATTAAGCCGATTGGCTTTCCCGGCCTGGAGGTGGTGGCCCGTTCGGCCGGCCGGAAGATCGAAGCCAAGCTCCATGTCGTCGTGCTGCCGGAAATCAAGATCAAGGTGGCGTTCCGTAACGTCATGGTTCCGGGGAGTGGCGGCGCTCCGGCGTTTCACGCCAAGAAGCCTTGCAACGAGCAAGATGAATTGCTGACGATGAACAATATATGGAGGCCGCAGGCCAACATCCGCTTCGAGCGGGTGCCAAGCGACTGGCTGGTCATCGACGACTCGCAGGCTGCCGTCAAACAGGACCTCGCCACTGCGACTGGCATGAAGGATGCGAGCCTAGCGACCTTTCCCGATGTGATCGACGTCGAAAAACTGAAGGGCTTCTTCGTCAAACACAAAGTTCAGGGCGCCCATCTAACCATTTTTTGCGTCGATAAGGTTTGGTCCAATGGCGGCCCCGCCAATGGCTCATTTGCTCGATCGCTGGACCTTGCCTTCATCAGCTCGCAACGCGGGCCTAACACGTCTGCCCATGAATCTGGCCATTTTCTCGGCTACTACTCGAAGAGCGCGAGCAAACCTTGGGACAGCCAAGGCCACACGCTGGAGACCGATCCGAAAACCGGAAAAGAAAACAGGGCGGAAGACATCAAGATGCTGATGCGCGGGGGAGGCGCCGGGTGGAAAATTCCGTTTAATCTCGTCAAGGAGTTCCGCGACTTCCCCGGCTAGCATCCGAAGATCAGACAGAAGCTGGAAATCACTCCAGACGTTGAATGTCGCCTAATGGGATGGTCCGGCCGTGCTCCTGCCCCGCCAGCGATAAGCTGGCCAGGGGCGCCAAGACAAGGAGCACGCCATGTCCCAGACACCCAGTACCGCGATCGCCGTGATCGGCATCGATATCGGCAAAAACTCGTTCCACGTCGTGGGCCACGATACGCGCGGCACCGTCGTGCTGCGGCAAAAGTGGTCGCGTGGCCAGGTCGAGGCGCGGCTCGCCAATATGCCGCCTTGCCTGATCGGCATGGAAGCCTGCGTCGGCGCACATCATTTGAGCCGCAAACTCGCATCGTTAGGTCACGATGCCAGGTTGATGCCGGCCAAATATGTCCGCCCTTATAGCAAAGGACCGAAGAACGACTTCAATGACGCCGAAGCGATTGCCGAAGCCGTGCAGCGCCCGACGATGAAGTTCGTGGCGACCAAGACCGCGGAGCAACTGGATCTGCAGGCGCTGCATCGGGTGCGCGAGCGGCTGGTGTCGCAACGCACCGGCATCATCAACCAGATTCGCGCCTTCATGCTGGAACGCGGGATCGCGGTGCGCCAGGGTATCGGCTTCCTGCGCACAGAACTGCCCACCATCCTTGCGACGCGCACCGATGCCCTGTCGCCACGCATGTTGTGTGTCATCGAGGAGTTGGCAGGCGACTGGCGTCGGCTGGATCAGCGCATCGATAGGCTCTCCGGCGAGATCGAAGCACTGGCCCGTCAAGATCAGGCATGTTCGCGCCTGATGACGGTGCCTGGCATCGGGCCGATCATTTCGAGCGCCATGGTGGCCGCGATCGGCACTGGAGACGTCTTCTCCAAAGGCCGTGACTTCGGCGCCTGGCTCGGGCTGGTGCCCAAGCAGATCTCGACGGGAGACCGCACGATCCTCGGCAAAATCTCAAGGCGCGGCAATCGCTACCTCCGCGTTCTGTTCGTCCAGGCGGCATGGGTGGTGCTGGTCAGGATCAAGAACTGGGAACGTTACGGACTCAGATCCTGGATCGAAGCCGCCAAGAAGCGATTGCACCACAACGTGCTGGCGATCGCACTCGCCAACAAGCTTGCCCGCATCGCCTGGGCGGTGCTGGCTAAAGGACGCGCCTTCGAGCTGACAAGGACCAACGATGCAGGCGTCCGACCCGCTTGATCGTCGCGCCGTGCTCGGCGCGGTCAAGGCGCGGCCTGGCAACGCCGGAGCCAGCCGCAAGCAAAGCGCAACGGCCGGCCTTGACCGCCCGTGCGCGCGACGCGACGCACGTCCTGCGGGCCGGGACGAAGGAACGGCCCCTGGCTCGAACACAGGAACTGCGAGGTAGGAGGAGCAAGCGATGACGTAACCCCATCAACAGGTTCCAGCCGAGGTCTGCGAGAGGATGAGACGAGATGGAGGTTCGGTCTTCCCGGCGCATGCGAACACTGGTGACCCAAATGGCCCAATCGAGGCCTGTCCGCTAATGAGAACGCACGCGCGCTGATATCCATGATGGCCCGGAGAAAATGCTCCAATCAAAGGCCGGATACATTGATGCAAGACCACACCACCTGATCGACGAACCTCTTGCTACGCACGGCCGGACCATACATTGGGTCAGTCGCGTCGTTTTGCGAAGTTCGCGGTAAGGTCCGCTTTAGCCCCAAGAGCCGACGTCGTCAGATCAGCTTCATCCCCTTCAAGCTGGAATGCCCGTTCTTGCCGACGATGATGTGGTCGTGCACGGCGATGCCGAGCGGCCTGGCGATGTCGATGATCGCTTTCGTCATCTGGATGTCGGCCTGCGACGGCGAGGGATCGCCGCTAGGGTGGTTGTGCACCAGGATCAAGGCGGTTGCCGACAGCTCCAGCGCGCGCTTGATCACCTCGCGCGGATAGACCGGGGTGTGGTCGACGGTGCCGGTCTGCTGCACCTCGTCGGCGATCAGCTGGTTGCGCTTGTCGAGGAAGAGCAGACGGAATTGCTCCTTGTCGGCAAAGGCCATGCTGGTGCGGCAATAGTCGATCACCTCGTTCCAGGACGACAGCGCGTTGCGGCTGTTGACCTCGCCCTTGGCGATGCGATGCGCGGCGGCTGCGATCAGCTTGAGCTGGTGGATCGCGGATTCGCCGATGCCGTCGATCTCGCGCAAGCGCGCCACCGGCGCGTGCACGACCTCGGCGAACGAGCCGAAAATCTTGATCAGCGTCTTGGCGAGCGGCTTGGTGTCGCGCCGCGGCAGCGCCGGAAACAGCGCCATCTCCAACAGCTCGTAGTCGCTGAGCGCATCCGCCCCGGCGCTGTAGAAGCGCTCGCGCAACCGCTCGCGATGGCCGTGATAGTGCGGCGCGTCCTCCGGCTTGCTCTTGTCGTGGTCGGCTTTGGCGGGCATCGGCCGCCAGCATCGCCGGGGACCTGCGCTTTTGCAACCGTCAATTGCGGGACGGTGCGCCGGTCGCTGTCTTGCCGGTCCGTGCAGGAGCGGGCACCGTGACCGCCACCACGCCTGCGAGAATGAGCGCCATTCCGGCAAGGCTGGACCATGTGAAGCTCTCGCCAAGGAGCGCGGTGCCGAGCGCCACCGCAAAACCTGCGCGCAAATAGCTCCCGCTTGTCGTGCCGAGCGGGCCGAGTGTGCGGATCAGGCGGAAATAGATCACCATGGCGAGCGCGGTGCAGATGACCGCGAGGCTGAGCACCGCGATGATCGCCTGCGCCGTCGGCGCCAGCGCCCATGGCCGCTCGAGCGCTGCGGCCGCCGGGAGCATCAGCACGGCGGCGCAGCTCATGGCCCCGGCGGCCGTGACGATCGCGGGAAGGCCCGAGAAGCGCTGTCCCCATATCGGCGCGACCGCGTAGCAGAGGCTCGCGCACAGCACGGCCGCTTGCGCCAGCGGAGCGGTCGTGCCGATCCCCGAGAGCGCGTCGGCGCCCATGGTCACGGCAACGCCCGCAAGGCCAAGAGCGACGCCGATGATCTTACGGCCGCTGACGGTCTGCCGTCCGCGCCCGGTCGTCATCGCGATTGCGAGCACGAACATCGGCGGAGTCGCATTGAGCACGCCGGCGAGGCCGCTGGCGATATGCGCCTCGCCCCAGCTGATCAGGGTGAACGGCAGCGCGCTTTGCAGCAGGCCCTGCACGAGGAACGCAGCCCACACCGATCCCCGGCGGGGAAGGGCGTGTCCCTGCGCGCGAGCGATCAGGAGCAGGAGAATGGCCGCGATGGTCACCCGCGCCGCGACCATCGTGACGGGCGGAATCGAGGGGATCGCGACCTTGATCAGCGTGAACGAGCTGCCCCAGATCAGCGCCAGCAGCAGCAGCGGCCCGACCTCGAATGCGAGCGTGGTTTGTCCTGACGTCGTTTGTTGCGCCTGCGTGCTCATGCGATGTGCTCCGGATGTGTCGGCACCATGATCCGGAGCGACGGCGCGGGCTGGCTGAATTCGGACCTCATCGCCCGACCGAGTCCGATTTCAGCTACTCGGCGAGCCGCGCGGCCATTATTCTTCCGCGATGGCGACAGGTTCGGCACATCGGCAAACGCTGCCACCGCATCTCGACTGGGACACATGCGACCGGGCGCGGCTGGCGCGTGCGCGCGCATTCGACGGCCTGTTCTTCTCCGGCGTCCGCTCGACGCGGATCTATTGCCGGCCGGTCTGTCCGGTTCGCCCCGCGCGCTCCGAGAACGTGACCTTCTATCCGACCGCTGCGGCTGCGGAGCGCGCCGGCTTCCGCCCATGCCTGCGTTGCCGGCCGGAAACGGCGCCGGGGTCGCCGGCCTGGATGGGGACCGCCACCACCGTTGCGCGCGGCATGCGCCTGATCAACGACGGTTTTCTGGATCGCGCGTCGATGGTGGAGCTTGCAGAAGCGCTTGGGGTCGGGCCGCGCCATCTCTTGCGCCTGTTCATGCGCCACACCGGCGCGAGCCCGAGCGAGATCGCGGCGACCCGCCGGGTGCAGGAAGCCAAGCGTCTGATCGACCAGACTGAGATGACGTTGGCGGAGATTGCGTTTGCGGCGGGCTTCGGCAGCGTCCGCCGCTTCAACGATGCTTTTGCCGCGACCTACAGGCGGCCGCCGTCGTCATTCCGCCGCCGGCGATAGGACGCGCGCCGGGATCACCCGATCTGTTTCTCGCCGTGCCGCTCCGACAGCGTGAAGATCTCGACGCCGGTCGCGGTCACGCCCACCGAGTGCTCGAACTGCGCCGACAGCGAACGGTCGCGAGTGACGGCGGTCCAGCCGTCGGAGAGGATCTTCACATGCGGCTTGCCGAGATTGATCATCGGCTCGATGGTGAAGAACATGCCGGGCTTGAGCTGGACGCCTTCGCCGGGGCGGCCGATATGGATGATGTTCGGCTCGTCGTGGAACATGCGGCCGAGGCCATGGCCGCAGAAATCGCGCACCACGCTCATGCCCTGCGGCTCGACGAAGCTCTGGATGGCGTGGCCGATGTCGCCGGTGGTGGCGCCGGGCTTCACCGCCGCGATGCCGCGCATCATGGCTTCATAGGTCACCTCGATCAGCCGCTCGGCCTTGCGCGCAATCGGGCCGATCGCATACATCCGGCTGGAATCGCCGTACCAGCCGTCGACGATGAAGGTGACGTCGATGTTGACGATGTCACCCTCTTTCAGCGGACGGTCGCCGGGCATGCCGTGGCAGACCACGTGGTTGAGCGAAGTGCAGGTCGAGTAGCGGTAGCCGCGATACATCAGCGTCGCCGGATAGGCGCCATGGCTGAAGGCGAAGTCGCGGACGAACTGGTCGATGCGCTCGGTCGGCACCCCCGGCCCGACAATGTCGGTGAGCTCGTCGAGGCACTTGGCTACCAGCGCGCCCGCCTTGCGCATGCCGGCAAAGGCGCTCGGTCCATGCAGCTTGATCTGTCCGGTCTTGCGCAGGGAGGTATCGGTGGCTTCGACGTAGCTCATGCTTGTATGGTCTTTGCGGGGCTCGATGCGGTGGAAAGGGCTTGATTTCAGGCCCTAATCTAATGATCGCGGGCCTTCATGCAAGCCGAGCGTGGGCCTTGCGCCCGAAAGCGGGCCTAATTCGGGACTTCTACGGTGGTTTCCACCGGCAGGGCGCCGCCGCGGACGCGGATTTCGCGGACCGGATAGGGAACCCGGATGCCCTCGCGTTTGAAGGCCTCCCACAGCGCCAGCATCACGTCGCTTTTGACATTGTCCATGCCGTCGGGGTCGGCGAGCCAGAGGGTCAGCGAGAACTTCATCCCGGCCTCCGCGAACTCGGTCAGGATGCAGTTCGGCGGCTTGGCTTTCTGCGCGCGGGGATGGGCTATGGCCGTCTCGATGGCGAGCTTGCAGACCAGCCTGGGGTCGGCGTCGTAATTGGTGCCGAAGGCGATCTTCACCAGCGTGTTCTTGTCGGTATAGGTCCAGTTGACGACCTTCTGCGTCACCAGGTCCTCGTTCGGCACCAGGAACTCGCGGCCGTCGCCGGCGGCGACGGAAATATAACGCGTCTTCATCGCGCTGATGCGCCCGGTGTTGTCGCCGATGGTGACGAGATCGCCGGGCTTCACCGACTTGTCGGCGAGCAGGATGATCCCCGAGATGAAATTGGCGACGATCTTCTGCAGGCCGATACCGATGCCGACGCCGACCGCGCCGGAGAATACCGCGAGCGCCGAGAGGTCGATGCCGACCGCGCCGAGCGCAATGACGATTGCGATGGCCAGAAGTCCGATGCGGATGATCTTGACCAGCAGCACCTGCACCGACGGCGTCAGATCGGTGGTCGAGTTGATCCGGCTCTCGGCGAAATTGCTGGCGATGTTGGTGGCCCACAGCGCGATGAGCAGCAGCGCGCCGGCCTTGATCACCAGCAGCGGGGTCAGCCGCAGGCCGCCAAGCACGATCGCGAAGGAATCGAGCAGATCGATCGTCGCGTCGAGCTGGCCGAGGATGGAAAGCGCGGCGACGAACCACGCCGTGATCGACACCAGCTTGACGATGAAGGCGTTGCGTAGCACCGAGGTCACGAGCCGGATCGCCAGCCAGGCCAACCCCATCTTGGCGGCGACCATCAAGAGATAGCTGCGGCTCGGCCAGGTCGCATGGTACATCACGAAGCGGGAGATGATCACGAGCAGGGTGAACACCGCCGTCGAGGCACTGGAGACCATGACGCGGGAGAAGTGCCGGAGCGGCAGCGGCCAGCCCATCGCCAGCGATGTCATGTCGACGCGGTTGCGAACGCCGGCTTCCGCGGCATAGGCGATGCCGGCTGCCGCGAGAATGAGACCAAATTGCAGGTAGAACCAGGGTGAGGAAATCTCCGCCCCGACGCTGCGTGCGGTCGTCTGCACGAACTCCATGAAGTCTTTGAGGTCCATGTCCATCGGTCTCGTCGGGAAGCGGGGGAGGAATTGATTCGAGGGCGCTGCAGAATCCCACAAAGGGTGCGGCCCGGCCATCGATACACCGCTATGTGAAGCGCGTTAAGGCCGCAAAATACGGGCAGATTGCCGCGAGCGGGAGAAAATGGGTTGGCGCGCCGGTGCAGCGACGATAAGGATGCAAATCCAGCTATTTTTACCCGGAAGGTGGATGGCCTCTCTCGACTCTGTCAGCCTCGCCATATTGCTCGGCGCCGTCCTGGTGATGGCGGGTATCCTGTCGAGCCTGCTTGCGCTGCGCTTCGGTGCGCCCCTGCTGCTCGTCTTCCTTGTGATCGGCATGCTCGCCGGCGATTCCGGTCCCGGGCAGATCCAGTTCGACGACGTCCGCACCACCTATCTGGTCGGCTCGGTGGCGCTGGCCCTGATCCTGTTCGACGGCGGCCTGAAGACGCGCTTTGCCAGCATCCGCACCGTGCTTGCGCCATCCGTGGTGCTCGCGACCGTCGGCGTGCTGCTGACCGCGCTGATCACGGCGCCGTTCGCCAAATACGCGCTCGACCTCAACTGGACGGAGTCGCTGCTGGTCGGAGCCGTGGTAGCCTCGACCGATGCGGCCGCCGTGTTCCTGCTGGTCCATACCCAGGGCCTGCGCCTGCGTCCGCGCGTTGGTGCGACGCTGGAGGCCGAGTCCGGCACCAACGACCCCTTCGCGATCTTCCTCACCCTGATGCTGGTCGAATACATCTCGCTGGGATCGAGCTCGGCGGGGCACGTGCTGATGGAGTTCCTGCAGGAGGCGGTGCTAGGCGCCGTCGTCGGCTTCTTCGGCGGACGTCTCGTCGTCATCGCGCTCAACCAGGTGGCGCTGCCGCAGGGCCTGCATGCGCCGTTCGTGACCACAGGCGCGCTCGTGATCTTCGGCGGCTCGCAGATCTTGCATGCCTCGGGCTTCCTCGCGGTCTATCTCGCCGGCATCATCATCGGTAACCGGCCTACGCGCGCGCATAATTCGGTGGTGACCTTCCTCGATGCCGCGACCTGGCTGGCGCAGATCGTGATGTTCGTGCTGCTCGGTCTCCTGGTCTCGCCGAGCCGGCTCGGCGCCAGCGTTTTGCCGGCTGTCGCCGTCGCGCTCGTGCTGATGCTGGTCGCACGGCCGCTCGCGGTGTTCGTCTGCCTGGCGCCATTCCGCTTCAACTGGCGCGAAAGGATCTTCATCGCCTGGACGGGCCTGCGCGGTGCCGTCGCGATCTTCCTGGCGTCGATCCCGATGCTGGTCGGCCTGTCCAAGGCCTATCTCTATTTCGACGTCGCCTTCGTCGTCGTCATCATCTCGCTGCTCTTGCAAGGGTGGACCCTGGCGCCGGCCGCACGCAAGCTGCACGTCGCGCTGCCGCGCGCCGAGCGCGGCCCGAGGCGTGTCGAGCTGGATCTGCCCGGCCAGCTCGAGCAGCAGCTCGTCGGCTATCCGGTGCGATCCAAGAGCCTGTACTTCCGCCGCGGCCTGATCCCGTCCTGGTCGAAGCCGACGCTGGTGATCCGCAACGAGAACATTCTGACGCCGACGGAGGCCGATCCGATCGCGCCCGGCGACTACATCTATCTGCTGGCGCCGCCGGAAAAGGCCGAGTCGCTCGACCGCTTCTTCGTCGACATGCAGCCGAGCACCGCGCCGGACCCGCATCTGCTCGGCGACTTCATGGTCTCCGGCGAGCACACGCTCGCCGAGCTCGCCGAGATCTATGGCGTGAAGGTGAGCGAGGACGAAGGCAAGCTGACCTTGGCCGACTATTTCGACGTCCATCTCGACCGCGCGCCGAAAGAGGGCGCTGAGCTTGCGCTGGACGAGATCGTGCTGGTCGCACGCAGCATCTCCGGCGGCCGCGTCAACGTCGTGGGCCTGCGCCTGCCGGAAGACGAGGAAACGCCCGCGCCATTGACGCGCTGGCAGGCGCTGCGCCGCAAGCTGGCGGAGCTGTGGACCTCGGTGGCGGGGGTTTAGCGGTCCCGGCGTCGTCATGGCGGTGTGAGTTGTTGAAGCGATAAGCCTCCCCAACGTCGTCCTGGCGAAAGCCAGGACCCATAACCACAGGGAGAAGTTTGGCGAAGACTGGTAGCTATCTCTTCTTTGCCGGTACTCGCACCGAACGCTCTCGATCGATCACGCGGTATGGGTCCCGGCCTTCGCCGGGACGACAGCGGAGGGTGTGGTTCCACCAACAGTGCCCGCATCGAGGAGTCTCTCCTTCGCGCTCGCTGCCGGCTTTTTGTCCAATTCATTGCGGCAACCTTGCGGCTCCATCCAGCGCGAACGTCGCGGATGTTTTTTTGAAAGATGCGCATTCGCGACAGACTCTCGCAATGTAGGCGTGAGACTGAAGCCACTATTGGGTCGGGCTTGATCATCCTGCCAGGCCCGACATGGCTCACCTGCGCGACGCCCCGCGTTCGATGGCGGACACGCGCAAGCGGAAAGACATTTGAATGACCTTGGTACTGAACCGCACCTGCGAGACCGACTGCATCGCGAGGGAGATCTCGCATGTTGTCTGCTGACATCCTGCCGTTCTTCCGCGCCTGGATTCGCGATCCTTTGCGTGTCGCAGCGGTTACGCCGTCGGGACCCGCCGCGTCGTCGCTGATGGCGCAGGAGATCACGGCCGAGACTGGCCCCGTCATCGAACTCGGCCCCGGCACCGGCGTGTTCACCCGCGCATTGCTCGATCGCGGCGTCCGGCAGCAGAATCTGACGCTGGTCGAATACGGCTCCGATTTCATCCCGTTGCTGCAGCAGCGCTTCCCCGGCGCGCGCGTGCTGTGGATGGATGCGGCCTGGCTGGTGAGAGAAAAACTGTTTGAAGGGGCGCCGGTCGGCGCCGTCGTCAGCGGCCTCGGATTGCTCACGATGCCGCCAGGAAAAGTGCTGGCGATTCTCGACGGCGCGTTTGCCTATCTCCGTCCGGGCGGCGCGTTTTACCAGATCACGTACGGCCCGCGCTGTCCCGTCCCTGATGCGATCCTCGATCATCTCGATCTGCAGGCAAGTTGCATCGGGCAGACCTATCGCAACCTGCCTCCGGCCTCGGTGTACCGGATCAGCCGCCGTCCCCCCTACGCGTGATCGAGGCACCATGGACACGTCGAGCACGATCGCAATGTTTCTGCACTTCGGCCTGCTGGGCATTGGTTGCCTGGCGCTCGCCGAGAAATTCATTCCGGTGTTTCCGTCCTACGTTCTGTTGATGCTGCTCGGTCTCACCGTGTCCGACGGCGCGTCGCTGGCCATGACCATCGTGGCGACAAGTGTTGGATCGGTCGTCGGCGCGCTCGGCTGGTACGGGCTTGGCCGCGCGCTCGGCTCGCAGCGGATCGAGCGACTGGTGAGGACTTACGGCAAATACGTGCTGCTGCGGCCCTCGTTCTATCAGCAACTCACCGATGCCTATCGCGGCAACCATTTCTGGGTCACGCTGATCGGCCAGACGCTGCCGACCGTGCGGATCTATCTGGCGTTGCCGGCCGGCGTGCTGCAACTGGAGCCGCGCGCCTTCGTCACCGCCACCGCAATCGGCACCGTGATCTGGAACATGCCGTTCCTGAGCCTCGGCTATGTGCTGCGCGACAGCGGTCAGGATCCCGTCAGCATCGGCTTCTGGGTGGTCGCCATCCTCGTCGCTGTGGAGGTCGCGATCATTCTCGGACTTCGCCTTTACACGCACGCGATCGCGCGGCCGCGCCTCGCGTCGTCGCGCGCCATCGCCGCCCCCAAGGCTGTGGAGGAGATCGCATGAGACCCCTGTTGTCCCGGTTTCGGTCCGGCTCGCACACGCTTGAGCATCTCACCGCCGCGGTGCTGATCCTGCTCGCCGGCCTTCAGTTCGGTGTCGCGGCGTCCGACGGGCGGCATCGCGGCGCCCAGTTCGCGCTCCTGGTTCTTGCCGTCGGCGTCTATTGGCATCGCTCGATCTTCCGGCGCCGCGCCAACCGCGATGTGACGAAGGCGGTCGCGGGATTGGCGGAAGCTGCCGCGATGGCATTCCTGCGCGATGACAATCGCGGCGACCGGCCGGCGCAGAGTCCGGACAGGGATGCGGCCTTGCCGTCCGACGTCGTCAAGGTCAGGAGCTTGTTCATCTCCGATGTCCATCTTGGGACGAGGGGATGCCAGGCCGAGCGGCTGATCGACTTTCTCCATCACCATGACGCCGACACTGTGTTCCTGGTCGGCGACATCGTCGATGGCTGGTACCTGCGGTCGAGCTGGTACTGGCCAGGCACGCACAATGCAGTGGTGCAGGCGCTCGTCGATATCGCGCGGCGCGGCAAGCGGATCGTCTATGTAGCCGGCAATCACGACGAGTTCGTGCGCGACTATGTCGGCTCGACCTTTGGCAGCGTCGAGGTGGTTGAGCACGCGATCCACCGGGGCGTCGACGGCCGCGCTTGTCTCGTCGTCCATGGCGATCACTTCGATCTCGTCGTACGCCACGCCCGCTGGCTGGCGCTGCTCGGCGATGTCGGCTATCGCACGGCGCTTGCCTCCAACGTCTGGCTCAACTGGATCCGGAGCCGGTTCGGGCTCGCCTATTGGTCGTTCTCGTCCTGGGCGAAGCTGCGGGTCAAGAATGCGGTCAATCACATCGGCCGCTTCGAGGAGGTTCTGTCGTCGGAGGCAAGGCGGCACGCTGCGCAGGGCGTGATCTGCGGCCACATCCATCACGCAGCGATGCATGACGAGTTCGGCATTCGCTACATCAACACCGGCGACTGGGTGGAATCCTGCACCGGTGTCGTCGAGCACCATGACGGCCGGTTCGAGATCATCCGCTGGGTCGAGGCGCGGCCCCAGCAGATGCCGGGGCCGTCGAGCGTGGTGCCGTTCGCAAGGGCGGTCGCCTGATGCGCGTGCTGGTGGCAACCGACGCCTGGCGCCCACAGATCAACGGCGTGGTGCGCTCGCTCGAATATCTCGCCAGCGAAGCGCCTTCGTTCGGCGCCAGTATCGGCTTCCTCACGCCGGGCGATTTCCCCACCGTGCCGCTGCCCGGCTACCGGGAGATCCGCCTCGCGCTGGCCTCGGTGGGGCGAATCGAGCGCGCGATCAAAAGCATGAGTCCGGATTCCGTGCACATCGCGACCGAGGGGCCGATCGGGTGGATCACTCGCCATGTCTGCCAGACCCGCGGCTATCCGTTCACGACGAGCTATCACACCCGCTTTCCTGAATATCTGGCGGAGCGGCTGCCGGTGCCGCTGAGGTGGAGCTATGCGGTACTGCGCCGTTTCCACAACGGCGGCGACGGCATCATGGTCGGCTCGCCGACGCTGGAACAGGCCCTGAAGGCGCATGGCTTCCGCAACCTGATGCCGTGGTCGCGCGGCGTCGATGCCGTGCTGTTTCGTCCGCGCAGCGTGCAGCCGCTCGCCTTTCCGGCGCCGGTGTTCCTGTATGTCGGCCGCATCGCGGTCGAGAAGAACCTCGAGGCTTTCCTTGCCTTGGACCTGCCGGGCTCGAAGGTCGTGGTCGGCGACGGGCCGTTGCGTGCGAGCCTGCAGGCGCGGTTTCCGCAGGTCCATTTTCTCGGCACGCGAACCGGGCGAGCACTCGCCGATGTCTACGCGTCAGCCGATGTCTTCGTCTTTCCGAGCCTGACCGATACGTTCGGGTTGGTGATCCTCGAAGCGTTGGCGTGCGGCCTGCCGGTTGCGGCCTTCCCGGTGATGGGGCCGCTCGATGTGATCGGAGAGTCCGGATGCGGCTGTCTCGATGCCGACCTGCGCCGCGCGGCGCTCGCCGCCCTGCAGGTGCCGCGCGAAAAATGCCGGGCCTATGCCCTGACTTTCACTTGGCAGGAAAGCGTGCGGCAGTTTCTCGACAACGTCAAGCGGGCGCATGGCATGCTGACCGACGCAGCGCGGCCGCTGTTCGCGAGCTGAGGGACGACAAGCAAGAGAGCGGCAACGTCACAAGCCCCTCACGTCAGCACCTTCACCCCGCCGAACGACGTCACGCGCCCCTCTTTCAGCATCACGATTTGCGTCGCGAGCTGGCGCAACTCGGCGACGTCGTGGCTGACATAGACCATGGGGACGTTGGCCTCATCCCGCAGCCGCACCAGATAGGGCAGGATCTCGAGCTTGCGGCCTTCGTCGAGCGCGCCGAGCGGCTCGTCGAGCAGCAGCAAGCGCGGTTTGGACAACAGCGCGCGGCCGAGCGCGACGCGCTGGCGCTCGCCGCCGGAGAGTTTTCCGGGACGGCGGTCAAGCAAGGCGCCGATGTCGAGCAGGTCGATGACGCGCCTGTGCTGGGCAGGATCGGGCGCAAGGCGGTTCATCCGTCGTCCATAGTCGAGATTCTGCGCAACGTTGAGATGCGGGAACAGCCGCGCGTCCTGGAACACATAGCCGATGCGGCGGCGCCAGGGCGGCACATGAATGCCGGCCGCGGTGTCGTCCACGGTCTCGCCGTCGATCACGATAGTGCCGCGGTCGGGCCGCAAGAGCCCGGCGATCATGTTGACCAGCGAGGTCTTGCCGGCGCCTGACGCACCGAACAGGCCGATGACGCGCCCTTCGCCGGTGAACGATGCGTGAAGCGAGAACTCGCCGAGCTGCTTTTCGACATCGACCCGCAGCATGGTCAATTCCCGTGCAATCGCGCGGTGGCGCGGCGGGCGAACCACTCGGCGGCAATCAGCGCACCCAGCGCCAGGATGACCGAGACGATCACGAGGCGGCCCGCCGCGGCATCGCCATCGGGCGTCTGGATCAACGAATAGATCGCCGAGGAAATCGTCTGGGTCTCGCCGGGAATGTTGGAGACGAAGGTGATGGTCGCGCCGAACTCGCCGATCGCTTTCGCGAAGCCGAGCACCATGCCGGCGAGCACGCCGGGCAGCGCCAGCGGCAGCGTCACGGTGAAGAACACTTTCCACGGTGCCGCGCCAAGCGTCTCCGCGGCCTGCTCCAGCTTGCGGTCGATCGCCTCGATCGACAGCCGCATCGGGCGTACCAGCAGCGGAAACGACATCACGCCGCAGGCGAGCGCCGCGCCGGTCCAGCGGAACGCGAAGACGATGCCGAGATGGTCGGCGAGGAAGCCGCCGACGAGGCCGCGGCGGCCGAAGGTGAGAAGCAGCAGATAGCCGGTCACGACCGGCGGCAGCACCAGCGGCAGGTGCACCAGCGCATCGAGCAGCGACTTGCCCCAGAAATCGCGTCGCGCGAGCAGCCATGCCAGCGCAATGCCGAACGGCGTCGCCACCAGCGTTGCGATCACGGCGACCCTGAGCGAGAGCAGGATCGCAGTCCATTCGGCAGGTGAGATCTCGGACATCAAGTCGCTGATATCACGTCGTGGGGCTGATCAGGAACTTGAAGCCGTATTTTTCCAGGATCGTCTTGGCCGCAGTCGAGCGCAGGAAGGCGAGATAGTCGCTGGTCTCGCCCTTCGCGGTCACGGTCGCGGCAACGGGATAGATGATCGCGGGATGCGAGTCCGCCGGGAAGGTGCCGACGATCTTGACGCCCGGCTCGACCTTGGCGTCGGTCGAATAGACGATGCCGAGATCGGCCTCGCCGCGGGCGACCAGCGTCAGCGCGGCGCGCACGCTCTCGGCCATGGCGAATTTCGGCTCGGCCGCCTGCCACGCGCCGAGCTTCTCCAGTGCAGCCTTGGCATATTTGCCTGCTGGCACCGACTTGACGTCGCCGGTCGCGATCCTGCCGTCGCCCGCGAGCTTGGCGAGGTCGAAGCCCTGCGCGATGGCGACGCTGTCGATCTTGGAATCCTTCGGCGCGATCAGCACGATGCTGTTGCCGAGCAGGTTGACTCTGGAAGGCTCGTTGATGGTCTTCCTGGAGATCGCGTAGTCCATCCAGTCGGTGTCGGCGGAGACGAACACGTCGGCCGGCGCGCCCTGCTCGATCTGCTTGGCGAGCACCGAGCTTGCGGCATAGCTGACGCTGAACTTGACGCCGGTCTTCGCGGTGTAGGCCGCGTCGATCTCGTCGAGCGCGTTCTTCATCGAGGCGGCGGCGAACACGGTGATGGTCTTGTCCTCGGCGGCGGCGGGCGACAAAGCCGCGAGCAAAACGATGAAGGCGGAAAAAAGTACGGAAGGGCGGGACATCGGGAGCGCTCCATGCGCGCCTGCGCGCGCCAATAGCGCACGCAAGACGGCGTTGGTTGAGTCAGGGGTGCGATCGGCGGACGCGCTGTTCCGGGGAGCCCGACGGACTTACGGTCCCTCGGGATATCGCTGGGCGCGACCATAACAGGCTGGCGGAACAGGTCAAAGGCGACCTTTGAGGTCAAAGGCGACCTTTGGTCCGACCCTTGCCTACTCGCTCGGCAGGATCGCGATCGAGATAAAATTGTCCCTGGCGCCGCTGACCTGGAGCACCAAGGGCTGCGCCGACAGCTCGTATTTCATGGTCTTGCGGATGCCGTCGCAATCGGTCGCGCCGCTGAAGGCCACGGGCTTGAGGACATGCCCGTCCTGCACCACGTCGACCCAGGCGCCGGCCGACAGGCTGATCGTGTAGAGCCCGGCTTTCGTTGTCTTGATGCCGGTGAAACCGGCAAAGGTGCCGTCCTTCGGCGCCCGCTCCGGCGGCGTGGGCAGCTTTGCTTCGCTCGGGGCGACCAGCCCCAGCGTAATGGCCGATGACGGCAGCGCGGCCTGTTCGCTCCCCGAAACGAGCTTCGCACGGTCCGGCGCCGTCAGCGCGGCGCGCTCGCGCTCGATCGGCCATTTGAACTTGTCGCAGCCGCTCGGCTCTTCGGCGGCCAGAGCGGAGGTCGCACCGAGCGTGAGCGCGGCGAGGAAGGTGAGGATGCGCATGTCAAATCTCATCGTTGGCCACGCGAAAGACGCGGGGCTTGCGGTCAGGCTTGTTGAAGAACGGGATGCGCGTCCCGAGATGCCGCGGGCTTACGGCGCGGCGGCAGGCCGATACTAGCGCATTGGGCTGGAGCGAACCACCCATCGTCGTCCTGGACAAGCGCAGCTCCTGACAACGCATAGCGTTGTCTGGAGCGGAGCGCCGATCCAGGACCCATTACCCCAGGGAGTAGTTTGGCGAGGACTCGCGGTTGCCAGCTCGCGCCACGACCCCTCCCTGGGGTAATGGGTCCTGGCTTTCGCCAGGACGACGGCGGAGAGCGTTACGGTTTCGCATCCGCCGCGTGCAGCACCGCCTTGCAGGCCGCCGGCATCTGCGCCAGCGTCATCGGCGGTTTCGGTTTTGGCGGCTCCGGCGGCGGCTTGGGGTGCAGCACGGCATCAGAGAACCAGTAGGCGAGATCGGCCTCCTTGCAGCCTTCGTCCTCGGACTGCGACGGCTGGCCCTCGCATTCGCCGGCGCCCGGCGGGCAGCGCATGCGGATGTGGAAGTGATAGTCATGGCCCCACCATGGCCGGATCTTCGACAGCCAGGAGCGGTCGCCCTTGGCCTCGCGGCACAGCGCCTTCTTGATCGCGGCATTGACGAAGATGCGCTGCACCGCCGGCTCCTGCGCGGCGTCGCGCAGCACCAGCACGTGGGACGGCGTGAACACCTTCGGGTCGATGTCGAGCCGGTCCTGCCGCACCATCATCACCGCGGACATTTCCTCGCGCTCCTCGCGCGAGAGCCGATGGTCGGGCATCGGCGTCAGCCAGATGTCGGCATCGAGGCCGATCTGATGGCTGGCATGGCCCGACAGCGCCGGCCCGCCGCGCGGCTGGGCGATGTCGCCGACCAGGATGCCCGGCCAGCCCGCGTCCTTGTGCGCCCTTGCCGCGAGCCGCTTGATCAGCGCGATCATCTCGGGGTGGCCGAAATTGCGATTGCGCGACAGCCGCATCACCTGCCAATTGTCGCCGTTCAGCGGCATCCGTTCGGCGCCGCCGATGCAGCCCTTGGTGTAGGAGCCGATGACATGCGCCGGCCCCTTCGAGGGCAGCAGCTTTCGCGCGAACAGCTCCTTGGCGCCGATGCTGGGATCGTTGGGGTTGGCGAGCGGCGGCAGCGGCTTTGGGTTCACGCTGCCCTTGTCCTGGGCCAGCGCGCCGCCGGCGGTCAGGAGTGTCGCGAAAAGCAGGAGAGGGACGAGGCGGCGGGGACTCATGCTGATCACCTTATAGCCCAACGCTGCGTCAGGGTTAAGAATTAGGCTTTCGACCGGCCGCCGCCTCACGGTGTCTTTACAGCCGCGGTCCGGCCCCGACACCATGCTGGCCGGACAAAAAGCTGCGGGGCTTTGGTCATGAACCGGCAATGTGCACGGCTCGCGATGCGGGGCGTGACTGCGGCGCTTGTGCTGGCGGGATATTGGGTGACGCCGGCGCGGGCCGGCCTCGCACGGCTGTGTCCGCTTGCATCCCGCGCATGCGGCCGCCCTGTTCGCGCTGGTCCAGCGCGAGGGTGCGCGCAACACGACGATCCGTATTTCCAATTAGACCATCACAAAGTCGCATGCCGGCCAGCCGATTCTTAACGGCCCGATAACCGTATCCTGCATTGACCAAAATTCGTGCGCGGCGTGCGGAATAACCGCGGTCGGCATGCAATCGCGCGCGATTTCGGAAATGATTCAAGCGCGCGCGCAATTTTGCGCCAGCGCGCCGTCCGATTGCGACGGCGAAACGGGTTTGCTGCGCCCGCCGAGGCTTTCACGCCTCGCAAACAGGCACGGCTGCGGATGCATGCGAGCCGCGGGGCCGGCGAAGATTACTTTTTTTTCAGACCCTTGCCCCAAGACTTGCCTCAAGACTTGCGGCCACAGGGCGCGACTGGGACATGTGAAGTTGAGTTTGGGGTCTCGAAAACCAGGAAAGCGAAAGCGCAACGTGCGTGCTGCGGCCGGCGAGCGGCCGCGCAAGCCGCGTTTCGCGCGCGCCTCGCATCGACCCGCCAGGCACGACGAACTCGTGCAGAGCCGCGCGGAAGCCGAAGCGGCCATCATCGAGGCGCGCAAATCGCACGAACGGCTGCGCCAGGCCGTCGACCTGCTGCCGCAGGGCATCGTGATTCTCGACCCCGAAGGCCGCTACGTTCTCTGGAACAAGCAATATTCCGAGATCTACAGCAAGACCGCCGATCTGTTCGCGGAGGGCGCGCGCCTCGAAGACACGCTGCGCGTCGGCGTCGCCCGCGGCGACTATCCGGAAGCCGCAGGCCACGAGGAAGAGTGGATCGCCCGGCGGCTGGAGAAGCTCTATCAGCCGGGCGCACGTCACGAGCAGACGCTGTCGGACGGCCGTGTCATCCTGATCGAGGAGCGCCGCACCGACGACGGCGGCGTCGTCGGCGTGCGCGTCGACATCACCGAGTTGAAGCAGCGCGAGGCCTCGTTCCGCCTGCTGTTCGACGGCAATCCCGTCCCCATGATCGTCTGCGCGCTCGACGACGAGCGCATCCTCGGCGTCAACGACGCCGCGGTCGCCCATTACGGCTATAGCCGCACCGAGTTCGAGAAGCTGAAGATCCGGTCCTTGCAGGCCTTCGACAGCGAGCCGCCCTGGACCACCGACCGCTCCAGCGACGAGCAGGCCGCGCGCACCTGGAAGCACGTCAAGGCCGACGGCGCGCTGATCGACCTTGCGATCTATTCGCGCGAATTGACCTATGCCGAGCGGCCCGCGGTGCTGCTCGCGCTGATGGACATCACCGAGCGCAAGCGCGCCGAGGCGCGGCTGGCCTTCATGGCCCAGCATGACGGGCTCACCGGCCTGCCGAACCGCAACCTGCTGCGCCAGCAGGTCGACGAGATGCTGCTGCACACGCGCCGCAGTTCCGAGAAGGTCGCGGTGCTGATGCTGGGGCTGGACAATTTCAAGGCGGTCAACGAGACGCTGGGACACGCCGTCGGCGACAAGCTCTTGCGCGGTGTCGCCAAGCGGCTGCGCTCCACCTTGCGCGAAGAGGACGCGCTGGCGCGGCTCAATTCGGACGAGTTCGCGATCGTGCAGAGCGGGCTGACCCGTCCCGAGGACGCGGTGATGCTGGCCAAGCGCCTGCTGGAGGCCATCGCCGATCCCTATCTGCTCGACGGCCATTCCGTGGTGATCGGCGCCTCCATCGGCATCGCGATAGCGCCGGCCGACGGCGACGATTCCGAAAAGCTGCTCAAGAGCGCCGACATGGCGCTGTCGCGCGCCAAGCTGGACGCGCGCGGCACCTTCGCCTTCTTCGAGGCGGCGCTGCATGCGAAAGCGCAGAGCCGGCGCAAGATCGAGGTCGAGCTGCGCGACGCGATCCAGAACGACGTGTTGCGGCCGTACTACCAGCCGCTGATCGACCTCTCGAGCGGCCGCATCACCGGCTTCGAGGCGCTGGTGCGCTGGCCGCATGCCGAGCGCGGCATGGTCTCGCCGGCGGAGTTCATCCCTGTCGCCGAGGAAACCGGCCTGATCAATCCGCTCGGCGGCTTGATGCTGCGCCGCGCTTGCCTCGACGCCGCGACCTGGCCCGACGACGTCCGCGTCGCCGTCAATCTGTCGCCGCTCCAGTTCCGCAGCGGCAACCTACTCTCGATGGTGACGGACGCGCTGAAATATTCCGGCCTGCCGCCGCGGCGGCTCGAGCTCGAGATCACCGAGACGCTGCTGCTGGAGAAGAGCGCCCAGGTGCTGGCGACGCTGCATGCGCTGCGCGCGCTCGGGGTACGCATCTCGATGGACGATTTCGGCACCGGCTATTCCAGCCTCAGCTATCTGCGCAGCTTCCCCTTCGACAAGATCAAGATCGACCAGTCCTTCGTGCGCGATCTCGGCGCCAACCGCGAGGCCCAGGCGATCATCCGCTCCATCGTCAGCCTCGGCAAAGGTCTTGGCGTCACCATCACCGCCGAAGGCGTCGAGACCGAGGCCGAGCTGAGCTGCCTCCGGGCCGAAGGCTGCGACGAAGGCCAGGGTTTTCTGTTTAGCAAGGCCCGCCCCAATATCGAGATCATCAGCCTGCTCGCCGCGCAGCGCGGCATCGATGCCGCCGACGAGGAAGACGCCGCGATGGTGGCGTGATCGTCATGCTCCTCCGGCCATTCTTCGCAGCTCACCGTGAATTCCCAATGTAAGGGACGCGCCACTCTCTCGGTTAACCTCTCCCGCTTGCGGGAGAGGTCGCGCCGAAGGCGCGGGTGAGGGTTCTCTCCTCTTGGGGGTTCTCGATTCTGGAGCCACCCTCTCCCCAACCCTCTCAGCGCGAGCGAAGCTCGTCGCGACCCCGCAAGCGGGGGAGGGAGCGCACCGGCCGTGCGGCTATCACTCCGCCTCAATTGCCCGCTAAAATCGCCTTCCCCACATCCTCATAATGCGTGTCGCGCGCCTGGATCTGCTGCGCGATGGCGTGCATGTCGCGGAACCGCCGTTCGAACGGATTGCTGCGGAACACGGCCGTGGCGCCGGCCATGTGGTAGGCGGCGTCCACCACCTTGGCCGACTGGTGGATGGTCCAGGTCGCGGCGAGGCGAACCGCGCTGCGATGCGCCGCGCTGAATTCGCCGGTCGCTGACAGGTCGCGCCACATCGCATTTGCGGTGGCGTAGAGATAGGCGCGCGCGGCGCGAAGGTCGCCCTCGGTGCGGCCGATCAGGCCGTGGACCGCGTGGTTGTCGCGCATGGCGCTGGCCGCCAGCGACTGGTGCTTGCCGCGCGCCAGTGCGATTGCGGCATCCAGCGTGGCGCGCGCGACGCCGAGCGAGACCGCGGCAAAGCCGAGGCTGAAGGTCGAGCCGGTGCCGATCCTGTAGAGCGGCCCCTTCTCGCGCAGCGCGGACGGCACGTCGCGGAACGCGGTGAAGCGCTCGGGGATGAAGAGGTCGCTCACCTCATAGGAATCCGTGCCGGTGCCGGCGAGCCCGATCGCCTGCCACACGTCGTGCAGCACGGCGCTCTCTGCCGGAAACAGGATGGTGCGCACCTCTGGCGAGCCGTCGGCATTTTTTCGCGGCACAGCGTCGGCGCCGACGATGCGGACATGCGCCCCCAGCCAGTTCGCCTGCCGCGAGCCCGAGGCAAAATCCCAGCGCGCGGTGACGCGATAGCCGCCCTCGACCGCGCGCGCCTCATGCGCGATCGCACCCCAGGCGAGGATGCCCGGCTGTGTGTTGAAGATCTCGTGCGCGGTGTCGCGGTCGAGCGAGGCCGCGATCATCGCGCAGACGCAGCACTGGCCGAGACACCAGGCCGTGGAGGCGTCCGCCTTCGCGATCTCCTCCAGCATCTGCATGAAGGCTTCGATCGGAGCTTCCGTGCCACCAAGGCTCTGCGGCAGCAGCGCGCGATAGAGCCCGTTCTCGACCAGCGCTGAAACGACGGCCGGCGTCAGCCTCCGCGTCCGCTCGATCTCGTCGGCCTCGCCCGCGATCAGTGGTGCGATGGCCCGCGCCCGCTCAACCAGGCCAAACCCGCGAGTTGCGTTCATCTGCGTTTCCTCGCCATTCTGCCGTGAGCGGTAAGACAAGCGATGGTGGTCTATTTGGCAGGGAGGATCAAGATTGCCCGCGCTCGCTCGCCCCAGGGCGAGGTCGGTTGCGGTCCCGGAACGCCATCGCCGGCTGCTCAGCCGTTCGGCAGCCACCACCCGAAGGTCGCGACGACGAGGCACGCCAAAAGGCAGATGGCCTGATGGCCCATTTCGATCCAGTACTGGACCGGCGCGGTGTCCCTCTGGAAAACCTGCCTCGACCAGTCCAGCAGACAGACCACGAGATCGGGACTGGAAGCCCTGATTTGCCTCTCGGTATAGCCGTCGCGCAGCATGCGGCTGCAATCGACGCACAGATAGATCGCGACGATTCGGGCGACGATCTCACACAGGAAAAACCGCATGCAGGCACCCCGCTTCATCCGTATCGCGCATCCATCTGCGAGAAACGGCGGCTATTGCAGCGGCACGACCTTGTTTGGTGTAGCCGGACTTGCGGCTGGTTCAATCGGGTCATGGCGAGCTTCCGCGTCTTCGTCTACGATCCATCGAGCGAGTTTTGGGAGACGCCGGGATGCGAACCATTGGCCTGATCGGAGGCATGAGCTGGGAGAGCACCGCGCTCTATTACAAGCTGATCAACGAGCGTGTCCGCGACCGCATGGGCAAGCTGCACTCGGCCCCGTTGCTGATGTATTCCTTCGATTTTCAGGAGATCAAGGAGATGCAGTACGCCGGCCGCTGGCAGGAGGCCGCAAGCAGCCTCGCCGAGGTCGCGCTGCGCCTGGAAAGCGCCGGCGCGCGGGCGATCGTATTGTGCACCAACACGATGCACAAGCTGGCGCCCGAGATCGTGGCGAAGCTGACCATTCCCTTCATCCATATCGGCGACTCAACGGCACAGCGCATCCGGTCCAAAGGATACCGGCGCGTCGGGTTGCTCGGCACGAAGTTCACGATGGAGGAAGACTTCTACATCGACCGGCTGCGCGCGCATGATCTCGACGTCCTCGTTCCTCCCGCCGAGGCGCGGGCCGACGTCAACCGCATCATCTACGACGAGCTGTGCCTTGGAAACGTCGCCGCCCCCTCGCGTTGCCGCTATCGGGAGGTGATGGCGGCGCTGGTCGCCCGTGGTGCCGAGTGCATCATCCTCGGCTGCACCGAGATCACGATGCTGGTCGGGCAGGGCGACACGACGGTCGAGACGTTCGACACGACGGCGATCCACGCCGAGACAGCGGCTGATTTCGCGATCGGATGATGGATGTCTCGGTGGCGCGAGAGGTCTGTCATCTGCAGCGCGGAATTCGGCCGACGTCGGCGATGGGCCACATGCTGACACCGTCTACCCGTAATGATAGCATGCCTCCGTCACCGGTCTGCGAGGTTGTTCTCATAAACGCACACAAACAAAAATGTGTGAGGAGACAAGTACGATGAATTGGGGAGCACTCAGCAAGCCCCGCGGGTGCCGGGGGCTTTTCTTGCCTGTCATTCTCGCCTCCGCGCTCTGGGCGCCCCTGGCCTGCGCACAGGACGTCCGAAGCTTTCCCGGCGAGGCGGGACCGGTCTTTTCGGAGAGCGGCCCCGATGCCGAGCTCTACGGCGCGGCGTCCGGCTATCCGGTCGGCACGCGGGGGACCACCACCCAGATCGACAAGCTCGTCGGCGTCTACAGCCATTTCGGCGAGATCTATCCCTCGCGCCCGATCGGTCGGGCGACGGCGCCCTGGCAGTTCAAGCGCGCGCCGGAGCCAGCGATCACCTACAGTTTCGGTACGGAACGGCTGAGCATCGCGGATTACCTCAAGCGCAACCCGGTGACGGGACTCCTGATCGCCAGGGACGACACAATCCTGTACGAGCACTATCAATATGCGCGGACCGACCACGACCGCTTTCTCTCGCAGTCCATGGCCAAGACGCTGGTGGGCATGCTGGTCGGGATCGCGGTCTCGGAGGGACGGATCAAGTCGATCGACGATCCCGTCTCGACCTACGTCTCCGGCCTTGCGGGAACGGAATATGGAAGCACCTCCATCCGGGCCCTGCTGAACATGTCGTCGGGCGTCGAATTTTCCGAGGTCTATGACGGGCAAGATGACATAGCCCGGCTTGGGCGAGCCCTGTTCGTTGAAGAGCCGAAAGATCCCGCCGCCGTCGTCGCACAATTCAATACAAGAACCGCACCGCCGGGGACCCGATGGCACTATGCCAGTGTGGAAACCGAGATCTTGGGCCTGGTCCTGCGCTCCGCAACGGGCACGCCGGTTGCCGACTATCTCCACGACCGGATCTGGGATGCCATCGGCACCGAAGCGGATGCCTCATGGGCGATCGACGGCAGCGGGCAGGAGATCGCCTTTTGCTGCTTCAACGCAACCTTGCGCGACTATGCGCGCCTCGCCCGGCTGCTCGCGCATGACGGCGCCTGGGAAGGCCGTCAGTTGATCCCCCGGCAATGGCTGCTGGATGCCACGACCGTCAGGCCAGACGACGGTCATCTCGCTCCGCGCGTGGCCACACCCTATTTCGGCTACGGCTATCAGGTGTGGCTCCTGCCCGGCGAGCAGCGCAGATTTGCCCTGCTCGGCATCCGCGGTCAGGTCATCCTGGTCGATCCGGCCTCGAAGCTCGTCATGGTGCACACCGCCGTTCGCCAGAAGCCGTCCGAACCGGGAGCCCTCAGGGAGCCGCTTGCGTTGTGGTCCGCCGTGCTTCAACAGCTCGGGCAATGATCTGACAGCGCCTTGGACCTCATGACCGCGCATTTGCTCGCCCTTCAGTGTGACGGGTTTGCTTTTTCTGGACATTCACGACACGACCATGTCGGCACGGACCAGTCTCGATCGTCCTTGGATGGACCTCGCACACGTCAGTGATGCCGTCACCTCGACCGTCAAAATCGAACCAGGAGCAATGTTCATGAGGATCACCGTCGAAACCACCGTGGCAGCCCCCATCGATCAGGTCTGGCGTGCCTATACGACGCCTGCCGACATCGTGAAGTGGAACGCGGCGTCCGACGACTGGCATACAACCAAGGCGACGGTCGACCTGCGAGAAGGCGGCATCTTCTCGTCTCGCATGGAGGCCAAGGACGGCAGCATGGGCTTTGACTTCGCCGGCACCTACACCAAGATCGTCGAACACAAGCTGATCGAATATGCGTTCGGCGATCGCAAGGCCGAGGTTGAGTTCGTGCCGGGCTCGAATGGCATTGTCGTCCGCGTTGTCTTCGATAGCGAGCCGACCCACTCGGTCGAGCAGCAGCAGGGCGGCTGGCAGGCGATCCTCGACAACTTCGCGCGATACGTCGAAGCGAAGCAGAAGACGTCGTGAAGCCGCGCGGGGGCACGAGATGGAGGTCCCTGACGGGCGTCGTCGGCTTTCCGGGCGGAGCACCTGACAGGAACTGAACAGTCGGGGAATAGCCGGCTTGGGGGCAACCGCGTCGGTTTACCCCTCAGCCGGCGACCTCCGGCTTGCGCCGGGCTCCGGACAAGCCGCTGCGTTGCGCTCGCCGGCGCGATGGCCAAGAGCCGACGAGGCGCTGTGTCACCGCTTTAGGAAAGGCGGACACTGGCTTTCCGTACACCCGATCATCGAGAGTTGGAACGAAGCGCTCACTATCCAGGGGAAATCTCTTTCATCGCCGCAAATCTATCCCCCGTCGCCTCAATTGCAGACTTCCCGGGTCCCTTCAGCGACCGTCACGCCCTGCCCGGACCTTGCATAGCCGAGCTTGCATCCCGGACGTACTGGGCGGCATCCCGCCGCATTGCAAACCATCTGGCCGGTGCTCTGCGGCTTGGTCGGTGCCGATTCAACCTGCTTGCGCTGCTCGTCTCGTCCCTTTGCATTCTCGCGCGCGGCCGTGGGTTTCCTCTCCGGGATCTTCTCGCATTCGTTGTCGTCGTTGACGCGGGAGCCGGCGCGGCATGTGATCTTGACGCAGGCATCGCCGTCGGCCCTGAAGCCATGGTCGCACACCAGCGGGCAGACCCGGCCCGGCTTCGCCTTGATGGCGTCCAGCGCGTCGAAGCTGGCGAGCCTGGCGTCGAGTTTCGTTCCGGCATACTTGTTGAACAGCGTCAGCGAGCGCTGTGACGTCGTATTCCAGTCACCGTCAGCCGACGCAGTCAGGCACCCGACCCGGCGCAATTCCGACTGCACCGATTTCGCGACCTCCTGGGGTGACATGGCAGGCTGCGCCGACGGCGGCGCGAGCGCCGCGACCTTCTGTTCACCATCCGCGCCTGCGGGCTTCTCGGCGGCCTTCTTCGCCGCCAGTTCTGCGGCGGCTTTCTCGGTAGCGGCTTTGTCGGCGGCCTGTTTGTCCGCAAGGGCCTTCTCGGCTGCCTGCTTGTCGGCGAGCGCTTTGGCTGCTGCGGCCTCGGCCTCTTTCCTGCGCTGCTCGGCCGCGGCGGCCTTGGCCTCTTCGACCTGCTTGGCCTTCTCAGCCGCAATCCGCGCATCTTCGGCGGCCTTGGCGGCTGCCGCCGCCCTGTCTTGCTCCGCCTTCCTGGCCCGCTCCGCCGCAAGCCGCGCTTTCTCGTCTTCGGCCTGCCGCGCCTTGTCGGCGGCGGCGGCGCGCGTCTCTTCTGCTGCGATTCGGTTCAATTGCCCCTTGGCCAGGCTGGCGTAGAACCCGTCGGCATACTTCGCGAGGAAAGCCGTCCAAACCTCTCTCGTGCCGATCTGCAGAGCCAGCTCATAATCCCGACGGACGGCGTCATCGGGGCTCGCCTGAGGCCCGGATGCGGCTGCCGGCTTGGCCTGGACCAGGGGGACGTCGTCACCGCCGAGCGAGCCGTAGACGTAGGGCTCCTGCTTGTAGCCGGTGTTCTTGAGGACATCGTCGCGCACGAAGCCGAAGGCCTTGCGCAGGTCGACGCCCGGTGTGGGCAGACGCTCGACGAGCGCGGCCGCGAACGGGCTGTTCTTCGAGTCGCCATCGGAGGCGGTCGAGCCCGCCTTCGCAGCGTAGGCGATCATGGTGTTCGAACTGGTCGGCTCGACCTTGGCAAGACCACGTCCGATGGAGCGCGCGGCAACCGTGCGCTTCATTGTCTTGGCAAAGGGGTTGTCGCGGCAGGCGTCGAGAATGACGAGGCGGAGCTGTTTGGCCGGTTCGATGGCAAACAACACTCGGTCGAGAGGAAACGCCTCGTCGAACACGTCGTTGTCCGTCTCCAGGGCAGCATCGGTCGGGATCAGATAGTTGTTGCCGTCCAACTCGATCCCGTGGCCGGCGTAATAGATGACGGCGACTTCCGCCTCGCGAGCCTTGCCTGCAAACTCGCGAAGCGCCTTGCGCATATCGACCACGGTGAGGTCGAGCTTGATGTCGACGCTGTCGAATCCGGCCTTCTTGAACATGCCACCGACCAGAGCGGCATCATTCACCGGGTTCGCAAGCCTCGGCACGCTCTTGTAGGCCGAATTGCCAATAACGAGCGCGACGCGGCGCTCGGCGTGCGCCGAACCGCAGGTTAGCCAGACGACGAATAACAATGAAAACCAGCGAAATGCGCCCATCGCAGCCCCGAACATCACGTGCGCAGCGTATGCGGAGCCTGCCGAAAGGCAAGTCTTGGATCTGTGATGTTGATCACTCAGGCCTTCGGCGTGTTACCTTCGGGTCGGAAGCGGTCTTCGAGGAGAAGCGCTTGGCAGGTCGGTTGATTGGCCAGAAGCCGACGTAAGCGTCATCGACGTGGCGCCTGGATATCGAGATCAGAGGTTGCCAATCGGTCGGCGGTCGAGATGATGCGCCCTGATGAGCGCCCGCGTCGCACCCGCTGCCATGATGCCATCATGCCCCTGTTTTGCCCGACGGGTCAAATCGATTTCGTAAAATCGAAAATTCGAAAAAGCGCAATGCCGACAAGGGGCCGGCTACTGTGCATGGGGTTATTTTCGCGGTTTTTGTTTGCCGGCCACGGATAGCGGGGCCTGACCAGTCTCGTTACGTCAAAACTGGTCCGGGCAGCAGCCTCAGCTATCCACCTTCAGCGCGGCAATGAAGGCTTCCTGCGGGATGTCGACCTTGCCGAACTGCCGCATCTTCTTCTTGCCTTCCTTCTGCTTCTCCAGAAGCTTGCGCTTGCGCGTGATGTCGCCGCCGTAGCACTTCGCGGTGACGTCCTTGCGCAGCGCGCGGACCGTCTCGCGGGCGATCACCTTGCCGCCGATCGCCGCCTGGATCGGGATCTGGAACATGTGCGGCGGGATCAGCTCCTTCATCTTCTCGACCATGGCGCGGCCGCGCCCTTCCGCGCGGGTGCGGTGGACCAGCATCGAGAGCGCGTCCACCGGCTCGGCATTGACCAGGATCTGCATCTTGACGAGATCGGCCGGCTTGTAGTCGGTGAGATGATAGTCGAACGAGGCGTAGCCCTTGGAGACCGACTTCAAGCGATCGTAGAAGTCGAACACGACCTCGTTCAGCGGCAGGTCGTATTTCACCATCGCGCGGGCGCCGACATAGGTCAGCTCCTTCTGCGAGCCGCGGCGGTCCTGGCACAGCTTCAGCACGCTGCCGAGATATTCGTCGGGCGTGAGGATCGTCGCCTCGATCCAGGGCTCCTGGATCTCCGCGATCTTGACCACGTCGGGCATGTCGACGGGATTGTGGATCTCGAGCTCGGTGCCGTCGGTCAGCTTCATCTTGTAGATGACGCTCGGCGCGGTCGCGATCAGATTGAGGTCGAACTCGCGCGACAGCCGCTCCTGGATGATCTCGAGGTGCAGCAGGCCGAGGAAGCCGCAGCGGAAGCCGAAGCCGAGCGCCGCGGAGGTTTCCATCTCGAACGAGAAGCTGGCGTCGTTGAGGCGCAGCTTGCCCATCGCGGCGCGCAGCGTCTCGAAATCGTCGGCGTCGACCGGGAACAGGCCGCAGAACACCACCGGGATCGCCGGCTTGAAGCCCGGCAGCATTTCCGTGACCGGCTTCCTGTCGTCGGTGATGGTGTCGCCGACGCGGGTGTCGGCGACTTCCTTGATCGCGGCGGTGATGAAGCCGATCTCGCCGGGGCCGAGCTCGTCGACCTGCGTCATCTTCGGCGTGAAGAAGCCGACGCGCTCGACGTCGTAGGCAGCGCCCGTGCCCATCATGCGCACGCGGCTACCCTTCTTCATGACGCCGTCGACGACGCGGATCAGAACGACGACGCCGAGATAGACGTCGTACCAGCTGTCGACCAGCAGCGCCTTCAAGGTCGCATCGCGGTCGCCCTTCGGCGGCGGCAGGCGGGTGACGATGGCTTCCAGCACGTCGGGCACGCCGAGGCCGGTCTTGGCCGAGATCATCACCGCGTCCGAGGCGTCGATGCCGATGACGTCCTCGATCTGCTGCTTGACCTTCTCGGGCTCGGCGGCCGGCAGGTCGACCTTGTTCAGGACCGGAACGATCTCGTGATTGTTGTCGAGCGCCTGGTAGACGTTGGCGAGCGTCTGCGCTTCGACGCCCTGGCTGGCGTCGACCACCAGCAGGGAACCCTCGCAGGCCGCCAGCGACCGCGAGACTTCGTAGGCGAAGTCGACATGGCCGGGCGTGTCCATCAGGTTGAAGATGTAGTCCTTGCCGTCCTTGGCGCGGTAGGCGAGCCGGACCGTCTGCGCCTTGATGGTGATGCCGCGCTCGCGCTCGATATCCATGGAATCGAGCACCTGCTCCTTGCCCGCCATTTCGCGGTCGGTGAGGCCGCCGGTCATCTGGATCAGGCGGTCGGCCAGCGTCGATTTGCCATGGTCGATATGGGCGACGATGGAGAAATTGCGGATGTTGGAAATGGGGACGGTCGTCATGGGCGCGGGATACCACTCACATCCCCGTGCGGCAACCATATTGCTGTATTTTCAGGGCCTTTCTTCACGCCAAGCTGATTCCACGACGGGCCAAAACGCGCTACGCAACGGCTGATGTCGACGACCTCAATCCCATCTGGCCGAGCCCGCGCGAAGACCCGGGTGAGTTTCAACCGCTTCCGGGCCTGGCTGGTTGCCAGCGCGGTCCGGCCGGAGGCCCGCCTGTGGCTGGTGATCCAGCTCGCGATCCTGCATGCGGTGCTCTGGACCTTCATCCTGATCAATCTCAAGGCAGCGCAGGACGTTCACATGGACGTCGCGGAAGCCTGGGGCTGGAGCCAGAAATTCCTGTGGGGCTACGGCAAGCACCCGCCGTTGTCGGGCTGGGTCGCCGGCCTCTGGTTCAAGGTGTTCCCGGCGGCGGACTGGGCGACCTATGCGCTGGCAATGGCGACCGTCGGCATCGGCATGGTGATCTGCTGGTTGCTGAGCTTGCGCGTCGTGGATGCACGGCGTGCGTTCCTGGTCGTGGTGATGGTCGCGCTCTACCCGATCTTCAATTTCAAGGGCTTCAAGTACAACCCGGACCTGCTCCAGCTCGTCATGCTGCCGCTGCTCGTGCTCGCCTATCTCAACGCCTTCGAGAAGCGGAGCTGGCAGTCCGGGATCTGGTTCGGGCTCGCCGGCGCGCTGGCGCTGATGACCAAGTACTGGGTGCTGACCATGATCGGCGCCATCGGCCTTGCCGCGCTGATCCATCCCGACCGCTTGAAATTCCTGCTGTCGCCGGCGCCGTGGGTGGCGATCGCGACGATGGTGGTGGCGATGATCCCGCACATCGTCTGGTTGGCGGAGGTGCATTTCGTGCCGCTGACCTATGCCGGCGACACCTACAGCCTCGAGGACAGCCGTCTCGTGCATCAGCTCGTGGCCGGCTATGCCCTGCATAATGTCGCGCTGCTGGCGCTGCCGGTGGTGCTGGCCGCGCTCGCCATGGCGTGGGTGCCGCCGTGGCGCAAGCTGCTGCTGCGTACGCCCTCGCGCATCGTCACCCGCGCCTGGGCGCGCGGCGCCAATCCGGGTGTCAATGTCTCGCAGGCGCTGAATGTCTGGATCATCCAGATCATCGTCGCGGTCGGCCCGCCGCTCGGCGCACTGGTTTTCAGCATCTACATGAAGACCGATTGGGGCATCTCGCTGTTCTTCCTGGTGCCCTTGGCGCTGGTCGCGATCCCCGCGCTGCGGGTGCAGAGCGCGACCCTGTTCAACATCGTCGCGATCTGGCTCGTGCTCAGCGTTGCGACGCTTGCCGCCTCGCCCTGGATCGCCGCGCGCGAGATGGCGGCCAATGCCGGCAACGCAGCGATCTATGGCGCGCGCTCGGAGCTCGCGCGCGAATTGACCCAGGCCTGGCACACCCGCTTCGGCTCGCGCTGGGCCGTCGTTGCCGGCACGATGGAACAGATCCAGCCGCTGGTGTTCTACAGCCCGGATCATCCGTCCGCATTGCTGCCGTTAGAGGCCTGGGATTCCGGCCTGACCTCGCGCGATGACGTCAAGACCTACGGCTTCATCGGCGTGTTCGATCCGACCGACGGCCGCCTGCCGGCGTTCGAGAAATGGGTGTCGGAGACTGCGCCGAACGCCGAGCGCATCGTGATGACGACGCGCCGCTTCACCCATGGCAAGGCCGGCCCGTCGATGAGCTGGAACATCTACATCGCGCCGCCGGCGAAGTGACCTCTGTTCACCTCTCCCCGCTTGCGGGGAGAGGTCGGATCGCTCTTGCGATCCGGGTGAGGGGGTACAGGTCTCACAACGATCTCGTGTGTGGAGAGAGGCCCCTCACCCCAACCCTCTCCCCGTAAGAACGGGGCGAGGGAGTGCAGCACGGCGCATGGCGGGAGGGCGCTAAATCCCCTCCTCGTTGAACTTGCTTTCAACGAGCTCCGTGATCGCCGCGAGCGCGGCATCGGCATCTGCACCGGCCGCAGCGACCGTGATCGTCGTGCCGGGTCCCGCAGCGAGCATCATCAGGCCCATGATCGAGGTGCCGCCGACGGTCTCGCAGCCGCGCGTCACCCACACCTGCGCGTTGAAGCGCTCGACCGCCTGGACGAATTTCGCCGAGGCGCGTGCGTGCAGGCCGCGCTTGTTGATGATGAGGAGCTCCTTGGAGATCGCGCCCGCGGGCACGCCCGACCCGGCTTGCGGCGCGTCGTCGCTCATTTGCCGGCGAGCACGCGGCTGGCGATGGTGACGTATTTGCGACCCGCTTCCTGGGCCATCGCGATCGCGTCGGGCAGCGCGCGTTCCTCACGCACCTTGGCGAGCTTCACCAGCATCGGAAGGTTGATGCCCGCGAGCACCTCGACCTTCGGCCGGCTCATACAGGATATTGCCAGGTTGGATGGCGTGCCGCCGAACATGTCGGTGAGGATCGCAACGCCGTCGCCGGAATCGACGCGGTTAACCGCCTCGATGATGTCGCTTCGGCACAGATCGGAATCATCTTCAGCGCCGATCGTAATCGCTTCGATTTGCTTTTGTGGGCCCATGACATGTTCAAGCGCTGCCTTGAATTCGTCGGCAAGGCGCCCGTGGGTCACAAGTACTAGACCAATCATCGGAAAACTCCTCGCGGGCGCTTTTGGTGCACCGCACGAACGCGCCACTTTGACCATCCAGAGCCCCTGCGCAAGAGGGGATGTTGCGTATCTCCCTGAACTTAGACGGATGGATGAGGGGAGCTGCGCCGGTCTATTCGGTCGCGATAGTGGGGTTCATATGGTTACCATTTCCCTTCAAACAATCGCCTGAGGGATTAACGGAAGATGAACTCTTGGTAGTGGTCAAGGCCGCAACAACCAGTGGGAGGGGCGAATAATCGCGGCTAACAGGGATTCGCGGTATTTCGACACCTAAAATGCTTGTTTTCAGGGATTCGGCCGGCGGCAGGCGTTCCGTGTCCGCGGCGGCCAGATCGACCACGAGGCCGACGGTCGCATGCTCCACGAAGTCGCAGCGGCGGATTCCGAGGCCCCGGATCTCGATCAGGCCGGCGAGCGGCGGCGCGGGGCGGACTTCAATTTCGTCGCCGACTGTCGCCAGATGGACACGGTCATCACCGACCAGAACGGCCCTTTCGACCACGCCGGCGCGCCCCGCCATGATCAAATCGAAGGCAAGGCGCGACTTGCCGGAGCCCGACGGTCCGCGGATCAGCACTGCCAGATTCCCGACCTTGACCGCGGAGGCGTGCACGCTGGGCCCGCCGTCGCTCATAGCGCGGGCAGCCTCACCACGAAGCGCGCGCCGGCAACCGTCGGCGCGCCGTCCTCGTCCGCGGGGCCGGGGCGGTTCTCCGCCCAGATGCGCCCGCCATGCGCGTCGACGATCTGCTTGGAGATCGAGAGCCCGAGGCCGGAGTTCTGGCCAAAGCCCTGATGCGGACGGTCGGTGTAGAAGCGCTCGAAGATGCGCTCCAGCGCGTCATCGCGGATGCCGGGGCCGTCGTCGTCGACCACGATCTCGATTTCACCGCGCACGCGGCGGCAGGTGAGGCGCACCTTGCTGCCGGCCTCCGAGAAGGATTGCGCGTTGGAGAGCAGGTTCGAGACCACCTGCCCGAGCCGTGAATCGTGGCCGGTCACGGCGAACGTGTCGGTCGGCCCGCGCCCCTCGAAGCGCGCCTCGACCGCGACGTCGTGGCCGAGCTTGGTTTCGTTGGCGACCGAGACCAGCGTGCCGAGCAGGCGGCGCAGATCGACCGGAATCGCGTCCTGCCGCTGCAATTCGGCATCGAGCCGGCTGGCGTCGGAGATATCAGAGATCAGGCGGTCGAGCCGCTTGACGTCGTGCTCGATCACCTCGAGCAGGCGGGCGCGGCTGTTCTCGTTGCGCGCCAGCGGCAGCGTCTCGACCGCGGAGCGCAGCGAGGTCAGCGGGTTCTTCAATTCGTGCGCGACGTCGGCGGCGAACATCTCGATCGCCTCGATGCGGCTGTAGAGCGCGTTGGTCATGTCGCGCAGCGCGCCGGACAGATGCCCGATCTCGTCGCGACGGCGGGTGAAGTCGGGAATCTCGACGCGGGTCTTGATGCGGCGGCGGACGCGCTCGGCGCTGTCCGCGAGCCGGCGTACGGGACCTGCGATCGTGCTGGCCAGCAGCAGCGACAGCATGATCATGACCGCGGCGGCGACGCCGCCGACTTTCAGGATGGCGAGGCGCTCGGCGGTGACCATCTGGTCGATGTCGTCGCCCTGGGTGGACAGCATCAGCGCGCCGTGGATGGCGCGCGAGCGCAGCACGGGGACCGCGACCGAGACGATCACCTCGCCGCGCGCATTGACCCGAACCATCGAGCGCTTCTGGCCCTGGAGCGCGTCGCCCACTTCAGCATAGCCATTGCCGTTCTCGGGCCCGAGCTCGCGATAGAGCGGCAGGTCGCCGCGGTTCAGCCAGGTGCGCACCGCGACCATGCCGCGCTCGACCACGCCGGGCTTCTCGGCGGACAGCGGCGGCAGGGGGAAGCGCAGCACGTTCTCGAGGTTGCGGCTGTCGAGCAGCAGGCTGCCGTTGGGATCGTAGATGCGGGCGCGCGTCTTGGTCGGCGAGATCAGCGTGCGCAGCACCGGCGCGACGCGCTCCGGATTGATCGGAAAATCCAGCGGCGAATAGTCGTCCGAGCCGCCATAGGTCTCGCCCGGCTTGAGGTCGAGCAGCCGGTCGGGGTCGATCGTGATGGCGTTGGTCTGCACCGTCGCGGAGGCCGCGATCGCACCGGCGATGATCTCAGCCTGCACCAGCAGGCTCTGCGCGCGCGCGTCGATCAGGCCGGCGCGGAATTGCGACAGATAGAGGATGCTCGCCACCAGCGCGACGAGGCCGGCGAGGTTGAGCGAGACGATGCGGCGGGTCAGGCTCGAGAAGGACAGCGCGAAGAAGAATTGCCCGGCGCGCTTGAGCCAGTTCAGCGGCCGCCAGCCCTGCGCCGCCGGCTTGTCCTCGGCGACGTGCACCGGAACGCCGTCGGATGCGATATCCTCGGCGCTCTGGTTCGGGTCAGGCTGCGTTCGGTCCAGCAATGCTTACGCCCGCGTTAGGACAGCTCGTGCGACGGTCCCCGCATTCTAGAGTCATCCCGGTTCCGATGGAACCAGAACCGGCAATGCTCTGGACATTCGCGAAGGTGCCCTGCCGCCTCAGGCTTCCTTGAAACGATAGCCGACGCCGTACAGCGTCTCGATCATCTCGAACTCGTTGTCGACCACCTTGAACTTCTTGCGCAGCCGCTTGATGTGGCTGTCGATGGTGCGGTCGTCGACATAGACCTGGTCGTCGTAGGCGGCGTCCATCAGCGCGTTGCGGCTCTTCACCACGCCGGGCCGGGTCGCGAGCGCCTGCAGGATCAGGAATTCGGTGACGGTCAACGTCACCGGCTCGTTCTTCCAGGTGCAGGTATGGCGTTCCGGATCCATGCGCAAAAGACCGCGGTCGAGCGCCTTGGCGTCGTTCTCCTTCGGCGCTACGGTCGGGTCCTTCGGCGCCGAGCGGCGCAGCACTGCCTTGACGCGCTCGACCAGCAGCCGCTGCGAGAACGGTTTGCGGATGAAATCGTCGGCGCCCATCTTGAGGCCGAACAGCTCGTCGATCTCTTCGTCCTTGGAGGTCAGGAAGATCACCGGCAGGTCGGACTTCTGCCGCAGGCGGCGCAGCGTCTCCATGCCGTCCATGCGCGGCATCTTGATGTCGAGGATGGCGAGGTCGGGTTGGGTGGTGCGGAAACCGTCAAGCGCGGAAGCGCCGTCGGTGTAGGTCATGATGCGGTAGCCTTCGGCTTCCAGCGCGATCGAGACGGATGTGAGAATGTTGCGGTCGTCGTCGACCAAAGCGATTGTGGGCATGAGCCTCTGCTTTCTGCTTTCCGTTTGGGTCGTGGCTTGAAACGGCGAGCAATCCAGTGATGCGCCGCATACATGGGTCCCGAACTTGGCGTTCGAACTTTGTCACCGAGCAATGCAAGCTGGGCTGAAGTGTGACCAAGTTCCACGAAACACGGCAGATTCGCCGCATCCCGACCCATAACCAGACCCCCGTTTAGCCGAAAAAAGACCCCCCTTGCAACCACCTGAGCCGAGAAAGCCCATGCAACCGACCCCCGATTTCGACCCCGGAAAGCTCGCCAAGTCGCTGCTCAGGCGGTCGCGGCAGGGCGCTCTCGCAACGTTGATGGTGGGCAGCGGCGATCCCTATTGCTCCCTGGTCAATCTGGCGAGCCACCCGGATGGCTCGCCGATCCTGCTGATCTCCGGATTGGCCGTGCACACCAGGAACATCCTGGCAGATAGCCGGGTCTCCTTGATGCTGGATGAGCGCGCCGCCGGCGATCCGCTAGAGGGCGCCCGGATCATGTTGTCCGGCCTGGCGGAGCAGGCCGGCGCCGAGAAGGATCTTCTCGAACGGCGGTATCTGAATGCGCACCCGTCGGCGGAAGCCTTTGTTTCGTTTAAGGACTTCTCGTTCTTCAGGATCCGGCCCACGGGAACCCATCTGGTGGCCGGCTTCGGACGGATCGTCGACCTCAAGCCGGAGCAGTTTCTGACCGATCTCAGCGGCGCCGAGGACCTGCTGGCGGCGGAAGAGGGGGCCGTGGAGCACATGAATGCCGACCACCGCGACGCCATGGGCCTCTACGCGACCAGGCTGCTCGGCGCCGCCGCCGGCGACTGGCGCTGCACCGGCTGTGACCCGGAGGGCCTCGACATGCAGGACGGCCAGACCGCGCTGCGGCTGGACTTCCCGGAGCGGGTGACCAGCGGCACGGCGCTGCGCAAGATGCTGGTCCGCCTTGCCGGCGAGGCGCGCGCGAAGGCGGAGGAGCCGCGCCAGAATTGAACGCCGCTGCCGATCGCTGCGACCCAACACCGTGAGCGGTTCGGGATTGGCAGCGAGAGGGTTCATGACGCATCGTCGTTTGGCGTTGGCCGCGGGTCTGGCGCTCGCGATCACCACGTCGCTTGCCACCCCCGGTCTTGCCCAGAAGGCCGATCTCGCCGCACAGGGCGCGCGGATCAACGCGCTCAACCAGGCCGGCAAATATGCGGAGGCGCTGCCCCTGGCGCAGGCCATGGTGGCGAGCCTGGAGAAGGGTAACGACGGCCGCGAACTCTCCGCCGCGCTCAACAATCTCGGCCAGGTCTATGCCGGCCAGGGCCGCGACGACCTCGCCGAGCCGATCTTCAAGCGCGCGATCGCGCTGATGGAAAAGTCGCTCGGCCTCGACACCGCCTTGATCGCGCCCGAGCTGAACAATCTCGCCGCGCTGTATCAGCGGCAGGGCCGCTTCACTGAAGCCGAGCCGCTGTTCAAGCGTGCGCTGGCCATTCGCGAAAAGGCGCTGTCGCGCGAGCATCCCGATGTCGGCCAGGCCCTCAACAATCTCGCCACGCTCTACGTGAAGCAGGAGCATTTTGCGGACGCCGAGCCGCTGTTCCAGCGAGCGCTCGCGATCTATCAGAAGGCCGCCGGGCCCGAGCATCCCGCGGTCGCCACGGTTCTGAACAACATCGGTCAGGTCGATCGCGACCTCAACCGCGATGCGGATGCCGAGGCGCCGATCAAGCGCTCGCTCGCGATCCGCGAAAAGGTGCTGGGTCCGGATCATCCCGACGTCGCGCGTTCGCTGAACAATCTCGCCGGGCTCTACGACCACCAGCAGCGTTATGCCGATGCCGAGCCGCTCTACCGGCGCGCCCTTGCGATCCGCGAGCGCGCGCTTGGGCTGGATCATCCTGACGTCGTGACCTCGACCAGCAATCTCGCTTATTTCCTTTATGTCTCCGGGCGCACTGCCGATGCCTTGCCGCTGGCGGAAAGGACGCTTCGCAGCGGCCGCGCGCAGCTGCGTGTGGTGCTGCCGATCCTGTTTTCCGCGCGGCAGCAGCATCTCCTCTCCGACGACAAGGCCCTCGACGAAGCGCTGGCCGCGATCCAGCGCGGCACGCAATCGTCCGCCGCCTCCGCCGTGAACAAGCTCGCGGTGCGGCTTGCAGCCGGCAGCGACCGGCTCGCCGAACTCGTGCGCAAGGAGCAGGATCTCGCGGCCGAGGCCGAGGCGCTCGACAAGGCGATCATCACGGCGGTATCGAAGCAATCGGCGCAACGCGACGTCGCGGCCGAGCAGCGCAGCCGCGCGCGGATCGCGGCGATCGCGAGCGAGCGCGCCGACTTGCAGAAGACACTCGCCGTCGAGTTTCCCGACTATGCCTTGCTGTCCAATCCGCTGCCGCTCGGTGTGAAGGACATCCAGCCGTTGCTGTCGGCCGACGAGGCGATGACGATCTATTCCGTCGTGGACAAGCAGGGCTATGTCATCGCGATCACGCGCGAGGGCGTCGACTGGAAGGAGATTCCGCTTGGCGCGGACGCGCTGGCGCAGAAGGTGTCGGCGTTCCGCAAAGGGCTCGACGTCGGCAAGGCGCGTGATGCGTCCGGCAAATCCGGCCTGTTCGACCTCGCGCTCGCCAATGAGCTCTATGTCGCGCTGCTCGGCCCGGTCGAAGCGCTGACGAAAGACAAGCGCAGCCTGCTGGTGGTGCCCTCGGCCGCACTGACCGCACTGCCGTTTCATCTGCTCGTCACGGAGAAGCCGCAAGCTGCGATCCCGGACAAGCTCGAAGGCTATCGCAACGCCGCCTGGCTGTTGCGGCGTCAGGCCGTCTCGGTGCTGCCGTCGGTGATCAGCCTGAAATCGCTGCGGGCCTTTGCGCGCAAGGATCAAGGCGTCAAGCCAATGACCGGCTTTGGCGATCCTGTGTTCAACCCTGCAGCCGAAGGGCCGGCCGATCGTCGCGCCGCAAGCGGCAAGGTCGCCGCGCGCAGCATCGCGACGATTGCCTATACCGACTTCTGGCGCGGCGCCGGCGTCGATCGTGCGCGGCTTGCGCAAGCGCTGCCGCAACTGCCTGACACTGCCGACGAACTGAACGCGGTGGCCAGGGATGTCGGCGCAGGCGATGTCGATATCCATCTTGGCCGCGACGCCAGCGAAACGACGCTCAAGCGTGCAGCGCTTGCTCAATACAGCATCATTTACTTTGCCACCCACGGCCTCGTTGCGGGCGACGTCAAGGGACTGGGCGAGCCTTCGCTTGCGCTCTCCATTCCAGATCAGCCTACGGAGCTGGACGACGGTTTGCTGACGGCGAGCGAAGTCGCCCAGCTCAAGCTCAATGCGGATTGGGTGGTGCTGTCGGCCTGCAACACCATCGCCGGCGACAAGCCCGGCGCAGAGGCCCTGTCGGGATTGGCGCGCTCGTTCTTCTATGCCGGTGCCCGCGCGCTCCTGGTCTCGCATTGGGCAGTGGATTCGGAAGCTGCCACCCGCTTGACCACGTCGACATTCGCTCTGCTCAAAAACGAACCAAGAATCGGTCGTGCCCAAGCATTGCGCCGCGCCATGTTGACGTATCTCGACGACGCCTCGTCGCCGCGCAACGCCTATCCTGCGATGTGGGGACCGTTCGCGCTGATCGGCGAGGGAGACGTACGATAGACGCCAGGGAATTGTGCGTCGCAATAACCCCCGATAACGTCGAAACGCGCATTTGGTTGCGCGATCATTCGTGATTTTTTGATGCACCTGCTCAGAGCAGACATGCGCGACGTTTGGCGCGGTCCTTGAATAAACCAAATCCTGCGGGATCGGCTTGGCAACGCCAGCGTTCATCAGTATTAGGTCGCCCAACCTAGGCTGGATGGCCTATTATTCACGGTGACTGCGATGGCGCCAAAGCTTGGTCGCGCTATGTGTCGCGGGTTCTAGGAGGATTTTTTCGTGCAAGAGACGGGCGTGCGCAACGGTGCCTTCGGCGCCGACAAATTCGGCTTAAAGAATCTCAAACAGGTTCACTGGAACCTCGGCGCGCCGCAACTCTATCAATACTCGCTCTCCGCGGGCGAGGCGGTGCTGTCTGCCGACGGTGCGCTGTGCGCCGACACCGGCGAGTTCACGGGCCGCAGCCCCAAGGACAAGTTCACGGTGCGCGATGCCACCACCGACAAGAAGATGTGGTGGGCCGGCAACCAGTCGATCACCGCGGAGCAGTTCGAGACGCTCTATCAGGACTTCCTCAAGCACGCCGAAGGCAAGAGCCTGTTCGCGCAGGACCTCTACGGCGGCGCCGATCCGGCCTACCGGATCAAGACCCGCGTGTTCACCGAGCTCGCCTGGCATTCGCTGTTTATCCGCACGCTGCTGATCCGCCCCGAGGCGATCGAGCTGTCGACCTTCACGCCCGAGCTCACCATCATCGACATGCCGAGCTTCCGCGCCGATCCGAAGCGCCACGGCTGCAAGTCGGAGAACGTCGTCGCGATCGACTTCGCCCGCAAGATCGTGCTGATCGGCGGCTCCTACTATGCCGGCGAGATGAAGAAGTCGGTCTTCACCACGCTGAACTACTATCTGCCCGAGCGCGGCGTGATGCCGATGCACTGCTCGGCCAATGTCGGCGCCAAGGACGATGCCGCGATCTTCTTCGGCCTCTCCGGCACCGGCAAGACCACGCTGTCGGCCGACCCGAACCGCACCCTGATCGGCGACGACGAGCACGGCTGGGGCCCGAACGGCGTCTTCAATTTCGAAGGCGGCTGCTACGCCAAGTGCATCAAGCTTTCGCAGGAAGCCGAACCGCAGATTTATGCCGCAAGCACGCGCTTCGGCGCGGTGCTCGAGAACTGCGTGCTCGACGAGGACACCCGCGTTGTGGACTTCGACGACGGCTCCAAGACCGAGAACACCCGGTCGGCCTATCCGCTCGACTTCATCCCGAACGCTTCGCGCACCGGCCGCGCGCCGCAGCCGAAGAACGTGGTGATGCTCGCCGCCGACGCCTTCGGCGTGCTGCCGCCGATCGCAAAGCTGTCGCCGGCGCAGGCGATGTATCACTTCCTCTCCGGCTACACCGCCAAGGTCGCGGGCACCGAGCGCGGTCTCGGCAACGAGCCGCAGCCGGAATTCTCGACCTGCTTCGGCTCGCCCTTCCTGCCGCTCGATCCATCCGTCTACGGCAACATGCTGCGCGACCTGATCGCCCAGCACAATGTCGACTGCTGGCTGGTCAACACCGGCTGGACCGGCGGCAAGTATGGCACGGGCTCGCGCATGCCGATCAAGGTGACGCGCGCGCTGCTCACCGCGGCGCTCGACGGTTCGCTTCGCAACGTCGAATTCCGCACCGACAAGTATTTCGGCTTCGCGGTCCCGACCGCGCTGCCGGGCGTGCCGAGCGAGATCCTCAACCCGGTCAACACCTGGAAGGACAAGGACGAGTTCGACAAGACCGCCCGCGCGCTGGTCGGCATGTTCCAGAAGAACTTTGCCAAGTTCGAAGCCCAGGTCGACGCCGAGGTGCGCGCGGCCGCGCCGGACGTGAAGCTCGCGGCGGAGTAAGGTCGCATCATTTGAGAATGCAAAAGGGCGGCCGCGAGGCCGCCCTTTTTGTTTGTGGCGAGATATCTCCACCGTCATTGCGAGCGCAGCGAAGCAATCCAGAAATCCCTCCGCGGAGACAGTCTGGATTGCTTCGTCGCTACGCTCCTCGCAATGACGTGGAGGCAGCTCAAGCCTTGAAATACGCGATCTGCGTCGTCGTCGCGAGCAGCCTTCCGTTCGGCGACCACAGCTCGGCGTTCTGGTCGGCGTAGCTCTTGTGCATGATCTTCGAATCGGCCGTCGCCAGCACGCGCGTGATGTCCTCGGCTGCGAGCTCCTCGCTGTCGGTGTGAAAATAGGTCGTCAGCGACACCGTGCCGAACGGTACCAGCTCGCGCCGCGCGTGGAAGATGCGGCCGAAGAAGGCGTCCGACATCGACATCAGCGACAGCATGTCGAGCCTGCGCGGGGTGCGGTCGCTGATCCAGATCTTCGAATAGGTGCTGGCAAGCTCGGCCTGCGGCGGGCCGATCCGCATCTCGCCCTCGACGAAGCGGAATTCATACTGGTTGGCCCAGGACGCCGAGATCTTCGGGAACGGCAGCGTTGCCTCGAACGCCGCGGCGTCCGGGACCGTCGCCACCCTGTGCTCCCAGGACGGCCGCCGCTCGGCGAACACCGCGGTTGCGAGCGTCGCGACCTCGCCGCCGTCCTGCGACAGTTCGACGCTCCAGTGCTGGCTGGAGCGGTTGGCCTTTACCAGCCGCACATCCAGGTCAAACGGGCCCTTGGCGATCGGCGCGCAGTAATTGACGGTGAGCGCCAGCGGGTCGCCGGCGCGCTGCGGATGCTCGATCAGCGCGCGCAAGATGGTCGCGGCGGTGGCGCCGCCGAACGGACCGACAAAGGCCCAGTAATCGTCGCTGGTGTGCCCCTGCCAGCTGCTGTCACCGGCGGTGATGCGGGTGGCGTCGTCGAACGGGTGCGGGAGCTTGGCGTGCATGGGTGTTTCCGTCTGTCATTCCGGGGCGATGCGAAGCATCGAACCCGGAATCTCGAGATTCCGGGTTCGGCTCTGCGAGCCGCCCCGGAATGACGGTCGTCATACCACAGCCATTGCCTGGCTGTGCAATAACCTCGCAGGTAACGCCGATTTCACACTGCGGAAAATCAGCCGGCGGCGTCGCGCAGGTCCGGCAGCAGCGGCGTGGTCGGATTGACCGGCACGTTCCAGATCTCCTCGGCATATTCGCGGATGGTGCGGTCGGAGGAGAACCACGCCATGCGCGCGACATTGAGGATCGAAGCGCGGGTCCAGGCCGGCGCCACCTGCCAGCGCGCATCGACCGCGCGCTGCGCCTCGTAGTAGGAATCGAAATCGGCGCTGACCATGTAATGGTCGAGATAGCGCAGCGCATGCGCGATGGATTCGAAACGGCCGGGGTCGCCGGGCGAGAACTCGCCGGCGCCGACCGCGTTGATGGCGCGCTGGAGCTTTGGCGAACTGCGGATCACGTCGGAGGCATCCAGCCCCTGCTTGCGCCGGATCATGACGTCGCCGGCCTCCATGCCGAAGATCGCGATGTTCTCGTTGCCGACATGGTCGCGGATCTCGATATTGGCGCCGTCGAGCGTGCCGATGGTGATGGCGCCGTTGAGCGCCAGCTTCATGTTGCCGGTGCCGGAAGCTTCCATGCCGGCGGTCGAGATCTGCTCGGACAGGTCGGCCGCGGGAATGATCACCTCCGCGAGGCTGACATTGTAGTCGGGCAGGAAGACGACCTTCAGCTTGCCGCCGATCGCGGGGTCGTTGTTGACGACCTCGGCGACGTCGTTGATCAGCTTGATGATCAGCTTGGCGTATTTGTAGCTCGCCGCCGCCTTGCCGGCGAAGATCTTCACCCGCGGCACCCAGTTGCCGTTGGGATCGTCCTTGATCGCCTGGTACAGCGCGACCGTCTCGATGACGTTGAGCAGCTGGCGCTTGTATTCGTGGATGCGCTTGATCTGCACGTCGAACAGCGCGCCCGGGTCGACCTTGATGCCGAGCCGCTCGCCGATCAGCCGCGCCAGGGCCGTCTTGTTGTGATGCTTGACGGCGCGGAATTTCTTCTGGAGTTCGACGTCGCTGGCGCGCGCCTCGATCAGTGAGAGCTGCGTCGGATCGTCGAGCACGGCGTCGCCGCAGGTCTCGCGCAACAGGTCGGTCAGCTTCGGGTTTGCCAGCATCAGCCAGCGGCGGAAGGTGATGCCGTTGGTCTTGTTGGTGATGCGACCGGGATAGAGATGGTTGAGATCGTGGAACACGGTCTCGCGCATCAGGTCCGAATGCATCGCCGAGACGCCGTTGATGCGGTGCGAGCCGACGAAGGCGAGCTGGCCCATGCGCACGCGGCGGCCGCTCTTCTCGTCGATCAGCGAGACCGAGGCGCGGAAATCGATGTCGCCGGGCGCGCGCGCCTCGGCGAGCGCCAGATGCTGGACGTTGATGCGGTAGATGATCTCCAGATGCCGCGGCAACAGGCGCTCGAACAGCTCGACCGGCCAGGTCTCCAGCGCCTCGGGCAGCAGCGTGTGGTTGGTGTAGGACAGCGTCGCGACCGTGATCTTCCACGCCTCGTCCCAGCGGAAATTGTGCAGGTCGACGAGGATCCGCATCAGCTCGGTGACGGCGAGGCTCGGATGGGTGTCGTTGAGCTGCACCGCGACCTTCGACGACAGGCTGCGAAGCTGGCCGTCGGACGACAGATGCCGCTTGACCAGATCCTGGAGCGAGGCGGAGACGAAGAAATATTCCTGGCGCAGGCGCAGCTCGCGGCCCGCCGGGCTCTCGTCGTTCGGATAGAGGAATTTGCAGATCGCTTCGGCGCGCGACTGCTCGGCGCTGGCGCTGACGTAGTCGCCCTTGTTGAAGGCGTCGAGCTTCAACGGATCGGGCGAGCGTGCCGACCACAGGCGGAGCGCATTGACGTGCTGGCCGCGCCAGCCGACGATCGGCGTGTCGTAGGCGATCGCCTGCACGGTCTCGCCCGGATGCCAGATCGCGCGGTCGCGGCCCTTGTCGTCGACATGCTCGACGCCGCCGCCGAAATGAATGTTGTAGATCACTTCCGGCCGCTGCAATTCCCAGGGGTTGCCGAAGCCGAGCCACTCGTCCGGATATTCCTGCTGCCAGCCCTGGTTGATGATCTGGCGGAACAGGCCGTAATCGTAGCGGATGCCGTAGCCGATCGCCGGGATCGAGAGCGTTGCCATGCTCTCCATGAAGCAGGCGGCAAGCCGCCCGAGACCGCCATTGCCGAGCGCGGCATCCGGCTCGCATTTGCGCAGTTCGGGCAGGGAGACGCCGAGATCGCCGAGCGCGACCTCGAAGATCTTGAGCAGCCCCATATTGTTGAGCGCATCGGTGAAGAGGCGGCCGATCAGGAATTCGAGCGAGAGATAATAGACGCGCTTGCGCCCCGCGTCGTAGCTGTGCTTCTCGGCCGTGAGCCAGCGATGCACGATGCGGTCGCGCAGCGCGAGCGCCGCGGCCTGGTACCAGTCGTGCCTGGTCGCCATGCCGGCGTCCTTGCCGATGGCAAGGCGCAGCTTCGCCAGGATCGCGCCCTTGATCTCGGCCAGCGCGAGCTCGTCGATGGGCTGGTCGGGGGCGGGAAAGTTTGGCTGGAACGATTGATCTTGCAAGGCCGTCACTTCCTGGTCGACAGAAACACCACTAACCCTACGCGTCTTGCCTCTGCACCGGAACTATCGCCGGTGCGGCCGTGCACTGCGCTGGCGCAAATTTATGCAAGGAACGGGCCGATTTGGGAACCCGGACGAGCACGGAGAACGTGGATTTGGTGCTAGTGTGGCGGCTAATTCAGCCATCAGTGTGGAGGAGACGCCCCATGAGACTGCTGATTGAAATCGCTGCTGCAGCGCTCCTTGTCATCTGCATCGCCTCCTCGAGCGCCGCCTTCGCCGCCGGCAAGGGCCGTAGCGCTGATGGCCTGAGCTGCGGCTTCTCGCTCCCGCAAAACGCAACACCCGCACAACGCTGCGCCGCCATCAAGCGCCAATGCGGCGGCAAGTTTTATGCGAATGCGTGCGGGGACAGGTTGGTGTCGGCGGTGAATTGAGGGGGAGGGGAGGGAAGCGGAAACTGCTTCCCCATCGTCGTCCCGGCGAAGATTTCGGTGTCGCCTTCGCGCCAGCTTTCACCACAACGTCGTCCTGGCGAAAGCCAGGACCCATTACCCCGACTGTCAGAGAAGGCCCGACAGGTCATTCCAATCAGGATTTTCTTGTTCGATCAGCTTGATCTTCCAGTCCCGTTTCCAGAACTTGAGCTGCTTCTCGCGCGCGATGGCTTCCTGCGGCGTCGCGAACGCTTCGACGTGAACGAGACGGAAGATATTGTACTTCTGCACGAACTTGGAGCCGCGGCCCGAACGATGTTGTTCAAGCCGCGTGCGGATGTCGCTGGTCACGCCGATATAGATCGTCCCGTTGATGGAGGCTTGCGAGGATGTAGACGTAATAGCCGCCTGCGCTCATGGCTCAAGCTCGCAAAGGCAACGCTGACCGGGGTAATGGGTCCTGGCTTTCGCCAGGACGACGATCTCAACAACCAATCCTTCAGCATCAGAACAAATTAAGAACAATTTAGCAAGCCTTTGATATATCATTGTGATTCGGCGCGTTGCCGACACAATATCTAGCGTCTGTCCGACTTTGCGAGGACTACATGTCCACCATTGCCTTCGACCAGTTTGCCCTCACCCGGATCGCCGATTTCGCGCGCTCGCTGTCGCGGCTGCATCAGGCGGCGCGGCGCCAGAGGATCGATGACGACCAGCTCGACCGCGAGTTCAACGCGGTGTGCCAGTCGATCTGGGGCTACACCATCGACGACATCAGCGACGACCTGTTCTCGGTCGAGGACCACCTGTTTCTCGACGCGCTGGACGAAGCGCATGCGCGCATCTTCGCGGCCGAGCAGGGCTATGACCTCGTTGGCGATCAGGGCATGCTGACCGATTGGTGGGGTTTCTGCTGGATGATCCTGGCCGAGAAGCGCGGCCTGCTGACTGCCGAAAACCGCGCCGCCGCGCGGGCGGCGATCGAGGAGAAATATCTGGCGGCGCCGAATGTGATCGGGGTGATTATCGGGAGGTGACGCCGCACCCTCCGTCATTGCGAGCGGTAGCGAAGCAATCCAGAATCCTTCCGCAGAGGGATTCTGGATTGCTTCGTCGCAAGTGCTCCTCGCAACGACGGCTTGGTTATAGTTGGGTCCTAATCCAGTCCTGCCCGCTTCGCCGGCTTCGCCTGCGTCTTCGGCACCGTCACATCAGGCAGCGTCTCGCGCACGATCTCCGCTGCCGGCGCATCTGCTGCCACCGTCTCTGCGCGCACCGGGGCCACCTTCATCTCGCCGAGGCGCGCGCGGACCTGTGCGGTGAGGCCGGGATAGGAGGCGACCGGGGTGAAGTCGGCGGTCTGGTCGTTGCCAACGCGGATGCCGGTATAGGCGACGAGGCCGTCGGAGGTGGCGATCACGTCGCCGGCCTTCAGCGAAGAATCCAGCGCGAGATCGACCGGGGCGAGGCCGACCGGCTCGCGGCCGTTGCAGGTGCAGTCCGCGCGCAGCGCCTTGCGATAGGCGAACGCATTCTCGCTGTCGGCATAGCGCTCGCCGGTCTGCGACGCGGCGCCGTCGATCGAGGACCCGAAATAGATCTTCGTCGCGCTGGCAGGACAGAACGCCTGACACATCTGCGCCGGCGAGGCGAGGCCGCGCATCAGCGGAAAATATTTGCCGTCGCAGCTGCGCACGCAGAACGCCGGGCCCGAGCCGCCGGCGGCCGCTGAACGTGTCGGCGGCACATATTGCGGGGTTGCGGGATTCTGCTGGCCGGTGAAGGGATCGGCGTAGGAGCTCGCCTGCTGCGGCACCTCGCGCTGCGGCCGCTGCTGCTGCACGCCGCCGAAGAAGAAGTCGAACAGGCCTTCGGCCGAAACCGGGGCGGGAGCTGCAAGCAGCGGGGCTGCCAGGGTGGCGGCCACAAGCATCGCGCGACGCCGCCGGCGCGCATGGGACATGACTGTACGCAACGCTTACTCCACCCGACGCTACTGAACCGGCCGCGACCCGCGAGGTCTCAGCACAGGATTCACCATAAGGCGGGATGGTAAATGAGCGGTTGAGGTCACCTCTCCCCGCTTGCGGGGAGAGGTCGGATCGCCTCGGCGATGCGAAGCATCGTCCGGTGCGATCCGGGTGAGGGGGACAGGTCCCGCGGCCATCTCACCCGTGGAGGGTGGCCCCTCACCCCAACCGTCAGCGCGAGCGAAGCTCGTCGCGGCCCCGTAAGAACGGGGCGAGGGGGAAGAGCCGTCACGCCTTCAAGAATTCCGACGCCTTGTAGAGCGAGCGGAACGGCAGGCCGGCCGCACCGAACGTGTCGGTGGCGCCTTCCTCGCGGTCGACCATGGTCAGCACCAGCACCACCTCGGCGCCGGTCTCACGCACGGATTCCACCGCCTTCATCGCCGAGCCACCTGTCGTGGTGACGTCCTCGACGATCACGACGCGCTTGCCCTGGAGCGTCTCGCCCCTGGGCAGGCCTTCGATCGCGAGCTTGGCGCCGTGCTCCTTCGGCTTCTTGCGCACGAAGAACGCCGCGATCGGGTGGCCCTTGATCCAGGAGATCTGCGCCAGCGCGCCGGCGAGCGGCACCGCGCCCATCTCAAGCCCGCCGATGAAATCGAGATTGTCGTCCTTCAGCGCCTCATAGGTCAGCTCGGCGAGCAGCGTCGCGCCCTCCGGGTCGAGCATGGTCGGCTTGAGGTTGAAGTAGAAATCGCTCTTGCGGCCCGACGCGAGCGTCACCTCGCCGCGGCCGAAGGAGCGCCGGCGGATGATTTCGAACAGGCGGGCGCGGGAGGCTGATTTCGACACGGCGGTCCCTCGGGAGCGTTTTTGGAAGTGGCGGAATTTATCCGCGACGGCCGCGACATTCCAGAGGGGACAGGTCCAGTCAACAGGGATCGGCCGACGATCGGCCATCCCGGACCGCCGGTTGTGGGGTCGCAACCTTCTGGAGTAGGTGAGGGCTCATGCCTTTTGGGGAAGGAAACGACGCATGACCATCGAGCTGCACACCTGGAATACGCCGAACGGCCGCAAGATCTCGGTTGCGCTGGAGGAAATGGGGCTGCCCTACAAGGTGATCCCGGTGAACATCACCAAGGGCGAGCAGATGGCCCCGGAGTTCCTGAAGCTCTCCCCCAACAACAAGATCCCTGCGATCGTCGACCCCGAGGGGCCGGACGGCAAGCCCGTCAGCATCTTCGAATCCGGTGCGATCCTGCTCTACCTGGGCGAAAAGACCGGCAAATTCCTGCCGAAATCGCTCGCGGGTCGTATCCCGGTCTACGAATGGCTGATGTGGCAGATGGGCGGCTTCGGCCCGATGCCCGGCCAGGTGCATCATTTCATCGCGCTCGAGAACGAGCAGGACCGCGCCTACGGCCTGAAGCGCTTCATGGCCGAAACCCGCCGGCTCTACGCCGTGCTCGACCGCCGGCTGGCGGACCGCGACTTCGTCGCCGGCGACCTCTCGGTTGCCGATTTTGCCATCCTGGGCTGGGCCTGGCGCCATCCACGCCACAAGGTTGAGCTGGCCGACTTCCCCAACGTCAAGCGCTGGTACGAGGCCCTGATGGCGCGGCCTGCGGTGAAGCGGGGCATGGACGCGAAGCTGGATTGAGCTTTCTTCTCCCTCTCCCCGTTCTTACGGGGCCGCGACGAGCTTCGCTCGCGCTGGGAGGGTTGGGGTGAGGGGCTTCTCTCCACACGCGAGATCGGCGTGAGACCTGTACCCCCTCACCCGGATTGCTTCGCAATCCGACCTCTCCCCGCAAGCGGGGAGAGGTTAAGAGCCAATCACACCTTCCGCGCTTCCACCGCCATCCTGACCGCAAGCCCGGCCAGCACCGTGCCCATCAGCCAGCGCTGCACCAGCATCCAGCTCGGCCGGTTCGCCAGGAACAGCGCGATCGATCCGGCCGCGAGCGCGATCATCGCATTCACGCTGACGCTGATCGCGATCTGGATCGCGCCCAGCACCACCGACTGCGTCAGCACGCTGCCGGCTGCGGGATCGATGAACTGCGGCAGCAGCGCCAGATACAGCATCGCGATCTTCGGGTTGAGCAGATTGGTGACGAAGCCCATCGCGAACAATTTGCGCGGACTGTCGATCGCAAGCTGCTTCACCTGGAACGGCGAGCGCCCGCCCGGCTTCACCGCCTGCCAGGCCAGCCACAGCAGATAGCCGGCACCGGCAAAGCGCAGCGCGTCATAGGCAAAGGGAACGGCGAGCAGCAGCGCCGTGATGCCGAACGCCGCGCACAGCATGTAGAACACGAAGCCGAGCGCCACGCCGCCGAGCGAGACGATGCCCGCCGCCGGCCCCTGCGTGATCGAGCGCGAGATCAGGTAGATCATGTTCGGTCCCGGCGTGAGCACGAGGCCGAGGCAGACGAGAGCGAAGCCGAGCAGCGCGGAAGTGTGGGGCATGGGAGAACCGGTGCAGGAGACGGCACGGTTCTAATATGCGCCGCGCCGCCGGGCCATCGCGCAATTGCTCGGAGGACAATTCGATACAGTGCGTGTCTCTCTGGCGTCGTCCCGGCGAAGGCCGGGACCCATACCCCCAGGGAGAAGTGTGGTGCGGGATCGTAGTGGGCAATCTTCGCCCAACTCGATCCTGTGGTTATGGGTCCCGGCCTTCGCCGGGACGACACCGTGTTTGTGGCGTCAGCGAAGCGCAAGTGAGCCGAGGTGAAGAGCCGTCAATGCGCCTCGTCCCAATTCTTCGCCGCGCGTGCATCGACATGCAGCGGCACTGACAGCAGCACGGCCGGGAACGGCGCGTCCTGCATGACGTGCTGCACGACCGGCAGCGTCGCCTCGACCTCGGCGTCCGGCACCTCGAAGATCAATTCGTCATGCACCTGGAGCAGCATCTGCGCCGAGAGTTTCTTCTCGGCGAGTGCGTCCTCCACCCGCGTCATGGCACGGCGGATGATGTCGGCTGCGGTGCCCTGAAGACGCGCGTTGATCGCGGCGCGCTCGTTGAAGGCGCGCACCGAGGCGTTGGACGCCTTGATGTCGGGGTAATGGCACTTGCGGCCGAACAGCGTCGTGACATAGCCGTGGCTCCGGCAGAAGTCGCGCGTCTCGTCCATATAGGCGCGGATGCCGGGGAAGCGCTCGAAGTACTTCTTGATGTAGGCCGACGCCTCCTCGCGCGCGATGCCGAGCTGGTTGGCGAGGCCGAACGCCGAGATGCCGTAGATGATGCCGAAATTAATTGCTTTGGCACGGCGGCGGATTTCGCTCGGCATGCCCTTGATCGGCACGCCGAACATTTCCGACGCGGTCATGGCGTGAATGTCGAGCCCGTCGCGGAACGCCTGCTTCAGCACGGGGATGTCGGCGATCTCGGCCAGCAGCCGCAATTCGATCTGCGAATAGTCGGCGGAGACGAGCTTGTGCCCGGGCGTCGCGATGAAAGCGCGGCGAATCTTGCGGCCGTCCTCGGTGCGCACCGGGATGTTCTGCAAGTTCGGCTCGTTCGACGACAGCCGGCCCGTCGTGGTCGCGGCCAGCGCGTAGGTCGTGTGCACGCGATGGGTCTGCGGATTGACGTATTCAGGCAGCGCGTCGGTGTAGGTCGATTTGAGTTTCGAGACCTGGCGCCACTCCAGAATTTTCTTCGGAAGGTCGTGGCCCTGCTCGGCGAGCTCGTCGAGCACCTGCGCGGTGGTCGACCATGCGCCGGTCTTGGTCTTGGTGCCGCCCGGCAGGCTCATCTTGCCGAACAGGATGTCGCCGATCTGCTTGGGGCTGCCGACATTGACCGGCTCGCCCGCGATCTCCTGGATCTCGGCTTCGACGCGGGCCGCGGTCTGGGCGAAGTCGCCGGAGAGACGCGACAGCACCTGGCGATCGATCGAGATGCCGCGCCGCTCCATGCGCGCGAGCACCGCGACCAGCGGCCGCTCCAATGTCTCATAGACCGTCGTCATGTGCTCGGCGACGAGTCGCGGCTTCAGCACGCGCCAGACCCGCAAGGCCATGTCGGCGCCTTCGGCCGACAGCGGCGCGGCCTTGTCGATCGGCACCTGGTCGAAGGTGATCTTGCCCTTGCCGCTGCCGAGCAGCTCGCCCTCCTTCAGCATGGCGTGGCCGAACCAGCGCTCGGCGAGCGATTCCAGTCCGTGCGAGCCGCGGCCGGCGTCGAGCACATAAGAGATCAGCTGCGCGTCGTCGGTGTTGCGCAGGGTGATGCCGTGCTGCGCCAGCATGACGGCGGTGAATTTGACGTCGAAGCCGATCTTGAGGATGCCCGATGATTCCAGCACCGGCCGCAACGCGTCGATCGCGTCGGCATGCTTGACCTGATCGGGCGCGAGGCCCGCATCGAACAGGCCGGCGCCGCCGCCGGACTGCTTGTGCGCCAGCGGCACGTAACACGCATCGTTCGGCGCGAGCGCCAGCGCGATGCCACAGAGATCGGCCTGCATCGGATCGATCGAGTTCGCCCTGATCTCGATCGCGACATGGCCGGCATCGTGAATGCGCGCGATGAAGGCGTTCAATTCGGCGAGCGTCTTGATCGCCTGGTACTTGCCGCGGTCGACCGGAAGCTTGCGCAGCGCCTCTTCGCGCGCGGCGGCGAGCGAGATCGGCGCGCCCTCGATGCTGGCCGACTTGCCGCCTTTGTCGCCGCCCGTTGCCGTAACCGCAGGAGCGGCGAAGAGATCGCCGGACGTCGCGGACGAGGTCGTCCTGGCCGCGCTGTCGCCGCCGCGGGCCTCGCTGCTGTTCGCCACATCGGCATCGACATTGGCGGGATCGATCTGCGAATAGTCGGCGACGCGGCGCGTCAGCGTGGAGAACTCCATCGCCTTCAGGAAGGCGATCAGCTTGCGCGCGTCGGGCTCGTGGACGGCGAGGTCGTCGAGCGGCACCTCCAGCTCGACCTTGTCGTCGAGCAGCACCAGCTTGCGCGAGATCCGCGCCTTTTCGGCATTCTCGATCAGCGCCTCGCGCCGCTTCGGCTGCTTGATTTCGGTCGCGCGGAACAGGAGCTGCTCGAGGTCGCCATATTCGACGATCAGCTGCGCCGCGGTCTTGATGCCGATGCCGGGGACGCCCGGCACGTTGTCGGTGGAATCGCCGGCGAGCGCCTGCACCTCGACCACCTTCTCCGGCGGAACGCCAAATTTCTCGATCACCTCGGGAATGCCGATCCGGCGATCCTTCATGGTGTCGTACATCGTGATCCTGTCGTTCACGAGCTGCATCAGATCCTTGTCGGAGGACACGATGGTCGTGGTGGCGCCGCGGTCGCTGGCCTCCCGCGCATAGGTCGCGATCAGATCGTCGGCCTCGAAGCCGCCTTGTTCCAGGCAGGGCAGGTCGAAGGCGCGCACGGCCTCGCGGATCAGCGCGAATTGCGGGATCAGATCGTCGGGCGCCGGCGGCCGGTGCGCCTTGTACTCGGGGTAGATCTTGTTGCGGAAGGTGACCTCCGACTTGTCGAACACGATGGCCAGATGCGTCGGCCGGTTGTCGGCTGGCATGTCGCGCAAAAGCTTCCACAGCATGTTGCAGAAGCCGAGCACGGCATTGACCTGAAGACCGTCGGATTTGCGGTTCAGCGGCGGCAGCGCGTGATAGGCGCGGAAGATGTAGGAGGAACCGTCGACCAGGAAGACATGGTCGCCCTTGCCGGCCGCCTTCGCCGCCACCGGTTTGGCAGCAGCTGTGGCAGCAGCGGATTTGCTGTCGGCGGCCGTCTTGGGCGCGGCAGCCTTGGTGTCAGCTTTGGCGGTGGTCTTCGGGGATGTCTTGGGCATGGCCGCAATGTATGAATTTTTGCGGGCTTTGACAGCCTTGGGAGGGGGATTTTTGGGCTGACGGCGCGACTATCCCCCGCTGTCATTCCTCGCATCCCCACTGTCATTCCCCGCGAAGGCTGGGAATCCAGTACGCCGCGGCTTCTCGGCTCAATCACTGGCGTCCCGGCGTACTGGGTCGTCCGGTCGAGCCGGGCGACGACACCGAGAGTGCAGCTACTCCGCCGCCTGCAACCGCACGCCCGCCTTCTTCGGCGCGATCCAGAACGCATCCGGCCGTTCGAACAGGAAGTCGGCACCGAGCCGCAGGGCGGCCTGCCAGATCGCGAGCGATCCAAGCACGCCGGCGATGGTGACGATCAGCGACACCGTGCCGATATCAGGAATGACGCCGGTGCGCAGCAGCAGCGTGCGCGTTGCCGCCATCGGCAGGAAGAAGGCGAGATAGATCACGATCGAGTGCTCGCCGCAGAAGCGGAAGAAGTTCAGCCACCGCACGCGCGCGAGCAGCGTGCCCATGGTGATGATGGCGCAGGCCCCTGCAAAGCCGAGCAGGAGTGAGACGACCTTCCATTCGCTGGCCCCATGCGCGACGAGGCCGGCATTGATCAGCGCCCAGGTCGCGAGCGCCGCGAGTGCAGGCCCAGGATGGCTGCGCGCGCGATCCGACAGCGCGAACACGTACGGCGCGAACAGATAGCCCGAATAGAAATAGACGAAGCGCGCGCAGAACTCGTCGATCGCGGTCCAGCCGGTCGCGATGCGCGCCGTCTCCAGCGCCGCGGCGATCAGCCAGATCGCGAGCGGTGGGACGCGCCGTGTCAGCTTTGTGATGACGAAGAAGACCGGCAGCAGGTAGATGAACCAGAGCGTGCCGAACGGCTCGATGAAGGATTCGAGATACAAGAGGCCGACCTCGCGCCAGCTCGTCTCCGCCGCGAAGGCGGGCGCCTTGAAGCCGAACTGGATTGTCACCCAGACGACATAGAAATAGGCGAAATGCACCACCTTGCGGTCGAGATAGGTTCGCCAGTCGCGATCGATCACCAATGACAGGAACAGGCCCGAAATCAGGAAGAAATCCGGCATCCGGAACGGCTTTGCGAAGGCCACGGCGACATGCATGAAACCGGTCTCGCCCGCGGCGAGCTCGACCCCCAGCACCGAATGCATCATCACGACCATGACGATGCAGATGCCCTTGGCATAGTCGACCCAGTCGACACGTGCGGCAGAAGGGGCGTTAACGCCCCCGTTCCCAGGGATTGTGCCTGATGGTGCCATGGTGTCCCGTTTCGAGGCGTGTTCCACCCGGCTCTGTGCGGGCGTGATGCAGTGTGGGGCCTTGCGGCTTACGACTTCTTTACCGGTTCAATTCGCGTGCCGGTTTTTGCTCGCAGACTGTTCCCTTCCATCGGGAAAATGCTAAACCGCCCCGCATTGGGGTTTCGTTAACCAAGCCAAGACAGGGTTTCTCATGCGAATCGCGATGATCGGAACGGGCTATGTGGGACTGGTGTCCGGAGCCTGCTTTGCGGATTTCGGTCACGACGTCACCTGCGTCGACAAGGACGAGAAGAAGATCGCGGCACTCCATCGCGGCGAGATCCCGATCTACGAGCCCGGGCTCGACGAGCTGGTCGCGACCAACGTCAAGGCCAAGCGGCTCGACTTCACCACCGACCTGTCGAAGCCGGTCGCGGACGCCGATGCCGTCTTCATCGCGGTCGGCACGCCGTCGCGCCGCGGTGACGGCCACGCCGATCTGTCCTACGTCTACGCCGCCGCGAAAGAGATCGCGCAGTCGCTGTCGGGCTTCACCGTCGTGGTGACCAAGTCGACCGTGCCGGTCGGCACCGGCGACGAGGTCGAGCGCATCATCCGCGAAACCAATCCCAACGCCGACGTCGTCGTCGCCTCCAACCCCGAATTCCTGCGCGAGGGCGCGGCGATCCGCGACTTCAAGTTCCCGGACCGCGTCGTGGTCGGCACCTCCGACGAGCGCGCCCGCAAGGTGATGGGCGACATCTATCGCCCGCTGTCGCTGAACCAGGCGCCGCTGATGTTCACGGCGCGTCGCACAGCCGAGATGATCAAATACGCCGCCAACGCGTTCCTCGCGACCAAGATCACCTTCATCAACGAGATCGCGGACCTTTCCGAGAAGGTCGGTGCCAACGTGCAGGAGGTCGCGCGCGGCATTGGCCTGGACAACCGCATCGGCACCAAGTTCCTGCATGCAGGTCCCGGCTTCGGCGGCTCGTGCTTCCCGAAGGACACCAAGGCGCTGATCAAGATCGCGCAGGACTACGACGTGTCCTTGCGCATCGTCGAATCCGTGCTGGCCGTCAACGAGAACCGCAAGCGCGCGATGGCGCGCAAGGTCAGCCAGGCGCTCGGCGGCTCGCTGCGCGGCAAGACCATCGCCGTGCTCGGCCTCACCTTCAAGCCCGACACCGACGATATGCGCGATGCGCCGTCGATCCCGCTGGTGACCGGCCTGATCGACATGGGCGCCAAGGTGAAGGCCTTCGATCCCGTCGGCATGGAGCAGGCCAAGAGTGAGCTGCCCAGCATCACCTATTGCGAGGACGCCTATTCCTGTGCGCAAGGCGCCGATGCGCTGGTTGTCGTCACCGAATGGGTGCAGTTCCGCGGCCTCGATCTCGACCGGCTGAAGAGCGTCATGGCGCAGCCCGTCGTCGTCGACCTCCGCAACATCTACAGCCCCGAAGACATGCGCGCCGCCGGCTTCACCTACGAGAGCGTCGGCCGTCCGTCGGCGCAGGGCTGATAGCGACACACGATTGTCATACCCCGCGAAGGCGGGGTATCCAGTAACCCCGATCTTCGTGATGATTGGGACCTGAGTTTACTGGATCACCCGCCTTCGCGGGTGATGACGGACCGAGACCTTTGCCCCGCAGCTTCGACACGCCCCTCCCGATCGATGCCGTGCTCGACGATTTGTCGCGCACGCTCGAGGCACACAATGCGGCCGTGCTGGTGGCCCCGCCCGGCGCCGGCAAGACCACGCGCGTGCCTCTGGCGCTGCTCGATGCGCCCTGGGCCAAGGGCAAGAAGATCATCGTGCTGGAGCCGCGGCGCATCGCGGCGCGCGCCAGCGCCGATCGCATGGCCAAATCGCTCGGCGAGCGGGCAGGTGAGACCGTCGGCTACCGCGTCCGTTTCGGCTCGAAAATATCGCGCGCGACGCGCATCGAGGTCGTGACCGAAGGCATCTTCACCCGCCAGATCATGGACGATCCCGAGCTCTCCGGCGTTGCCGCCGTCCTGTTCGACGAATTTCACGAGCGTTCGCTCGACGCCGACATGGGCCTTGCGCTGGCGCGTGACGCGCAAACCGGCCTGCGCGAGGATCTGCGCATTCTCGTGATGTCGGCAACGCTCGACGGCGCCCGCGTCGCAAAGCTGCTCGGTGAGGCGCCCGTCGTCGAAAGCGAGGGCCGCGCCTTTCCGGTCGAGACGCGCTATCTCGGCCGCAAGGCGGACGCGCCGATCGAGCGGCAGATGGCGGATGCGATCGCCTCGGCGTTGCGCGCCGATGGCGGTTCGGTGCTGGCGTTCCTGCCCGGCGCCGCTGAAATCCGCCGCACCCAGAATTTTCTCGGCGAGCGCGTCCAGGACGCCAGTATCGAGATCGTGCCACTGTTCGGCGCGCTCGATGCCGCCGTGCAGGATCGCGCCATTGCGCCCGCGCCGAAGGGCACGCGCAAGGTGGTGCTGGCGACCTCGATCGCGGAGACCTCGCTCACCATCGAAGGCGTCCGCATCGTGGTCGATTCCGGTCTTGCCCGCGTGCCGCGCTACGAGCCTGATATCGGCCTGACCCGGCTCGAGACCGTGCGCGCTTCGCGCGCCGCGGTTGACCAGCGCCGCGGCCGCGCCGGCCGCACCGAGCCGGGCGTCTGCTACCGGCTCTGGGACGAGCCGCAGACGGCGTCGCTCGCGCCCTACACCCAGCCCGAAATCCTCAGCGCCGATCTGTCCTCGCTGGTGCTCGATCTGGCGCAATGGGGCGTCACTGACCCCGCCGCGCTGTCGTTCCTCGACCCGCCGCCGCAGCCGGCCTGGAAGGAAGCCAAGAGCCTTCTCAGCGAGCTCAATGCGCTGGATGGCGACGGCCGCATCACCGCGGAGGGCAAGAGCCTGCGCGCGCTGGCATTGCCGCCGCGGCTGGCGCGCATGATCGTGGATTCGCATCGCGCCGGCGCGGGCGGAGACGCCGCCGAGATCGCGGCGATCCTCACCGAGCGCGGGCTCGGCGGCGACAGCGCCGATCTCGAGCACCGGCGCGACCAGTTCCGCCGCGACCGCTCACCGCGCGCATCGAGTGCGCGCGACCTTGCCCGGCGCTGGGCCTCGCAGGTCGCGGCGTCAGAGAAGGAGGGGCCGCAGGAAGATCTCTCGACCGGCCTGATGCTCGCCTACGCCTTCCCGGACCGCGTCGCGCGCAATCGCGGTAACGGCAGTTTCGTGCTCGCCAACGGTCGCGGCGCCGCCGTCGAGCAGACCTCGTCGCTCGCCCGCGCGCCCTATATCGCGATCGGCGAAATGACGGGCACGGCGGCGAGCGGCCGCATCCTGCTCGCCGCGCAAATCACCGAGGGCGACATCGAGCGGCATTTCGCCGAGCATATCGAGACCGTTGACGAGATCTCGTTCGATCGCGGCGCGATGGCGCTGCGTGCACGGCGCAAGCGCGCGCTGCATGCGATCACGCTCTCTGAAGCTACGCTGGCTGTGTCGCCGTCGGAGGAGACCGCGCGCATCTTCGCGGATGGTCTGATCGCCGCGGGCCTCGACCGGTTGCCCTGGTCGAAGGCGGCCAAGCAATGGCGCGACCGCGTGATGTTCCTGCGCAAGGCCGAAGGCGACAGCTGGCCTGACCTGTCCGACGACGGTCTGATCGCGCGGCGCGACGACTGGCTGGTGCCCGCGCTCTACGACAAGATAGCGCTCAAGGATATCTCCGCCGGCGATCTCTCCGATGCGCTGATGGCGCTGTTGCCGTGGGAGATGCGCGCACGGCTCGACCGCGAGGCGCCGACGCATTTCGAGGCGCCGACCGGGACCGTGCTCGCGATCGACTACGAGGCCGAGCAGGGGCCGACCATCGCAGTGCGGCTCCAGGAGTTGTTTGGCCTCAACACCCATCCGTCGATCGCGGCCGGCAAGGTGCCGCTGGTGCTGGAATTGCTGTCGCCGGCGCAGCGCCCGGTGCAGGTGACGCGCGATCTCCCCGGTTTCTGGCGCGGCAGCTACGCCGCGGTACGCTCCGACCTGCGCGGCCGCTACCCGCGCCATCCCTGGCCGGAAGATCCGGCGAATGCATTGCCGACCCGGCGGGTCAAACCGCGCGGCACCTGAGAAATCACGAACCCGTATTAACCGTCCGCTCATCCTTTTCGTCAAAATGGCACTGGCCCGGCCGCGGCGTCGCTCGCGGACGGTCGTGTCGCGTGGTGAAATCGAGCTTTCCGGCTCGGAAGTGGTGTGATGCGTAACATAATGATCCTCGCGGCCATCATGATCGGCCTCGGCACCTTCATGGCGCAGATGGCGGACAGGATGAGCTCCGCTTCCGCCACGTCAGCGCCGCGCCCGACGGTCGCGGTCGCAACCACGGCGCCGGTCGGTGGCCGCAGCCTCGCCATTGGCCGCGACGGCCGTGGCCATTTCCAGACCGAGGGCCGGATCGAGGGCCAGCGCATCGGCTTCATGGTCGACACCGGCGCCTCCGTCGTTGCGCTGAACGAGACCTCGGCCGCCCGCTTCGGCCTGCGTCCCTCGCGCGGCGAGTACAACGCCACCGTCTCCACCGCCAACGGCACCATCAAGGCCGCGCGCACCCGCATCGCCATGCTGTAGGTCGGCGGCCTCGTCGTGCGCGACGTCGACGCCATGGTGTTGCCGGACGAGGCGCTGTCGGAAAACCTGCTCGGCCTCTCCTTCCTGTCCCGGCTGAAGCGTTTTGAGTACGCCAACGGGCAGATGGTGCTGGAGCAGTAAGAGCCTCCCAAAGGCTCCTGCGACCGTATATTTCAAAAAGCGTCGTTGTTTCGACCGCTCTCGCGGTCAGATTTCCCCCGTTGCTAAACTGCCGCAATTATAAGCCACAAGCTGCCATTCCCGCCTTCCGCTGCGGCCTGGCATTCGCTAAGGCTGCATCAAATCCTGCCCCCCCCTTTTCACGAGACCGTCTCAATGTTTCCCAAGCCGAAATCCGTCTTGTTGCCCAACACCTACGCCTTCGAATCCGAGCCGATGGTGAAACCTACGGGTTTTCGCGAATACGACGCGCGCTGGCTGTTCCAGAAGGAAATCAACCTGATGGGGATCCAGGCGCTCGGCATGGGCCTCGGCGCACTGATCGCGGAACTCGGCGTCAGCCAAGAGATCGTCACCGGCCATGACTTCCGCGGCTATTCGGCCTCGATCAAATATGCGCTGATCTCCGGCCTGATGGCGGCGGGGTGCAAGGTGCACGACATCGGGCTCGCGGTGACGCCGATGGCCTATTTCGCGCAGTTCGATCTCGACGTGCCCTGCTGCGCGATGGTCACGGCCTCGCACAACGACAATGGCTGGACCGGCGTGAAGATGGGCGCCAACCGCCCGCTGACCTTCGGCCCGGACGAGATGACGCGGCTCAAGGAGATCGTGCTCAACGCTGATTTCAAGAACAAGGTCGGCGGCTCCTATCAATTCCACGAGAATTATCCGGCGCGCTACATCGCCGATCTCACCAGCCGTCCAAAACTGACGCGCAAGCTCAAGGTCGTCGCGGCCTGCGGCAACGGCACCGCGGGCGCATTCGCGCCGCAGGTGCTGGAGGCGATCGGCTGCGAGGTGATCCCGCTCGACACCGAGCTCGACCACACGTTCCCGAAATACAATCCGAATCCTGAAGACATGGAGATGCTGCACGCGATCCGCGACGCGGTGCTGCATCACAAGGCCGATGTCGGCCTCGGCTTCGACGGCGACGGCGACCGCTGCGGCGTCGTCGACAACACCGGCGAGGAAATCTTCGCCGACAAGGTCGGCGTGATGTTGGCGCGCGACATGTCGGCGATCCACAAGGACGCGCAGTTCATCGTCGACGTGAAATCGACCGGCCTCTTCATCACCGATCCGGTGTTGCAGAAGCAGGGCGCCAAGACCACCTATTGGAAGACCGGCCATTCCTACATGAAGCGCCGCACCCACGAGACGGGTGCGCTCGCCGGCTTCGAGAAGTCGGGCCACTTCTTCTTCAACAAGCCGTATGGACGCGGCTATGACGACGGCCTGGTCTCGGCGATTGCGATCTGCGATATGCTCGACCGCGCCCCCGGCAAGTCGATGGCCGACCTGAAGAACGCGCTGCCAAAAACCTGGTCGTCGCCGACCATGTCGCCGCATTGCGCCGACGAGGTCAAATACGGCGTCATCGACGCCGTGGTGAAGCATTTCGAAGGCTTGCAGGCCAAGGGTGCCAAGATCGGCGGCCAGGCGATCCGCGATCTCGTCACCGTCAACGGCGTGCGCGTCACGGTGGAAGACGGCAGCTGGGGCCTGATGCGCGCCTCCTCCAACAAGCCCGAGCTCGTGGTCGTGGTCGAGAGCCCGGTCTCCGAGCAGCGCATGCACGACATGTTCGAGATGGTGAACAGCGTGCTGCGCACGCATCCCGAAGTCGGCGCGTACAATCAGACGATCTGAGAGGGGCCGGTATCACCACATGCACTGCGTCATGCCCCGCGCAGGCGGGGCATCCAGTACGCCGCGGCCTCCCGGTTCAATCGCAGGCGTCTCGGAGTACTGGATCGCCCGGTCAAGCCGGGCGATGACACTTTTCGTGTGGTGAGCTCTAAGCCGCCACCACCGCCGGAATCGGCAGCGCGGTGACCGACTTGATCTTCTCCATCGCGAAGCGCGAGGTGACGTTCTTCAGCGGCACGGCGCTGATCAGCTTCTTGTAGAACACGTCATAGGCCTGCATGTCCGCGACCACGACGCGCAGCATGTAGTCGACGTCGCCGGCCATCCGGTAGAACTCCATCACCTCGGGCATGGCGCTGACGGCTTCGGCGAACTTCTTGAGCCAGGCGTCGGAATGATCGGAGCTCTCGACCGAGACGAACACGGAGATGCCGAGCCCGATCTTGTTCTGGTCGACGAGGGCGACCCGTTTCAGGATCACCCCGTCGGCCTCCAGCCGCTGGATGCGTTTCCAGCAGGGGGTCGAGGACAGGCCGACACGATCGCCGATCTCGGCGACGGACAGGGAGGCATCCTCCTGGAGTACCATCAGGATCTTGCGGTCGATGGCGTCGAGGCGGCGGCTGGTCTCGGGGATCTGGACGGCGAGGTCAGTCATTTGAAGAACTTTGTTTCATTATAGGGGGCGATTTCCCTGATATAGAGAAAATCTTTCCACGACAAGCCTATAATCTTGGCGACCCGCCCGGCGCCCCCGCTGGCGGTCCGTCTAAAAGCCTTTCAACTTCAACGCGTTGCGGGGCAGCCAGGCCGCCACCATGGCGGGTACATTTCAGCGCTGCGGCAGCCGCGGCGAATCGCAGCGCCTCCCGTACCACCGCACCCTCGGCCAGGCGAAGCGTGAAGGCGCCATGGAAGACGTCGCCGGCGCCGAGCGTATCGACCGCCTGAACCGGGAAGGCCGGTGTCTCCTCAAGCTCGCCTGCATCGTTCAGCCAGATCGTACCGAGGGGACCGCGTGTGGCGGCGAGGAAGGCCGACGTCAACCTCGCCAGGTGCCGCAATGCTTCGCCGTCGTCGGCGATGCCGGCAGTCTCCTGCACCTGTTCACTGGCGAACAGAAGATGCGAGGCCGCCGTGAGCAGGCCGTCCTGCAAAGACATCGCGCGGTCCACGCCGACGACGGCGGGAATGCCGCGCCGGCGTGCCTCGGCGCAGAGGGAGGTCGCGAACCCTGCACAGCGGCTTTCGACGAGGACCGCCCGACAATCGGCGAGCAGGGCGTCGGCATCGGGCAGCTCCACGCTCCACAGGCCGGGATCGCGATAGATCGTGAGTGTCCGCTCGCCGGAGGGCTCGATCATGATCGCGGAGACGGGCGTCGTCAGGCCTGGCATGCGCACGATATGGCCGATGTCGATGCCTTCCTGCGCCATCCGTTCGAGAATGAAGCCGCTCGACGTCTCCCGCGCATCGCCCATGGGACCCGCGAGCGAGACGCGGCCGCCAAGCCGTGCCATCGCGATCGCGGCATTGAGCGCGTTGCCGCCGCAGATCTCGGCAAGATGTGTGGCATTCGCCTTGCTGCCGTGCGCGGGCACGGCCTCCACGCGAAAGGTCAGGTCGCGCACGGGAATGCCGATGCAGAGAATGCGCGGCGCGATCCCGGCCATCACCGGCCTCAGCTCAAGCGCCGCTCTTGTCGTGCACCCAGCGGCCGAGCAGATGATGGGCGATGGCGAAGGGATGCGGGCCGGCGAGCCCGTCGGGATGCGTCCGCGTCAGCATCAGTGCCGCCTCCTCGCGCGTGAACCAGCGCGCATCCTCCAGCTCGGAATGATCGACGACAATGTCCTCGTTCAGCGCCCGCGCGCTGCAGCCGATCATCAGCGACGACGGGTAGGGCCACGGCTGCGTCATGTAATACTGCACGTCGGTGCAGCGGATCCCGGATTCTTCGAGGATCTCCCGGCGCACCGCGTCCTCGATGGTCTCGGCGGCCTCGACGAAGCCGGCGAGGCAGGAAAACATGCCCGGCGGAAACTGCTTCTGGCGGCCGAGCAGGCATTTTTCTCCGGAGGCGACCAGCATGATCACGACCGGATCGGTGCGCGGAAAATGCTCGGCCTTGCAGGCAGGGCAATCGCGCTTCCAGCCGCCTTCCTTCATCGCGCTGCGCGTGCCGCAATTGGCGCAATAGCCGTGGCGCTGGTGCCAGCTCACCATCGACTTCGCCATCGCGATCGCCGAAAGCTCGTCGGGGGGAATCGCGCCCTGCATGGCCATGCCGCGCAGCTCGGTGAGGCTGTAGTCCTCGCGGCCGACCAGCTTCTCGGCGGCGGCCTGCGACAGGCCCATGCCGAACACAGCGGCGCCGTCGCGTAAGCCTAAGAAGATCGTGCCGGGATTGGCGCCGCATTTCAGCGCCTCGTCGATTCCCAGCAGCGCGCGCACGTTTTCGCCTTCGCGCTTCACCAACAGCGAGTCGCGGTGGACGACATAGGCGCGCGAGGACGGCTTCTGCTCCAGCGCGAACAGCTTTTCGTCGTCGCGGCGCAGATGCGCGGCGCGGTCGAGGATGTTGGTGACGAAGGCCGGCTGTCCCAGCGGAAATGCGTCGAATGCTGACATTTCTTGTTCTTTCAACCCAACCAGATTTTTCGGCGAAGCGCGCTGATGAAATTCTGCACCTCTGTGGCGTCATGCGCCAAGGGCTGCATCACGCCCCAGACCGGCCGCGGCCAGGCGGCGTCACCGGTGCGGCGGGCGATGATGTGGACGTGAAGCTGCGGCACGAGGTTGCCGAGCGCCGCGATATTGAGCTTGTCGCATTTGGTGATCTCCTTCAGCGCGCGCGAGACGCGGGAGATCTCGGTCATCAGCTGCGCCTGCTGCACTTCGTCGAGATCGATGATCTCGACCGCATCGGGGCGCCGCGGCACCAGCAACAGCCAGGGATAATTGGCGTCCTTGATGACCAGCACCATCGACAGCGGCAGGTCGCCGATGTCGATGGTGTCCTCTTTCAGGCGGGAGTGCAGCGACCAGGCGGGTTCGGACATGAAGGTTTTCCGGATGGCCCGGTGGGACGGGCTTGTTGGGTTCGACCATACGATACCGATTCCGATAGGGGAAGGATCGGGGCTCCGCCGGTACCGCATACACGGTCGTCGCCCCGGACAAGCGCAGCGAAGCGGAGCGCTGATCCGGGGCCCATAACCACAGGGAGAGATTTGGCGAAGACTCGCAGTTGCCAGCCCCCGCCACCACCTCTTCCTGTGGTTATGGATTCCGGGCTCGCGCTTTGCGCGCCCCGGAATGACAGAAACTACGCCTCCGCGAGCACCTGCGCATTGGCGCGGACCGAGGCTTCGCTCACGCGGATGCCGAGACCGGGGCCGTCGGGCACGACCACGTGACCCGCGCGGTTGGCGACGCGCTCTTCCAGCACGTCCTCGGTGAGCACATGATGCGGCATGTAGAATTCGCAGCCGAGCGAGATGCCCGGCGTGGCCGCAATCAGCTGCGTACCTGCGGCAAGGCCGATGCCGCCCTCCCACAGCGTGCCGCCATAGCCGGGCAGGCCGGCGATGTCGGCGATCGCCATGATCGCCTGGGCCTCGAACAGGCCGCCGGCCTTCATCAGCTTGATCGAGACGGCGTCGGCCGCCTCGCGTCGCACCACCTCCATCATGTCGCGGCGGTCGAAGCAGCTTTCGTCGGCGAGCACGGGCGTTTCCAGCGCCGCGGTGAGCTGCGCCATCACGTCGAGATATTTGCGCGGCACCGGCTGCTCGATGAAGGTCGGCGCAAACTCCTCGACATCGCGCAGGATCTAGATGGCGCCGAACGGCGCCAGCGCCTGGTTGTAGTCGACGCGGAGGTCGACCTTGTCGCCGAATTCCTTCCGGATTGCCTCGAGATGATCGAGATCCTCGCGATGCGGTTTCACGCCGGTCTTGACCTTGTAGATGACATTGCCGTCCGGAACCATTCTTCGCATGCGCTCGAGATCGGCGGGAAAGTCCGGATCGGCAATCGAGAAGGAGAGCGGGATGGTGTCGCGCACGCGGCCGCCGAGCAGGTCGGCGACCGACAGCCCCGACGACTTGCCGACGATGTCGAGCAGCGCCATCTCGATTCCGACCTTGGCCTCGGCATGTCCGACCAGCGCGCGGTCGAGCTCGGCCATCAGCGCCCGGATGCGGCGCACCGGCTTGCCGAGCACGATCGGCCGCAGATAGATGTCGAGCGCGGAGAAGGCTGCTTCCGGCGTTCCTGTAAAGACCTCCCACGGCGCTGCCTCGCCCCAGCCGATCACGCCGTCGCTTGACGTGAGCTCGATCAGCACGCGCTTCACCGTGCCCTTGACGTTGCCGACGCCCTGCAGGCGCGCCATCTTGATCGGGCTTTCGATCAGGAACAGCCTGATGCGTTCGACGGTTGCTTCGGTCATGTCAGGCCTCCATTGACGTGCCAGACCTGGCCGGTGACGTAGGATGCTTTGGGGGACGCCAGGAAGGCGATGATTTCGGCCACTTCCTCCGGCCGCCCGCGGCGGCGCATCGGAATCAGCGCTTCGGTCGCAGCGATCTGCTCGGGCGACAGCCGGCTCTCGCTCGGCTTGTCCTTGACGATGAGGCCCGGTGAGACGGCGTTGACGGTGATGCCGTCTTTCGCGAGCTCAACCGCAGTGAGCCGCACCAGCGCTTCAAGCGCGGAGCGGCTGGCGGCCGTTGCCGCGAACGGCGCAAACTCGGGGCGGATCGCGTGGGCCACGAAGGACGACACCGCGACGATCCGTGCGTCGCGGCCGGCGCGCAGCAGCGGCAGCGCGGCGTCGACCAGGCGCGTGAAGGCCAGCGCGGATTCGTCCATCGCCTGGCGGAATTGATCCGCCGGCGTGCCGATCGCGCTGCCGCGGCGGGCATGGCCGCCCACGAGGATCCACCCATCGAGTCGGCCGAAGGCGGTTTGCGCAGCGGCGACGGCGTCGGTGGCGGCGGCCTCCCCGGCGAGGTCGCCGAGGCATTTTGCGACCACAGCGCCTTGCGCTTCGGCTTCCGCCGCAGCGGACATCGAGGCCGGCCGCATTGGAGCGCGTGTGCAGCAGCAGCGCGGTGCCGGGCGCCGCGAGCAGTCTTGCGGTGGCGCGGCCGATGCCGCTGGCGGCACCGGTGACGAGATAGACGCGATTGATATCGGACATCAGGATGTTGCGTTGGCCGGCGGCAGCGCGCCGGTGCGGTGGAAATGGCTGAGGAAGGCACGCGTCGCGGCTTCCTGGGGATTGTCGATCACCTGTCGCGCTGGGCCTTCCTCGACGACGACACCGTCGCGCATGAAGATGAGGCGGTCGGCGACCTCGCGGGCAAAGGCGATCTCATGGGTCACGATCACCATGGTCATGCCCTCCGAGGCCAGCCGCTGCATGACGGCGAGCACCTCGCCGACGAGCTCGGGATCGAGCGCCGAGGTGGCCTCGTCGAACAGCATCACGTCCGGCTCCATCGCCAGCGCCCGCGCGATCGCGACGCGCTGCTTCTGTCCGCCCGAGAGCGTCGCCGGATACTGGTCCGCCTTCTCGGCAAGGCCGACCTTTGCGAGCTGCGCACGCGCGAGCTTCTCGGCGTCGGCCCTGGCCATGCGGCGCACCGTGACCGGTCCCTCCATCACGTTCTGGAGCGTGGTCATGTGCGGGAAAAGGTTGAAGTGCTGGAACACCATGCCGGTGGTGGCGCGGAATCTTGCAAGTGTCTTCACGTCGGGCAGCTTTGCGCCCTCGCCGAACTGGAAGCGTGTATCGCCGACGCGAACGCTGCCGCCATCAGGCGTCACCAGAAGATTGACGCAGCGGAGCAGCGTCGACTTGCCCGAGCCCGACGGGCCGATCAGCGCCACGACGCCGCCCTTGGCGACGTCGAGGCTGATGTTCTTCAGGACCTCGTTGCTGCCGAAGCTCTTGCGTAAGGCGCGGATCTCGATCTTCGAAGTGTCGCTCATTCGCCGACCGCCAGTCGCTTCTCGCCGCGCCGGACGATGATGGTGAGCGGAATCAGGATCGCGGCATAGGCGACCGCGACCGCCGTGTAGGTTTCCAGCGGCCGGTAGCTGTCATGGGCCGCGACCTGGCTCTGATAGACGAGGTCAGGCACCGCCAGCACTGAGACCAGCGAGGTGTTCTTGAACTGGATGATCGACTGGTTCATCAGCGCCGGGATCATGCGCTTGATCGCCTGCGGCAGCACGATGCGCCGCATCGCCTGGCCAGGGGTCATGCCGAGCGCGGCACCCGCTTCGGACTGGCCCTTGTCGATCGAGACGATGCCGCCGCGGATGATCTCCGAATAGAACGAGCCGCCATAGAGCGAGAGTGCCAGCGCGGAGGCCGTGATCGGCGTCATCTCGACGCCGGCGAGGATCGGCAGCGCGTAATAGAACCAGATCAGCTGCACCAGGATCGGCGTGCAGCGGAACGCCTCGATGAAGGTGAGGGCGACGAGGCGCACCGCCTTGAAGCGCGACAGGCTGCCGAACGCGCCGAACAGGCCGAACACCAGTCCGAGCACCACGATGACCACGGTGAAGCCGACGGTGACGCCGAGCCCGTTGAGAAAGAGCCAGCGATAGCTCCAGAGAATGCCGAAGTCCCAGTGATACATGCGTGCGTTTACTCGTCGCGGGTGCCGTTTGCACCGTCATTCCGGGGCGCGACGAAGTCGCGAACCCGGAATCCAGAGATTGCAGTGCGAGATTCCGGGTTCGATGCTTCGCATCGCCCCGGAATGACAGTGGGAGCTTACAACGAAACGCCCGGCGGAATGTCCGCCTCGGTCACGCCCACCAGCTCCATGTTGGTGATGATCGCATTGCGGATGAAGCCGAGGCCCTTGTTGAAGTCGATCCAGGTGTTGACGTAGTCGCGCCAGGTCTTGTCGGTCTCGCGGCGGAAGCCGGCGTTCGACGTGGTGGCGAAGATCGGCGTCGGCAGCACTGGCCGAGCGAGGGATTCTTTTTCAGCACGGTCAGCGACAGCATGGTGATCAGGCACTGCGCGTCGACGCGGCCGGTCTGGAGCGCGGCGGTGGCGTCATCGGCGGTCTTCAGCCGCGAGATCTGCGCCTTCGGTATCAGGCGGCTGACGACCTGGTCGTGCGAGGAGCCCTGGTCGACCGCGATCTTGACGTCGGGCGAGTTCAGCTCGGCCCAGGTCTTCGGCTTGAAGTCCTTCTTGCACAGGATGCCGAAGGCGTTGTTGAAGACCGGCACCGAGAAATCGACCACCAGCGCGCGCTTCGGGGTCGGGTTGAGGCCGAAGAAGATGTCGATCTTGTTGGACTGCAGGTCCAGCACCGAATTGCCCCAGGCGGTCTCGGTGATCTCGAGCTCGGCTTCCATGTCGTCGGCGAGCGCCTTGGCGATGTCGACGTAAAAGCCCTTCCACTGGCCGCTGGCGAGGTCCTTCATGTAATAGGGCGCGCCGCCGCCGACCGCGCCGATCCGCATCTTCTTGGTGCGGCGGATGCGGGCGAAGGTCGATTCGTTCGGATCGGCGGCCTGGGCCACGGCCGAGGACGCCAGTGCGCCCGCGGCCATCGCGCCAACGGCGCCAAGTCCGACAATCGATGCAACATCACGACGTGTAACCATTGGGATCAATCGCTTTTCTGGTTGGATGGGGTTCCGGCAAGGTTCTAGCAAGGTGGTCTCATCAGCGAAAGCACAGCCTGTCGGCTGGGCAGACCGGGAATTGCCCGGATGCTGGGCAAACTCAACCGGTTCAAGCTGATACCCGCTTGCTTTCCCGACCTTTTGGCCCCAAATAGGGACCGGGAGATTGGCGGTGGACGAGCCACTCGCCAACCGGGTCAGGTCCGGAAGGAAGCAGCCCTAACGAGGTCCGGATCGGGTCGCTCGTCAGTCTCCTACCTGTTTTTCCGAGCGAATTGCGCCGGCGGCCCTGCCGCCAGCGCGCTCCTTTCCGCAAGAGCCGGCCGAGAGAGATTTCATTGCGGATCGACCGATGACCGACGCCGGCGCCCCCCCTAACTCCGATAGCGCCAGCCAGGCTGGCAACGCGCCTTACCGGGTGCTGGCGCGCAAATACCGCCCCTCCTCGTTCGACGACCTGATCGGCCAGGAGGCCGTGGTCCGCACCGTCTCCAATGCATTCGAGACCGGGCGCATCCCGCAGGCCTGGATCCTCACCGGCGTCCGCGGCGTCGGCAAGACCACCACCGCGCGAATTCTTGCCCGTGCGCTCAACTACGAGATGCCGGACGGCTCGGTGAAGGGTCCGACCATCCACATGCCGACCTTGGGCGTGCATTGCCAGGCGATCATGGAAAGCCGGCACATGGACGTGCTGGAGATGGACGCGGCCTCGCATACCGGCGTCGACGACGTCCGCCAGATCAATGACAGCGTGCGCTACGCGCCGGCCAGCGCCCGCTACAAGGTCTACATCATCGACGAAGTCCACATGCTGTCGACGGCGGCGTTCAACGCCTTCCTGAAAACGCTGGAGGAACCGCCGGAGCACGCCAAGTTCGTGTTCGCGACGACGGAGATCCGCAAGGTTCCGGTCACCGTGCTGTCGCGCTGCCAGCGTTTCGACCTGCGCCGGGTCGAGGCCGACGTGCTGATGAAGCACCTCGCCAGCATCGCGGCGAAGGAAAGCGTCGAGATCGAGCCCGAGGCGCTCGGCATCATCGCGCGTGCCGCGGAAGGCTCCGTGCGTGATTCGCTGTCGCTGCTCGACCAGGCGATCGCGCATGCGGCAGGCACGGTGAAAGCCGATGCGGTCAGGCAGATGCTGGGCCTCGCCGACCGTACGCGTGTGATCGACCTGTTCGATTCGCTGGCGCGTGGCGATATCGCCGCCGCCTTCAAGGAGTTCCGCGACCAGTACGACGTCGGCGCCGATCCGATCGTCGTGCTCTCGGACCTCGCCGAGTTCGTCAATTTCGTCACCCGCGTGAAAATCGTGCCGGCGACCGCCGACAACGTCGCCTATGGCGAGACCGAGCGGGTGCGCGCGCGGGATTTCGCCTCGAAAATCTCGATGCGCGTGCTGTCGCGGATGTGGCAGATGCTGCTCAAGGGCATCACCGAGGTGCAGGCCGCGACGCGCCCCGCCGCCGCCGCCGAGATGGTGCTGGTGCGCATCGCCTATGTCGCCGACCTGCCGACGCCGGACGAGGCGATCCGGATGCTGGAGCAGAACGGCGGCGGCTCGCCGGTCGTGAGCGGCGGCAGTGCGGCGCGTAGCGCGCCGGCCGCGCCGGTTGCGTCTGCTGCGCCTGTCGCCTCGGCCGCGCCCATGCGCGCGCCGACCTCATCGCCGTCATCGTTCGGCGGCGGTGCTGCCCGGCCGCAGATGGCGGCGCCCGCGCCGGATCCGCAAGCCGCGGCACCCCAGCTGCGCATCACGAGCTTCACCCAGCTCGTCGCGCTTGCCGGCCAGAAGCGCGACATCATGACCAAGGCCGCGCTCGAAGCCGACATGCGCCTCGTCCGTTTCGAGGAGGGCCGGCTGGAAGTCGCGCTCGAGCCCAATGCCTCCAGGACCATGATCACCGAGCTCGCGCGAAAGTTCGAACTCTGGACCGGCCGGCGCTGGACCGTGATCGTCTCCAACGAGCAGGGCCAGCCGACGCTGCGTTCGGTGAACCAGGCCGCCAAGCAGGAGCATGCGCGTACCGCGGAGGCGGATCCGCGCGTGCAGGAGGTGCTGTCGCGCTTCCCCGGATCGAAGGTCGTCGAGGTTCGCAGGCTTGCCCCCGAGACGCCGGAATCCAATATTAACGCCGACTATGGCAGTGACGATCCGCCCGACGGTTCCGATACCGACGACGATCTCTGAGCCTATCTTTCCAAGGACACGGGACTATGGCTGACTTTCTCGGCATGATGAAGCAGGCGGCGCAGCTGCAATCCAAGATGCAGGAGATGCAGGACGCGCTCGGCAATGTGGAGGTCGAAGGCATCTCCGGCGGCGGCCTCGTCGTGGTGCGTATGACCGCGAAGATGGACGTCAAGGGCGTGAAGATCGATCCCTCGCTGATGAAGGCGGAAGAGCGCGAGGTGCTCGAGGACCTGCTCGTGACCGCGCTCGGCGATGCCCGCCGCAAGGCGGAGGCCGCCGTGCAGGAGAAGATGCAGTCGCTCACCGGCGGGCTCGGCCTGCCGCCGGGGCTGTTCGGCCAGTAACATGGGCGCGGTTGCAGGTCCCGAAATCGAGCGGCTGGTGCAGCTTCTCGCACGGCTGCCGGGCCTCGGTCCGCGCTCCGCGCGGCGCGCCGCGCTGCATCTGATCAAGAAGCGCGAGGCGCTGATGATGCCGCTGTCCTCGGCCCTCCAGGTCGCGCTCGACAAGGTCCAGGTCTGCAAGACCTGCGGCAACATCGACACGCAAAACCCCTGCACCGTCTGCACCGATCCGAAGCGCGATCCCGCGATCATCGTGGTCGTCGCCGATGTCGCCGACCTCTGGGCGCTGGAGCGGGCCAATGCGACTCAAGGGCGCTATCATGTGCTGGGTGCGACATTGTCGCCGCTCGACGGCGTCGGCCCGCAGGATCTCACCATCGACGCGCTGGTCGCGCGCGCACATGCTGCCGAGGTCCACGAAGTCATCCTGGCGCTGAACGCGACGGTCGACGGCCAGACCACGGCGCACTACATCACCGACCTGCTTCAGGACGCCAACGTAAAAGTAACCCGGCTCGCCCATGGTGTGCCGGTCGGCGGCGAGCTTGATTATCTCGATGAAGGTACGCTATCGGCCGCGATGCGGCAGCGGACCCTGTTCTAGCTATCCTACAGACCCCACGGAACGGACGACATGACGAAACTTTTCGCCACTCGATTGGCTTTGGCCGCGACGATGCTGCTGCTGGTGACGCCGGCCATCTCCGCGCAGCAGGACGACGCGGCGCCGCCGGCGCCCAAGCCCGGCAAGCCGATCAACACCGGCGACGTGCTCTCCGGCGAATTGAACGCAATGAAGGTGCGCGACGTCAAGAACGCCGGCAAGCGGATCGCGATGTATCAGATCACCTCCGAGCCGCGCCGCCTGCCGGCGCCGAACGGGCTCTGCAATCTCGAGACGGGCCCCGAGACCTTCCAGCTCGTCACCTCCAGCGACGCGCAGGCCACGCAGCTGAAATCGTTCGTCGGCAAGGAGATCTCGGTCAAGGTCGACGAGGTCGCTTGCGCCAGCGATCCCGGCCAGATGAGCGAAGCCGTGGTCACGAAGTGGAGCATCATCAAGAAGCAGTAGGGGGTGATTCGCGACGCCTTCTCCACAACTCCGGTGTCATCGCCCGCGAAGGCGGGCGATCCAGTACCCCGCGGCTTCTCGGTCAATCACAACTGTCTCTGGAATACTGGATGCCCCGCCTTCGCGGGGCATGACAGCAGTGGTGGTCACACCCTTACCGGCCCCAGCTCTTCGAAATGCCCGCGCTTCTGCAGCCATGTCAGCAGGACCAGGCTCGGGATCGCCACCAGCACGCAGATCACGAAGAACAGCGGCCAGCCGGTCGCCTTGGCGACATAGCCGGCCACCGACGAGAGATAGGTGCGTCCCACCGCGGCGAGCGCGGTGAGCAGCGCGTATTGCGTCGCCGTGTGCAGCGGATTCTGGCACAGCGCGGAGAGATAGGCGACGAAGATCACGGTGCCGATGGCGCTGGTGAAATTCTCAGCTGTGATGGCGAAGGCGAGCGCCCATTGGCTGGTGCCGACGAAGGCCAGCCAGGAGAAGGAGAGGTTGGCGAGCGCCTGCACCACGCCGCCGATCCATAAGCACGTCGCCAGCGGGTAGCGTCGGGCAAGGAAGCCGCCGGCAAAGCCGCCGATCAGCGTCGCCGCAAGGCCGACGCCCTTCACGATCGCCGCATAGTCGTTGCGGGAGAAGCCGAGGTCGATCACGAACGGCGCCGTCATGGTGCCGGAGAAGGCATCGGTGAACTTGAACAGTACGACGAAGGCAAGCGCGGCGAGCGCGTCCTTGCGCGCCAGGAATTCCGAGAACGCGCCGATCGCCGCGTGCAGCACGCGCGCGAACGCCGTATCGGCCTGCGTTGCGGCTTCCGCCCGCACCGACTGCTCGGGCTCGGTCGCGGCCAGCGCGGTGATTGTGCCGATCAGCACCATCGCCGCCATCACCACATAGCCCCACATCCAGGCCGATGTGCGCGAAATGCCGGTGCTCTCGAAACCGGAGACGATGAACAGAGCGCCCGCGGTCGAGACCAGCATGCCGATGCGATAGGCCGCGACATAGGATGCCATCCCGGCGGCCTGCTCGCTCTCCGGCAGGCTCTCGACGCGGAAGGCGTCGACCACGATGTCCTGCGTCGAGGACGTCGTCGCCACCAGCAACGCGCCGAGCGCGACGTAGAACGGCGAGCGCGCGGGATCGGTCAGCGCCAGCAGCAGGATGGCGATGATCAGCAGCAGCTGCGAGAACAGCAGCCAGCCGCGGCGCCGTCCGAACGCGCGCGTGAACAGCGGCACATGCAGCGCGTCCACCAGCGGCGCCCACAAAAATTTCAGCGTGTAGGGCGTACCGACCAGCGCAAACAGCCCGATGGTCCCGAGATCGACCCCGGCCTCGCGCATCCACACCAGCAGCGTCGAGCCCGACAGCGCCAGCGGCAGGCCGGACGAGAAGCCGAGAAACAGCACGATCAGCACCCGCGGTTGCAGGTACACGGCAAGGCTGTCGCGCCAGGAGGCGGCGGGGGCGTCAGCGCTGGTTTGGACGGTTCCGGTGGTCGCGTCGGGTGCGGTCATGGGGAGGTGTTAGCAGATTCTGGGGGCGGTGCCTCTTCTCCCTCTCCCCGTTCTTACGGGGAGAGGGCGGGGTGAGGGGCCTCTCTCCGCACGTGAGATGGCCGTGAGACCTGTACCCCCTCACCCGGATCGCGCCGGACGATGCTTCGCATCGCCCGGGGGCGATCCGACCTCTCCCCGCAAGCGGGGAGAGGTGAAGAATTCACTCCCCCGCCTGGAGCTTCCTCGGGAACAACTCGGCCGCGCCCGTCGCCACCAGGTGCGGGCCCTCCGCGGGCGTATCGGCCTTGCTGAAATCCAGCTCCTCGATCCGTCCGGCGCGCTTCTCGATCTTGTCGGCGGAGATCAGCACCTGGCGGACGTCCTCGTTCACGTCGGCAAAATGCTTCTGGAGCTTCAGCACGCGGTCGCGCAAGCGGCCGAGATCGTCGCCGAGCTTGATGACCTCGGTGCGGATCTGGTCGGCGGCATCGCGCATGCGCGCGTCCTTCATGATCTGCTGCATCACCTGGATCGCCAGCATCAGCAGCGAGGGCGACACCAGCACGACGCGGGCGCGATAGGCCTTCTGGATCACGTCGTCGAAGCCGTCATGGATCTCGGCGTAGACCGATTCCGACGGCACGAACATCAGCGCCATCTCCTGGGTCTCGCCGGTGACGAGATATTTTTCCGCGATGTCGCTGACATGCTTCATCACGTCGCCGCGCAGCCGCTGCGTGGCGATGCGCTTCTCCTCGTCGGTGCGGGCATCGTGCAGCGCGGTCATCGCCTCGAGCGGAAACTTCGCGTCGATGCAGAGCGGGCGCTGGTCGGGCAGGAACATGACGCAGTCCGGCCGCTTGCCGGTCGAGAGCGTGAACTGGAACTCGTAGGCGCCCTTCGGCAAGCCGTCCTGGACGATCGCCTCCATCCGGGCCTGGCCGAAGGCGCCGCGCGACTGCTTGTTGGCGAGCACGTCGCGCAAGGTCGTCACCTGCGTGGTGAGGTCGGTGAGGTTCTTGTGCGCGTTGTCGATGATGCCGAGCCGCTCGTGCAGGGCGTGCAGGCTCTCCATGGTGTTGCGGGTCGAGTGCTCCATGGACTGGCCGACGCGATGGGTCACCGAATCCAGCCGCTCGTTGACCGCCCGCGCCATCTCGGCCTGGCGGCCGGCCAGCGCCTGGGTCATGGCATCGACCCGGCCCGAAGCCTCGCTCTGGGCGTGCAGCATCTGGCTGATGCGCTCCTCGAGCTCGTCGGCGCGGATGGCATTCGCCATCGCGAGTTCCGCCCCGCGCCGCCCCGAGCGTGCAATGACCACGGCGATCACAACCAGCAGGATGAGGACCAGGACGCCGAAGCCGATCAGCGCGTCGATCGTGCGCACCGGCCAGTCGCCAGCCACGAAAATGATCTCGTTCATGCCTGTCCTTCTAGCCGATTCGGCTGCTGGCACGAACGAATAGCGAACATTTATGGTAAATGCCCCGTTAATTTTTATGGTTAACAAAAGCTGAAGTTTTATGGTTAGCGGATCGTTAACGCGTTCCGGGCCTCATTGACCGCTTGTCGCGCCCGGCTTAAATCGCCCGCCATGGCCCTCAGAGAAATCATCATCCTGCCCGACAAGCAGCTGCGTCTGGTCTCCAAGCCGATCGAGAAGGTCACGACGGAGATCCGCAAGCTTGCCGACGACATGTTCGAGACCATGTACGACGCGCCCGGCATCGGGTTGGCGGCGATCCAGATCGCCCAGCCGCTGCGGCTGATCACCATGGACCTCGCCAAGCGCGACGAGAACGGCGAGACCAAGCCGGAGCCGCGCGTCTTCATCAATCCGGAAGTCATCGCCTCGTCCGAGGAATTGTCGGTCTACGAGGAAGGCTGCCTGTCGATCCCCGAATATTACGAGGAGGTCGAGCGGCCTGCGAAGGTGCGCGTGCGCTTCACCGATCTCGACGGCAAGGTGCACGAGGAGGACGCCGAAGGCCTCTACGCCACCTGCATCCAGCACGAGATCGACCACCTCAACGGCGTGTTGTTCGTCGACTATCTGTCGAAGCTGAAGCGCGACCGCGTGCTGAAGAAGTTCGAGAAAGCCGCCAAGCGCGCGGAGTGAGGTTCTCCGTCATTCCGGGGCGATGCGCAGCATCGAACTATGGTGCGCAATTGCGCACCTGAGAATCTCGAGATTCCGGGTTCGGCTCTTCGAGCCGCCCCGGAATGACCGTAATTGGATCACGTTCCTCGCAGGTTTTTCCGATGCCCCTTCGCCTGATCTTCATGGGCACGCCCGATTTCTCCGTGCCGACGCTGCTCGAGCTCGTCGCGCATGGCCATGAGATCGTGGCCGTCTATACCCGCGCGCCGAAGCCGGGCGGGCGGCGCGGCCTGCAATTGCAGCCGACCCCGGTCGAGGAAGCCGCGCGAAGACTCGGCGTTCCCGTGCTGACGCCGAAGACGCTGAAGACAGAGGAGGCGCTGGAAGAATTTCGCGCCTTTGACGCCGATGCCGCCGTCGTCGTCGCCTACGGCATGATCCTGCCGCAGGCCATCCTCGATGCGCCGAAGCTCGGCTGCTACAATCTGCACGCCTCGCTCTTGCCGCGCTGGCGCGGCGCCGCGCCGATCAACCGCGCGATTATGGCTGATGATGCCGAAAGCGGCGTGATGGTGATGAAGATGGATGTCGGCCTCGACACCGGCGATGTCGCCATGGCCGAGCGGCTGGCGATCACGGACACCATGACCGCGGCCGACCTGCACGGTCGTCTCTCGCGCCTCGGCGCCGACCTGATGGTCCGCGCCATGGCCGCGCTCGACCGCGGGGGGCTCCAGCTCAAGAAGCAGAGCGAGGACGGCGTCACCTATGCGGCCAAGATCGACAAGGCTGAGGCGCGGATCGACTGGACCAAGCCCGCGCGGGCGGTGCTGCGCCACATCCACGGCCTGTCGCCGTTCCCCGGCGCCTGGGCCGAGCTCGCAGGCGTCAGCGAGAACGCGCGCGTCAAAATCCTGCGCTGCGAGCTCGCCAAGGGCTCGGGCGCGCCGGGCGAGGTGCTCGACGACCGGCTCACCATCGCCTGCGGCGAGGGCGCGATCCGCATCATCGAGCTGCAGCGCGAAGGCAAGGCGCGGATGCAGGCTACGGACTTCTTGCGTGGTGTGCCGCTGAAGGCGGGCGCCAAATTCACCTGACACTGTCATACCCCGCGAAGGCGGGGTATCCAGTACGCCGAGGCTTCTCGGTCGAACGGATAGGCCGCGGCGTACTGGATCGCCCGGTCAAGCCGGGCGATGACGGCAGAATTGGAAACGATGCCCCGCTACAAGCTCACCATCGAATATGACGGCGCGCCGTTCTTCGGCTGGCAGGTGCAGGATACGCTGCCGTCGGTGCAGGGCGCACTGGAAGCGGCGGTGAAGGCGATGACCGGTGCGGATCTGCGGGTGCATGGCGCGGGTCGCACCGATGCCGGCGTGCATGCGCGCGGTCAGGTCGCGCATGTCGATATCGAGAAGCAGTTTCCGCCGGGCCGCTTTCGCGACGGGCTCAATGCGCATCTGCGGCCGCATCCGATCGCGGTGCTCGAGGCCGAGATCGTACCTGATACTTTTGAAGCGCGCTTCTCGGCCGTGAAGCGCCACTATCGCTACCGCATCGTCAACACCCGCGCCAATCTCGCGCTCGACATCGGCCACGCCTGGCGCGTACCGCGCCGGCTCGATAGCAATGCGATGCATGCGGCCGCGCGGCGCCTGCTCGGCAAGCATGATTTCACCACCTTCCGCGACACCGAGTGCCAGGCCAAGTCGCCGGAGAAGACGCTCGACCAACTCGACGTGCTGCGCGACGGGCGCGAGATCACCATCATCACCTCGGCGCGCTCGTTCCTGCACAGCCAGGTGCGCTCGATGGTGGGATCGCTGGTCTGGGTCGGCGAAGGCCGCTGGACCGCGGACGATCTTTCCGCAGCGCTGGCGGCCCGCAACCGCGCCGCCTGCGGCATCGTCGCGCCGCCGGATGGGCTGTATCTGGTGAAGGTAGATTATTAGAGAGACGGGAGGCGGGAAACTCTCGCGACACCCGCCACTGTCATTCCCCGCGAAGGCGGGGAATCCAGTACGCCGCGGCCTCTCGGTTCAATCACGGCTGTCTCTGGAATACTGGATCGCCCGCTTTCGCGGGCGATGACAGCGGAATTCCAGGCGGCGCTATCGCCTCACCCAAAATACCGCGTCAGTATCCCCCGATACACCTTCGTCAGCTTTTCCAGATCCCCCACCGGCACGCGCTCGTCCACCTGATGCATCGTCTGCCCCACCAGGCCGAACTCGATCACCGGGCAATAGCTGGAGATGAAGCGCGCATCCGAGGTGCCGCCGCTCGTCGACAGCTCCGGCTTCCGCCCCGTGATCTCCTCGATCGCGGACACGGCGAGATCGGTGAACGGACCCGGCTTGGTCACGAACACGTTGGAGTTCGACGGCTCCCAGACGATGCGAGCCTTGATGCGGTTGCCGCAAGCCTTTGCCAGCCGCGTCTCGACCAGCTCGCGCAGGCTCGCTTGCGTATGGTTGTCGTTGTAGCGGATGTTGAACTTGGCGCGGGCCTCGCCGGGGATGACGTTGTTGGCCTTGTTGCCGACGTCGACCGAGGTGAATTCGAGGTTGGACGCCTGGAACTGCGCGCTGCCGTGGTCGAGCGGCTCGTCGGAGATCGCCACGATCAATCGCGAAATGTCCGGCACCGGATTGGAGGCGCGGTGCGGATAGGCGACATGGCCTTGCACGCCGTCGACATACAGCGTGCCGGATTGCGAGCCGCGTCGGCCGACCTTGATGGTGTCGCCGAGCGTCTCGACATTGGAGGGCTCGCCCAGCACGCAATGATCGAATGTTTCGCCGCGCTCGGCGGCCCACTTCAGAAGTTTGATGGTGCCGTTGATGGAGACGTCTTCCTCGTCGCCGGTGATCAGGAACGAGATCGAACCCGTGCCGTCGCCGCGCGGCTTGCCGCCGTTGGCGGCGAGATGCTCCAGCACCGCGGCGACCGAGCAGGCGATGCCGCCCTTCATGTCGACCGCGCCGCGGCCGTGCAGAAAACCGTCCTTTACCTCGCCGGAGAATGCGCCGACGCTCCAGGCGCTTTCGTCGCCAGCGGGCACCACGTCGGTGTGGCCGGCGAAGGTGATGTGCGGCCCTTCGCTGCCGATCCGCGCATAGAGATTGTCGACGTCGGCGGTGCCGGGCTCGCTGAACGTCACGCGCTGGCAGGTGAAGCCGGCGGCGTTGAGGGCGTTTTCAAGCACCCCGAGCGCGCCGGCATCGGCCGGAGTTACCGAGGGGCAGCGGATGAGATCGCGGGCAATCGAGAGAGCATCGGTCATGCGCCCCGCTTAACATGCATGCCGCCGGGTGGGCTAGCACTGGGCGGGACAATTTCGATCTCGCGGCTCTGGTCCCAGCCTTGCGCAGGCGGCGCGGCCGATGCCGAACTGTCCTCGATCTCGATGAGCGGGTCGGGGCCGAACCGGTTGTGGCCCGAGGTGCCGGGCCGGCAGAACATTTCGACAAGACCCCACAGCCACAGGAGCGAGGCGGCCAGGCTGAGCGGAAGCATCCAGTTTGAGTTGGGCAGCAGGTCCGCGAACTGGCTGAACAGGCCGGGCACGACGAAGAACGGAACGATCCACCAGCCGCTCCTGTCGCGATCGTGCAGTCGCTTGATCGTAGTCGCGAGATAAATCCAGAAGAACAGCGCCATGCCGGACGCCTTGAGGATCGAGGTCGCGCGATCGGCGGATGCCAGCGAGCGGGAGGCTCGGGGATCGACCAGCTTGAACAGGTCGTCGAGACCGAAGTCGAAATCGAGGTCGACGGCGAGCTTCAAGGTGGATCTGGTCCCTCCGAGGATCCCGATGACTTGACCGACGATCTCCAGCAAGCCCGCCAGCAGCGCGACGATCAGCAGCGCCTGCCACAGCAGGGCGCGGTTGATGCGGCCGTCGAAGCGGAAGAGGTACCAGGTCCAGTCCATGGCGAAGGTTCCGGGCGGCGCAGGCCGTCCGGGAATTGGTCGCGATGGAGGGAGGGAGGGTTCGATAGGTGCCGCAAGGGGCTCTTCACCTCCCCGCCTGCGGGGAGAGGTCGGATCGCCTCGGCGATGCGAAGCATCGTCCGGAGCGATCCGGGTGAGGGGGTACAGGTCTCACGGCAATCTCATCCGTGGAGAGAGGCCCTCACCCCAACCCTCTCCCCGTAAGAACGGGGAGAGGGGGAGGAGAGAGTCTTAATCCCGCAGCAGCTCGTTGATGCTGGTCTTCGACCGCGTGCGCTCGTCGACGCGCTTGACGATCACGGCGCAGGCGGTGCTCGGGCCGATATGGCCGTTCTTCATCGGCTTGCCGGGCAGCGCGCCGGGCACCACGACCGAATATTCAGGCACTTCGCCGATGAAGACCTCGCCGGTGTCGCGGTCGACGATCTTGGTCGAGGCGCCCAGGAACACGCCCATGGCCAGCACCGCGCCCTTGCGCACGATCACGCCTTCGGCGACCTCGGAGCGCGCGCCGATGAAGCAATCGTCCTCGATGATCACGGGCTCGGCCTGGAGCGGCTCGAGCACGCCGCCGATGCCGGCGCCGCCGGAGATGTGCACGCGCTTGCCGATCTGCGCGCAGGAGCCGACGGTGGCCCAGGTGTCGACCATCGTGCTCTCATCGACGTAGGCGCCGAGATTGACGAAGGACGGCATCAGCACGACGTTCTTGGCGATGAACGCCGAGCGGCGCACTACCGCGCCCGGCACCGCGCGAAAGCCGGCATCGCGAAAACGGTTCTCGCCCCAGCCCTCGAACTTCGAGGGCACCTTGTCCCACCAGGTCGCCTGGCCCGGACCACCGGGAATGACGCCCATGTCGTTGAGGCGGAAGGACAGCAGCACGGCCTTCTTCAGCCACTGATTGACCTTCCACTTGCCGTCGGCCCCGCGCTCGGCAACGCGTGCCTCGCCCTTGTCCAGAGTCTCCAGCACCTGGTCCACGGCCTCGCGCACCTCGCCCTTGGTCGAGGTCGAGATGCCGTCACGCGCGTCGAAGGCGCTGTTGATGGTGGATTCGAGGGCGGACAGGGACATCGGGATTTCCTCTTCGGAACGGGAATTTTGACGGATTGGGGCGCTTTTTCGGGATTTGGCAGGGGAGAGTCAAGGCATACTCCGCTGTCGTCCTCCATCCCCCACCGTCGTCCTGGACCAGCGCAGCGAAGCGGAGCGGCGATCCAGGACCCATGACCCCAGGGAGGAGTTTAACGACGACTCGTGGTTGTCAGTCTCGCGCCGCAACCTCTCCCTGGGGTCATGGGTCCTGGCTTTCGCCAGGACGACGGCGGTCAGTGAGGCGACAACCCCGCCAAAAACCCCGCCAGATCATCCGTGACGTGGTCGACATGGGCGGCGTCGCGGCCCTCCAGTTCCCAGTCCTCGCGCACCACTTCCTTGGTGCCGTCGGGCACCACCAGCACGGTGGTCATGCCGAGCTCGTGCGGGACGGTGAGGTTGCGGGCGAGGTCCTCGAACATCGCGGCGCGGGCGGGATCGACGGCATGGTCGCCGAGGAATTTCCGGTAGGTCTGCGGGGCCGGCTTGGGCTCGAACTCGGCCGCGATGATGTCGAACACGCCGTCGAAATGGGTGGCGAGGCCGAGCCGCGCCAGCACCGCACCGACATGGTCGACCGAGCCGTTGGTCAGGATCAGCTTGCGTCCCGGCAGTTTTGCGATGGCCGCGCCGAGCGCCGGATTCGGCTCCAGCGGCGAATGATCGATCTTATGCACGTAGGCGAGATAGTCGTCGGCGCGCACGCCGTGCAGGGTCATCATGCCGCGCATGGTGGTGCCGAAGCGTCGGTAGTAGTCCTTCTGGATATGGCGCGCTTCCTCAGGGCTGACGTTCAGCCAATTGCACACGAACTCGCCGATCCGCGCATCGACCTGCTGCCACAGATTGACATGATGCGGATACAGCGTGTTGTCGAGGTCGAACACCCAGGTGTCGACATGGGTGAAGGCGCGGGGTGGGTTCATTGCAACTCTCTATCCGTTGACCGAGGCCGCGGCCCCGCCCTCAATCGTCGTCCTGACGAAAGCCAGGACCCATACTCCGTGACCGATCATTGGGGCAATCTGGTCGTCGTTCTTCGCCAAACCCGATCCTGGGGCAATGGGTCCTGGCTTTCGCCAGGACGACGGCGCAATGCGTAGCGCCATCATCACATCACGGCATCGCAAACCGCAGCGTCCTGCCGCCGCTCGACATGTCGACCGCGCCAAAACCCGTCGCCGCAAACCCGCGCGCGCCGCAATCGGTCTGCTCAACGGTCTCGAACTTGGTCTCGCGCGTGCAGAGCTGCTTCTCGCCGCCCCAGTTCAGCGGCTTGTCCTTCAGCTTGACGGCGCGGTTGTCGGCGTCGACGGCTTCCGCGAAGCTGAAGATCTGCTTCGGCTGGCCGCTCACGTCGGGGTGCAGGCACTTGCCGGGGTCGATGCGGTACCAGCCTCGGCTCGTCACCGACTTGCCGTCGTCGGTGGCGATCGCCGCCATCACCTTGTGCGGGGTGTCGTTGCACCAGGTCAGGCCGCTCGGCGACGGCGTCTGCGTCGCGTCGACCATGGTCTTGAAGAAATTTGGCGACGACACGGCGTCGGACGGCAGCCCGCGGCTCTTCAGGAACGCAGCCAGCGCTGCTTGCGTCTTCGGTCCGTCGACACCGTCGATCGCCCCGACGTCATAACCGATAATCACCAGCAGCCGCTGGATGCCGGCGAGGCGCGCCTGCTCGTCGTCATATTCGGAATCCTCGGCGAGATACGTCACCAGGTTGCCGTCGTCGCCTTGCGTCGGCGTCACCTGCGTGAAGGGGACTTGCGTCTGGCCGCTGCGGCATTGCCGCGCAGCCGCAATGACGAAATTGTCCTGGGCGACGCACAGCATGTCGTTGCCGTTCTGCGGGATCGGCGAGGCGCCATAGACGCCGAGCGCGCGGGCATTGAGCAGGATGCGGTCGGCGGTCAGCGTGCCCTGCACCACCACGCGGCAGGTGGCGGGATCGATCCTGAACCAGCCGCGCGTCGCGGTCGCCGCCTTGTCGTCGATGCCGATCGCGGCCTCGACGACATAGGACATGCGGTTGCAGATCTCGAGGTCGGCGAAGGCGGGGGCGGAGGAGAAGACGAACGACACGGCCGCAGCCGGCAGCGTCATCAGGAAACGGGTCACGACCGAGCGACGATGCCGTCGCTCTCTCGGCTCGTCATGCCCGGGCTTGTCCCGGGCATCCACGTTCTTGGCGCGGGGCGAAAGATCGTGGATGGCCGGGACATTTTCGCGAAGACGCGCTTCGCGCTGTTGCCCGGCCATGACGCCGCTCTTTGTTCGCTCGCGCCTCACTTATGTATCAGCGTTCCCGTGCCCTGGTTGGTGAACAGCTCCAGCAGCACCGCGTGCGGCATCTTGCCGTCGATAATGACGACGCCCTCGACGCCCTGTTCGAGCGCGTAGATGCAGGTCTCGACCTTGGGGATCATGCCGCCGGAAATGGTGCCGTCGGCGATCAGTTTTCGCGCGTCCTTCACGGACAATTGCGGGATCAGCTTCTTCAACTTGTCGAGCACACCCGGCACGTCGGTGAGCAGCAACAGGCGCTTGGCCTTCAGCGCGCCCGCGACGGCACCGGCAAAGGTGTCGGCGTTGACGTTCAGCGTCTGGCCTTCCTTGGAGGTTGCGAGCGGCGCCAGCACCGGGATCAGCTCGTAGCCGATCAGCTGGTTGAGCAGCGTGAGGTCGACCTTCTCGGGGTCGCCGACGAAGCCGAGATCGATCGCCTTCTCGATGTTCGAGCCCGGATCGACGATGGTGCGCGTCGTCTTCGACGCCTTCACCATGTTGGCGTCCTTGCCGGATAGTCCCACGGCCTTGCCGCCGGCCTCGTTGATATAGCCGACGATCTGCTTGTTGACGGAGCCGGCCAGCACCATCTCCACGATCTCGATGGTCGCGGCATCGGTGATGCGCAGGCCGGCGGCGAATTCCGACTGGATGCCGAGGCGCTTGAGCATGGTCGCGATCTGCGGCCCGCCGCCATGCACGACCACCGGGTTGATCGCAGTCTGCTCCAGCAGCACGATGTCGCGGGCAAAGTTCTTCGCGGTCTCCTCGTCGCCCATGGCATGGCCGCCATATTTGATGACGATGGTTTCCTCGTCATACTGCTGCATGTGCGGCAGCGCTTCGGACAGGATGCGGGCCTGGTCGAGCGGGGAGATGTCGGTCATGAGGCGGATCTCGCTGGCGGGACTGTCGGGCCGCGTTCTATCCGATTGGCGGGGGCAGCGCAAAGTGGGTGTTGGTTCTTACCCTCCAGGGGAGGGGAAGATCGTGCGCTATTTCTGCGCCACCACGGCCGCCAGCGTCACCGCCAGCCAGCTCAAGATCATCACCGTCCCACCGGTCGGCGCCGCGTAGGGAAACAGCGAGTGCCCGGCAAATTGCCGCAAGGTGAGATCGCCCGCGAACAGCGCGGCGCCGCCTACGAAGCCGCACGCGGCAATGAGGCCAATTCCGCCGTGCAGAAGGCCGCGCGCGAGCAGCGCGACCGTCGCAAGTATGGCAGTTGCATGAAACAGCAGCATGGCGCTGGCGGAGGCAAGCCGGCTCGCGTCGCCGCCATGGGCGGAGGCGGCGGCCAGCGCGACGCCGGCGGCGCCCATCAAGCCGGCAAGCCCAATCAACAGGCGATGCGCGGCCATCACGAGCTCCGCTCTTCCAGCAGCTTCGCCATCGCGGCGCGCAGCTCGGCCATGCCCGTCGCGCTCCGCGACGAGGTCGCGAGCACGTTCGGGAACGCGGCCGGATGCTTGGCCAGCGCGGCCTCGGTCTCGGCAATGCGCGAGGCAAGCTCGGAGGGCTTCACCTGGTCGGCCTTGGTCAGCACGATCTGGTAGCTGACGGCGGAGCGGTCGAGCGTCCCGAGGATATCGAGATCGACGTCCTTCAGGCCGTGCCGCGCGTCGATCAGCACATAGACGCGCGCGAGGCTGGCGCGGCCCAGCAGGAATTTATGAATCAGCTCGGTCCAGGACGCGACCTGGCTCTTCGGTGCCTTGGCGTAGCCATAGCCGGGCATGTCGACGAGGCGCAGGTCTTTCTTTCCGGGGACCTCGAAGAAGATCAGCTCCTGGGTGCGGCCCGGCGTATGCGAGGTGCGCGCCAGCGCGTTACGGCCGGTGAGCGCGTTGATCAGGCTCGACTTGCCGACATTGGAGCGGCCGGCAAAGGCGATCTCCAGCCCGTCCATCGGCGGCAGCGTCTGGATCGAGGGCGAGGCCCAGATGAACTGCCAGTCGCGCGCGAACAGCTTTCGCCCGGCCTCGATCAGCTTCGCATCTTTGTCGTCGGTCATGCGAAGCTCTTTGTTTCGCGGTCATTCCGGAGCGATGCGAAGCATCGAATCCGGAATCTCGAGATTCCGGGTCTGGTGCTTCGCACCATCCCGGAATGACGGAGTGGGTGACTTACGTCGCCTTCCTCGCGAACGTCGCCTTGAGATTGTCGAACAGCTCCACCTTCACGCCGTTGCGGCGCATGATGAAGCTCTGCTGGAGCACCGAGAGCGTGTTGTTCCAGGCCCAGTAGATCACGAGGCCCGCCGGGAAGCCCGCCAGCATGAAGGTGAAGATCAGCGGCATCCAGTTGAAGATCATCTGCTGGGTCGGATCCGGCGGCGTCGGGTTCAGCTTCATCTGGAACCACATCGTGATGCCCATGATGATCGGCCAGATGCCGAGCGCGAGGTAGTGGCCGAACACCGGAATCGTGGTCGGATCGAGCGGGATCAGCCCGAACAGGTTGAACAGATTGGTCGGATCCGGCGCGGAGAGGTCCTTGATCCAGCCGTAGAACGGCGCCTGCCGCATCTCGATGGTGACGAACAGCACCTTGTAGAGCGAGAAGAACACCGGGATCTGGATCACGACGGGAAGACAGCCGGCGACCGGATTGATCTTCTCCTTGCGGTAGATCTCCATCATCTCCTGCTGCTGCTTCACCTTGTCGTCAGGGTAGCGCTCCTTCAGCGCCTGAAGCTGCGGCTGGATCGACTTCATCTTCGCCATCGAGGCGTAGGACTTGTTCGCCAGCGGGAAGAACAAGAGCTTCACGATCACGGTCACGAGCAGGATCGAGATGCCGAAATTGCCGAAGAAGCGGTAGAAGAAGTCGAGGCCGAGGAACATCGGCTTGGTGATGAAGTAGAACCAGCCCCAGTCGATCAACAGGTCGAAATGGTTGAGGTTGAGTTCCTTGTTGTAGCCGCCGTGGCCGGCGAGCGGGAAGTTGATGCCGACCACGCCGGCTTCCTTGGCGCCGGCAAACAGCCGCGCGTTCGCCGTCGCACTGCCGCCGATCGCGACGGTGACGGGATCGAGCAGATAGTCGGTCTGGTAGGTGTGGACGTTGCCGACCGGGTTCGACGAGAAGCGCGCCTGGAGCTGGGCACTGGTGTCCGGCAGCAGCGCCGAGGCCCAGTACTTGTCGGTCATGCCGAGCCAGCCATTGGTGGCCTTGAAGTTCACCGACTTGGCTTCGTCGATCTTCTTGTAGGCGTATTCCTGCAAGCCATCGAGATAGCCGATCAGGCCTTCGTGCAGGATGTAGTAGCCGGAAACCTGCGGCGTGCCGTGACGCGAGATCAGCGCGAACGGATAGAGCGTGACCGGCGCGTTGCCGACATTGCTCACCTCGTCCTTGATGGTGAAGAGATAGTGGTCGTCGACCGAGATGGTGCGGCGGAAGGTGAGGCCCTCGCCATTGTCCCACTTCAGCACCGCCGGCGTCGTCGGCGTCAGGCTGCCGCTGCCGTCCTGCTGCCAGAGGGTCTGCGCGTCCGGCAGTTTCGCCGTCACGCCCGTGGCCGGCACCCAGCCGAACTCGGCGTAATAGGGCTCAGCGGTGCCCGAGGGCGAATACAGGACGATCGGCGGCGACTTCGGATCGACCGTTTCGCGATACTGCACCAGCGCGACATCGTCGATGCGGCCGCCCTTCAGCGAGATGCTGCCGGCGATCCGCGGCGTGTCGATCTTCACGCGCGGGCTGGCCGCAATCGCGGCGTCGCGGGCGACGACCGGCTGGGCCTGCTGGCCTGCTGCCGGCGTTGACGGCTGCGCGGCACCGCCGGATTGCGGCGTGGCCCCCGGCGTCGCGGAGGCCGTCGGCTGCGGCGTGGTCTTCTGAAGCTCGGCCTGCGCCTGCTGCTGGGCGCGCTGCTTCTCCATCGCCGGCACGTTGTAGAAATACTGCCAGGCGATCAGCACGAGGCCCGATAGAATGACGGCGAGGATGGTATTGCGATTGTCGGTCATCATCTAATGTCTCGTCATCAATCCGTTTTGCGGCTGGCAGCAGGAGCGGTGCCGGGCCTCTGGCCGCGTCCCTTTGACTGTTCCTTGGCCGTATGCCGCGCGGGCTTCGAGAACGCTATGCGCAGATCGTCGAGCATGGTGGCGAAGGGGCGCGACAACGCGTCCCTTCGGCCGACCAGCACATAATCATGATGGGGCTGCATTAACACCGGCTCGAGCCGCTTCACGAGTTCGCGAAGCCGGCGCCGGATGCGATTGCGCTCGGGGGCGTTGCCGTTCTTTTTGGTGACGGTGAAGCCGATTCTGATCGGGCCGCTGTCGTCGCGGGGGCGGCTTTGCAGGACGAACGCGGGACTATTCACCCGCGCGCCATTGGCAACGGCGAGGAAATCCGCCCGCTGCCTCAGCCGATCCATGATGAAATCCCAAAAAGGGGGTCTGGCTCAGGCGCTCAGACGCTTGCGGCCGCGGGCGCGGCGGGCGGCGAGAACCTTGCGGCCGCCGGCAGTGGCGAGACGGGCACGGAAACCGTGACGGCGCTTGCGCACCAGTTTGCTGGGTTGATAAGTCCGCTTCACGGGTTTTTCTCCGCTGACCGGGCAATTTGCCTGTAGAATTGATGGTAAAGTCCCAACGATGCGGCCCAAAACGGGCCCTTTTTCGGCCCCAAGAGAGCCGCTCCCGGCGTCACACCGGGTCATCGCGGACAATTCGGGCGGCTTATATGCGAGCGCTCCCTTTTCGTCAACGCCGCGAGAGCGCAGGATTGCGCTGAATATCGCTGATTGTGCGGGGTTTTTAATCGTTGAGGTGGCGACTCGCCTTATCAGCGCCTACATCCCACCTTGGGAGATTAGCGATCCGTAATTTGACCGGACCGGGGGCGGGCCGCATCCTTCCTCCGCCAGATCGTTCACCGGCCAACTCAGTCGGGCCAAGTCAGTGAGGACGAATTTCGTGGCAGCGACAGACCTCCAGCCGATCCAGGATACGGATCAGCGGGACCCGCCGGCGATGCGGCCGCGCGGGCCTGCCGGCTTGGGGCTGTCAGGCAAGCTGCTGCTGCTCACGGTCCCCCTGGTGATGATCGCGGCCATCCTGCTCTACGTGCCCGCCATCGCCAACTTCTGGGTCAACCGGCTGAACGACCGCGTGGCCGCCGCCAACACGGCGGCGCTGGTGCTCGACGCCGCCCCGCTCGGCATGGTTCCCGATTCGCTGTCGCGCGAGATCCTGAAAAGCATCAATGCCCGCGCCGTCGCCATCAAGATGGGCCAGCAGCGCCGGCTGCTCGCCAGCGACAATCTGCCCGCCGCGATCGAGCACGACGTTGATCTCCGCGACATGACCGTATGGGAGGCGATCACCGGCTCGATCCAGATGATGCTGGAGACCGGCAACCAGGCCATCCGCATCGTCGGCCCCGGCGTCGGCAACGCCCAGTTCGTCGAGATCGTGACCGACGAATTGCCGCTGCGGCAGTCGATGTACCGCTTCTCCCGCAATGTCGTCGTGGTCGCGCTGATCATCGGGGTCTTGACCGCGGGCCTCGTCTATCTCGCGCTCCACTATCTCTTCGTGCGGCCGATGCGGCGGCTCACCGCGAGCCTGGTCGGCTTCCACGAAAACCCCGAGAGCTCGGCGCGGATCATCGTGCCGAGCCAGCGCAGCGACGAGATCGGGGTCGCCGAACGCGAATTGTCGGACATGCAGCGCGATTTGATGTCGATGCTGCATCAGAAGAGCCGGCTTGCCGCCCTCGGCCTCGCCGTCTCCAAGATCAACCACGATCTGCGCAATCTGCTGGCGTCGGCGCAGCTTTTGTCGGACCAGCTTGCCAGCGTGCCGGATCCGCGGGTGCAGCGCTTTGCGCCCAAGCTCGTGCGTTCGCTCGAGCGCGCCATCGCCTTCTGCCAGTCGACGCTGTCCTACGGCCGCGCCCAGGAGGCCTCGCCCGACCGCCGCATGATCCTGATCGAGCCTGTCGTGCTCGAGGTGCGCGAGACCGCCGGCCTTGCCAGCGATGCCTCGATCGCCTGGGTCGCCGCGATCGAGCGCGGGCTCGCGGTCGATGCCGACCCCGACCAGCTGTTCCGCGTGCTGCTCAACCTCGTCCGCAACGCCGCCCAGGCGCTGGAAAGTCATTCCTCCGGCGACGGCGGCGCGCAGCAGATCCGGATCACGGGCAAGCGCGAGGGCGCCGTCGCCATCCTGGAGGTCTCCGACACCGGTCCCGGCGTCCCCCAGAAGACCCGCGACCATCTGTTCGAGGCGTTCCAGACATCGGGCCGTCCTGGCGGCAGCGGGCTTGGTTTGGCCATCGCCGCCGAGCTCGTCCGCGCCCATGGCGGCGACATCCACCTGGTCGAAGGCACCATCGGCGCCACCTTCCGGATCGTCATCCCCGACCGCCCCGTGGAACTGCTCTCCATCCGCAACGAGCGGGCGCGGGCGTAAGTCGGTCAGCGGCCGAGCAACGGCGTCATTCCGGGGCGGCGCAAAGCGCCGAACCCGGAATCCAGAGGTTTGGGGCCGAGATTCCGCACGTCTCGCTTGGCGAGCCCGGAATGACCCGGGCGAAGTCGTCATTTCTCTACAAAATCTCCCCATCCCGGACCTTGCCAATCGGGACAAGAGCGGTTAGTCAGAGCGCTCTTTCGCACCCCTCCGGCGCTGTCCGGAGGCTGCCTGCGGGCCCAGCCCGCACTGTCCGCGAAAAACGCGCCCGTAGCTCAGCTGGATAGAGCATCAGACTACGAATCTGAGGGTCGGACGTTCGAATCGTTCCGGGCGCGCCATAATTTCCTCTTTAATGTCATACCGTTACCCGGATCGCTACGATTAGGTCTCCATTTTTCATGTTGCATCTAACCCAACATGTTTTCGTGGTTTTTCAAACACTTACAAATTATGATGCTGTGTGAATGCAACATGACCGCAACAAAATTGCGTTGATATGACCCCACGCGACGATGAAGACCCTGCTGAGGAGCAGATTTGGGACCGAGAAAGCGCGGTCGAGTTCCTAGAGATGGAAATCTACAAGAGGAACACGCGCCGATCGGACAATCCGATCATTTTGCCACTTGAGGCCGCACGCCTAATTTTCGATTGCGCAAAACTGGGCCAGCACAAGGGGCACGGGCGCAAAGGCGCTCCACCAAATCGTGTCAAGAAACTGCAGAGCGAAGCGATCGTGAATTGGGCCCGCAAACGCAGAGACAAGTTGCGCGCTGAAGGCATGAAGGCGACCGGAGCGAATAGCGCAGAAGATCAAGCTGCCGAGGAGGCAAGCAGTTTTGCATCCGAGCGTTACGGGTTCAACCTTGCGGCGAGCACGATCAAACGCAAGATGCAGTCGCGCATCGACGATTGATCGCGATTTATCGCCGAAGATTTTCTCTAATAGCTCTACTATTTCGATCATGGTGAAACGGAGCCGCACCATGATCAATGATAGACAGCCGACCAACCTTCCTGGCGATCTCCTCTGGGGGGTTGCTGCTATCGCGGAGTACATCGGACGCGAACGCAGAAGTGTCTATTACTTGATTTCTAAAGGGGTGATCCCTGCCAAGAAGCTTGGCGCGAAGACCATCTGCGCCCGCAGGTCGGAGATCGATCGTGCGCTCACGCAGGGAGCTGATCGTTCAAAACGCTGAAAGTCTGGCAGCGCGCGCTTGGCGCCAACCCCTTCGTGATTTCATGAGAAGCAATATTGGTGACACGGAACGGTTACTAGTCGATCGCGCTCGGGCAGCGCGCATTCTGGGCGTCTGCAAATCGACAATCATCCGGTTGGAAAAGGCCGGTATACTGAAGAGAGTGCGGCTCAATACTAAAGCAAACTGTCCGAAGGCCTACTACAGACTTGGAGATCTGGTATCGCTCGTTCACGCCGATAGTGCGGATCCGGATGCATGATGACCGCTCAAGTGGTCTTGGATAGCTTGCGGCCTCGCCAAAAGACTACCTATTTTGACAATTTGAGGCTGCGGCTGCCGAGAGAACTGAGGGAGCAGGAGCTATCCTTTCTCCAAAGGCAAAGTTACTTTGCTGACCAGCGTCCCAGCGAAAACCACGCCAACGTAGTGCTGACCGTGGTCCGGCCATTACCAACTGCGTTGAAGTTTTTATCAGAAGTATCTCACGTTATGTCGTACCTTGAGATAGCTCTAGACGTGTCGTTTGATGGTCCAGAATCTCTGCCTCGGTTGCACGCGCTCTTCAATGAGCACTTTGTTCAACGATGGCACTCAAGACAGACCGGTGAGGACAGGGGCACCACCTATACCGGTCCCAGAAGAATGCCGGGTCGCTTGTTCACGGCCTATTCCGACAGGCCCGACCGCAACCACGGACACCAGGATTGCTTCCACATCGAAGCTCGGCATACTGGTACTCGGGCCGTCAGCCGGGCGGGTGTAAGTTCTGCCGGTGATCTGCTTACTTTTGATCACGTCGCCTTCTGGCAGTCTAATCTACAGCTTTTTTGTGTGAACTTAGACCGATTAGGCCGTTTTCACGAAAACCGACTTTTTCGTCGCAAGCGTCATTGTAGCCGCATCGAGAAGTCCGGCCGTCTCCGGTACAACGTTGACCGATCCGTCGGCGCGATTCTGTTTCGCAATCACAGCTATAACCCATTCTTGGATCTGTTCACCGTAGATGCGTTCGTGCAGAGCTACGGCAGAGGGCCGTTTCTCGTAAGACTTGATGCGAGGAACCTCCTGCCGTGATCCCACCCTTTATATTGATTATGTTGTCGAACCATTCATTCCCTCAGCAACGTATTCAACATCAAACACAAAACCGCAAAAATCATGTCACTCTGATGCATCCCCAAAAGACAACCCGACCATACAGCATCACAGATGCATCACGTTCCATGTGAGCCGATAGTACTGGCATCTCCATCGTGTCGATTTCATCCAGCCGCATAGAACATAACCGAAGCCGAGACGTGCTCGCGTACTGGTGCGATCGGTGCATTCAGACGGCAAGTAGCAGTTCTTGGGAGGCGTCTCATGGAGTCCTCGAACCGGCCGATATGCTTCGGCTCACCAGCAACGAGGCACGCGTGCCCGCCAATGGCGTTGAAGTACTGCGGTTCGGAAAACAGAACGCAGATCACCCTACGCCGCCCGCGATACCCGATGATCCCACATGCCGCTCCTTGTCTAGAACCCATGTTCGCCTCCATTAGGGGCCCACTGGGACGATTTTTCGCGTGTAACGAGGGGAACATCACCGACAGGGTAAAACACGCATCAGCACGCATTTGAGCAGGTTCACTTATTCATTGTCGTGCAACTTTGCGCGAAACTGGTCAATGCTGATCATTGGCCTCCCTCGCGGCGGCACTGCGGTCTTTTTAAAGAGATGGTAGTGCGGTCGTACCAGCAGTACGGGGCGGCACCTCGGTCGCCTCTTGCCGCGAGCAATTGAACCTGAATCGAATTCAGTCTGGGTCCATCTGCAAACCGCGATCAATCTCCCGCGCGCGTCGAGAGGTTGGGAGCGCGATTGGCAGACCCTATGTCAACCATCGCGTGGGAAACGCGCGTCCTGAACTTGGAGGTAGTCGGCCCATGTGATAAATCTGGCGGTCTCGTTTCTACCTTCAGCCCGTTAGAGATGGGAAAAATTGCTCCTTCACTTCAAACGTGAAGGCCAACCTATTGAGGAACGCAAGTGACCTTAGCCGAGGACGATCGATAAGGACCGAGGAGGTCAGGCGGCGCGCAGCGATGTGAAACAGGCGCTGTGCCTCCTTACGAAGAACCTTGTGAAAGATTATCGGGAAAATATTGTCGGGGGCCGGATGCCGGCAAAATCACACTACTCCTGAGATTTTCTATGTCTTTTTATTGATCTCCCGACACACGTTCCGATGTCGGTACAATACTGGCCGGGAGCGCATATCTGGAAAGCTATACCGCCGCACTTACAAAGCTCGCGCGCGGGCTGATTGACCGGGCAAGCGGGATACGCGTAAGCCGGCGATAATGCAGTACATCCAATTCCGATTGCTACAGCCACAAAGGCAAGAGTTCTCATTTAATCTCTCCAATGATTATAACTCCTTCATCTTCCAACCTGGTCTTTCGCGCGTAATCCATCCATCTATCTTGGCGTAGCATCAACGCATTTTTGCGGGCCATTGTTTACGAGACAAAATTGCGTGGCTCCCGTGACCTCGTCAATTTGCCACAGGGCGTAGTTCGGCGAAGTGAAACACGTCGGATCATTATAAGTTGGATGTATTTCGCTCTTGATTCTGCTCGATGCAGGAAGGGCGCTCTCAAAGGTCTGTTCCCGGCAATTCCCAGTGACTTCGGCGCTCTTGACTTGAAAAGACCCGGTGCACGCGTGGATTTTTCGGTTCTTGTTATCAATCCTATATGCGAGCCATACCCAGTTGATTTTGCTTTTATGGCAGCCGAACATAAATGGCTTGATTTCGAAATCAGAAGCCCAGATGGCCGTTGCAGGCAACCAAAGCAATACGGCGATTACAATTCGCAGCATGGAGCCCTCTGGGTTAAGTAATACCTACGCTCACCCTGTGGGTGTTTTTTCCAAACCGCAACTCCCAAAGGCGAGGTACCCAATTAGATCCTACCTCCTCCAAACAGGGGCGCGAGATGTAATGAGCGATGCTGCCATCGTATGGCTACGTCCCGACGTAGAAAATCGAGAGGATGCCACCAGCGGAAGACACTGACGTCAAGCAGTACCGCAATTGAGGAGGACATCACAGCACTGAGCGGCCGTTCCAGTACCATCAACACCCGCACGATGCGCCAGAATGGCAGGCCGCGATCGAGGCGTTGATGCTGCTAGCTGATCTCGGCGGCCCGATGACGTTCGCTCGGATCGGCGTCATGCGCGCATTGAACCGCCATCACGTTCGGGAGTTTCACTCCGGACGGCAGAGAGCCGCATTGAGGCCGGCGCGAGCTGAAGAGGGACCAATGACCGTCTTTGTCTACGTCAACACGAGCAGGCAGATCGGCGGCGTCGACGAGATCAAAGTCTTCGCCGCGCGTGGCGTTCGAATGCGAGGTTCTGGAGTTATAAGCTCCAAAGCCGGAAGACCCTCGAAGCCCGTCGATCGTTCGTCCTTTTCGGGTGGCCCGTTGAACACGCGACCAATTTCAGCCTAAGATTGACGCAGCACGATAGCATACACATATTGGGGGATGAGATGCTGATGTTGGAGTCCGAAGCTCTCACGAAGGACGCCTGGCAATGGTTCGGAGCGGGGCTCGGACTAGCCTTCCTTGTTACGATCGCACTGATCGTCCTGTTCTTCTGGTACAGCGCCTACCACGCCGAAACAGAGCAGGATGCGCTCGATCTCGGCTTTTTGGGGTTGATCTTGCTTCTGGTGACGATCTTTTATCTGGTAGCGTTTTCGTTCCTGGTAGCCGCCTCGACCAAAGGTCTGGACGTGAAATTGCTCGTTGCGGCGGTCGATGCATTTGTCCTGATTGGGAGCAAGCTACTTGCACCGGAATTTTTGCGGTACCTGAACGAGGAGCCAATCGGGGGACCGACCAAGAAGTGAGAGCTAGTGAGATGCCAAATTGGCATCGTGTTCTGGAGCTGCTCCCACGGTGGCGCTTCCAACCAATCGTGTTTCATAAAGCGAGGTATCCCGTTCATGACGAAGACGTTCGAGGTGTTCGGACCATATGAAATTGACCGAGACCGAGTATTTGAAAACGCTTGGCAGAAAGATGGGTGGGATTATGTCAATCAGGCCGCAGGAGGCAGGCTCTCGGACGCTATAGGAATCTATATCTTCTCTCTGCGTAACGGTCGGAATTATAAACCAATCTACGTCGGCCTCACGACTAAGCAGAAATTTAGCAAAGAGGTATTTAACCAACGCAATTTACGCATGATTTCGCAGCTTGATAGCCGCAACGGTTGGATGAAGGGGACAATCTGTCTCCACCTCCTCGGAAAGCGGAAGGAGAAACAGGTCGGATTTGCCCGGCCTCGCAGAGATTGGCTTCAGGCACTCGAAGCGCTGATGATATTTATCTGCCGGCGAAAAAATCCGGCTCTTTTGAACCGAAAACATACGGCGTGGCTGGACGGAGTGGGGATCGGCGGGATCACTTCAAATGCAGCGATGAAGGGTAAGCCACCGCATGCGATCAACACCCTGCGCAATGTAATGGATTGGTGACCGTCGGCACCTAGCGCTGGCGTTTGAAGGTGACCCGCCGCCGAAGCAGTTCGGGTGTCGCGGCATAGCCAGCCAGCATCCATGCGCGGCTGTGGGAATGAGTAGTCTTGTCGGGTTCTTCGTTAGCCCACCAGGCTGGATACCTATGGGCGGACGAGGGTAACGGCCTGCAGTTCACTTCCTCGATCTCGCGAAAGTCCATAACGACAAGATCGGACTGGCTAGCCATCAGATAACGTCGCAGTGGATCGTAGGCTGACATCGTGAAACTCCTATTTCGGTTTGCACGACCCTCCTAATACCGGCTGCCGCTGTAGTTAAACTAGTTAAAACCAAGCAGAATATTCTTGTTACGTGCTGACGAATTACAATTGACGGCGACGAGCGACGTTCCGCAGTCGTGGCCTGGATGCGGCACGCCGCCCCTGAGCGGCTCCGGCTATACCAACTTCATCCCCTAAAACAGCCGGACCGATTATGCGGATCACTCGGCTGAGGTCGCGAGAGGCAGTACCAGGTGCGGAAACTTCTTAGACACTAGCTCGCACAGCCGCAGGAAGTATTTTCGCTCCAGCCGATATCCAGTCGGGTCATTGTTGCTATGGAACACTTCGGCGGTACCGAGATGGAGCTTATAGCCGAACCGCTTTCGGCCATCGATGCAGTGCGCGTGAGGGGCAGATGGTAATGGGTCGGGATCGTATTTGTGAACGCGCCATACCTCGCCGCCGACGCGGTAGTCCTTCTGGATCAGCGTTTGCCCTTCCTCGTTGACCAATTGAATTAGGCCGATGTCTATGGAGATGTGATCATCGGATTGATCGACAATTTCGTCGGACATTTCTACCTCCTCCAACTGGGGCGCGAGATGTAATGAGCGATGCTGCCATCGTATGGCTACGTCCCGACGTAGAAAATCGAGAGGACGAGCGACGAACACATATCGCATTCCCAGCAGCGGAAGACACTGACGTCAAGCAGTACCGCAATTGAGGAGGACATCACAGCACCGAGCGGCCGTTCCAGTACCAATCATCCTGTGCAAGGCAATCAACCTAAATTCGATCGTCAACTGCGAGAGATACTTGCGGTCTGAAGGCTCACAGACCTGATCGTGCACGCTATCCATATGCCTCTATCCGGATTGAACCCCTCTGTGCCTCAATTAGGGAGGGCTGGGGACGCTGCCCGTTTATGGATGCGGGGAACATCATCTGCGCCGGGTAGGCGCATCAGCGCCCTCTCTAAATCAGTTTACCTATTCATTCTTGTTCATATTGTCGCAAACCGGCTCAAATCCAAACAACTTGAAGTCCGCTAGAGCTGGCCCCGCAAATTCGGACAGTAGCTTGAGTGGATTTTCTGCCTGACAGCGGCGAGGATTCTTGCTGCGAATCAGGAGCGAAGATGACGAAGAAGAGCCGCCGGACGCATTCTCCGGCATTCAAGGCGAAGGTTGCTTTGGCTGCGGTCAAAGGCGACAAGACACTGGCGGAGCTGGCGCAACTGTTTGATGTTCATCCGAACCAGATCACGATCTGGAAAAACCAGCTCCTGGAAGGCGCCGCCGGCGTGTTTGGGCATGACAAGACATCGGCCGAGACGCCGGTCGATTTGAAGGCGTTACATGCCAAGATCGGCGAGCTGGCGTTGGAAAACGATTTTTTGTCCGGCGCGCTCACCAAGGCGGGCCTGCTGAGCGCAAAGCGATGATCGACCGCGGTCATGATCTTTCTATCGTGCGCCAGGCGAAGGTCCTGAAGCTGGCTCGCAGCACGGTCTACTATGAACCTCGGCCAGTTTCGGCCGAGGACCTTGCCTTGATGCGTCGGCTCGATGAGCTGCATCTCGATTATCCCTTCGCGGGAGCGCGTATGCTGCGATCGTTGCTGCGGCGGGAGGGCGTATACGCCGGTCGCCGCCACATCGCGACGCTGATGAAGCGCATGCGGATCGAGGCGGTCTATCGTCGCCCGAACACGAGCAAGCCGGCTCCGGGTCACAAGATCTACCCGTACCTGTTGCGCGGATTGAAGATCGAGCGGCCCGACCATGCGTGGGCAATGGACATCACCTACATTCCGATGCGGCGTGGCTTCGTCTATCTCGCGGCGGTCGTCGATGTGTTCAGCCGACGGGTCCTGGCCCATCGCGTCTCGATCACAATGGAGGCGGCCTTCTGCGTCGAAGCGGTCCAGGAGGCGTTGGCGAAGCACGGCAGGCCCGAGATTTTCAACACGGATCAGGGCAGCCAGTTCACCAGCCTCGAGTTCACCGATGTGCTGCTGGACGCGAAGATCGCCATCAGCATGGACGGCAAGGGCGCCTGGCGCGACAACGTGTTTGTCGAGCGGCTCTGGCGCACGGTCAAATACGAAGAAGTTTATCTCCGCGCCTACGACAGCGTGTCCGAGGCGCGAGCGTCAATTGCCAAGTATCTGGCCTTCTACAATCAGGGACGCCCTCACTCGAGCCTTGACGGGCGCACGCCCGACGAGGCTTACTTCGGCACGCAAGCTATGGTGATGGCCGCATGACCGTCGCCGACGGTTTTGTCGTCGCTCTGGTCGGGCTACGCCCTCCCGACGCAACGACAAAACCGTAAAGCCCCGCGTTCAGCATAACCCGGCAGGAATCCACTTAAATCCAGCGGGGCGCTGTCCAAACAACCGGGGCCAGCTCTATCTTTGCACTGTTACAGATAGGGAGGGGGTAGTACAGGGCCACGGTTTCGACGCAGCTCGCGACATTGGAAGCCCTGACTAGTCGTCGCGAAGGACGCGCTTGTTCGGTACCAAACGCACGCTATGATTGCCTCCACTTCAATCGGTGAGCTTGATTCTTGACCACGTATCCCAGCGGCGCTGGCCCCTTTACTCCTGGCGCATCCATCGACGAGCCCCCGGTGGGCGAGGCGGAGCGGCAAGCGGTTGCGTCTCTGAGGGGCTATGCTTATCAGGTCGCTGCCGCCACGCTCGCTTGGCTTGATCTTGGCGAGACCGGCAGTCTGTTTCTGGAAGTTGCCGAGGACTACGCAACAGTGGCCGAGCAGTCGCTGAACGCTGTCCAGGTCAAGGATACGGCCGAGTCAGGATCAGTTACCCTCAACACCGAAGCTGTACGGGAAGCCATCAACGCCTTTGTTGTGCTTGCCGCTGGCAACAAAAGCCGCATAGTTCAATTGCGGTATCTCACCACGTCTTCAGTTGGGATTGAGCATAGAGTTTCTGATCGCCCTGGGGGATTGCCGGGCCTCATCTACTGGCGGCAAGCTGCTGCAAGTGCGGACGTTGCTCCGTTGCGCGCCATCCTGGCCAGCGATAGGTTTTCCGCTGATGTGCGGACTTTCGTGACCTTACGCGACGATGAAGCGCTCCGCCGTGATCTGCTTCAACGAATCCACTGGGATACTCAGCAAGCCGACCTCGCAGGGATCACGGAGGAAATCGAAGAGCGCCTGGTCGTTCTTGGCCGTGATCGGTTCAATCTTCCGGCGACGGAAGCTCGGCAACTCGCAAATGTTTTGATGCACCAGGTTCTTAAGAAAAGTGTACTCAAGAACGCTTCAGACCGCGCTCTGACAAGGGCCGAGCTTTACAGCGTAATCGATGGGGCAACGCGCATAAGCGTGCCGCGTAAAGCCGCTGGGTCCGTGCTGGATTTGGGAGCCGCGCTTGCAGTCGCCTTAGCGGGCGGGCAATCCCTGGACGCCGTTTTATCGGTGGTCGATACCCGATGGCTGATCCCAAGCTCTGACCTTGCCACTCCGCGCGGCATCATTGCCAGACGATCGTTGGCGTCCCAGGTCGAGGACGAACTGGTGCAAAAGGGGTGCGCTATCTTGGTGGGCGGTAGCGGACTCGGTAAATCCCTCATTGCCCGTGAGGTCGCAACCAAAAATCCATTCGGCTTTGTCACTGTCGATTTAAGAGATGCCGACCCACCAGACGCTGTCCACCGGCTGGGCCTTACGCTAGGACGCATCGGGACTCTTAACTTTGACTGTTTGATTTTCGATGATTTCAATCAGATGGAAGATGGGCAGGCACGAGCCGCTTTTGTCCGATGCGTGCAAGCTTTGCGGCGTCGGGATCGTTTGGCGATCGTTACGGCCTACCGCCGCCCTTCTCAAAAGACCCTTACCGAAATTGGCCTTGATGCCACGGCTGTTATCGAGGTTCCCTATCTCGTAGAGGCAGAGGCGAATGAAATTGTTCAGGTCGCGGGCGGTGATCCTGATGTGTGGGGACCAATCGCTTTCGCCGCAGGTGCACAAGGTCATCCCCAGCTTGTCCATGCGTTCGTCATGGGGATGGCTGCGCGCGGCTGGCCTTGGGCCGAGGTGCGCGAGGTCGTAATTCGAGGTTTTGCTTCGGACGATACCGATGCGGAACGGGAGGCTTCCCGCCGCAGCATGGTTGCTGCTTTGTCGGAAGATGCTCGCAATCTTCTCTACCGCATGAGTCTAATCGTTGGCCGCTTCGATCGTTCACTCGCCTTGAAGGTCGCCGAGACGCCGCCTCCAATCCCACGCGCGGGGGAACTGCTGGATAGCCTCATCGGGCCGTGGGTCGAGGTAACCGGTAAGGACGTCCTTCGAGTTTCGCCGCTGGCGGCCAACGCTGGCCAAGGCATGCTGACTTCTGAGGTGCGGCAGTCGATACATGCCGCCATAGCTATTCAGATGCTTGCAAAGCGCCGTATCAACGCAACTGACGCCAACGGGATCTTGATGCATGGGATCCTGGGCAAAGAAGAGCATAGTCTGTTCGTCCTGGCACACACCGTTTTGACCGCAGAATCGAAGGCAGCGGAGCTACTGCAGGAGCAGTTCTTCATGCTCCCGCTTTTGCGAACAGATCAGCCCATCTTCCCGCAGAACCGCGCGGTATCGGTTATGCTGCGAATGGCCCAGTTCAAGCTCGTCGCCAGCAAAAAGGAGCCAAAAGATACGGTAGCCTGCGTCGATGCGCTCCTGCGCGAGGCAAGTGAGGAGACGGATGAAACGCTGCGCGGCCTCTTAGAGCCGATTGCTTTGGTATCAATCTTGACCACGCTTGGTATTGCCTCATCGGTGTCGAATTGGGTCGAGTTGTTGCAGCGAGCCCGAGCCCTGGCCAAAACAAATCCGATCCTCAGAGAACTAAAAGAAGGAGCAGAGAAGGCGTCAAAAGATGCTGGACTAACCTTCTATGGATTCATCTTCAACGTTGGTTGCAGCCACTTGCAATCGGTTAGGCGACTTGAGGAGATCCTGGTCGACATGGACCGCCTGAGCGATGCGGATCGGTCCCTGTGGCTTGAAGCGTTTAAAGGCAATCCGTTCGACTATTCGTTGTTAGTCAATCCGCCGTGGACAGCCGAGGCGCGCCGCAATGAGCTGAATCCAGCCGATGCCGCTGAGCGTTACGAGCGAATGGCGCTCCTGGCACAGAAATGGAAGCTCCGAGCGCTTGCGGTTCAATGCTATGTGGCGCGCGCTGTGATGTTCGATGAGTATATGAACGATGAAGCGGGTGCATTGGCAGCGCTCGACGAAGCTGTTGCGGCAGTGGATGAGGATGTGGCGATCGCACGTGCACGTGCGAGGGTGTTCTGGCGGCATGACAAGCATCAGGAATCGGTTAAGATCTTGCACGGGATAGCGGATGTGGTCGGCCGGGACAGCCCGAGTGACCGGGCATTTGCAATGCGCGAAGCGGCAATCAGCGCCGCAAAAACGAAGGATTGGACGCAAGCCGGAGCCTGGTTTGGAGAGGCGGAAAAGTCTGCTGCCGCGGCGGAGGCACGTGATATGCAGGCAATGGCAATCGGCCTCGAGGCCGATCGTGCGGTTGCACTCATCGAAACGGGCGAATTAGAAGCGGCGCTTCAAGCGATGGCATCGTGTTTGATACGGTTGGAAGAGATCGATCCGGAAGGATCGTTGCGCTCCGGATACTGTCATCGTGTGGTGCGCCATACGGTGCTTTGGCTAAAGTCGCGTGTCGACAAGCAAGCACTGTTGATCGCTGACAACTCGATCGAGATGTTGCCGGGCGCGTGTAGCAACCCAGATCCTACGGCTTCCGTTGCGGATTTGCCGCTCGGCCCACTGGACCTTGCTTGGTATATGTTAGCTGAGGCAGAGATTTCGTCTAAGTGCGATGCTGGCGTCGTGAAATCGCTGCGCTCGCACCTCCGGGATGGCCCCATCCTGCTGATGGAGATCGCGCTGCGACAGCGCTCTATCACGTTGGATGTGCTCAGCGCGGACAGCGTGGGCTTCGCGCGACATCTGGCGGATTATCTGGCTGGCGCGGAACATGTGCGCAGGGAGCGGTTAGCCGCTCGCGCTACGTTTAATCCCATGGCACCACCAAGGGGAGAGGTTCGGCCTCTTGCAGCCGCTGAGCTGGCCGACCCACATGTTGAGGGCGTGGCGGTGGACGCTCTCATTGCCTTTGGAGTAGCCGCTGCGTTAGGGGGCGCGACCAACCCTGCTATTGACCTTCAGAAGAACCTCACGGAAGTTTTCGGCGAAAGCTATCCTGGCAAATGCGTGGTCGATAAATGGTGCGGTGTAAACGCGCCTCTCGCCCCCTTAGACCAGACTGTAACTGAAGCTATTACCCTCATATGGTCGCGGAGCCATTTAGAGCCCCGCAGATTGTGGGAAGTTGGATTGAGGCTGTTCGAAAGAATTCGGCAATCAATTTTCCGGAAAACGCTTATCCCAGTTCTAGCGAATTGGCTGGAGAGACAATGGCAGAATGTCATTGCCGAAGAGGCGTTTCGGCTGTGGCGTCCGATGCAGACTGTGCCTGCGATTAGAGTGAGCCTGTCGGGAAAGAAAATGAATGACGCCTTTATCGCCTCACTCCTGCTGACGAGTGGAGAGGCTGTTGGGTCCCCTTTAGGCGTCGAGTATGAGACACAGCTAAGGGAAATCTCTGCCGCTGACAGGTGAAAGGCGAAGCTCGACAGGAAGCGGTGGGGGATTGCGCTGTAAGGCCCGTCTCACTTGGGCCGGACGCCACTTGCCTCCGCGAGGCGCAGTGATGCCTCGAGCGTTTAGCGCTGCGGCAAGGTCAGCAAGAGAAGACCCGCCATCGGCCCTGATTGCTTGAATAGTAGCAACGAGATCAGAGGCCGGCGGTCTGCTTTGGCGCTTCGGGCAGCCCGCGCTTTTGCGAGGTCGTTGCAGGTTCCTGCACGACCACGGTACCCGCCTAAACGGGTTCCCCGGGCCCTTGCAGTATCCAGCGCGGTCCGCGTGCGATCAGATATCATCTTGGCTTCATGCTCCGCCACCGCTGAGAGGATATGGATCGTGAGCTTATTCGCTTGCGAAAAATCTACTGCCTCGAACTCGACTCCCGCCTCCATGAGGTTGGACACGAAAGCTACATTTCGGGCGAGGCGATCCAATTTGGCAATGATCAGGGTGGCGCGATGCAGTCGGCAAGCTGCTAGGACTTTCGATTTCCGTGTATTCGGCTACGAGCTGAGCGCCGACGCATAGGCGGTCAATTACGGCCTTTCGTTGAGCCTCTAGACCGAGGCCAGATCGCCCTTGGCGCTGGGTCGAAACGCGGTAGTAGGCGATATAGCGATTTGGCTTCATGAACTGCCCCGGAACATATCGTGCAACGGTCGTTGCATTGAATGTTTCAGAGCTGAATCTTCCACGCAAATCTAATTTGGGGGCGCGGCTGAGCAAGCCCAGAACAAGAGGATGAAGCGAAGGAGAGGATGTCCGTTCTCATTATTTCGGGATTGGGTGCTGGGATTGCTAAAGCATTCGCGAGCAATCGCTCTTCGGCCGGCAACCGATTATCGCGTCAGTCGCGCGGTTGGAGCGAGTAACATACCACTAATAGAACACTAGGTTGCCACAACAAGAATAAGATCAAATATTGCAAATCCCCACCCCCCGGTTTTAAATCAAAAAATTGGAAAATCTGCACTCCGGCTGCGCCGATGATAGTCCCGGTCAACAGGGTTAGCGCCCAAGGCTCAACCCGGCGAAAGTTTCTCCGATTGAGAGACGCGGACAACGCTACAGAAATTGCACCGATGAATCCTCCGCCAAGTCCAGCAATAAACAACGTAAACCGAAATTCCTGAACAACGGCCTCTCGATTATCAGGCGTGCCGTCACTGATCTGCGGCTGACCTCCATCGGTCTCCGCGATGGGAGGCGATACGCGGGTTGTTGGAATTTCGTTGAAAATCGCCAGCGTTGCATTAATGGCCACGTACCATCCGAGCGTCACAAGCACAATGGTCGCCATTAGGAGACGTTTCTTGCGAGACCCGAACAAGTACAGCCAGAGGGCGAGAACTGCCCCAAAAATTACCCCCGGCTCCAGCGGCATGTTTTCACGCGGGATCAATTGAAGGCCCGAATGCGTTACCAAATAGGAAGCAAGTGCCGAAGCGACCCCGGCCGCTACACTAGATCGAACGGGATTCTTGAGTGCGATTTGAGCCAAGTTTCCCAAATAGCTGTGATAGGTCGCCCGCCAACTTGGAGCTTTTCGACGCTCTCCGGAAGTCGCGGGATTGGGCAAGAATTTGACACTTGCAAGGTCTCCGCGCCTTTGGTCCGGCACGTGTACTTCTGGGAGGACGGCATCGTCTTGGTGTTTTTTTCTTATAAACTGGGTAGCCAAAGTTCTGATGTCATCAAACGACAAATAGGCTCCTCGGTTAGGCGAGCCGCTTTGCATGACATTCAACAAGGCATCGCTGAACATCGTGTAAGTTCCAAAAACAGGGGCGAGGGCGACGTCCGCAGCGCTCGCCGCACATAGAAGCGCCGTTCCACTTTCGGCGAAACCTGCCATCGTCTGCTCTTCCATCCGCTCCGCGACTGGTCCTTGCGGAATGAAGTCGGGCTGGGCTGCGCCAGCAAAGCAGGCATCGATGATTATGAATTTGCGGGCATCTGGGGCGACGCGGTTTAGCGTTCTAGCCAAGCTGTTAACCCGATAGGCCGAAGCGCCGAGAGCTCCGATCCTGGTGGATTTTACGGCAAGGCAATATTTGAGGTCCCCCTCTGAGAAAACACCATGGCCGGTATAGTAAAGGACCAGATTTTTTATCTCATGGCCTGATCGTGCTGCCGCTGTCCTTAGAAAGTGTTCAACTTCCTCATCGATCTCACTGAACGATCGATTGTCATCAAAGAGATCGAGTAGATGGTCCGACCTCACCGATAATCCAGATGGATGAACTAGGTATTGCTTGAAGGCTTTTGCTGAATTTGAAAACAGGTGCGAGGCCGTGAGCTGAGGCGCTTTAGGCCAGCTGCTCGCGCCTAAGATGATCGCATAGAAATCGCCAATGGAATCAGGTGCCGACAATTTCTTTCAAGGCCTCTATGGCCTTTGGTGCGTCCTCGCTTCGCATATTTCGAATGATGACCGCCCCATCAGCCTTTTGAATGGTTATGCTGGTCTGATTATTTCGAACAAGCCACGCGGCTAATGTTTTTATTGAAAGGGCGATCGCGGGAGCGCTCAACACAATCGAGAGGATCGTGCCTGCGTCTTGTGAGTCGGACCTTTCCTTCACTAAGGATACCTGAAGTCCCTCGACAGCCAAGAGCGCAGTCTCTAGCCTCGCCGCCAAGCGAGAACGCTCGGCCGAGCTTGCTTCAGGAAAGCTGATCCGAAACTCATTGGACATAGTCACTCTCCGAGGTCCTCATGCTGCGGGAATTTCGGACCAAACGCAAGCAACAATTGAGTCGGCCGAATTGGGATGCTCGTTCGTCACTACCAAACAAGCGGCCGGCTGGCCTCTGGTATGAATAGCCATGGCTCGACGTGAGCTATGGCGGAATCTGGGTGATGACGGTGTGAGGAAGGCGGCGTATCGAGGCGGGTGACGAGCCTGCCAGAACCTCTCGAGGAGAGCGATACGCCATGACCGAGACTACCAATGTTCTTGCTTTCCGTCAGCCGTCCGCGGTTGATGATCCACTGACCGATATCGTTCGAGCCGGCGCGCGGGACCTGCTTGCCAGGGCGATCGAGATCGAGGTTGGCGCGTTTCTGGCCAGCACGGCCAATCTGACGCTGCCCGACGGTCGAGCGCGCCTGGTCCGACATGGGCACGGTCCGGTGCGCGAGATTGCGACCGGCATCGGTCCGGTGGAGGTCGCTCGTCCCAAGGTCCGCGACCGCGGAGCGAGCGGGCCAGGCGACCGCCTCCGCTTCAGTTCGGCAATCCTGCCGCTATGGGCGCGGCGGACGAAGAGCCTGGATGCCTTGATCCCGGTCCTCTATTTGCGCGGCATCTCGACCGGCGACTTCCAGGAGGCGCTCTCGGCGCTGCTCGGCAAGGATGCGCCGAACCTGTCGCCTTCGGTGATCGCCGGCCTGAAGGCCGATTGGCAGGTCGAGTACGAACGCTGGCAGAGACGCGATCTGTCGGCGCGTCGCTATGTCTACATCTGGGCCGATGGCGTGTACCTGCAGGCCCGCATGGAAGATCACAGCGAATGCATGCTGGTGCTGATTGGCACCACGCCGGAAGGCAAGAAGGAGCTGATCGGCTTCCAGGTCGGCGTGCGCGAGAGCGCGCAGAGCTGGCGCGAACTCCTGATCGACCTGCGGCAACGCGGGTTACGGATTGCCCCGCAACTCGCCATCGGCGACGGCGCCCTCGGCTTCTGGAAGGCACTGGACGAGGCCTTTCCCGGCACGCGGCACCAACGATGCTGGTGCCATAAAGTGAGCAACGTACTCGACAAGGTCGCCAAATCCGTGCAGGGCCCCATGAAGAACGACCTGCGGAACATCTATCTGGCCCCACACCGGGCCGAAGCTGAAACCGCGATCGACGTCTTCGTCGAGAAATACCACGTCAAATACGGACGTGCGGTGGAGTGCCTGATCAAGGATCGCCATGCGCTGCTCGCCTTCTTCGACTTCCCTGCTGAGCACTGGATCCACCTACGCAGCTCGAACCCGATCGAGAGCGTCTTCGCCACGGTGCGCCACCGAACGGTGCGGACCAAGGGATCGCTGTCGCAACAAACTGCGAAGCTGATGGTGTTCAAGCTCATCGACGCCGCATCGAAGACCTGGCGGCGATTGAAGAGCACGAACCAGTTGCCGAAAGTCATCGCCGGTGTAAAGTTCATCGACGGAATCGAAGTCATTCCGAACACTGAAAGCCACGCCGCCTGATCAGGCCGCGTCACCCAAAATCAGCCATAGCTCGCTCGACGTAGTACCCCCACCATATACCCGGCCCGCCCGGTCCGGCTTCTCGCCGTCCATACATGCCTGCCGACTGTTCGGGCCAATCGAAGCTAAGGCGGCTCGACCAGCCATTCGCGCAAATCCGCGCCACGCACCTGGAAAGTTGCCACCGTCCGCCCGTAGCGGTCTAGGCTGAGCGGCAGCCCGCCGGCGGAATGGGTAGCGTTCTGCGTGGTGCCGGCAAGAGCCTTGAAAAAGGTGCAGTCTATTTGCCGTTCCACCAACGTCCCCCGAAGGAGCTATCGGTTGGCTGCTTTTGCCGACGACGCTCACGGATGTCGCCCATTCCGACCAGAGCCAACTGCACGTCGTGCGGCGATGCATCAAGATCGATGACTTCTCGATAGAGGCGATCCGCAGAATCGAGGCAGTTGCTGTCGAAGGCGCTCTTGGCTTGAAGGGCTCTCGATCCTGACAGTGCTCTGCGCCAAGCGTTGCGCGTGGATACGATCGTTCGCTGCACGTATTCGCTGTCGGGGTCTCGACCAGCGAACTTCGTTGCAGCTCGGGCGAGCGCCTCGCGCTCAAATTCTTGATAACTTCTTACGGTCTGGTCGAAAGCGCTCGCGTCTGGCGGAGCACAGTTGCCCAAAATTAGCTTTCCACCGTAGCCGACCGACGCTGCGCCCATCTCGGTGAGAATCGATTTGAACTTTGTCGAGCTCCACTGAACGAAGCTGTCGGCTTCAGTGGCGTGAGCGCTACCGCAAAAAAGCACAAAGATAATGGCCGCCGCACGTGACATGGCAAATCCTGAATGGAGGGGAGCGAGCGAACGCCGTTCCAGCGCAAAACTAGTTCGCATTGCGATTTTTAAGAGCGGCTTCTTTCAGGGGGGCGAAACAGCGATTGTTCGGCCGCCGCCAACTCGGCGGTGTCGTCACCGCGCGGGAAGAGGTGTCCATAGATATCGAGCGTCATCGCGATCGTCGAATGACCTAATCGCTCCTGCACAATTTTCGGTGGCAATTCGTGACCACCATCGACCTTGCGATTGATGCACCATGACGCGAAGAAATGCCGCAGGGCATGCATCCCCGTATATTTGGGTTCAAAGATCGCCTTTCCGCTCTCGTCGCGCTTTACTTTCTTGTGTTCATCGAGCGCTGGTACGACGAGTTTGGCTGCGATCATGGTCGGGATCAGGCCACGCTTGATGATGTTGCCCGTCAATTCGACGTTGCCGGCACCGTTCGGAAAGGCAAGGTGCAGCTTGCCCGGATCCCTCTTGTGATCTCGCTTCTTCGGGCAAATCAGTCTCCATTCGCGCAACACTTGAGCGGTGTCAGGAGGCAAGGGGATCGTGCGATAGCCGGATGCCGATTTCGGTGGACCGATGACGCCGCGCCGATCAGCGCGCTGTCGAACATGCAGCTCGGGTTTCTTAGTGTCTAGATCTACATCTTCCCATCGCAAACCGCGCAATTCGGAGGCACGCAGTCCGGTGACGACGGCAGTCATCAGCAATGGCCCGTATCGACCTTTTGCCTTCGACAACAATGCACGAACTTCGTCGCGAGTCGGGATGTCGACGCCAATTTTGAGCTTTGGCTTATGACGCTGCTGGCTCGCGTTGCCTTTCCGTCGTGATCGCTTCAATTCGCGGACGGGATTGTGCGCGGCTTGGCCGCGTTGTTGAGCGACCGAGATCAAGGCACCCAACGATCCCATCACTCCGCGGACCATCGCGGGGGACCTCCCTTCATCGCGAAGCTTGGTTCGGAATGAACTGACGAGCGGCACATTGAGATGGGACAACTTCTCTGACCCGATGAACGGCACGATGTGCAGTCGAAGATGCTGGTCGTATTGCTCGAGGGTCGTCGGTTCGAGGTTTTCGGCGCGACATTCAGCGAGCCACATGTCCCCTGCCTCCTTCACCGTGATGGAGTCACGATCGGCAACGTGAATGCCCTTACCGATCTCGATGCGGGTTGTGGCCTCGAACTTCTCTGCATCCTGTTTACGGTCAAAGGTGCGAAGGCGTCGTTTGCGGTTCTGATCAAAGTAATCGAGCACCCATGCCGTGCGAATATCGCCGTTGGCGGTCTTCCAGGTACGCTTCCTGATTGACATGGCCGATCCCGCATCACGTGTGACCATGTTGTATTACGTCGAACCTCGAACTCATGCAACAAAAATGCAACAAATCGCGAAATTATCCAATAAAATCAACGAGGAAATACAGACTACGAATCTGAGGGTCGGACGTTCGAATCGTTCCGGGCGCGCCATTTGCGTACCAAACCTAGAAGATTCCTGTTCTCGGTCTGTTTGCCGGCGATGGCAGCTTGGAGGATATCCTTGCTGCCGATAATCCGGATGGCTCTGTCGTCGACCTCGACCGCGTCAATGATGGAGCGGATATAGACTTTGCGGGTGTTTGTGTCGCCGCCATCCAGCTTCGCGTTCATCAGTCGCGCGAAGGCGTCGATCTTCTCCGCTGTGACGGCAGCCGCCATGCCGCATTGGGCGCGGGCATGATCGAGGGCCGCCTTGGCCCGGTCCCGTTGAGCTTTCAGAGCCGCAGTGCGCTCTCGCAGGATATCGTCGAGCTCGACGATGCCGTCTTCAATCGAGCGATAAAGCCGCTTCAGGCGATCTTCGCAATCGCTCAATTCCTTCTGCAGAGCCAGCAGCCGGCCGTCGGCGGACTCGCTCTTCGCGGCCTGGCGCTCGATCAGCAACTTCAGGAGGTCAGCGATGCGGTCGGGCGCCAGCACGCGCTGCTTGAGGTTGGTCAAGACGATTTCATCCAGCGTCGCCGCCGGCACATGGCGGCCCTTGCAAGCGGACTTCCCCTTCTGCTGGCAACCCGCACACGAATAATACGAGTATGAGCGCCCCTGTCGATTGGTCGTGCCGGTCCGGGTCATTCCAGAGCCACACGAGGCGCAGACCGCGATGCCGGTCAGCAGTGAAGGACCGTTCACGACCCGTGGCGGCGTGGTCTTGGGATTGCTGCGGGCGAGCTTTGCCTGGACGCGGTCGAAATCGGCCTGCTCGATCAGGACCGGGATGGGAATATGGATTACCGTCGATGGGTCATGCTTGCTGCCATCGCGCGAGCTGCGCACCCCGTACGGCCATTGTCCGGTCGCGTAACAGCTGTTGGTCAAGATCTTGTGGACCGGCCCGACACCGAAGGTCGCGCCGCGGCGGGTGCGGTGGCCATGGCTGTTCAGCCACTTCGTCGTCTCCTTGACGCCGAGCGGGCCGCTCTTGCCGTCGCCCTCAAGATAAAGCTTGAACATCAGCCGAACCGTTTCGGCTTCGACTGCATCAATGTCGAGCTTCTTCTTGATCTTCTGTCCGCGCCGCTCAGCCTCAACAATCCGATAGCCGAGGGGCGGCGTCGCACCGTTCCAGAACCCTTGTTTTGCCGACTCGCGCATAGCGCGTGTTGTGTTTTTTGATATCTCTCTGGATGTGTGCTCGTCAAAAGCTCCGATGATCTGACGAACGAGGATTTGACTGGGATCGTCCTCCGTCGGCTGTGTGACCGAGACCACCTCGACGCTGTGCTTGCGCAGCTTCCGGATCGTCAACTCCATCTCGGCGACGTTGCGGAAGAACCGGTTGAATGCATAGAAGAGGATCGCGTCGTAGGGGTGATCGGGCGCACAGGCGCGCTCGATCATGTCCTGCAACACGGGCCGACGATCATCGGTCGCGGTCTTTGCTTCCACAAATTCTTCGACGATGGCGTAGCCGTTCTGATCGGCGAAGCTTGCCGTAATTTTCCGCTGGCTCGGTATTGACGCTTCGTTGGCATACTGGCGTCCGGTGCTGACCCTGTAGTAGGTCGCGACGCGCTTTGCTGCGTCAGTTTGTTTGGAAATCGAATTGCGAAATACGTGCTTGTTCATCGGAGGACTCTACTGACACCTTTAGGCTGACGGCCTTCTCACGTTCGATTCGTGAATCTCACGTGATGCCCTGTCAACGGCTATTTTCGTTAGAATCGGTTGCATTATCAGTCAGCAAGTCCTGCAGTTCGCGACCAAGCAAAACCTCGATCGCCCGTAGCTCGCGCTCCAGGATCGGAGGCGAGGGTGGAAGATCGAGTGCCACCTGAAATTCCTCGGCCTGCGGCTGCCGACGTCCTCTCTTCTTCGTCACGCCATGAGCAGCAGCCACCTGGACGCGGGTACCGACCTGCATCCTCCGCCGCGTGATTTGCGACGGAGCAGTACTGGGCTTAGAGCTCATAGCTGAGCTCCCGTCGACGATGCCGATCCTTCTCGGCTTGCGGCTCGAGCGGCGGCGAACCCTCAATGACGTCGAGCGTGGAAACCTTGGGCGAGGCGCGCGATAGCCGCTCGGCCAGCCAGCTTCGGCGCTGGCTCGCCGAAAACAGCTCATCGCGCTGCTGATCGAAGGGCAGTTCGGAGGCAAGGCGCCGATCAATGCTCTTGGCATCGACCACCAGCGCCGTCCGCTCCCGCGCACGGCTTACCGCCACGTAGATGTCATGACGATTGTAGGTATGATCCAGATAGACCACGGCGTGGTCGACCGTGAGGCCCTGGCTGCCGTAGATGGTCGAGGCATAGGCCCAGCCAAGGCGGGGGCGCCCCTGCGCGTCGGCAAGTCGCATCGGATCGAAGGCAATCCGCCGGTCCCCGATCTGGACCTCGATGAGAACCCGATTGCCGCTGCTGAAGGGCTCGTTGGTTTCGCTGACCTTGACGACGGTTGCCGTAGATCCGTTGACAACGCCAAGCTCGTCATCGCGGACAAGAAAGCGGATCTTGTCCCCCGCGGCCAGTACGATCTCGGTCGAGTGGCCGGATGATGTAGCCGCGGTGAAGCTAAGCTCGGGACCCCTGATGATGCCGCTGTTCCTGAGGCGCTCGCGAGTGGCCCGCGAGATGCCGGCTACCGCGGCGTTGGTCTTGGCGAGGATCAGGATCGAGGCACCGGGATCACGTGCGTGGACCTGCTCCGCCAAATCCAAAACCCCAGTGATGGCTGCTTTGGCGCCATTCGCCTCGATCACGAGATCGCGGGTTGCGAACGCCTCGAGCGCGTGCGCTGCCCTTCCCATGCCAAAGGCGGAGATGGCCTCGCGCACCCATGGTTCGCGCTGGCGAACGATCTGGTTGACACGCGCGGCCTCAACGGCGCGGGAGGCGAGGTCAAGACCTCCGCCGGCGCCAATCGCCTGGAGCTGGCGCCGATCCCCCACCAGGACGATCTTGGCACCGGCCTTCGTGACGGCGCCCAGCAGAGCGTGCATGTCCCGCGAGGAGAGCAAGCCGGCTTCGTCGGCAATCAGGATGGTCCGATCGTCGAGAACTTTTTCACCGGCCTCGAGCCGCGAGATCCAGGAGGCGGTCGCCCGCGCTTCGATTCCGAGATCGTCTCGGAGCATGTTGGCGATCCGCCAGGCGGATGCCGTGGCGATCACCCGGCATCCGGCGCTGGCGTATCCCTGTACTACTGGCTTCAGCAGGGCAGATTTTCCGACCCCAGGGGCGCCTTCGACGATGGCCACCGCCGCGCTAGTCGTGGCTGCGAGTGCCGCCTCGGTCTGCTCGGCTGTGAGCCCGGAAGTCTGGCAGCGATGCCTCAGCCACTGCGGATCGAGGGAGAGCCAGGGTTGGCTTGCGAGACGCTGCGCCTGTTCAACGACCTCGCGCTCGATCGCCAGCATTTCCGGCGTCGAGTAGCAGGGTAAGCCGACTGCATCCCGGCCGATTTCCAGAAACACCCCCTGGCTCAGCAGGCGGGTGAGCTCCGTTTCAGCGCGCTCGGCCGGCAAGCTGGTGCCGACCAAGGCGGCAGAGACGGAACGCAGGAGCTCCCGCCGCTCAATGACGCTCTCATGTTCGGTGAGAATCGCCGGCAGCGCCGCCAACCGCTCGGAGAGCAGCCGCTCGCCCGCCTCCTGATCAAGCAGCTTCGAGGCGTCCCTCAAGCTCTCGGCATACGATGCGGTGTCGAGGCCCAGCGATTGCGCGGCGTCGCGCCAAACCTCCTCCCGCTGGACGCTTTCGCTCTCACGCTTGCTGCTTCGCGTCGCCTTGGCGATGGCGGCCGCCAGCGCCGCTGCTTGGCCGCTGGTGACGCCATGTTCGGCGAGTTCGTCCTCGATCTCCTGGCGCCGTGCGCTGAAATACTTGATTGTCGCATCATCGACGCCGGCAATTTCAAACGTGCCGTTCTTGCCGACGCGATCAATGGCAAAACCGAGCTGCTTGAGTTCATGCGCCAATGCTGCGTGATACGTCGCGCCCGCTGCCATCTTGAAGTTGCGGATGATTTTCGAATGCAGCCCGCCGACCGTGTGATCGCTTCGACGTGTGGCGATGTTAAGCCACACGCAATGCGTGTGCAAATTCGGATCGGCGAATACGCGCCCGTCGCTGTGCTGGGCTTTTCGACTCTCCCCGTGCCGGAACGTCGCCGCCGACAGCGCCACCTTCTCTACGAACGTCCCTTTGAACCCGCGGCGCGCCCAGCTCGCCTCGCGTTCCAGCATGGCGAGCGTAGCCCGAACGGCCTTCTGCTGGGCTGCTTCGATCAGGCTTTTTGTATCGTACGATCCAAGGCCCCAAACGAGGCTAACCGAACGCGGCGCGCTCAGCGTGACGTCGAAGGCGGGCGTACGCTCTTTGTGGCGGCGAATCTGTTCGAGCAGCGACGCGCCATTTACATCGAGCGCATGATACAGGCGATCGAACGTGGCGCGGTCGACGGCGGAGCCGTCGACGAGACCAAGATCCCCGGCAGGCGCGTACCAGATGCCGGGCGGCTCGCCACTACCAGCGTAATACTCCGTCTCACGCTGACGCGTGTAGTACGAACTCGCCGCCGCCGGATTCCAGGTCGCAACCACGAAAGAAAGGCCCCCCTTTGGAGGCCTTCCAATTACACCCGATGCGGCCTGCAAATTTCGGGAACGAAGATTGAGGCCGGACTCGTCCGCTCTTCTATCGACGGCGACGCCAGACGGTCACGGGCCAGGTCAGGAGCGCGGGATCGCCGATACCGACGGCGATGGCCTTGACCGTGTTGCCGAAGACGCCGAGCTCGCAGGCCAGGCGCTCCGCGCGAACGATCGGCACTTCTTTCTTGGCGCTCGCCTTCGTTTGCGAGGTTGTCCTGCCCTGCGGCCCTCTCGCTGTGGTCGTGGTGATCTCCTCCACTTCGACGGTCCGCTTGCCGATCATGTGCTCAGAGAACTGCACCGTGCCGCCATCGAGATTCTGCTGGCAAACGATCTTGGTGCGGAAACGGCGCAGAATGCTGGTTGCGACTTTGTCGCCATAGCGCTCCTGCAATTGCTCGACCTCATGCAGTGCAGCCGCCAGGACTCCCACACCCTTGTTGCGGCCGAGATCGACGAGATCCGGGAAGCGTCGCAGCCGGCCTAGAGAGGCCAGCTCATCAAGGCAGAGGAAGACACGCCGGGTTTGCGAGTTCGGAAACGACTCGTCGTTCACATGGGCGGCGATGGTGTCGACGATGGCGCCGATCCAGGCGGCGGAGAGCTCGGGATAGCGACCCGCGCGCTGCACCACGACGGTCCGCGGCTGAGCCGGGTTCGAGCCGTCGAGCCATTCCCGGAACGAGAACTGCCGGTTTGCAGGAAGATCGCGCCAGTTATCCGCGAGCGGTCGCAGGAACCGCAACACTGCGGCGCGGAGCGACAGGAAAAAGCTGACGGTGGTCCGCGACAACCCGCCGGTCTCCGGGTCGACCTCGATCAGCTCGGCAGCGGGCGGGTAGACGGCCTGCAACTGCGTCTTGAGTTCAACAGGATCCAAAAGCGTCGCATCATAGAACTCAGGCATGCCCCACAGGATCCCGTGGCGGCTCTGGCACAGGACGGCGCAGCCGGCGAGCAGGGTGCCGCTGCCGGATTCCCAAACGCTTTCGTCCGTGTGGGGAGCGAGCAGCGCACCGAAAGCTTCGGCGTCGCTCTTGGTCAACACGTCACGCCCGACTGCCCAGGCGTAGCCGCCCGGCCGGTGCCCGTGCAGCGCCGCGAAGGCTGCGTCAGGTAGCGGCAGGCCGCTCAGAATCTCGCCGGTGGTGTCGTGGATCAGGATGCGCACGTTGCGGTTTGGCCAGCGGTACATCGCGGCAAAGATCTCCTGCAACAGATGCAAGATGATCCGTGTTTTCGCCGATCCGGGTGCCCCGAGGAGGAGCACGCCGCGAATCTCCCGTAAGCGCGACAGAATCACGCCGGGGGCAAGCGCGATTCCCAGCCCTTTCTCCCGATCCTCTTGGGCCATGGACGCCGAAGCGCTTCGCCTCGCATCTCTGCCGTGCTGAAGTTCCTGGCCTTCATAGTGCTTACGGGTATCGATGATCGCGGCCTCGCGCATCATGATGCGCGAGGCGCTGGACCAGGCTGCGAACCAGGCCAGCAGGCAGCCGGCGACACGGATGTAGAACTCGAAGACCATGCCGGTCGCGAGCGGGATGCGCCAAGCAGACGTGAAAGCCGCGAGTACATGGGTGTAGGCCGGAATTACCGTGGGCCATTCGGCGAGCACGCCGAGGTACGATCCACTCATCGCCTCCCACAGCAGCGGACCGGATCCGGTCCACGGCGCATCAGCATACCAGCCGACGGGCGGCGCGACCCAAAACGCCATCCAGATCGCCATCACCAGCATAGCCATGCCGACGGGGAAGCGCACGCGCTTCGTCGCCGTCAGATCGCGCTTTTCGTAAGTTGCGAGCTTCATGTCAGTCTCCCTAGTAGAGCTGGCCGCGATGCCGCCAGAGAACGAGGGTCGCCTGGGCGGGGATGTAGGCCGCGTTGATGTGTTGGTTGGCTTGCCGCAGCTCTGCCTCACTCATCTCGAGCAGGTCAGCTGCACGCTCCCACGCGATGTCCCGCACGGGCACATAGGTGCAGCCATCCACCCAGCCGCTTAGCCGCGGGCAGCCCGGCCAAGTCGAGGCTTGCGCGCTGCGCACCGGCGGCTTGCGGTAGTGCCACCAATCGATGGTGGGGCCGACCGCAAGGCTCGCGAGGAGGACGGCGAGCCCCGTCAACACGCCGAGCACCGCCGCTCGTGCGGCCGTCGGGATCGCGATCGAGCGGAGTCGAGCCCAGGACTCACCCGACCCCACCGGCACCTCCTGCGGCTCCGGCAGCCGATGCTCCGGCGCGACGTGGCGAACGATCTCGACATACTGCCGGTCCGTGAGCTGCTGCAGCTCCTCGCGCGGGAGGCGGACGAGCTGTTCGGGCGTCATCGCCCTCAGCCGGTCCAAGCGCGCCGACTGCTCGGCACCCTGCTGCGCGCGCAGGGTGCGCACATCCTGCAGGAACGTCTTGAGCCGCTCAGCCATGACCGCCTCCGAGAAACGGCAGGATGCGCACCAGCTCGCTGTGGATCTTTCCGCTCCAGTCGGCGACGTCGTTCACGAAACGCTTCGCGTACGACAGCGGCAGCCTCGTCCGCAACATGGCTTCCCGGAAGTGGTCGTGACGCCAGGACATGATTGAGGGTGGCGACTCGCCCAGCATCTCCAACAGGCGACGCGACTGCGGCCTCAGGCGCGGCAGGCGGATGTGGGTATAAGTGTCGAGAAGACCGTCAACACCTTTGGCCAATTCCTCCGGCATGTCGCGCGAGGCCTTCTGCGGGCAGCCGTCGCGCTCGTTGAGGACGATCACGATTTGCGCCGAGGGCAGGATGCGCTCGAGCCTCGCTGCCTGCCCGAGAACCTGACGAACCGATTCTGCAGTGGCGACCATGACCAGGAAGACCACCACGTTGAGACCGAGCGCCGAAATGTCGTCGTCGACGTCGACCTCCGCGATGAAGGCATTTGCGAGTTCCGTCAACGCGCCGCCGACCTCGAGCAGCACGGACGCATTGGTCTGCGGCATGCCTGTCAGTGCTTCATGGAAGGGGGAGAACACGGGCAGGAGGTCGCGCTCGCCATCGGCATCGGCGTCGAGCCTTGCGGCATGCAGGCTCTGGACCTCGGGGCCCAGGAACCTCTGGAGCTTGCCCTGCTCGTCGAGCTCGAAGACCTTGAGCGTGACGTCGATCAGCGAGAATGCCATCGCGATCAAAATCGCGAGCAACGACTTGCCGACCCCGCCGACGTCGCCGTCGACAATGCAGGTCACGGGCGGGTTAACCGCCTTGACGGGGTGGATCGGAGATTTGGTCTTGGCCATGTGGCTCCCTCTTCATGGACGGAGCCGAAACGCGAAGGGCCCCGCCGGTTGCGGAGCCCTTCTATTAAAGCCAGTTTGGTCTCAGAATTTCGGGAACGAAGATCGCTGCCAAAAACACTAAAGACTACAATGCCTTGCTGATCCAGTACTCGCGGCCATCCGCCTCTGCAATGCTGAAGAACTCGTCCCATCCGGCACGCGTCCTCACCCGAAGGGCGAGATGTCGGAGGCAGCGCGCGGCCTCAATCTCCGCATCGACGGCGATCTTGGCTTCGGCTTCATCCGCCTGCGTCATGAAGCGCTTCAGCGCCTTGATGTGGTTGGACCTGAACATGACGCCGACGCCGCGCTCGACGCGGCCCAGGAGCATCGCGCAGTCGAGTTCGCTCTTGTAGAAGAGAACGTTGGCATAGATCCCGGACGGATTGATATCCATTGCAGCTGCCGCCCGCATCAGCTGCGCCAGCGACGGCCCGCCCTGTTTGTTGTGCGCCAGCTCCTGATGCTGGGCCGGCGCATGCTCGCGCAGAAACTTCGCTTGCATCTCATGCTGCTCCTGCGGATTTGCCTTCGCGAACACGTCGCTCTCCATCATCTTGCGGAGCTCGGCGGACATCGCGTGCTGGGCCTTCAGGAGTTCCTCGGTCTTGGCGTAGACGGCATGCGCGACGCGCACGAGTTCGAGCTGCTCTGCCTTCACGAACGCCGGCTTGGCGCCGCTGCGCAACTGCTCCAGCACGCCGACGTAGACCGACTTCATGACTTGATAAGCAGTCAACCCCGGATACCATGCCGTGATGCGCCTTTGGCCAGCATCGAAGCAGTTCCTCACCGACAAGTTCCCGAGCAGCGGCTGCAGGGTCTCGAAGATCTCGCCGCGGCGGGTCTCGGTCGCCATCTTGCGGCCTTCCTGATGATCGTCGCAGGCCCGCAGCCGCTCGGTGACCATCGCCACGGTCATGTAAAGTCCGTCGCGAGCGCGCTCCTCGAGTCCTGCTACGTCCTGTCCGCCATGCGGACGCTCGGGGGTCTCGTGCAGCTGCGTCGCATTCATCAGGACGAACTCACCGGCGCAGAACCTGTCCCGGTCCCGGCAGAGTGGCAGGGCGGCATCGAGCTCGGCCAGCTGCGCCGGGACGATCAGGAGGTCATCGTCGCAATCCTCCCGAAGCCGCTCCAGCAGGCGCTGGTTCGGCATGGGAAGGCCGCGGGGATGCCGCTCGATGTTGATCAGCAGGAAGGGCCGCGGGTTGCGGCCGAGGTCTTCGAACGCCTCGTTCAGGGTCACGAGCCGAATGCGCAGTTCAGTGTCGGGCACGAGTTTATCTCCTGTGTCGTGGAGTCCCGATCCTGCTCCAGCGGAAGTTGAGAAATTTCGGGAACGAAGATTTTGTCCTGGGCAAACTCAAAATCCTTGCTCAGAGCTGGACTAGGCCGTGCGGGAGCCGGCGTGCACCGCGAGGAATTCCTCCAATGCCCGGCGACGCTCCTTGACCGGGTAGGTCCAAACCGCTTCATCAAGACGTGCACGCAGTCCCCGCCACCGCGGCGACCGCAACATGCAGCTCGGGATCACGTGGTGGTCGTCGATGAGGAACCTGTTGGTGTCACAATAGTGAACGCACCGATCGAAATTCGCGGCGACGCAGCCAGCGAGAGCGCCGATGCGCGGAAGGTAGTCTTGCTTCCAGTGAGCGATGATCAGGTCGGCGGAGGCCAGGCCGAATACCGCCTGATGGGCGGCGATGTCGGCCCGTGCACGCAGCGGCCTTGTCTTTCCGCAGAAGTGATGTTCGGCCAGCAGGCCGGCAGAGGCAACGAAAGACCGCCGCGCGGGGTCTGACGCGAGCTGCTTTGCCAATATGTCATCCGGCACAAAACCGGCGGCCGCGCGGGCGGAGCTCGCGTGAATGACGAGGTGTCCCCTAACTATTCCGTCGGCATTCGCCGCGGTATAGTGGCTGACCTCATGAAGGATGGTTCCATGCTGGCCGTCGAGGAGAGCGTCGGCCAGATCCGGACGGCGATGCAACAGGTCGCGGTCAAGCCGCATTGTGGTCTCGTTAATCGGCATCGAGGCTAGTGGATGCTGTCGGCCGGCGCGGAGCCGAGCGGCGTATGCACGTTGAAGGAGAGCCGACCGAGCGCCAGCACAGCGTTGCCCATGTCCCGCGCGTCCGTCCGCTCGCGGAATTCCAGCTGGAGGCTCTGGCCATCGCGCGAGCAGTAGAGCTGGCCGACGACGCGGCGATGGATCAGCAGGACCAGACGCGGCTGCGTGAAGAAGCCTTCCACGACCTGAAACCCCTCCAGCCTGAGCTTGCCGCGACGCGACGCCTTCACGATCTTCGACGCCAAGCCCGGCGGATCGATAACCGTATGGAGCGGCAACTTGAAAGCAGCCGTCAGATCCGGCCTGAGCACGTCCACCAGCTCGGTGTGCTGCACGGCGCCGGTCGACATCACTCGGAGCTGCGAAGCGATGTCGGCGGTGTCCACGAGAAAGCTCATCGTCGCGTCGAGATCCATGGCAGCCGATTCCATGAACGCGGCGGCTGGGGCGAAGTCGTCATTCGAGTCGTTCGTCGACATTTCTGTACTCCTTACTTGGCTAGATATTCGTTTCCTTGTTCGCGGCCGTCAGTGCCATGCGCATGACGGCGTCGGCATCTTGCGGCATGATTCCGAGCACGCGAAAATTGCCGCTGCCGTCGTGCGTGAAGTCGACCACGGCCAGCTTCAACCCGACGTAGCCCGGCGTGATCGGCGTGGCGGCGACGATCGGCGCCTTCTCGGGCTCCTTCTTCGGATCGACCAAGAACTCCCAGACACGCTGCAGATGCTCGTCACGCTCCGACTTGTTCCGATCCCGCATGATGCGGCGGTACTCGCGGCAGGCCTTTTCGATGGGGTTGCGCTTCAGCCAATCGGGAAACGTTTCGGGCGCCACCTTCCCGTGAACCGCAAGAGCCGCGACTTGCGCATACTTGCAAACCCGGTCGCGCAACCAGGGATGCGCGGTCCGGGTGAACGCCCGAAAGACCGGGTAGCAGTCGTTCTTCGTGCTGCCATGGACCTTGATCTGACGCTCAGCCAAGAACTGAGCCTGAGAGCCGGTCGCAGCGATCGCGCAGTAGGCGGTGTAGATCAACGCCACGGTCTTCTCGGTCGGAACCTTCCGGCCAACCTTCTCGAGCTGATCGCGCAGGACCTCGTTGCAGGACTGAACCGCGCGGTCCGCTTCCGCGATCATCAGTTTTGCTGCTTGAGCAACGTTTTCGGCGTTGTCTCCGTCAGAACCGACGTCGCCTGCATCGACGCCGTCGCAGGTGTGCTGGACAGATTCGGTGAAATCCATGATCATTTCTCCTGCTTGCGGCCTACTCGAGCTCTTCGTCGCGCTGCCGGCGCAGATACTCGAAGAACTCTTCCGCCGTTTCGAAAGTCATGCACTTGGCCGTCAGGAGCTTGTCGACATCCATCGTGACGCCGAAGCGGACCTTCCTTGCGATTTCCTCGACGGTCGACACCACGTCGGTCATGCGCGGACGCTCGGGGCCGACCAGAAGTCCACGACCTGCGAAAGTGCGCCTGCCCAGTGAGAAGAAAGCCGGATTGGGCTTCAAGAGGCCCTCGTCATCGATGTAGAGCACGTCGCCGGTCTGGAGCTCGGTGCCCCAAGCGATGGTCCCCCCGACGGCGGCTTGCAGGGAGGCGAGCCGGTGGTCGACGGTGTAGGGTTCGACGGTCTTCTTCACGGGATTAATCAGGATCGCACGCATTGAGCTTGTCTCCTTTGTCGCTGCCGGATCTCCTAGGCTTCAGGAGCGCCGCTCGCAGCACGACCCGGTGGGCTTGACAAAGGTTTGGTTTGCGCGGGTGCGGAATAAATTTTAGCTGGGACAGAGCCAGATAATCGGACCCTTCGCCCGAATTCCTCGCACCTAATAAGAAAAACCTAACCTCAAAACTTGAGGCGCCGTTTAGAACGCTCCCCTTACAACTGACGCGATTAAGTCGGAGCGAGAACAGAGCGACATGGGCACCAAATTACCAATCTATGGATACATTGATCCAGACGCCACTGGCCAACCTGCTCTGGAAGATTACCCGAAGCCAATTCCGTCTCGAGCGCAACAGGTCAGTGCCGTAGGCAGCATCCTGAGCTACCTGTCACGCCCCGATGTACAAGAACTTGCTTACTTCTTGATCGTGGACCGGTTTGATCCCTCGCGAGATGTCTGGTGCAGGGGAGTTGTTAGCGAGAGCGGCGGCGCCGACAGGACAGACTTGCTCAAACTGGTGCAGAGAATCAAAAGCAACGGAACGATTCTCGTGCCGTCGACAGATGAACTGGTGGAACACAAGAGCGATAAGGCGCGGCTCGCATTGCAGCGCATCCTCAAACAGAACATCACCGTTCTCGCTATTTACGACCTTGAATGCCCTCTATCTTACTACACGGAGGCGAACCGCCAGGCCGACGGCCAAATTTTCTCAGACATGGCTCGCAATGTCCTACGCGTGCGGAGCCGGCTCGACGCGATCTATGCTAACCGCAAGTCTTGGGCACTAGTCCCTACTGATAATTCGCGTTAAAGTATGCCTGATTGAAAATCGCCGCCTCGACAGAGTTCTGGCCGGCGGCGAGATCAACCAGCGCTTGACCCAAGTGCCAACCGATAGTGTCTTGTCCGTGCGAATGACGCGATTCGGTAATTCTGTCGACCGAGGTGCTAAAAGCTTTACACAAGCGGGGGCGCATAAGCGCGTCCCCTAACCGGCCCCGTTCGGCGGGGCCCTAAGTGCCGAAATCCTATGAAGCGGAGCTCCGTCCAAAGGACCGCGATAGTGCGTGCTGACGAAGATCAGCTTACGGTCTTCGGACCTGGCTCCGCAGGGCTGCATCTTGAAGTGACCGGTCACGGAGATCCGCCGGGTAAGCTCCCATCCTTCCGCTCCGCCGCCGCCGATCCTGCCGAACTTGTTGGCGGGGGCCTTGAGGCGCTCGACTTGGAATAGCGTAAATCGCTTCCATCCTCGACGCGCACTCCGGTCCATCCGGTTGCGGAATGGTTCGGGGCCTGCCCGCAGTTCCTCGCGATCTCGCGGCGCCGCCACCACCGAGTACGCCAGGGAAAGCGAGATGAAGCTCTCGATCTTGGTGGCGAAATCATTGGGATCCCAACTCGAGTCAGAAAATTCGCTCAGGAATGAGGCGGCCAGCTGGTCGCATTGAACCTGTGTCCCGCCCGATGTCCACTTGATCGTCCCGAGCGCGATGTCGCCGACGGGCCCAAGTTTCACAAAGATGCGCAGCCGATCCGTGTCGGACGGCGCCCATCGTTCCCCAGGCTGCAGTGCGCGGTCCTCCGCTTCGCTCGGAACCCGCATCACCATCACCGCCTTAACATGCAGCAAGGGCCCAATGCGGACCGCCTTGTCCGCAATGTCGATGTAAGCGGTCACGCGCTCCTTGAGCAACCGGTCCGCTGTGCGCACGATCTCCGGCGACGCAGCAGCATTCTTGAAGAGATTGGCAAGATCGGCTCCGACCGCGCATGCGTAGGGGCGCGCGCCTTTCAACTCGTCAGGACGGCGAAAGAAGGGCCACAATGCTGCGACGGATTCGTACGTGCTGTCAAAGGGGAGGTCGAACTCAGCGGCGGCAAACAAGCGATCCGCCGCCGTGTCCGTCACCTCTCGCACGATCTGATAATCGCTAGTGGTGTCCGTGATTCCGGCCACCCTGTTTGCAAGCTCGAGGCGCAGCTTGCGACCCATATGGGCAGTATATTCGTCTAACCAGGTGAGCATCGCTTTTGTCCGCAGTTAACTGGCGCGGACAATTTGCGAGGTTTAGCTATCCGTCACTCCGACCCCGTGGGCTTGACAGGTGCTCCAAACGATGCGTGGCGACAACGACCCAGCGGGGCGACGCCAACCTGCTTAGCTCATGGTTTTCGCTGGAATAAGCCTCATTGACCGAGAAGCACGAGAGCCTCCTCGTCCGCAGGCTCCAGTCGCCATGGCTCGAATGGCGATTTCAGACCTTCCCGGGTACACCGCGCCTCGATGGCACCGATGCAGGTCAAAACTAGGTCGTATGCCGCACGAAACTCATAGCCCTGCTCTACCGGCAGATATCGATACCAGTTCACGAAAACGCGCAAGGTGGCTGCACATTCGGTGGTCGTTTGGTCGGTAAACAGATCGATATCTGTGAAGATGGTCGCAGATCGGCGAACTGCTTGCGATAACTTAGGCCGATTGATTGCTCGTTCAACTTGTCTGGATAACTCCCTCAGACAAGCTCTTATCTGAAAGTCAATTGGATCGAACTTGGGGCGGCAATCCTCGAGTATCTGGATATCGTAAACTGGATGACGAGCTGCAGTTCTCAAGACCCTATTAATTCGTCCTGCAATCGCTGCAGCATTTATGTCTGATATAGTGAGCTCGTTCTCGCCGGCAGTCGAAACCGGATTGAGCGGTAGCGCCGAACCGAATGCAGCACCAGAGTTAGCTATCTCTCCGAACAGGTGAGAAGGCGCGCCCTGGCGATTGCGAGGCCCAATCCAGATTGGTTCTCCGCCGCGTACGAACAAATGGTCGCCATCAACCATCATTAAATTGTTTGCTGCGCCTGCAGCCCTCGTTTGCATCTTCTGCTCCGTGGACGCGACAACTCGCCCGACGAATAAAGGGTCGAGTTCCTCAATGGCCTCGCCTGCCCAAGGCACATCAATGCTGATCGCTTGAAGAGCCTCAGGAACGCCGGCCTCCAAAGCGTTAAAGAAAAATTGCTTGTTCCAGAATGGAGATCTAAACACGACCGGCCACCACAGCTCGTCATCGAGGCGAAATATCTCAGTGACCATGCGGCTTCCTGCGCTCCGTCGGTCGATCCTGAAAGCAGGCTTCATGACCGATTTTGAGACCGATCGGAGCGCAATTGTCTCCGTTCCGGGACACCAGCGCGTGCGCACTTTGCGATACCCGCGTGGGATATAGCTAAGCTGATACGCGAAGAAGACGTTCACCGAGGGGGCGCTAGTACTGTCCATCGAGAAAACTCCGCGTGACGGGCCAATCCGCTTTGCCTGTTAGATGCTCAACGCACGGGCGCATTCATTCGCTTGCTCCGTTGTGATCTACCCCACGCGAATAAACGTTTTCTTCGCCTGTGACGGCTTTGCGACCGCCTCGCTTCGATTGGCAGTATTCGCCTTCTCCTGTCAGTTACTTTGGTTGATCGATCCCTAACGTGCCGCTCCCGCCGTTCCAGCGTCGACGTGCACTGGACGACGTTCGCTGCTACCGCCGCTCTTGTACAGAGCAGGAGATGCTCGGATGCGCAGCAACCTTGCCTCGGTGTGCCTAACTGCAATCGGTTGAAATTGATGTATTCGCTTCATTTGATCGGAGGCTTCATCAGGTAGGCAATTGCCCAACAATCTGAGGAAAGCAGAATGACAACTTGGTTGGACCGTTTCGTATTGGATGAGCCGCGAAGTGACGGCCGCGCTCCGCGCCAGCGGTAAGGGCAACTCACCTCAAGCCAAGAACCCATTGGTTGCCATGATGGCGACGGCATACCAAGCGGCTGCTATCCGCGCGCAGTCTCCCGGCGGGGTCGATATCAATACTGAGTTCGATGCAACGATCGCGCGTTGGTTCCTTGACCAAGGCGGGCATTGCGATCGTCACGTCGCGGCTTTCCAATTTGGAGGGGAGGTCCTCGACAGCCTTATCAAGCTTCAAGTCACCAGAGAAATGGCCGAAAAGGCGGAGACGTTTAATGCGGGCTACCTTGCCTTGTATCTAGACTTTGTTGATCAGGCGTTGATGATTGGCAAAGCGCTCGAAGTGTCCGCTATCGTACTTTTGACGCAGACGAGTCCCGGTGGGCAGCTTGGGGCGCCGCGTGTTTTCGCGGTCGTCTCGCCGCCTGGTGAATTCTCCCGTCGGATTCTGACCTGGATGTGGGGTTCACCCGGCGAGGTCCTTGCTACCGACATGTTGACGCCGCTTGGAGGTCCGCCGAATCAAAAGCCGGTAAGCGCGGATCTATTTCGAGCGGCCGGCACGACATCCGATGAGCTCGCTCGGACACTTCAGCGAATCGCTGTTACCACCTCCTGGCATGCGGCTTGCGAGTATGACCGTGGCTTTGCAAATCATCTACGAAAAGTCGATATCAGGACCGCAGAGGAACTCCAGGACGTCGATGACTTTCTTCCGCCCGGGTCGACGTTCTTCAATGTATCACAGCTGCCTCCCATCCGCCGACCAACCCCGTCGGTCAAGTCAGGCGCTGCGCGCAGGCTACGGACTTATCCCGCAATTCTCATCGACCCATATCACCGCCACGTGAAAGCAATCGAGGTCACTAACAGATTGGAGTCGCTGCAAGGTGCGATCGGAGGCTGCATCCAATTGGCGGCCGAATTTTCGGGCGGAGACATTCTGTATGTGGACGAAGAAGGATTGTTCACACATCGGCTATTCTTCGAGATCGACGGCCAGAGCTTTCCGGGACGCGGATTGATCGTTGGGTCGCGTGGAGATGAATATGACACAGCCCCTGTGAAATGCCGCATTGAGGACGTGTTTCGACGCGTCAAGTTCAGCGAGCCGGATCGAAGATTGGGGACCAATCGCGTTCTGGCCGTTCCGGCGTGACTGAGAGTACATTTGCGTTAGCGAGCGCCAGCGCTTTCCACGTAGTTGCCTCCACGCTCCGCGTGAAGGCCGCCTCAAGCGGCGCTCTTGCTGCGTTTTCGTGAAGTTGTGCCGCGAGTGACTTCACTTTCCTTCGGCACTAATTCCCATGGCATGGGATTCGAAACTGGCCGGGTTCTATTGGGCGTCTTCGAAAGTTCCCCAGCACCGTCCAAGTTAGAGGTTGGTCGGAATTTCTGTGACGGGTTGAGAGCCGAGAGAAGAGTCTCGCGGCGCCCGTCATGGAGATTCCCATGACCAAAGTGACTGTTTTAGATAGCGCTCGCAATCAGCGAGCCGGCTATAGGGTGGATGTGAGCCGCGGTGAACGCGTCGGCCGCGTCGCGTCGGAATGGTTTTCCCGCCCGGCGGACGAGCGGTATTTGTCGCTCTCCGAACTCCACGCCGCCGTGCGCGGCCGCGCCGAGCGAAGTCGGACCCGGACCGTGGAAAGCGCGGCGATCCGGGTGGAAGCCAATCGCGATAACGCGGAGCGGCTGACGTTGATGCTGCCAGGTGAGTCCGCCCCTCTTGCGCCGACGCACTGGAGCTTCGGTCAGCTCGCTACAATGGTCGGCGCACCATCGGCCTATTTGCGACAACTGCCGGCGCCACTCGCGGCCATCAATTTGCAGTACGGACTGACTTCAAATCGAGCGGAGCTGATCAAGACGCTTGAGGTCGGGGACGGACGTGCTGAACTTCGCGCAGTCACCAGCCCCGACTATGGGCGCATCTTTGACCAGGAGCTGGTCGCCGCCGTGCAGCGCATTGCCGGCAATGGCACCGGCGACACCCGCTGGAAGGTGCCGGGCGTGCTCGACTGGTCGATCGGCATCTACAATCCGCGAGTTGACGTCACGAAAACCACCACGACCCTCTACGCTTCCGATCGCGACGTATTCCTGTTTCTGGTCGACGATCTCAATCCGATCGAGGCCGGCAAGCTGTCTGATGGCTCGCCCGACCTCTACTTCCGCGGTTTTTATTGCTGGAATTCGGAGGTCGGTGCCAAGACGCTCGGCATTGCGAGCTTCTACCTCAGAGCGGTCTGCCAGAACCGCAACCTCTGGGGTGTCGAGGACTTTGAGGAAATCACCATCCGCCATTCCAAATACGCGGCGGCCCGCTTCGCCCATGAGGCGGCGCCGGCGCTTACGCGCTTTGCCAACTCCTCGCCGCTACCATACCTCAACGGCATTAGGACGGCGCGCGAGCGCATCGTCGCCCGCAGCGACGAAGAGCGAACCGACTTCCTGCGCAAGCGTGGGTTCGGCAAATTGGAGACAGCAAAGATCATCGAGACGGTGCTTGCCGAGGAAGGCCGCAAGCCCGAGAGCGTCTTCGATTTCGTGCAGGGCATCACTGCTGTTGCGCGGGATAAGCCGCATCAGGACGCCCGGCTCGATCTTGAGGGGCGGGCAAAAAAGCTGCTCGACCGCGTCAACTGAAGCGAGCTACCGCAGCCCAGCCTGCCGTCTTCTCCGCCTTGGCGCCGCCCTCAGAGGAAGAGGGCGGCGCTTCGCTTCGTGACGGGCCAGAAGGTCCAGAGAGGCTCTGGATCGCCCGTCGCGGAGAAACGTCAATGGCAAATTCTGTTCGCAAGATCACCCTCAGCCAGTCTCGCGATATTCCCTTCAATCGGCTGGTGCTGAGCCAGTCCAATGTCCGCCGTATCAAGGCGGGCATCTCGATCGAGGAGCTTGCGCAGGACATCGCGCGGCGCACCCTGCTTCAGAGCCTCACCGTCCGGCCGGTCCTCGACGAACAGGGTGCCGAAACCGGCATGTTCGAAATCCCGGCCGGCGGGCGGCGCTATCGCGCGCTCGAGCTTCTGGTCAAGCAGAAGCGGCTGGCGCGCAACGCGCCGGTTCCCTGCGTCATCCGGACCGATGGCCTCGCCGAGGAAGATTCGCTCGCTGAGAACATCCAGCGCGTGCCACTCGCGCCCATCGATCAGTTCTGCGCCTTCCGCGATCTCGTCGAGAAGGGTAGGACCGAGGAGGAGGTTGCAGCCGCCTTCTTCGTCAGCGTGTCGGTGGTCAAGCAACGGCTCCGGCTCGCCGCCGTGTCGCCAGCGCTACTCGGGGTCTATGCCGAAGACGGCATGAGCCTCGACCAGCTCATGGCCTTTGCAGTTAATCCGGACCACGCGCGCCAGGAGCAGGTGTGGGAGGCTGTGCAGCGGTCGCACAACAAGGAACCCTACTACATCCGGCGTCTCCTCACCGAGGGGGCCGTGCGCGCCACCGACAAGCGCGCCCAGTTCGTCGGAATCGAGGCCTATGAAGCCGCCGGCGGGGACCTCATCCGCGATCTCTTTCAGCAGGATGACGGCGGTTGGCTGCAAGAGCCGATGCTGCTCGATCGCCTCGTCGCCGAGAAGCTGGAGCGCGAGGCGGCCAACATCCGCTCCGAAGGCTGGAAATGGGTGGAGGTTGCGATCGATTTTCCCTACGGCCACATCTACGGTCTACGCCGCATCTCTGGCGAGCCGGTCGCGATGACCGACGAGGAGGTCGCCGCGGCCGCAGCGCTGCGCGCCGAATACGAGGGTCTCGAGCAGGAGCATTCCGATGTCGACGTCCTTCCCGAAGGGATCGATCAGCGCCTTGGCGAGATCGAGACGGCCCTTGCCGAGCTCGATGATCGGCCGGTCCAGTACGATCCTGACGAAATCGCGCGCGCGGGTGCCTTCGTCAGCATCGACGCGTCGGGAGCGCTTCGGGTCGAGCGCGGCTACGTCCGTCCCGAGATGAGCCGACAATTCCGGAGCCGAAGGGAGAGGCGGACGCCCAGTCGAGTGCTACTCCAGCGGCGAGCTCTGCTTCAGGAGATCCGGCCGTGGGGCAGACAGGCACCTCGGCAACTGCCGAGGTGCCTGATCAGGAGGACGGCATCAAGCCTATCCCAGACCGGCTGATGACCGAGCTCACGGCGTATCGCACCCTGGCCTTGCGCGAAGCGCTGGCAGGGGACCCCGACGTCGCGTTCCTGGCGGCACTGCACGCCCTTTGCTTGAAGCTCTTCTACCGCTACACGCCCGAATCCTGCCTCGATATCGACGCCAAAAGCATCGTCTTCGGCAGCCAGGCGCCGGGCCTCGGCGATGCCACGATCGCCAAGGCCGTCGACGAGAGGCACCGGCGGTGGTCGGAGCAATTGCCGCGTGAATCAGCCGAGCTCTGGGACGCGCTCGCGAATTTCGATCGGGACAGCCGCGATGCCCTGTTCGCGCATTGCATCGCGCTCAGCATCAATGCGGTGTACGAGCCCTGGAATCGGCGGCCGCGTGCGCTGGCTCACGCCGACCGCCTCGCCGAGGCAATCGGGCTCAACCTTGCTGCCGCAGGCTGGACGCCGACCGTCGACAACTACTTGGGGCGGGTGACCAAGGCGCGCATCCTGCAATCGGTCCGCGAGGCCAAGGGCGACACTGCCGCCCAGCGCATCGAGCACCTCAAGAAGGGTGAAATGGCAGAGAAGGCACAAGAGCTGCTCGCCGGCTCAGGCTGGCTTCCGGAGCCGCTGCGCACGCCTGGTCGATCCATCAGCGCAACATCATCGGCGTTTGAGTCTGGTCGAATCTCGTCATCCGCTTCGGGCGAGGAGGCGCCAGTGATCGAATGCGAAGCGGCCATGCCCGACGCAGACCATCCGACCGAAGATGATGCAATTGTCACAGACGAGCCGTTCGTCGCGGCCGAGTAAGCAAGCGGAAGCGTCGACCTCGAAGGCCCGCCAGCCCCGGCGGGCCTTCTTTTTGGTGGGAACGGTCATGTCTGCTCAAGTATCCGATCTCGCCCGCCGGCTTGCCGAGCGGGCGGAGGTCTTCTGCCGCTGCTATCTTTCCAATGGGCGACGCGTTGGCCGTTATTGGGTCGTCGGCGATGTCCGCAACACGCCCGGCCGATCGATGTTCGTTCGGCTGCGCCCACGAAGCGAGCACCCGGGAGCGGCCGGCAAGTGGACCGATGCCGCGACCGCTGAACATGGCGATCTGCTCGACGTCATCAGGGAAAGCTGCGGGTTTGTTAAATTCCGCGATGTCCTCGCCGAGGCGCGGCGCTTTCTCAGCCTGCCACAGCCGGAATGTGAAGCAGGATCGACGTCGCTGATCGCGCCCGTACCTAGCGGCTCAGCGCAATCAGCACGGCGGCTATTTGCCATGTCAAAGCCGATCCACGGTACGATCGCTGAAACCTACCTCCGGACCAGAAGCATCTCTGCTTTCCACGAGACCTCAAGCCTTCGCTTCCATCCGCACTGCTACTACAGGCCGGATCACCGTTTGCCGATGGAGCTCTGGCCAGCCTTGATCGCGGCCGTCACCACGCTCGATGGTGTCATCACGGGCGTGCACCGCACCTGGCTCGATCCTTCCGGTAAGAGCAAGGCGCCCATCGACACGCCACGCCGGTCGATGGGCCTTCTGCTCGGCAACGCAGTTCGCTTCGGTGTCGCCGATGACGTGCTCGTTGCGGGCGAAGGCATCGAGACCATGCTCTCCTTGCGTTGCGCCCTGCCGACCTTGCCAATGGCATCAGCGCTATCGGCCAATCATCTCGCGGCCTTGCTGCTGCCACCGAGCCTGCGAAGGCTCTACATCGCCGGTGATGCCGATGCGGCCGGAGAGGCCGTCGCTTCCACGTTGGCGCAGCGGGCTCGAGCCGCCGGTATCGAGGCGATCCCACTATCGCCCCGGTCTGACGATTTCAACGAGGATCTGCGCGCCTTCGGCGTCGACGAGCTCCGGGCAGCGTTGCGCTTTCAGCTTGCGCCCGTGGATGTCGTCCGCTTCTTGCCGTCGACGGTCGCGATCACGGCATGAGCGCCTGCGCTTCGCAATCGTAGTCGACAGCCCGATCAAGACGAGACCTCGTTGTGACAAGACCGCGCCCGGCCTTCAAGAGGGCGATCGGACCGCAGGCGGGCCGGACCGGCAATGGCAGCGGCGCGGCTATTTTCCGCCGGCGGTGGTCACTGTGAAAATCAACATCGATCAGTCCATCCGCCTTTGCATCGCGAAGCAAAATAGCCGCGCCCTGCCATCCTCCGCTCTCGCTTCGGCCCTCCGCTTTGCTTCGGGTTCTGGTCCGGCCCGCCCGCCGCCTGAGTGATCGCCACGAAGGCCGCGATGGTCGCGGCCGATCCACGCAGGGCCTCATCCCATGACCGATCGTGACGACACCGCATTCGAACCGCAGCACGGTTCATCCCCGCTTCATCACGTTCTGACCGAGCTGCAACTCTACGGCTACCGACCGTTCAGCGACGAACCTGATCCCAGGCCACTTCCCGAAGGCAAGATGATCGCAGCGGCGGTGGCCGACATCTTCGATGCCTTCGTGGCAACCCTGAGCGACAGCCGCATGGAGCCGGATCTGGACGACCTGCTCCGGTCGACGGTCAATCTGTTCCATCGAGCGACGGGTCGCATCGAGCGCCAGCTCGACGACAACGAACAGGCTCAGCGCAGGTCTCAATGTGAGCAGGATGGTTCCGAGGTGCGGTCGGTCGAACTCGAGCGGCTTGTCAAGGAAGGGCTTTCCCTGATCGAACGCCGCAATTGCATGGAGCTGTTCCGCGAACAAGCCATCGCGCAATTCGAAACCCACACTGGTTCGCTATGGCGCCCACGATCCGGATCGCTCGTCAACCATCGCTCGGTCACTTCGGCGGTGATCGACTCCAGAGACTTTCTCGCCGCAAAGCGTCGCGCCGAGACTGAGGTGCTTGTTCCGATCGGACCCAAGGTCGCACTGACCGGGGGCCTCGACTTCGATGACCATCATCTGATCTGGGATCGCCTCGACAAGGCTCACGCCAAGCACAGCGACATGGTCCTGCTGCATGGAGGCTCGCCAAAGGGCGCCGAGCTGATTGCGGCCAAATGGGCGACGAACCGCAAGGTGCCGCAAGTCGCATTCAAGCCGGATTGGTCGAAGCACGCCAAGTCGGCGCCATTCAAGCGCAACGATCTCATGCTGACGATGATGCCAATCGGCGTCATGGTCTTCCCAGGAACGGGAATTCAGGACAATCTCGCTGACAAGGCGAGGCGGATGGGAATCCCGGTCTGGAAGTTTGGCGACGGCGGCGCATAGCGCCGCCGTCCAGTCTCGCGCTTCATGCCGCGCTGCTACTGCAAAGACGTTCCGAGGAATCAGCACGGTTTGCAAACTGTGCCGGACTATCGCCACCACACGCAACCTCCGTCTGTTTCCAGGCCGCTTGCATAGACGGTGTGCGATGCTGTCCCCATCGAATGCGCCTGTCGGGACCGGAACGGGCTTGAACGGGTCTTCGCTTGCGCTGGCAGCCGCGACCAGAGCAGCGTGTTACCTTCGCTTCCGCATCGTTTGTCGCTTGGGTCGTTATGCGCAGTGACGTTCGGTCGATCCGATAGGCGGCCTTCTCTTGCAGCACTTCAGAACCACCAGGCCAGCGCTTTTCGTCACGCCATGTGTTGGGATAGGAGCCTGCTTGCAGGCGCGCTTGTATTCGGAAGATGATGTCGCCCGTTCCTGCACTGTGCTCTCTCATTTCCCACCTGAAAACGAACCGACCTCTTGTATCGTACGACCGAAAGCAGCCACGCCTCCTCTCAATGTTGTTCAGCACGCGAACACCTCGCCTCTTTGATGGCTTGATCTGGCCGAAGACCGGCTGCGCCTCGACCGTCTGAGACGCAACGCCAGTCTTGCGACTTTCTTCCCCTGGGCAAGCCCATTCCTCGCGAGACAAGAAAGTCTCAGCCATGGCGTCCTCCGCGATGCTTCGGCCCGCATGCGGGTGCGTCGCCGCTCGTCATTCGGCCTGGTCATCGCCATCGAGGCCGCGGTGGTCGCGGTCCGAAACAACGCAAGGAGACTTGATATGGCTACCATCGGTTCGTTCAAGAAGGTCGGTAACGATTTTCAGGGTGAGATCGTCACACTGAGCTTGCAGGCCAAGGGTGTCCGCATCGTCGCCGAGCCCAACCGCTCCAACGACAATGCTCCGAGCCACCGCGTGTACGTTCGCCGAGCAGAAATCGGAGCAGCGTGGTCAAAGCGTTCCGAGGAGGGCCGCGACTACCTCTCGCTCAAGCTCGACGATCCCTCCTTCAATTCGCCGATTTACGCCAACCTGTTCGATGACGAAGGCGACGAAGGCTACACGCTCCTCTGGTCGCGGCCACGCAAGAGTGCAGACTGAGGGAAGCTCAAACAAGCCCGCCCGGCGTTCGCCGGGCGGCCGTTCTCGACGCGTGGCGGAGACGATCCGTCCGGCTTCTAGTCTCGAGTTTGACCTAAACCGGGCGCAGGCTAGGCACGATGGAACGCGCACAGGTCATAGCGAGGTATCGCGTCCAGCGTTCCTTCGTGGTCAGGCGGCGATCGATCGGCTGTCCGATTCGGCCTCGCTAAGCGTCAGGCGTCCCGAGCAGCCTTATCGCTGCGACAGCAATGGCTTCCCTGATTGCCGCGTTTGTTTCGTGAGCTTATCTCGACGCAGTTGGATAATTCCACAAGTGCCTGATATCCGTTGCCTTTGGATGGTAGACGGCTCCTTGCGTCGTAACGACAGCGCGGGTAATGGATTTGCATTGCATGTGGGAGTCTTGAGATGACCGCGAACTAGCGATCCGCTGGCTCGCGGAATGCGCTGGAGCTCAACGAGAATGATGCATGATTGCCCCCCTCCAATGCCGCTGCTCCAGCGCTGGCTTCGGGGATATGCGCGAATGAACGGAAGCTACGGGCATCTGCTTTTCGAACAGATCATCCCGAACGACCAAACCGTTGTTGACGAACTCCGCCCCTATTTCGAGTCGGCCCATCTCGATGCCCGCGAGGTCTTTCACCGCACTGCTCGCATCGACTTGCATCCCGATGCCGGGGCTCCGGGCGCTCATGCTCAGTATCCCACCTGTCTCCCGCCCACGGCAAAAAAGGGTCTATTTGGGGAGGTCATGACCGGGCTGATGACCCAAGCCTACCAGTTTATCGGCGGACATCAGTGGACCATTCCGGTTTTCCTCTTTCGATACCACGCAGAAGCGGAGGCCTACATCTTCGACTTGGCGCGTGATCCGCCGCGTGTGCGGGAAATCTCCGGCCGGCACGGAAACGACTTCATTGCTCTAGCCATAGATCCGGCCAGCGGCGAGGTCGTCAGATTCATCGCAGGTGAAGCCAAGTGGCGCGCCGATCTCACGCCTAGCGTGATGGACACGATGATGTTCGGTGAATGGACAGGTCCGGCTGGCGCCCGGGTGCGAAGCAACGACGGTGTCTGGAACGAGATCAACCGCGGGCTACCAACTCCCCAAGGTCTGGAGCAGATGCACCGCCTGTTGTGCGAGAAGGCGCGCGACTACTATGCGGAGGCGATCGTCTCGCTCGATAGAGCGTTGCTCATCGGCGGGAATCCCCTCCCGCGAACAGACCTCGTTTTCGTGGCAGGGAACAGGGCGGCCCGTCGGGCGCAAGGGCAAACGTACCTCCCGACGAATTCGCACCCGGTCGAATACACCGCCGGCCGTCCGTTGCAGGTAGTCGAGCTCGTTCTTGAGGGCGGCGTCGATCTCATAGAAAGCCTGTATCGCTCGTTGTGGGACGGTCGCTGATGGCTCGGCTCGACGAGCAGAGGCGCGAACTGGCGCTGAGTCTCAGGGCTCTTGCGATCGAGAACGAGCTCACGCCAACGCAGGCCCGGCTGTTTGTCCGTAGCCTCCAGATCTCCTGGCAGGTTCCGCCCATCGGATGGACGGAGCGAGAGTCGCATGAGCAGCTCGCCGATGCTCGTCGCCTGCTGCACGCCGCATCAATCCTTCGCGAAGTGGACGGTCAGGCCTCGCCGGATTCGCTCGCCTGCTATCGTCGAGCGGCCGAATTGCTCGAATGGCTGGCTCGATCCTCCGACCCCGTCACCAGAGACGTGCCGGTGGCGCTTCTCGCCGCAGGGGCATACCAGCTTGCGGGCTTGCCGGCCATGGCGACGAGCTTGCTGCGTCAGGGGCGATACGGCGCCGGCATCGCTGAGATTTTCGCGGACTTCCTGAGCCCCGATTTCGACAGCCTGCTTGAGCATTGCGCCCTCTTTTGGAGGGATCATCCGGAGCTGACAGGTCGCTCCGGTTCAGCCGGAGTCCTCGACGCCGCAGATCTGGCAGACGATGAGACCGACGACCCGGCCAACGACGATGATGCCGCAGGTCCGCAGCGTCGGGAAGCCGACCGCCGCGAAAGCCCCGTCGGGTGGTACGTGCTCGTGGAGCTTATACGTGTCGTCGGGCTTCTCGGCGATGCCGTTCGTCGAGGCAGCCAAGGTCGGGTCGAGCTGGCGCTGAACAAGCTTTCAGACCTAAACATGCTTGCCACTCGGCTTTCCAGCGAGGAGCTCTGGATACTCATCAACTTGATCGAATCGACGGCGAAGCGCTTTGCCGATAACAGCCTGCACGGGCGCGTTCGGCGACTTGCAGAAAACGCACCGAACCATCAGGCCCGCATGTGGCGCTTCGCTCGTGAGCAGTTCGCCAGAGGACGTGGCGTGCTGTGGGCATCGCAGGTTCAAGGCCTTGAACGGCTCATGGCGAACAGCAGCTTCGCTCTCTGCACGCCGACAGGCTCCGGCAAGACACTCGTCGCAAATCTGGCGCTCGTGAAGGAATTGCTCCTTATTGATGTTCAGCCGGGCGAGGCGCCGCTTGCATTATACCTCGTCCCCTCTCGGGCACTCGCGAGTGAGGTCGAGACAAAACTGACCTCGGAGCTCGGTAGCGATCTCATCATCACCGGCCTGTATGGCGGCGCCGACTGGGGCATTACGGACTATTGGCTAACGGCGGATCGAGCCGTCGTATTGATCGCAACGGTTGAAAAGGCTGAAGCGCTTCTGCGATACGTCGGTCACCTGCTAACCCAGCGATTGCGCTTATTGATAATAGATGAAGCGCATCAGGTGGTAAGCGAGGACGATGTCACTACAAGGGAGGCCCTAGCCGCCCACACCAGCCGCGCAATGCGTATTGAAGCAATGGTCACGCGCTTGCTCGCGAACAAACCTGACATGGCGCGGATCGCGCTCACGGCGGTCGCGGGTGGCGCGGCACGCCCCGTTGCTCGTTGGATCGAGGGGCGAGCAGACGCCGAGCCCGTCGGGATAGGCTACAGGAGCAGCCGCCAATTGATTGGCGCCTTGAGAGTAGCTTCGCGGCGCGTGCCGGAGGCAATCCTCGACATCATGAACGGACAGATGTTGTACGTTCGCGGGCGCGATCAACCTGTCTACCTTCCGCTGCGAATTCCGGCGATGCCGGATCCTGCAGCACCTGTTCGCGACAGCCTTCCGCATTTCACCGAACTATATGTCTTGTGGACCGCTCTGCATCTCCTCGAAGGCGGACGCCGTGTGTTGATATCGGTGGCTCAGGCGCCTGAGCGCTTGATGAAGCGCTATGCTGAAGCATTCGCTTTAGCCAATTGGCAGAACGTGCCGCCATTTGCGCCGCCTACGGATGCGGATGGCCTTGCGCGTTACCAGGAGACTCGCTTGGCATGCCTCGACTATTGCGGCCTCGATTCTTTCGAACTCCGGTTGCTTGAGAGAGGGATTGCTACAAGCCACGGCCAGATGCCTCAACGCTTGAGGCGCCTGATGACCGACCTCATCGATCGGCGAATCTGCCCGATCACGGTGGCAACAGCTACACTGACGGAAGGGGTGAACCTGCCATTCGACATCATCTTCCTGACGAGCCTTGAGCGCCGCAGTTTTGATCCGCAAACTGGTCAACCGGTCGTCGTACCAATGTCGACGGCGGAGTTTCGCAACCTCGCTGGAAGAGCCGGGCGTCCAGGCGCCGCTCAATCGATAGAAGGGATCACGCTCGTCGCTGTACCTGAGACGATATCGTCGACGGCCCCCGCGAAGCGTCGAGTCCAGCAAAGGCAGGTTCGTGCAAGATCAGCAGAATATGACAACCTCCTGTTCCGCCTGCGCGCCGACGAAGAGGTTGGAGGCGCCGGAAGCCCGCTTGCGGTGCTGCTGCGGTCAATCGCAAATCGTGCGATTACTCAATTCGGGTTGCAGACCGAGGAGCACTTTCTCGCTTGGCTGGAGGCGACACTTCCCGAGGGGGCGGGTGCGAACCTCGGGGTAGCGTCACGGACGCCGCACGATTTGCTGGGCGACAGTTTGGACGAATTGGACGGCTTCTTGCTGGCAGCGATTGAAGAGCTGGCTCGGTTCGAACAAGCAGAGGTCAACGGCCCGCGTGCCGAGGTTTACTTGCGCGACTTGTGGCAACGTACCTTTGCGCAGGTGGCCGCGGCCGAGGAGGCCTGGCTGGAACGCAGCTTCATTAAGCGTGGCAGAGCATTTGTCGAGAGGCTCTATCCCAATGCACTGCAGCGTCGAAGGCTCTACCAGTACGGCTTTACCCCCTATATCGGTCGCCGCTTTGAGCTCGTCGCCCCCCAACTGGTCGCAGAGCTCTTCGCGGCTGCCGAATACGGGACATGGACAGCAGAACAACGCTTCGAACTGTTTGCTCGACTCGGCGAGCGCATCCGCGCGGAGCCCGGAATCGGTTTTCGTGTTCGTCCGACTCCCGGTGACCAGCAGCTCCTCGCCGATTGGCGTGGCATCTTGGGCTGGTGGACACAACGCCCAGGCTCGGTGGCGCCGAGCGCGGATAGGTTGCGATCCTGGCAACGTTTTGTCGGAGACAATCTTGAGTTTAGACTAGGCGTCGCGGTGGGTGCGGCGGTGGCCCAAGCGTGGAATGCTAACGCTGGTGCGCTCGAGACGCCGAGTCTGCAAACCTGGCGTGCGACCACGAACCTCCCATGGGCCGCCTTTTGGTTCCGGGAATTGCTGCGCTGGGGAACACTAGATCCTTTCGTCGCCTTCGCACTGTCGCAGGGCCTGGCGCAAACCAGGGAGGCTGCGGCCGCGCGACGTGCCGAGTTTGAAGTCTGGCTTGCGGCACAAGCCGCTGGGCTCGAGGCCGAGACCCTGATCGATCCGCAATGGTTCCTCGCCTGGCAGAGGTCTCTTGCCGATGGAGATGTCGCGCAGGAGATCGTTCGAGGGAGTGCCGCCGCCTTAACAGGGACGGACGGCCGGCAGGGAATATATGACGTTCGGCCGATCGTTCGTGGCGATCGTGTCGACTGGATAGATGCTGCGGGATATTCACTGGCGAACTCTGCCACCTCGCCTGCTCTCCTTACAAGCCGTCCGGAACGTCACGACTTCCGGCTTTCAACCGTTCAATCGCCAGAGGTTACGCGAACCTTCTGAGAGGGTCTTTGCATCGACCTAGGGTGTGATGGCCGAGAGACGACTCCACCGTCCTAAGCCTCTCGTTCCGTTGTGCGCCGGCATAGCCGTCAGAGCGGCCAACCCCTTCGGCGCCGACAAGAGCTCGAATCGCACTCCGAATGACACTTGACGACGTATCGCTCCGCAAGAGCAACCAGCGCCGCTTGATGAAAGGGTGGTAGCTCGGCTATGCGGCGCACGCGCTGCGCCAGCCGACCTTATAGCTCCATCACGCGACCACTCCGGCTGCAGAAAGCGTTCATTACGAAGCTTGTGGTCGAGGTCAACATGTCTGGAGCCGACGGCAGATTTGCCGTCGGTAGAAGTCAGTCCTGTCGTCGCCGAAAGGCACGAGCTCGATCCATGAACGCAAGCACCTCTCGGTTGGATTGCGCGGGCAATTTTACTGCGCGCTTCGATCGACCTGAGGCACTTTCGGCGACATCGCCGCGTGCGCGCTGTTTCCGGGAAGCACCGCCATTCTCTAGATCCATTTGCCGGCCGACGGCGTGTGCCTGATCGGACCACGCCTCCTGGGAATCTGTGGCTTGCGAAGTGGACTGGCTTCGGCGGTGCGGGCGCCGAGCCTCTTCCCCAACAATCGTCCGCGGTTTTGTTTCAAGCGCTGGGGGCATGGACAGACCGTGATCTTGGATTGCGATTTCGTTCGCCTCTCTAACTACTTCTTTCTTCGCAGCACGCTTTTGATTCTGCAGTTCGATTTGGCGGACAAGCGCCGTTAGGCGATTGGTCGTCAGGGGGATGCGGGCTTTACCTTGAACGATGCCCTGAACAGCAAGAGCGGCCGCAATCGCAGCCCATTGCACTCCGTCTTGGCGGAGGCTGTAGATATGCGGAAGAACAGCCCGGATCGCCTTGGTCGTTCCAGTCGTTTCCCTACCGGATCGCGACTTCGATCGGTCAGCCTGAAATTTTGACGCGTCACTTCGCAGTTGTTTGGGATTCACCATCATACCGCAGTCTACACCAGAAACCACCGCACTAGCTAAAACTATATGCTAGTGAAGACCTAGTTGTCTACCATTAAAACTAGCATTTTCACACCTGTGCATCGGGGTCTCACAGAATTCGGAATATTCGAAATAATTGCGACGCTTCAAAGCGCCCGCTGCACGTTGTTCAATGACATACGTATTCGAAGTTTTATTCTGAGTAGCGCACCATGGCTCTTCTAAGAGCCGGATATCCAAAGCAATTCAGTAATTCCAACCGCTTAGCACTGCCCCATTGGTACAGTGCCGCTTGCAATGTGACGTCCGTGGAAGCATCCAAAAATTCGCATCTATCCGCTCCGGAAGGCTGTTCCGGAGGATCTGCGTAAGCTAAGCCTGCCGCACCTTCTTCATCGAGTCTGCTCTTCTGCGGCGAGGAGCCTCTTTTCTCGCTGGACCGTTCTATCCACTCTCACCCGTTCCTCGGTCCACCGCGCCTAGGTTTTGTCGGAGGCATTCCTCGGCTCCGGGCGATAGCTAGCACCTCGAGTTCTGGCGTCGGCACCGTAGCGCCTAGATCTTCCCACATGTTCTTCAGCGCCCCACCGAGGTTGGCGAACGCCTGGCGCGCGCCACCCTAGGTCAGCGCGAGGTCGATATCCGATGCTGAAGCAATGCCCTCCTGCAGAAGGAAGAACGCTTCCCGCATCAAGGCAGCCTGCAGGCGATTCGCGATGTGCCCAGTGATTTCACGGTTCAGCCGAATGGGCTACTTTCCGATCGAACGATAGAAGTCCATTGCAGCGGTGACGGCGGCGGAGGATGTGGCTGCTCCGCCGCCGACCTCGACAAGCGATATCAAGGGCACGGGCAGGAATGGATGACCGGCCACCAGGCGCGCCGGACGAGACATGCCCGTCTGCAAGTCGCTGACCTTGATGCTCAAGGTACTGGACGCGATCACCACGTCTGGCGGCGCAGTATCGTCGATACGGATGATCACGTCGCGCTTCAGCTGGATATCCTCAGGCGCGTTTTCCTGTACCCAGCTCGCGCAGGATACGGCCTTCGCCAAATCCGCTTCGAAATTGAGGCGCGCCATCAGTTGCCTTTGGGCTGCCTCCTTGAGTCCAACCTGAGACAAATCGGCGGCAACGGCTCGTCTCAAGCGCGTCTCCCGGTGCAGGGGCATGGCAGGTGACCGCCAACCCCTGCGAGAGGAACCAACTCGTCCAACCCGAGCCGATCAATCCACAGCCCACCACAGCGACGTGGTCAATCGTCTTTCTCATCTGCTACTCCCGAAGAAATGTAACTGAGCGCGGAGGCCGCGCCCAGAACCATAGTGGCGCCAAACCTGCCGCAGCTCAGAAGCTCACCTTCGCGCCTGCGCTAACGCCGAAGTCCTCGAGCTCTCCCTCACGGTTGCTGCGCAGTTCACTCCGTTCTCGTGCGAGATCCGCCTTCTCGGTGTCGGACTGCGAACTCTCGGAGACATACTCGCCGGCTGCCATCGACATGGCGCCGGCGACCAGTACAGCGACTCCAGCAATCAGGACGTCGTTCTGCTTCGCCGCCGCTGCGGCTACGCCGACGATCAGGCTTGCGGTCGATATGATTCCGTCATTGGCTCCAAGAACCGCCGCCCTGAGCCACCCGATGCGATCGACGAGATGGGTCTCTTTGTGAGGGCGATGGGAACGACTTATGGAAATTTTCCGTGAAGGTTTGAGCCCGTCGGTTGATCCGTGCGGATACTGGGGATCCGCGGCTCGCGCGGTCGGAATAACCTATAGCGGCGCAGCCATATCCGTTTGACTCAAATCAAGATTATGTCCGCTACCAGACATCATAATCGTGACAATCGGAAATCCGGTTTCAGGGCCGATGACGGCCCAACTGGCGCGGGACTTGGCGCTGTTGGCAAACTTCGGCAAGGACGGCGGCCTGCAGCCGATAGAGCTTCATGTCAGCCAGGAAACGTTGGCGGGATGAGCGGCACTACTCGCTCCCGCGCCAGCTTTGGAGGGACTAGCCTGCGGGTGACCATGTCTTGCCGCCGCGGAGGAGTTCTGAAATAGACAGGTGAACCGGATGCCGATGCTTCGAATAGTTGAGCCGCAAGGCAACCGGTTGCTGGGCGCGCTGGAGGCTTCCAGCCGCAAGCGCATCGACCCTCATCTCGAGCCGGTCACGCTTAAGCTGGGCGCTGTGGTTTGCGATGCGGGCGGGCTGCTCAAGCATGCCTATTTTCCGGAAGGTTCGGTTTTGTCGCTGCTGACTGTTCTTGAAAACGGTTCGGCAATCGAGACCGCGAACATCGGCCGCGAGGGCGCGTTCGGTTTGTTCGCCGCCATGTACAGTCGGGCCTCCTTTAACCGGTGCCTGGTACAATTGGAGGGCGGCATGGTCCGCTGTCCGATCGAACTGCTGCAATCGGAATTCAGGAGTAGCGAACACGTCCGCAACTTGTTCGTCAGCTACTCCGAGACGCTGCTGTCACAGGTGCAACAGACCGTCGCGTGCAATGCCCTGCACAGCACGGAAGAGCGGATGTGCCGCTGGCTGTTGATGATGCACGACCGCGCCGAGGGTGAGGCCTTGCCCTACACCCACGAATTCCTGTCGGAGATGCTCGGCGCCAACCGCAAGTCGGTGACCATGGCGGCGCAGGCGCTGCAGACGGCGGGGCTGATCAGATATTACCGGCGTGGGAAGATCCAGATCGTAGATCGGGCCGGACTGGAGAAGGCATCGTGCGAATGCTACGCCGTCGTAAAGGAGCGGTTCGATGCGTTCCTGACGCCGCCCTCGACCGCGGTCCAGGGAGACACCACAAAACGAATGCGCTAGGCGACGGGGTTCAGACGGAAAGCGCAAACGCCGTCAAGGTGAGGTTTCTCTCGTCATGCCTCGGCCTACCCGGAGAAGATCGACGCCGGCGGCGCAGTGCGCACCGGCAGCGGCCGCTCGATCTTCGAGTCCTGCGTCGGAGCCGCCCACATTGCGTCATATCGGCTGACCAACGCCAGCGGACGCCGCCTGGTGAAGGGATCGGCCCGTTTGGCTAGGGCACGAGCGCGCTGCGCCTGTTCTCTGCAGAAATCCTCGTCCATCAGGCCCCCCTCACTCACGCAAAGCGGCAACCGAACTTTATCGAGGCGGCCGCAGTTCGCCTGCCAGCCAGCCGACCGCATCTGTCTTCATGGGGTCGACGGCGAAAGACACCACTTCAGTACGTTCGCAGGTCGAGCATTCGAAGGTGCGCTCCTCGAATCCGCGTTTGCCGGGGAGAGATGCGTGCCAATGCCATCCGGTGCTTGCAAACCGGACACATCGGCCGTTCCGTGAAAGATGCGGTCATCACAACTAAATCATACGCTTTCCCGAGCGGGAATCTGCTAGATTTGCGATTCTGGCGGTTGCCCGACACCCATTCCTTGAGAGAGGCTATCAAGTTCGACGAGACGTCTTTCCGGATAATGCCGAAGGCAGCTAGTCGCTTGCTCCCGTCGGCGCAGGAAACATCACGGTAAATCGCGCGCCCTTACCGTCGTCGCCACGGTCGATCCGTAACTCACCGCCAATCTGGCTGGTGAAGTATTGAATTATTCTCATCCCCAAGCCTCTGCTCGCGCCGGGGTCGAACCCTTCGGGCAAAGCCGGACCGTCGTTGGCAACCGAAAGCGGATACCCATGTTTCAGATCCGGCTTTAGCCTGACAGCGATCCGGCCTTTGCCGTGCTCAGATCAGCGCGACGGTACACCCGCCATTTCACCGCGGGGCTTGCGCTCGGCCGAGCTATTACCAGAGGCCGAAGATCCATTTCGCGCCAAGGACGGTCTGCCAGACTGCCGTCAATTCGACCGCTAGCACAACGACGCTGACCAGCAGTGCGATTGAGAGCAGGAGTCCGTCTTCCTCCAAATAGGCCAGCGAGATCAACGCGATCACCAGGGCGGGAACGACGTTGCTGAAAGGGACCGGCGTGAAGAGCAGGGTGATGTTCAGGAGCACGACGACGGCGCCGACGAGACGCTTGGTCGCATCGATCGGAGTCGGCCAGCGCGGATGAATGAGTTTCTCAAGATACCTCAGCACGGGCACGGCGCGCTGCACCAGAGCGGCAAGGTGCCGCGTCGGCAACGGACGGGCGGCGATGCGGCGCGGGAACACCGGCATGTTCTGGCCCAGGATCATCTGGGACGCGGGGATCATGAGCAGCAGGCCCGCGACGATCGAGACACCCGGTGCAACGGCGACCACAGCGAGCAGCAGCATGATGAGGCCGAAGGAGCGCTTGTGCATGCGGCTCATCAGCCAACCCAGGGTAAAGTGATCTGCCGGAGCCTCGTCGTGCAACCGCTGCAGCAGCACCGAGGCGGGGACAAACACCTCGGCGAGCGTTGTGAGCTTCGGCTGGTGCATCCGTTTTTCTCCACTCGATCGAACGGCGATCTCTTCGGGCGGCCCCTTGACCGATCAGCAACTCCAATCAAGCAGCGACGCGGACGCTCAGTCCCGCATGAAGTGGCGGCGGACCGGAAAGCCACGACCAGATGCATGGTCGAGGCTCGTTGGGACTCATGACGCCGGCGACAGATCTCGTGGAAAGCCCAAGGTCGCCGCAGCTGAGAACGACGGGGGTCAAATCCGACCCAGCAGCAGCAATACGACGAGGATGACCAGGATGATGCCGATGATACCCATGCCGCCGTGACCGTAGCCGTAGCCGTAGCCGCCAAAGCGGCCGCTGAAGCCACCAAGCAAGAAGATGACAAGGATGATGATGAGGATAAGTCCGATCGACATTGTCCGACTCCTTTGGTGGGACCTTGTGGATATTGGGTTTCTTGGTCGTCTGAGTTGAGTGGGCGATCTCGAAGTTTCCGGCGACGGCTGTGGCCAGCATCACCGGGGAGATGCTGTGCTATTTCTTTTCGATTGAAACGCCATGCTCGCCGATGCTGATCTCGACGCCAGTGGTTTTCTGTCGCTCCCGGTAGACTTGATAGCCCAGTACCACAGCGACGACGGCGAGCGCGCCGATGACGAGGTAGAGTATATTGCGAGACATGGTCCGGGATTCCCGATTTGCGTGCGTTAATTGGATGCCTGAGTCCGGCCAATTCAAATTCAAGCCGGACCATCACCGCTGCCGGCAACCGCTGGGTCAAAGTTTGCCGAGCAAAAGCAAGATCAGCAGAATGACGATCACAAGACCAAGACCGCCGCCGCCGTAGTAGCCAGTACCGTAAAACGGACCGCCACCGATCCCGCTAAAGCCGCCCAGCAGCGCGATGATTAGAATGATCAGAATGATGGTCCAAATTGACATTTCGATAGCTCCCTTTGTGGTTTGGTCGCGACGTCATCGCTTCAACATTGATCAACCAGAGGTTGATAGATGAGTTTCCAATAAGGAACTCATCTTGTAGCGAAGTTAAGCCAAGCCTGTTGACTCAAATCAAAAGTTGTAGGTGCCCGAAATGGTCCCCCATTATCGCCGGATAGTCAGCAGCCAGTCGTCGAGCCGCTGCAGCCAGCGTCGTGGCGGAGGTGGTGCAGGGGGCGGTTTGAGCTTGAGGCGGTCACCGTCAACTCCATGAACGAGCTGGAGAGTTCGGGTATGGTAGACGGCAAGATCGGGACGGTGACCAATACTCAACACGGTGGTCTGCTTCAGCTCATCATCGAACAGAGCCATGACGCGGCGCTGGCTGTCCTCGTCAAGCGCCGCCGTCGCTTCGTCCAGAAAGACCCATCCCGGCTTGTGCAGGAGAAGGCGTGCAAAAGCGAGGCGCTCCTGTTCGCCAAGCGAAAGCTCCTTGTCCCAACGCTCGGTTGTGTCGAGCTTGGGAATGAGATTGCCGAGATCGCACCGCTCCAGGGCCTGTCGCACATCCGCATCGAGGAAGGCGTCGGGCGGGCTCGGATAGCTCAGGGCGTTTCGTAGCGTCCCCAGCGGCAGATAAGGTCGCTGCGGCAGGAATGCCATGGCTGCGGGTGGAGGCGTGAGGATTGTCCCCGAACCCCATGGCCATAGACCCGCCACGGCGCGGAACAGTGTCGATTTTCCTCTTCCGGTGTCGCCGACAATCAGGACCCGCTCGCCCGGGGTGATGCTGACCGTCGCGTCATCGATAACGATATGTCCGTCCGGCAAGAGGACGCGCACGGCTTCGAAAGTGAGATGTCCCTCCGGGTGCAGCGCGCGTTTGATTTCCTCTGCGCCCGATTCGATCGCAGGGAGATTGTCGAGCGCTTCGCGAAAGCGCGCGACGCGGTGGACCGCTGCGCGCCAGTCGGCGAGCCGTGAAAAATTGTCGACGAACCATCGCAACGCCAATTGGACCTGGGTGAACGCGCCCGCCACCATGATCAGGCCGCCCAGCGTCAGGTTGCCGCCGAAATAGGCCGGTGCTGCCACCAGTATCGGAACGACCAACGACAGCCAGCCAATGCCCGATGTGATCCACGTCAGGCGAGCGAGCGAAGTGGATATCCGCCGCATCGTGTCCACGACAGCCGCGAGCCCAGCCTCGAGATGCCGTCGTTCGTCGGTCTCCCCTCCGTGCAGTGCGATGCTCTCGCCGGATTCGTTGACCCGAACGAGCGCGAAGCGGAATTCCGCCTCACGCGCATATCGCTCGCCGTTCAGGGCAATCAGCGGTCGCCCCACGATCCAAGTCAGAGCGGAGCCGATCGAGGCATAAGCGAGCGCACACCAGACCATGTAGCCGGGAATGGCGATGCCGTAGCCCGCGACCTGGAACGTGACCTGCGCCGAGAGAGTCCAAAGCATGCCGACGAAGGCGATGAGTTGGAGCAAGGAATAGACGATGCCGCAGCCGAGGTCGGCAGTGTAGTCGCCCAAAAGGCGCGTATCCTCCTGGATGCGCTGGTCCGGATTGTGTCCATATTCGCCAGCAAAGCCGAGCTGATAGACGCGCAATGGTTTGAGCCACTCGGCCAGAAGGTGACGGGTGATCCATTCGCGCAGTCGAAACTTCAGGCGCTCCTGGAGATAGGTGTTCGCGACCGTGAGCGCCAACAAAATGGCGATAATGACAACGAACGCCTGGAGATCGTGGACGAAGCCCGACAAGTCCTTGCGGCCGACAGCATCGAAGAACCGGCCGTTCCAATCATTGAGTTGGACTTGTCCGAACATGTTGGCAATGGTGACGACCGTCGAGGCAGCGAAGATCGCTACCACGCGCCGTCCACCTTCGGCGCGAACACGCGCGAACACGCCCAAGTCTCGGGCAAGATTGAAATCTTGTACTGGCGCAGCTTTGATGAGCGCGTCCGCGAGAGGAGGTCTCGCCGTCGCGCCCGGCATGATCGGCAGCAGAGGATCTGCGGCCTGCGGCAGCTTCGGAATTGCCTCCGCCGGTTGGGGGACGGCCTCGGGAGCCGCAGGTGATGCAACGTCAGCCTTCATGCGCCCGCGTCACCCTGTTTCATCAGCCGGGAGTCACCGAATTAGCTAAGCAGGCCCGGGCGATCGGGATCTTGACCCACCGCAATGACTTCCCCGGCGGCATGACCATTATGCTATCATCAAAACGCTTGTTTCAGGAAGAAGCAGGACCGTGATCACGGCATTGCCTGCAAAGCGCCATTGATCGACCGGGGACATGCCAGAGATCACGGAAAAGTCTGACCGGCAGAAGGGTGCCGAGGCCGCAGTCGAGGGGTTTCGCAAGGACCTCGGCCCGTTCGTCGTTGCCGCTGAAACAACCCGAATGCCAATGCTGTTTGCGGACGCGGCGAAGCCCGACAATCCGATCATTTTTGCCAACGACAGTCTCCTCGACCTGACCGGGTACAGCCGGGAAGAAGTGCTCGGCAAAGGCTTCAATTTTCTGATGGCGAACGGTTCGGATGCCGAGGCCTTGAGGCGAACCAAAACCGAGTTCGAAGGGTCGTCCGGTGGCGGCACAGAAGTTCTCTACCGCCGCAAGGACGGGAGCGAATTCTGGGGCGCGCTCTTCGTCAGCCCGGTTCGCGATACGGACGGTAAAATCGTTCAGTATTTCGTATCGCTCATCGATCTCACCAAGCACAAGGAGGAGGAAGTCCGATCCAGGATGCTGATCGACGAGCTGAACCATCGCGTCAAGAATACCCTTTCCACCGTGCAATCGATCGTCTGGCAGACATTGCGAATGACGACCGATCCGAAGGCGATTCGACAATCCATCGAATCCCGGCTGTTTGCGCTCTCCCGGTCGCACGACCTGCTGACGCGTGAAAGATGGGAAAGCGCCGGTCTGCACGATATCGCTCACGATGCCCTGGAGCCATTCGGGGTCTCCGGCGGACGGGCGAATCGCATCGTGATCACGGGGGAGAACATCCGCTTCCCGCCAAAATCAGCTTTAGCCCTTGGCATTGCGTTCAACGAGCTTGCGACCAACGCCGTGAAATACGGTGCATTGTCCAACGCGGCCGGATCAATCCAGATTGCGTGGACGACGGAGACGACACCGGCCGGAAAACGGCTGTTGCTGAGCTGGACGGAGAACGGTGGGCCTCCGGTCACGCCGCCGCCACACAAGGGCTTTGGTTCGCGGGTGCTTGAGCGTGGCCTCGCCCATGAGTTGGGAGGAACCGTGCAGCTCGACTATCGGCCGAACGGCCTTATCTGCACGATGGACATTCCGGTGCCAGGAGGTGCTCATGTTGGATAAGTTGCTGTGCGGCCTGCGAGCCCTCGTGGTCGAGGATGAAATGCTGGTTCTCATCATGATTGAAGACATGCTTGCCGACCTCGGCTGCAAGTCGGTGACATCTGCCGCGACGGTCGGTAAGGCGCTCACGCTGATTGATACGCAAGCGTTCGACGTCGCTCTGCTCGACATGAATTTGGACGGAAACGATAGTCATCCTGTGGCGGACGCGCTCTCCGCGCGCGGAGTACCGTTTGTCTATGCGACCGGCAACAGCGGTCATAATTTGAAAGACGGTTATGCGGGCCGGCCGGTGCTGAAGAAGCCCTTCAAGTTCGAAGATCTGGCGGCGACACTTGGCCGCCTCAAGCTCGCGCCGTTAGAGTGATCCTATCGCTGAAATGTCTTTAGTCTGTCTTGGTGCATACGCAATTCCACCCGACGAAATGGTAAACGCCGTTGAGTCCGACAGGTCTACCACGATGAGGTAGATGGCGATGATGAAATTCAATAGCCATGGCACGATCAGGATCATGCCGGCGACGAGGGCGACGATCGGCGCAATGTGATTGGCAGTGAGAACGATTTCAATCTCCTAAAAGTGATCCAGTGTGCAACAATTGACCGAAGGCGCGACGATCTCGCTCGTGGCTGAGACACACACCGCAATCCGAAGCTTTCCATGAGTGAAAACAACAACGAGTTGCAACCTTCACCTCTTCGGAGCGGTTAGGTTTTCATCACGACGCCCGCGGCGAGGATGACATAGGCGATGATAGCCACCCAGAAACCATAGAGCGTAACAAACGGAAGCAGTACGAAATGCCCAATCAAGGCAAGTGCAGCAAGCACCAACGAGACGATAAAGAGCGGCACTGATGGTGTGTGCAAATTCATATTATTCTCTCCGCTCACCGAGGGGGACCTTGCGTAACGCCCTGCATGCGTATCCAATTTTCGTATCGGTCGGTTCGTGCGCGGTTGATATGGATCAAGCCCTTTCACCGACGATAGAGCTTCAATTCCCAAACTCAGGGTGCGGTAGTCTAGCGGCGAGATTTTGCTTCTCTGGAATTCCATCCACGAGTGTTGGAAATGTGCCATCTGGCGAAACGCGCGAGCAGGAGTTGAGAATGTTCGGGCTAAAACGGCCGACTCGCATTGATCTTCGTTCCAACGACGCGGCTATTGTCGTTCGTGAGAACGGTGAGATGGAAATGTTCATCCGACAGGCAAAGGGCGACGAAGAACTTCCGCCCGGTCAGGTCGTTCTGGCGCTCTTCGGAATGGCCTTTCATGATGAGCGGGTACGCAAGCTGTTGGCGCAAATCGCAAACGAGAAGCAAAATGAGACATAACGCCGCCTGAGGCCGTCGTGCGCGCGGCGGTTCACGCGCCGAGCTCGCTCGAGCGGGAATTCGGTGCGGCAATGTATTTTAGGTATCGAATGATGCTCATGCGCAATTGAGAAAATCAGACTGAGGGGTGACTGGGCCGCCACCGTCGTGCGGCCCACGGCGGCGGTTCACACGATGAACACCGCTATGGTCGTCGAGCCGACCAGACTTCCGGGCCGCGCCTCTTGATAGCTCTGGACTGAGGTCTCGGAGCGATCCAAACGGCGCTGGTGCGTCGGCGAAGCCGCTGAACCGGGCGAGTACCGATCGCAACAGTCATTTTTCCTTGATCGGTCGAGCTTCCGGAAGCCACAGGATCTTGAGGCACACCTTCGTCAAATCGGCGAAGCCGAGCTCATGTGCGGCGATTTGTGATAGATCGATTATTCTTCCGCTGACGAACGGGCCGCGATCGGTGACCCTTACGACGGCCGACTGTCCGTTTGCCTGATTGTCGACGCGGACGAGCGTCCCAAACGGGAGCGATCGATGCGCGGCGGTTCGATCGTTGACGCTGGTGTCTTGTCCGCTTGCCGTCTCTTCGCTCAGGGTTGAATAGACCGAGGCAAGAGCGCACTCATCCTGTTCTTCATCGACCGCGTGTATCGGCTCGAATAAGAGCAATTGCAGCAACGCAGTGGCAATCACATGCAATTTCGCGACGGCTGCTCGCTTGGCGGAGCCGAAGCAGTGAACTGTGTGTTCCTCGCGATGTGGCAGGCCCGGCGTCAGACAAGGCGAGCTGCACAGCATCTCGAAGGGCTCCTTCGCGATCTAGTGCCGCAAAAGAGCGAGAAGAATGATAATCGGAATGGGGACTCCCAACATCCAAAGTAGAATTCCACGGCCCATGATGTCCTCCTGTTGCTTCGCCTACCCGTCGGTAAGACTCGCGTTTAAATCCCGGACTCTTCCGCCCTGCGTGGCCGCCAGGCTCGCAGCAAAGGCGCCGATAAGGAGAGCGGCGGTGAGCCATAGAGACAATTTGGCCGCGGCCTTTCGGGCGTTGTCCAAATCGGTCTTTGCCTGGTCGATCAGATGCGAAACCCGCTTCTCGGCATCCGCCTGACTAAGTCCGGTTCGGGCTACGACGACCTGCGCCAAATAGGTGCGGTCCGGCCCGGCGACATCGCCGTCAGCAACGCCCTTCATCAGGATGCCCGCAATTTCGCGGCGAGCTGCTCCCGGATCGGTAGTATTCGGGCTTGCGGCAGGATTGGGTCGCAACAAGGCATCCACATAATAATCCAAATGGCTGCCGGAGCCCGCAGTTGCCGACACATTGGGTGCCGCTGCAAGTCCCGGTGATGCGCCGCCAGCAATGTTGCTGGCCGCCGCGGCCAAGAACCCGGCGCCGATCACAGTGGCCAATGCCCACGCCAAAAAGCCATGAGCTGTATCGCGGAAGTAGACTTCGTGGGTATGGACACCGACCCATCTTGTACGCAATCGCCCGGCGACATATCCCCCCATGGCGGAGGCGAGCAGCGCGACCACGATCAGATAAAGACCTGTCGTGATTTGAAATGTGCTCGCCGATATGCCCGAATTGCCCCATGGGGATACGGCCGAGAACCCCATGCCGGCACCGAATGCAAGGAGAACGAGGGTCAGGGCGGCGGCCGCAATTGCACCCGCCGCAATCGCTGGCCACGATACTGCGACATCTTCTTGAGCAGGGGTCGAAATCTCTACGGATTCAAAAACCATCGATGCCTCCAAATGAAAGACTCTTGCCTTTCGGCTAGGGCACGATCCCAAGCCGGACGGGAAGAAAAGGCTCGCTGCCGTTCTATTTTCCTTTGAGCGTGTCCTTGATGCCGCCGACGGCGTTCTGCACCTGACCCTCGATCTTGTCAGCGTTGCCTTCCGCCTCCAGCTTGGCGTCGCCGACCGCTTTGCCGACCACCTGCTTCACTGTGCCCTCGATCTGCTTCGCCGATTCCGATGACCCGGTCCTTGTCCATAGGTGTATCCTCCAATGCTCACTCCCTGAACGGGAGCATTTCAAGTTGTGGCTTGAATGGTTGGTCGTCGTTGATTTGTATCAACGGTATTTCGCCGATGACTTTCGAGCTGGCGACTGACAGAAGTCAGTCGCGGACTTGCTTCGATCGCGTAGCGCGAGTGGCGCTGCAATAGCGAGCAGCCAGGAGAGCTGCCCGCTATTCAATTTCGTCGCTCAATAGGCGCGCCGATCACGATCCCTGCGAAAAAGGGCCTCGGCAAATCGGTGCTTTTGCTGATCGTCGAGGCTGCTGTAAAGCGGTTGGGCGGCCTCTGCGAGCTTCTTCCGTGCATTCGCTTCGTCGATCTGCTGGTCAGCATCCTTGCGCATTTCGTCGATGAGATCGACGCTACCCTGTTGCTTGGCCCGGGCATTTCGCCAGGCAATTTGTTGCTCGGTCTGCTTCTTCCACATATCCACCGCTGCAGTTTCAAAAGCCGGCCAATTCTTCTCCTGCTCTGTAGTGAGACGCAGGTCAGCCTTCATCTGGGCGGCGCGAGCCGACGCCTGATCTGTGATCTGGCTCAAGGTCAATTCTGTGCGGTCCGAACGATCGCGCGCGACCGCTGACCCGGTTATGACCGTACCGGTCAACAAGGCTGCGGTCGTAGCGATAATGAGAGCCTTTCGCATGACGTCTTCCTTTTGGGGAAATTTAAACTGGGAATAGTTCGTGTCGTGTTGGGCACGCAGAGCAAAGGCTCAGCGACCGGTCGGGCCGTCAATGGAGTTGTCCCTGTTGGTGGTTGGCGGCGCCCTCGGTTAAACCATCGGTAGCAGCGGGACGGGTCGAGGTAGGCAACTAACAGACCCGTCCCGTGCTCGCGCCGGCACTCAATTACTTGGCGCAGGTCTTATCCGCCTTCAAAGCCGTCTCTGCTGATGCCTTTGTCGTGTGAGCAGCACCGATGACCTTCATGCTGCTGCCAGCAGCGGGCTGAGCTTCGACGATTTGACATTTCAAAGTCGCGGTATCCTGAGCCAGGTAGAACGATGGCGGCGCTTGGCCGACAGTCTTGGTCGTTTCAGCCGCCAATGAGGGCGCAGAGAATGCGACGATGGCGACCGTCGCTAAAAGAAGTTTTTTCATGAGCTTCACCAATTGTTATACGTCCGGTATCGGACGAAGAAACGAATGGCGCCGACCGATGATGGTTCCTGCGGCACCGGATTTTGTTTTTTGCGCACATTGACCTGGATCAATGACAGCCAGGGAAGGGCTTGCCTTTGAGACGTTGAGTGTCCGCTGCCGTCGATGTCCGCAGCGAGAGCCATTGATCCCAATCAAAGTTCGCGCATAGTCAGCCGTTACGCTTGAAACTCGTTCGGTTGGTCAAGTCGATATCCTGCTTTCGGATACCCGCGGCAGGATGCAGTGGCTACGCAATCGCCTCCTTTCGCACCGAACATTTTGTCCGATGCACTTAGGGGAATGCGCGCTTACTTGTCCGAACAGCTCTTTTCAGTGATCCAGGCGGATCCCATCGGTGCAAGGAGACGTTTCTTGAACAAGCTGGATCCGGTAGCGGTGACGACTACTTTAGTCCCTGTGCTATCGCCGCCGAGTACACCCGAAGGATCGACGCTAAGCGGAAAAGCCCTGGCCGAAGTCGCTCGCCTGTCGCCCGACGAGGCATTGCAGCGGTTGTCCAGCACGGCGGCGGGCCTCGCGCCCGGTCAGGTCGTCGAGCAGCTCCGCTCAGTCGGGCTCAATCGAGTCGCTCGGCAAGCGCGTCATACGGTTCTTGGCGAGCTTGCTGCGCGCTCGATAAATCCGTTGAATATCCTTCTGCTATCACTGGCGACGGCATCCTATTTCCTTGGCGATCAGCGTGCGGCGATCATGATCGCGATCATGGTCGTCCTGAGCATCGCCCTAGGATTCCTACAGGAGTATCGGTCGAACAACGCTGCCGACGAACTACAAAAGATGGTTTCGATAACCGCTTCTGTACGTCGACAGGGGGGAGCCGACCACATCGTTGTTCCGATCGATCAACTTGTGCCTGGCGACATCGTTCTGCTGTCTGCCGGAGACATGATCCCCGCCGACCTCAGACTGATTTCGGCCAAGGATCTCTTCGTCAACCAATCGACCCTCACTGGCGAGGCAATGCCGCTTGAGAAACTCGCCGCGCCCCATGAAGGTGCGGCTGAGACTCCGTTTGATCTCCCCAATATCTGCTTTATGGGCAGCGCCGTCGTCAGCGGAATCGGCTGCGGCGTCGTCGTGCTGACCGGCCCGCGAACTGCTTTCGGCATCGTAGCAACTGCAATCGCCGGGACGCGAGAGCTCACGAGCTTCGACAAGGGCATTACTCGTTTTACCTGGTTGATGCTCGGGTTCATCCTGGTGATGGCGCCGCTTGTGTTTGTGATCAATGGCGTGACCAAGGGCAACTGGCTCGAAGCGCTGTTGTTTGCGGTCGCCGTGGCTGTAGGTTTGACGCCCGAGATGTTGCCGATGATTGTGACGGTCAATCTGGCAAAGGGCGCAATGGCAATGGCCCGAAAGAAAGTCATTGTTAAGCGTCTCAATGCAATCCAGAACTTCGGGGCCATGGACGTGTTGTGCACGGACAAGACCGGCACTCTCACTCAGGACCTGATTATCCTCAAGCGCCACCTTGACATTAGGGGCGCCGATTCAGACAGCGTGCTCGAGTACGCCTATCTGAATAGTTATTTCCAGTCCGGCCTCAAGAATCTGCTCGACGTCGCGGTCCTGAAGCACGGTGATCTCGAAGGTGGCCTAAAGGTTCGGGAGCGGTTCAAGGAGATCGACGAAATACCATTCGACTTCGAGAGGCGGAGAATGTCCGTCGTTCTCGGGCGCGACGACGGAGTTCATATCCTCATCTGTAAAGGCGCTGTCGAAGAAGTCTTCGCGGTCTGCAAGCGCTACGCGATCGGTGACGAGACGGGTCTCCTCGATGAGAGCCATCTCGCCTCCGCGAAGGAAACGACGGCAAAGCTCAACGCGGACGGATTTCGGGTCATCGCTGTCGCCACCAAGGAGATGCCGCCAACTCAGGCGACGTACTCTGTCGCCGACGAGGCCGATCTCATGTTGTTCGGCTACATCGCATTCCTTGACCCTCCGAAGGAGACATGCGCCCCGGCGATTGCCGCGCTACAGGCTGGCGGCGTTCAAGTGAAAATCCTGACCGGGGACAACGACATCGTTACGCGCAAGATCTGCCATGATGTTGGTCTTTCCGTGGACCGCATCGTTCTCGGCAGCGAGATGGTGGCGCTGTCGCCGGAAGAGTTGGCGAACCTGGCGGAGACCGCGACGGTATTCGCCAAGGTGTCGCCGTCGCAGAAGGCCGCCATTATCGATGCCCTTCACCGCAAGGGGCACGTCGTCGGCTTCCTGGGGGATGGCATCAACGACGGGCCTGCGCTCAAGACGGCGGACGTCGGCATATCCGTGGACAGCGCCGTCGACATCGCCAAGGAGTCAGCGGATATCATTTTGCTCGAGAAGAGCCTGGCGGTGCTCGGCGACGGCGTTATCGAGGGACGTAAGGTGTTCGGCAACATCACCAAGTATATCAAGATGGGCGCGAGCTCCAATTTTGGTAATATGTTCAGCGTGCTCGGGGCCAGCATCTTCCTGCCGTTTCTGCCTATGACGGCGATTCAGGTGCTCACCAACAACCTGCTTTACGACTGCTCGCAGACCACGATCCCGACCGATAATGTAGATGCGGAATTTGTGGCGGTGCCGCGGCGATGGGACATTGGCAACATCACGAAATTCGTGCTGTTCATCGGCCCAATCAGCTCGATCTTCGACTATGTCACTTATTTCACGATGCTCTACGCCTTCAATGCGTGGAATAACCCGGCATTGTTCCAGACCGGCTGGTTCGTCGAATCGCTGCTTACCCAGACCTTGATCATCCATATTATTCGCACGGCGAAGATTCCGTGTTTTCAGAGTCGAGCCAGCACAGCGCTCATCACGACAACCCTCATCATTGCCGCAATCGGAATAGCTCTCCCATACTCCTGGCTTGCGGGCTTTTTGGGTTTCGTCCCACTGCCGCCGACCTACTGGATCGCGCTCAGCCTTATTCTTCCGAGCTACGTCATCCTGACGCATGTCGTGAAGACGTGGTTCATTGGACGGTTCGGGTTGAGTTGAATTCAGCGGGCTTCGTAATCGCGAGAGAGGCCTATCCATCCGCGCTGGCCCACTCCACTTGATGAGACCAAGCGTCTCGTCGGCGCCGCGCTCGTGATCGCGCTGGCCGATCTCGAGGAGGACGGCTCTTGCAATGCAGGCCAGCGTCATCGTGCTGGAGGTCGAACTTTTGGTGGTCTAGGAGACGACCTCGGCGTGAAATGAATCTTGGCCTCTGGTGGCCCATCGCGGCGTCTGGTCCTCAGGCTTATCCGAGTACCTCACTTTGATCTTTGTCAAGAGCCGTACGAGCGTAATCGTTCTTACTTGCTAAGCCTCGTTTCGACGGGCGCGTGTTTGATCTCATCTTTGGAGATACACCATGGACTGGAACCGAGTTGAAGGAAACTGGAAAGAGTTCCAAGGCAAAGTGAAGGAAAAATGGGGCAAGCTTACCGACGACGATCTCACTGCGATCAACGGCAAACGCGAACAGCTAGAGGGGCGGCTTCAGCAGCGATATGGTTTTGCGAAAGACCAGGTTCGCAAGGACATTGATAGTTGGTTCTCTACCCTAAAGTAAGTTGCTAATCGAGGCCGCTGATCGACTTGGTCGACGTTCTCTTTCGGCGGCCTCGCCTCGCTTAGCGATATCGCCTCTTGTAGCTAGGTGCACACCTAGCAAAGGAGAGTAGTGATGAAGAAAACGACGTTGTTCTCCGGCGCTGTAATGATTGGCATGAGCCTTCTTATTTCACATGCAAACGCACAGGGCGCACCACAATCAGTAGAGATAGCAAAAGTCGATCTGCAGACTGTGGCGGCCGGCTATCGAGCCTCCAAGGTCATTGGCAGCAGCATCGTCAACGACGCGGATGAAACGATCGGGAAGATTGATGACCTCCTTGTGACGCGAGATGGAAAGCAGCCCTATGCCGTTCTGTCCATCGGTGGTTTCTTGGGTATGGGCACCCACCTGGTGGTAGTCCGTTATGACAGCCTGAAGTTCGCCGATAAGAAGATTGTGTTGCCAGGCGGGTCAAAGGACGGGCTTAAGATGCTGCCGGCGTTTGAATACTCTAAGGAGTGACCATTCCCGGGGTTGTGCGTGCACCGCGCCCGACGTAGCCAAGCGAAAGCTTGGAAGCTGGCCGCTCGGCAGGCGTGGGTAGCGCAGCGAGGCCAAGGTGTACCAACTCAAGGGTTTCCAGAACCGATCGAGATCTACGCGGCTTAATCGCTTTACAGATCGTCGAATAGGTGCCCTGCGGCGAGCGTTTCCCTGGCACTACCTGCTGAATGGAAAATACGGAAAGAAGGGAAAGAACGGACCATAAACTACCGGCGCAGGAGAGCGTTCGCGTTCGGAGGTCCTGAAAACGTCGTCGGCGATCCTTTTCTGGTCGTTGGGCATCGCGTCGTAAAGCGTCGCGAATGATGCAATCAGGTTCTTCAGCCCGTCGACATGCGCCTGTGCATATTTCTGATAGCTTTTCAGATCGTCGACTGCGGTCATGTCTTGTGGGGGAATCCTCCGATTTTCCGCAATCAAGGTGTCCATGTTTATGGCATTCTCGCGCATCGCTTGCGCTACCGCGTCCCATTTCGGTTCTTGGTCGGGCGTGATTTTAAGCGCTCTCTGAAGAGTGCTTATCCGTTGTTCGACGCTCTCTCCCTTTGCCTCGGTGGCTCCCGCGGCGGCCCGGCTCGTATCGGCCTGCACCAACTGGATTGCCGCGTCTGGGTTGGTCTCGGCGCGAGCCGACGCGCTGGCGAGCATTGTGGAGCCTACCAGCGCCGTGATCGCAACCAAGCGGACGAAGGGCACGGACATGGCAGCGGAATGGGTGAAAGGTGACATGGGATGTCCTTCCTGGAGTCCTAGGCGCAGCGCTTCTGCTTGTGCACGTCAACGCGCCGACGCGATTCGGACCGGCCTCCGTTAAAGGAACGTGTGGCTGAGACAGTGGAACCTGGCCTAAGTTTCTTAGCCCAATAACGTTCTGACTTTTGTAACGGCGTCATAGATTTCGATCTTGAGCATCGGATAGGTCGATTTCAGTTTGCGACCGTCTGATTTTGCCGCTTCGGCCGTCTCGAATTCCGACTTGAAGTGCCCGTCGACAACCACCACAAATCCTTCCGACGGCGGCCGGTCGGCACGTGGTGCCTCCTCAGGCTCAGCTCAGGCTCGTCAATTGAGCGAACTGGCTTTTTCATCGGAACTCTCATCGTGTCTCACAAGCGCGACAAGTGGCCCTGCTGAGACCAAAAAGCCGATCAAGCTGCGAGGTCTCATTCGATCGCGGCATCGAAGAAGACGAATGAGAAAATCCGGAGACCGCGACCAGCTTATCTGAGTTCGGGTCTCCGGCTTTCGACGACGGCTGCACAGGGCTAGGCGGCCTTGTCAGGTGCCGCGACCTTGTTCGGCGCAGAGCTCGCGCTCGGGGGAGCGCCGGTCTTGATATCGATCGTCTTGGTGGTCTTCACCGCTTTGGCAGGCTTCTTGACGGCGAGATGCAGCACGCCCTTGTCGAAATGAGCCTCGACGGCTCCGTCTTCCGGTTCGAAGGGCAGAGACATCGATCGATAGAATGAGCCGTAGCTGCGCTCCTCGACGTGCCAGTTCTTTTCATCTTTCGTGCTCTCCGCCTTTTTCTCGCCGGAGATAACCAGCTGATTGCCGTCCAGGCTGACCTTGATGTCTTTCTCGTCCACGCCGGGAAGTTCGGCTGTCACCTCGAAGGCATCCTTGGTTTCCGCCACATTGATTGCCGGCGCTCCCGCGCCAATGCTGGGCGAAGGCGAGCCCTGATCGAAAGCGCGAAGCGCGTTTTCCATTTCACGCCGCATGGCCCTGAACGGGTCGAATGCAGGTTCCAGGCTGGTGGTCCACAATTTCGGAAGGCTCATCTGGCTTCTCCGCAGGTTGAAGAAATATCAGATAAAGCCTGCTCCTCGCGCTCGCGGCAGCTTTGATGTAGCGCAAAATCGACGGTTTATTTCGAAGCGGAAAGGCCGCCCATGATGACGAAGCTCCTAAGCGACGGTGAAAGCGATCTAGCGATTTCGTGAGCTATAGGTTGATTTGGAACTGTTCCTCGCAACACCACGTCGGTGCTGGTCTATTCGCGCCGACAACGAAACAAGTTCAAGCAACATACCGCTCGTGGCGGTTAGCGGACCGACGAAGCATCCCGATCAAGCCTATTGGCGGCGACAAGATCGGGCTGACGCAGCAATTGCTGGCTGAGACGCTGGGCGTGCGGCGCACAAAAGGCCGGCAAAATTCAAACACAGGTCCTCATTTCGATGCCAGAGGCATGATCACGATATTGGATCACAAGGGCCTGGCGAAACGGTCGTGCGAGCATCTCGAAACGCTGTTGGATCCGTCCGCGATGCCGCCAATTATCGATTGGAGTTGACGTTCCATTGTTTTGTCGTCGCGGCGTAGACGCCGCATCTAGGCCGGCTCGCCTGAACGCTGGCCAGGCGTTGCCCGGCGACAACGATCAGGAACGTTGGCGCGTGGGTGCACGGGAGAGTGCAACTACTCTCTTTCTGCTGTCTCGACATGAAAGTGATGCAGCACGCGATGAAAAATGGGTGCGAGGACAAAGGACGTAGCGATCACGATAATGAGCCCAGAGAAGATTGCGTAAGAGCCCGCGAAGAGCTTTCCGGCAGTCGTCTTGAGTTCGCCGAGCGGCCCCATGCCGGAGAGGATCATGGCCGCGTTCACATAGGCGTCTGGAAACGACATGCCTTCGAAGTAACAATAGCCTGCCATGCCAATGATGAGCCCGAACAGGGCAAGCGCACACCAGACACCGATTGCCCGCAACATTCGGTGAAAAAAATCGCGCGGCGAAATCAGCTTGTCGTGTCTATGTTCGAGATCGCTAAAGTTAAATGGTAGTCGAAGTTTTTGGGGTGCCATATCCGCCGGCCCTTCGTTCGCTATGGTATTCTCACCACTTCGAGGAAACACCGTCGCCGGTTATGGGGTGCTCACCCATCGGTTTCATTGTAATGCTTCCTCAGCGCCTTTAATTCGGCTTCACACCAACGGAGCAGCTTCTTGATGCCATTGGTGTGTCGAACGGCGACAGGTTTCTTGGATAAATCGTTCCAATCCAGCCGAATTGAATCAAGCATTCCGCTAATCTCTCGAACCCCGTCTTTCCTGCTCCTTACTACGCCTTCTTTCGTTCTTGCTTTGGGAGTCCCTTGCTTCGCCATGGCATGATCTCTTTGACGGCTGATCCGGCTCTCATTTGCGCAGGTTGCACCGAGGATTGCCGGCGTTTCGTGGCACGCAAGCGAATAACACGCAGATTGGTGAGCTATTTGATCGCCATCAAGCAGTCCGAGCTCCGGAGGCTGGATGAGGCTTGATCCGCATCAACACGCTCATGGCAATTAGGTCTCACTCTTGAGATTATTGCTTGGAGCGGCGCAAATCTGACTAGACTCGAATCTCGGTAGCTGGCCGTACGGAAAGACGTTAGCCAATTGGGGATTTCTGGAGATTTATGAAACACAATCATGCGATTCCGGCGCCGGCTCACCCACGGAAATGGCGTGAAGCGCTGCCGTGGCAACAGCCAAAGGCAATTCAGGAAGATCCTGAGGCCTTGCAGCGTGTGCAGGCCGTCTTGAATAGCCCTAGCTACCGTCGCGCTGATACCGACATTGAGTTTCTTGCGCGAGATGGCCTGCGTGGCGTGCGCCTTCAGATCGACTATCTCAAGCCCGAGCTGCTGCTTGAAGAGCACGAAATTCATCAAACCCTCGTGGTGTTCGGAAGCACGCGCATCTGCGAGCCGGCTGCAGCGCTCCGCAAGGTAGATATGTTGCGCGCAGCTCTCGCTGCCGACGCAAGCAACAAGGACCTGGACCGTCAGCTCGGCATCGCCGAGCGAATCCATGCCAAGAGCCACTATTACGAGGTGGCTCGCGAATTCGGCCGCCTCGTGAGCAGTGCAAATCATGGCGCGCGCAAACGCCATACGGCCATCATGACGGGCGGAGGACCAGGAATGATGGAGGCCGCCAATCGTGGAGCATTCGACGTCGCCGCCAAATCGGTCGGTCTGAACATCAGCCTCCCTCACGAGCAATACCCGAACCCATACGTCTCCCCCGAGCTCTGCTTCAGCTTCCATTATTTTGCGTTGCGCAAGCTGCATTTTCTTCTGCGCGCCAAGGCGTTGGTCGCCTTCCCGGGGGGCTACGGTACCTTGGACGAGTTGTTCGAGGTGCTAACTCTCATTCAAACGCGGAAAATCAAGCCAATTCCTGTCGTGCTGGTGGGTGAAGCCTATTGGCGTCGCGCCGTCGACATCGATTTCCTCGTCGAGGAAGGTGTCATCGATTCTGAGGATCGGGAGTTGTTCTGGTTTGCGGAGACGGCGCAGGAGATCTGGGACGGAATCTTGCGGTGGCACGATGCGAGCGGCGAGCCGTTGCACGCGGCACTCTGACAGACGGTGGTTCGACAGCAATGCAACGCCGGCACAGGTTTGAAGGTTTGTCTTACAAGGGAGGGTGACTTGAAATTGTCATTTCATGGAGCGGACCGCGATGTTACCGGCTCCTGTCATTTGGTTGAATGCGCGGGAAAGCGAATTTTGATCGATTGCGGGCTATATCAGGGTAGCCGAGAGTTGGACGAGGAGAACGCCGGGCCTTTCGGCTTTGAAGCCGCCAGTATCGACTACGTACTACTAACCCACGCGCATCTGGATCATTGCGGGCGCCTGCCTCTATTGGCGAAGAGAGGGTTTCGGGGAGAGATCATCACAACGTCAGCCTCCCGTGAATTGGCGCGGCTCGTCCTTCTCGATGCGGCCCACCTCATGGAGGAGGAGGTACGACGCCGTGCCGGCAGGACCGGTCACGGCGGAACAAGCCGTGACACAAAAGAGGCGCTCTATTCGACCCTCGATGCGCTGAACTGTCTCGACTATTTCGGCCGGACCGCTGCCTATTCTGAGGTTCTTGAGGTCGCTGCGGGCGTGCACGCGGCGTTCGTCGACGCCGGGCATATTCTGGGTTCGGCAAGCATTTTCCTGCAGCTGGAGGAGCAGACCCATTCGACCAGTGTACTTTTTTCGGGCGACCTGGGCAATGCTGGTCGGTTGCTGCTGCGCAGCCCCGCGACGCCGCCACGCGCTGAGAATGTCGTCATGGAAACCACGTACGGCGATCGCCTGCACAAGCCCTTGGGCCCCTCGATCGATGAGTTTTTCTCGGCAATTGCCGAAACCTTCAAGCGCGGGGGAAATGTGATCATCCCCACTTTCGCTCTGGAGCGTGCGCAAGAGCTGATCTATTTCCTGGGGCAGGGGATGGCTCAGGGTCGGCTCGCGAAATCGACGCAAGTTTATCTGGATTCACCGATGGCGATCTCAGCGACCGAGATCTTCCGACGCCATCCGGAATGCTTTGAGCCGGCGACGGCGAAGCTGTTTGAAGGCGGACAAGACCCGCTTGATTTGCCAGGATTGCACTTCACGCGGGAGTCCGCCGAATCCATTGCGATAAACAACGTTCACGGCGGGGCCATCATCATGGCCGGCGCCGGTATGTGCACCGGCGGCCGCGTGCGCCACCACCTGCAGCACAATCTGGGTCGCGAGGATTCTAGCATCGTATTCGTCGGTTACGCGGCCGCTGGAACTCTCGCTCGCCGCATTATCGACGGCGCCAAACAAGTGACCATCTTTGGCGAAGATATCCCCGTTAAGGCTCGCGTCTACACCATCAACGGCTTTTCAGCGCATGCCGACGAGGCCGAGTTGCTGGCCTGGCAACAGCAGACCGGCGCAAAACGAACGTTCCTTGTTCACGGCGAAGAAAACACCATGAATCAGTTCGCGGCGCATCTTGGCGATACCCATGTCGAAATGCCGCTGCCGAATCAATCGTTTGAGTTGTGAGGTCGGGCGCTGGCCTGTTTTAACCCTCAGTGGCCTAATCTGAATTTCGTGGTGGCCTGTTTTGGGCGACCCGAACGCTTCCGCCAGGTCCCGAGCGAGAAGCCTTTGTTATAAAGGCGCGGCAAGTCGATATCGCGAACAATCTGGACGATTGGGCGCGATCTCTCGGCTTGCAGCGGACCAACTTGATCCATCTCAAAGAATCGAACCGTGCTCCGGATATTGTTGGTGTGAGGACGCCCGCCATGCGACTTTTTAATTCGGCCAGGGACTACGGTGCGATCGCGCGGGCATTGCACTGGCTGACCGTCTTTCTCGTCGTCCTTGCTTGGGTGCTAGGAGTATTTGGCGATGTCTTGCCCAAGGGCGAACCTCGCCAGACCGGCCTTTTCGTTCACATTTCCGCCGGCATCGCGATTTTGGCTCTACTGGTCGCGCGCCTGAGTTGGCGGCGGGTTGATCCAGCACCTCCAACGGAGGCGACTGAATTCGGCGCGTGGATGGGAAGATGGCTGGACCCTGCCGCCGGAATTGCGCACTACAGCCTTTATGCATTGCTTGTCGCGGTGCCGGTCGCAGGCATCGTGCTTCAGTTCGCGCGTGGCGACGAGCTGCCGCTGTTTGGTCTTGCTGTAATATCGTCACCATGGCTCAAGGACCCTGTCTTTGCGCACAGTGTGAAAGAGGTGCATGAAATTCTTGCCCATGCATTGGTCATTCTGGCGGCGTTCCACGCCGGCGCCGCTCTCATCCATCACTGGGTATTTCGGGACCGCACCCTCGTTCGGATGCTGCCTCATTCCAAAAGGTAGCGCTGCCGGGAGTCCAATGGCGACTTTATGGACGTGTTCGGGGATGGGAGCGGGGGCCTCGCCGGACGAGATGGTCGGCTCGCCTCGACTACAATGCAGACGATAGGCCGCTAGATGTCCGCGGTGCCAATTCTTGTTTCACTCGTGCTTTTGACGCTCGCAAACGGAGCACCGGTCGTGGCCAAGAAGGTCTTCAGGGCCCACTTTGCGTGTCCGCTGGATGCAGGTCTCTTGCTTTTCGATGGCCGACCGCTGTTCGGGTCTTCGAAGACCATTCGCGGTATCATCGTGTCGATCGTGGCGACGGCAATCGGTGCGGTCTTCCTTGGCCTCGATCCCGAGCGCGGCGCTTTGGTGGCGGTTGTCGCGATGGTGGGCGATCTCTTATCGAGCTTCTTGAAACGGCGTCTCAATTTTCCGCCGAGCAGCCAGGCAATCGGCTTGGATCAGGTGCCGGAATCGCTGTTCCCGCTGCTGGCTTGCCGGGACATGCTTTCTCTGAGTTACGTCGACATAGTCGTGGCTGTCTGGCTCTTCTTCGTCGGCGAGCTCGCGACGTCGCGGATACTGTATATGTTGCGCCTTAGAGATCAGCCGTATTGAATTAATCCGTAAGCTGGCACAGACGATGCAACGTGATTTCCGGCGGACAGTTATATCTTACGGCAACGACGCTCGATCCCGCGCCAACGGACGTATAGCCAATCATATCATTGTAGCGCCAGGCGCCGGCGCCCATCCGGCGAGGCAGCACGGAGTCGAGGGTGATGGGGATCGATCCGGGAAGGCAGATCTGCCCCCCGTGCGTATGGCCGCTCAACAGTAAATCAAACCCGGCATGGGCCGCCTGCCGATAGATTTCCGGTGTGTGTGACAGCAGGATCGAGAATGCGCCGTCGGGGACCTGCGACCGGGCCTTCTCGATGTTATCCACCCTGAAGTAGTGTGCGTCGTCAATGCCCGCGACAAATATCTCCTGGTCGCCGCGCTTGATCCTCTCGCACTCGTTCTGAAGCATGCGTATGCCCATCGCCTCAAGGCCGGGCAGCATCTTGATGGTGTCGTGGTTGCCGAGCACGCCGTAAAGGGGGCGTTTCAGGTGGGCCACTATCCGTGCCATGCCTTTCAGCGCTGCGCCGTAGTCTCCGAAAGTCTTGGCGCGATAGTCGCCGGTCAGAACGCACAAGTCGTAGTTCATGCCGGAAACCAGTTCGATGAGCCGTTGCATGGCTCGCTCGCTCATGTCGACGTGGGTGTCGCTGATATGAAGGATAGTGAAGCCGTCAAACAGCGACGGCAAATTCGCGCATTCCACGCTGTTGTGCTTGACGACGATGCGCTCGGCATTTCGACGTCCGCGCCAATAGAGGCCGGAAAGCCTGAGAACACTTCGTATCAACGAATGGACGGAGTACCAGTTTTCGATATGGAAGAAGTTGAGGCCCTGACCAAAGAGTTGCGCCTCGTGATCGGTCTCGATGCCGAGTCGCTGCCGGGCATGGATCCGCCCCAGACGCTGCTCCAGCTTGAAAAGCAGCTCGTCGTCCACTTGGTCCGCCTTTCGGTCTGCTACACTCAAGGGCGTGCACATGCCGGCTGGTCATCCGCTTTGCATCGATCAATCTGGTCCAGAACCAACAGAGGTGAGGCGAGGCTATTGGCGGGAGCCGCCCGTTATGCAAGGCGCGCGTAGTTGTCGGCAAACCAGCTGTAGGCTCTCTGGACTACGACGAAAGTTGCCGCCGGCTGAACGACCTCGCCGATCAGCATTGTAGCGGCAACATGTCTTGGCGTGCAAAGCAACAATCCGCTTCGGTAAGCTTGTTCTCCTCTACGACGTGCGTCAGCCGTCGGCCAATCTATGAATGGTTTGACGTGGCTGACTACAAGCCGTCGATCACGCTTCGGAGCAGGGTTTGGACGCGCTGAGCTGATGCCTTGAGGCCGGGATTTTCAGTTGCCTGCATCGATGCGACGGGATCAATCGCAGCGATCTCGGTGCGATTCTGAGCGATCTCCTGAACGACGACGTTGCACGGCAGCATGGTGCCGACCTTGTCCTCAAGTTGAAGAGCTTCGTAGGCGAGCCGCGGGTTACATGCCCCGAGGATACGATAGTTTCGGAAGTCGACATCGAGCTTTTCCTTGAACGTTCGCGTGACATCGATTTCCGTGATGATGCCGAAGCCGCCTTGCTTCAGGGCTTCGGTGGCGCGTCGCACGGCTTCGTCGAACCCGACCGGCAAGGTCTTGCTGAAGTAATAACCCATTTTAGGATCCCTCCTGGCCATCGGCATAGGCCCAACTGCAACTGCACGAAAATCCGAAGCGTCGTCTTCAGGGCCGGGCTGGGGCTCTACCAAAGGTGGCGCCAAAATCGGCCCCGGTCCGAAGGCGAATCCAGTCGGCTCTTCTGTTCGTCGCTGAGAGTGGCGTAGAAGGCCTCGAAAGCGGGACGCATGGTCTTGACGGACTGCACCATCGCTTCCATGCGCTTCTCCATGAACTCCATTCGACCGACCGCGGTCGTCGGCACGTCGGTCGGACACGCGAGGCGGAGGGCCTCGGAGGCCTTATCGGATGCCGCCTTCAATTCATCGAACTTCGCACGTTGCGCATCGGTCGGCTTGATCACCTGTTCTAGCCGATCAATGCGCCACCCGGAAAAGCCGGCGGCGGCGGGGCTGCACATGCCCCCAAATCCGCCGCGCCCCATGAACCCTGGCCCCATCATCATGCCTGAGCCCATCATGTCCCGTCCCCAGCCATGCGCTCCAGGTCCGTAAGGCTGGGCGTTGGCGCCTGGGGAAGACACTGCGATGGCGATTGATATGGAAGCGACTGTGACGAGTTGATTGAATTTGAGCACGGCATGGTCCTCCATTGCTATCAATCTCTCGGTCGAGGCCCGAAGCCCTACGTTATGAGGCGATCCTGGCTATGCCGTTGAGGTGGATCAAAAGTGATGCAGGGGGACCAGGCGATGTCTGGGACTGATCAATTCGCCCTCGAATGGAGCACCTAGCTGATCGGTACCCTTTCATGACTCACAATTTCGGCCATGCCCCCTTCGCTCCGATAACGAACATCTTTGTGCGACCGCAGCAAATGACACGAACGGCCAAGAGGGCGGTGCCATGGATGCGAAGCGAGAAATGGGCAGCGGCTTTTCCGCCATCACCCGTGTTTGTCGGGTGCATGTTTTAGCTGCACTGACCACGCCGCCGGCTCGTCGTCTTTGTCTGCTTCGGCCGCCGCCGCCGTCGCGTGCACCTTGCCAGGCTTGTGATGGGCGGGCGCATAGATCGCATAGACCTGCATTGGAGTCGTGCCTATGTTGGTAATGTTGTGCCAAGCTCCCGCCGGAACAAGCACACACCAACCGTCCGAAACTTCCTTTTCAAAAGTCAATTTGTCTTTCGCGGCTCCCATCTGCACCCGGCCACGGCCAGCATCAAGGCGCAAAAACTGATCCGTTTCTGGATGTGCTTCAAGGCCAATATCCCCGCCGACGGGGATCGACATTAGCGTCACTTGCAGATAACGCCCGCTCCAGGCGACGGAGCGATAATTTGTGTTTTCCTTCGTCGCGTGTTCAATATTGAACGATTGTGGTTTCGGGCCAATGTCCTTGATGGTCATTTTAGCCTCCATTCTGGCCCCAGCACGGCGATGTGCGGACTGAGTGTGTTGATAGCAGGACTTTGCGGCGAGCCCATTGCGACAGATCAAGGGGCCAAAGGGCGAATGTCCGATTCGGCTCAGACTGCGCCGTTCATGGACCAGATCGCCGCTTCCGATCTTCCGCTGAGAGGTAACGTTTGAAGACGACGCACGTGGTAGAGCATGCAAGTCAAAGGGTCGCCATACCAATTAGCTACCCGTTTCTGTCCGACTAGCTAGGCTGGTGGCAGCCCGCCAAGCTTTGGCCGCCAAAGCAGGAGCATGGCAATAAGGGTCAGAACCCAGACTGTTGGGCTGATACCCTTCGTCACCAGAAGCGAATAATCGCCGCCCTGCATCACTATCGGTAGCAAGTCATGTCCTACGGTTGCGATCATTACAAATACGGTCGTCAATACCGCCACCGCCACGATGGAACCGAAGATAGCCCATATGATTTGGGAGCGCGTCCATGACGGCTTGCCTTGATCAACAATGCTTCGCTCCCACATCGCATAGCCAAGCACGAACAGTGAAAATCCACCGTGCCAAAACACATAAAGCCAGGCAGTCGTCTGTGCGTTGCCACCCAGCAACCCAGTCGGCGCGAAGGCGCCGGGAAAGCTCAGGGCGTGTGGAACGATGATGAAAGCGTCAAACAGATATCCAGCGGCAAGAAACAGGATGCCGCTAGTCTGCACGCGGACGAACTGGTCGAAAAGAAGAACTGCTGTAATCAGGTCGATGAAGAAGAGCGCAGCTTCGTAGCTTGGGATGAAGGCTGGCATTTTTGCCAACGGGACCCGCGCCAAAGGCACGACCGCCAGGAACGCGACAAAGGCTACGACGGCAATCACCAGGGCAAGCCGCTTCTCGCGAGCCGTCGCCAAAGTGGTCGATAGTAACAACCGACGGGCGCCTGTGCCGCCTAGGGCACCCACATTTCGATCAACCGTCTGATCCATTAGCAGCCTCCAAGCCGTGATGTGCTAAGGGCGCTGGCGAGAGCCATTGTGTCCGTTTGACGATTTAACGCAAGTGCCATTAGGGGAAGTGTTGCGGTTGGACCGAGCCGCTAGGTGCGCGTTGGCGCAATGCAATTCTTTTGCAGGTCAGGTCCGAAAGGTGCCCTGGTTTCCAAGGTCTGCAAAGCAGCGCCCAATTACATCGATAGGCGGCCTACAATCGGTCCATTTTCGATTTGGCGCCGTGCGTGCTGGCACCGGTACGCGCGCCCCTTTGCCATGAGCCTCGGGCTCTGCTTGCTTGACGGGCAACCTGTCACTCTTAAGCGTGCGGTCGACGACCTGACGAGGAGTGCTGGTATCCGACTGAAAAACTGCCGCTGGACCCGCCGATGGAATGACTTGGGGCACTGCTAGTGAACTGGTAATGCCAACGAGATAGGTAAGTGAATGCAACGTAAATGTCTTGATAAACATGAGCGCTACCTCACCTCAAAGAGAGCCTCCGCACTTGCGTTTGTTCCACCTGTACAGGCGTGGTTCGCGAGAAGACTGATCTAAATCAAATCCGGGGCAGTGCGCCCGCGAAAACGACTTCGGGCCAAGTCGTGAGGGGCCAACGTTGTAGAGATAATCGAACATCGGTCGGACGAAAAAAGTACTGGACATCGAGACCACACGGTTTCGCCGTAAGCAGGCACTGCCAACAGGCTTGGCAAACGGGCGCTCATACAACCTTGCCAACAACCGCGCCAATTCCCGCCGTGAGGCCCATCGCACAGGCCCCCCAGAATGTCACTCGTATGGTTGGCCTCAATAGGCCGGCGCCTCCTGCCTTGGCACCGATCGCGCCGAGCAGCGACAGGAAGAGCAACGAACCTGCAGAGACGGTCGGGATCAAAACATTGGATGGCGAGACCAGGACAAGCGCAAGCGGCGCTGCTGCTCCTACGGAGAAGGTTGCGGCCGATGCTAACGCCGCCTGTACGGGACGGGCGGTGCTGATTTCCGAAATGCCAAGTTCATCCCGTGCGTGCGCACCCAGGGCGTCCTTTGCCATCAATTGCTTGGAAACCTCGCGGGCGAGGCTCGCCTCGACGCCTCGCGCGACATAAATCTGAGCAAGCTCTTCCCTCTCAGCCACCGGATCACCCGTCAGTTCGTGCTTCTCACGCGCGAGGTCGGCATGCTCCGTATCCGACTGCGAACTGACGGAAACATATTCGCCGGCCGCCATGGACATTGCGCCGGCAACCAGCCCGGCGATCCCGGTCAAGAGAACGTCGCTTCGGGAGACGGCAGCTGACGCCACTCCCAGGATAAGACTGGCGGTTGAAATGATCCCATCATTGGCACCGAGCACGGCCGCTCTCAACCAGCCGATGCGCGTAACGAGGTGGGTCTCTTTGTGGAGGCGGCTCATTTGTCCAATTCCCTCTCTCCTTAGCCGTCCAGCGGAGGGCCTGATGAGGGCCTCCTGACGGTAGGCAGCCGATGCGATACTTATTTCACCTCGTGACGCTCGACCACGGTCACCGCTCAGGCGCGTCACGATCACTGCTTAGTCTCCGGAACTGGCGCTTCCCGTAATGATCTAAGTCAACAGGGTATTGCATAAGGGCGGCTTCTGAGTGAGCCAGGTGCTCAGGGATCACCGGTCGAGTTCAGTCTAAGCCTCGATGAGGCCGCGCTCATAACAGGCCCTGTCGTAAGGAAACACGACGGTCGGATCCGGCCTGTCGAGGCGACGGTGCTTGCCTGGATAGTTCAGCCGCCACAGCATATCGCGAATGATATTAAGTCGCGCATGTTCCTTGTCGCCGGCCCGGACCACGGTCCAGGGCGAGGTGACGGTGTGCGTCCGCTCCAGCATCTTGTCTCGTGCTTCGGAATAGGCCTTCCAATACTTCTGCGCCTTGGCATCGATGGGGCTCAACTTCCATTGCTTCAGGGGATCCCTTTGGCGGTCAGCGAGCCGTCGCTTCTGTTCCTGTTTCGAAATATCCAGGTAGTACTTGAGCAAGGTGATACCCGACCGCTCAATCATTGCCTCGAAAGCCGGCACGGTCTCCAGGAATTCCTCGGTTTCCTCCTTGGTGCAAAAGCTCATGACACGCTCAACTCCCGCCCGGTTGTACCAACTGCGATTGAACAGCACGATCTCTCCTGCCGCGGGCAAATGCGAAACGTGACGCTGGAAGTACCATGAACACCGTTCCCGATTGCTTGGCGGCCCCAGCGCCACGACGCGGGTATCGCGCGGGCTTAAATGTTCGACGATCGACTTGATCGCGCTATCCTTGCCGGCGGCGTCGCGACCTTCGACGATGATGAGGATACGCTGATCGCGCTCAATCACGGAGCGCTGCAGCTTCACGAGCTCGATCTGCAGCCGGATCAGCAGCGTGTGATACCGATGGCGGCTCAAATGTTTTGGAAGCGGTGGCCGTTTCTTCATGGTGCTGCCTCCTGATCGCCTCAACCATCCCAAGGTCGGCGCGCCGACGCAACATCCACAGGTTTGCAGCCCTCTGACCGGCAGTCGCGTCACACCTGTCGGATCACGCGGCATAGCGAAACCGATGTTGTGCTCGGACTTTGATATCCGTCAACAGGGCCACGTGGGAGACATTCAACGTTCTTGCCCGATGCCTCGACCGCAAATCCATCTGGTTTTCGGTCATCTGGATCGACATTTGCGTGGGCACGTTCAACTGGGCCATACTTCGCGAGGGGGTCACCAACAAGGTCTCGATCCGAAGTTGTGGCCGATTGGAGCTTTCGTTGACGACGCTGAGGGTTCTTCACACAACGACTTATCGATTCAACGAGCCCGTGCGCCTGTTACCGCACCGCCTGATGCTTCGTCCGCGCGAAAGCCGCGAGCTTCGTCTGATTTCGAGCAACGTCACGGTGACGCCCCCTGCGGCGCTGACCTGGGCGCACGATGTGTTTGGCAATGCGATCGCGACGGCCACGTTTCAGATGACAGCCTCCAACCTGGTGATCGCGAGCGTCGCGGAGCTTCAGCTCGACGCAGTTGCATGGCCGGTGTTCGACATCGCCGTTTCGGCAATATCTTACCCATTCCGCTATTCCGATGATGATTGGACCGATCTCGGCGCCCTGGCCGTCCCCCAGTTCTCGGACACGGCGGGGGTCCTGCGAAATTGGGCACAAACGTTCGTTCGAGGAAGTCGGACTGACACGCTGTCACTGCTAAAGGACCTCAGCTTCGGCGTGTCCGAAGCTGTCCGATATCAGAGCCGCGAGGATGAGGGCACCCAAACGCCGGTAGAAACCCTCAATCGTGGCTGGGGGTCGTGTCGGGATTTCGCGGTATTATTCACCGAAGCAGCACGCATGCTCGGGTTCGGAGCCAGAATCGTCTCTGGCTACCTTTACAACCCGGAGCGACAAAGCATTGGATCGAGCGGTGCGGGATCGACCCATGCGTGGGCGGAGGTCTTCGTACCTGGAGCCGGCTGGATCACATTCGACCCGACGAATCGTAGCCTCGGTGGCTTCAATCTGATCCCGGTCGCGGTCGCGCGCGATATCCGGCAGACGATCCCGGTGTCCGGCAGCTTCGTCGGTAGCACCGGCGCCTTCGCCGGGATGTCCGTAGAAGTTCTTGTCACGTCATAGATCGACCTTCGGCGATTCCCGGTCGGCTATAGCCAATTGATTCCCGCCAACGGCAACAGCCGTTGAAGGATGGCCGCCAGGCAGATCAGCGCCACCAACAATTTGAGAAGGCCCGCCAAGCGGGATTCATTGACGAACCTGTCGATGGCCCAGAAGCAAAGTGCCCCGACGACGCAAATGATCAAGATCCCGATGATGAGTGAAAGCATGGAAGCCCCTGTGCTGCCGCGGGCCGCGACGCGCGTGCGCCACTGCGGACGAAAAGAAAGATCGGCTCTCGCTCATGCGCAGGGCGCTGCTTCACGAGGGTCTGCGATGAACAAAGCTAAGTCTGTCCGATTGATGCGCGCTCACGTTGCGCTAGATCAATTCACGTAAGCCTTCCTGGATCATTATTACGCATTCCCTTTCCGAAGACGACGGCTGCACCCAAGGCAGCCGCGCCACTCGAAAACGCATTTGGAGATGCTGTCATGAACAAGTCGCCTAAAACTATGCTTCTTGCGCTCATCGTCGCCGCCACGCCGTGGCTCATCGTGCCTGCCGCTGCGGCGCCATTAACCTCCCCGCTGATGCTGCGCAGCGCGGTGACACCATCGGTAGAGACCGTGCAATATCGTCGCGGCTGGCGCGGCGGCTATCGTGGCGGTGCAGGTATTGGGATTGGTGCAGGCATCGCTGGCGCGCTGATCGGCGGGGCGATTATTGGCGCAACGCAACCGCAACCCTACGGCTATTACGGCTACGGTCCCGGGTATTACGGGCCGGCCTACGTCGCGCCGGCTCCCTATGTTGGTGGCGACGCGGTCGGCTATTGTGCGCAACGTTTCAGGTCCTATGACCCGTATTCCGGCACCTATGTTGGTTACGACGGCCTACGCCATCCATGCCCGTAATGATGGTAACCGAAGTCTCGCGCTTCGATTTGCAGGCGCCTTTCCCGATATTGAGTCGGCCCCACCGTGCGTCGATCGAGTCAGCAACGTCTTTTTGGCTGGCGGAGCAGTTCGACGAGAGAAAGTGAAATGAGCAAGGATGATCAGAGGGCGCTGGGGCGCTTAGCCAAGCATCAGTCGGAGGTGCCCGCACCGGATCGGGGCGCGGGCATCCTGGAGAGGAAGCAGGCCGATCGGTCTATTAAAGATGCCCTCGAGGACGACGAAGTGAAAGAAACACTTGGACTGCATCATCGGGGCTAGCGCCCGTCGGCTGCGTGTTGCATGCAACTTTACACTTTACCATAGCGTGAGCCCATAGGCGGAATCAGTCAAACCGACCAACCTGGAGGATTCTGAGGTGAAGATTCGGGTCGGCTACGAGATGATTTACGACTTTCCTCAGCCTACACCCATGATCATGGTGCTGGGCGTTCATTTCACGCGGGCTTCAGATGTGATTGTGCCCGACTATCTGACGACGGATCCCTCCGTTACGATCGTCCCATACCGTGATGGCTTCGGCAATTGGTGCAGCCGCATCGTTGCCCCACGCGGCCGGATGCGCCTGGCGGCTGACGGTATCATTCGCGACACAGGCTTGCCGGATGTCGTTGTGCCCACGGCACAACAACACGCGATCGAAGACTTGCCGGCAGATACAATCGTCTATCTTCTCGGCAGTCGCTATTGCGAAACAGACCTGCTGTCCGATGTCGCGTGGAAGCTTTTTGAAAAGGAGCCGCCTGGATGGGCGCGCGTTCAGGCGATCTGCGATTTCGTTCACAATCACATTCAATTTGGCTACGAGCACGCGCGCGCGACAAAGACGTCATGGCAAGTATTCAATGAGGGTAAGGGCGTTTGTCGCGACTACGCGCATCTGGCCATCACCTTCTGCCGTTGCATGAACATTCCGGCAAGATACTGCACCGGCTATCTGGGCGATATCGGCATGCCTCCGCCATATGCCGCAGGCGATTTCGCCGGATGGTTCGAAGCCTACATCGGCGGGCGTTGGCACACGTTCGATCCACGCAACAACGTCCCGCGTATCGGACGCATATTGATTGCGCAGGGACGTGACGCTGCTGACGTCCCGATTACCCATACGTTCGGGCCCAATACCTTGGTCAGCTTCAAGGTGTGGACCGATGAGATCAAGTCTTAGCAATCGCGCGCAGCTTGGCTTGCTGGATGCAAGATCTTTGTATCGGCCTTGGTCAGTGTTGTGGCTGCAATAGGCCCCAGCAGGGGTCTAAAGCTTTTTGATCTGCATCAAGCGTTCTTTTCGCGTCTCAAGGAGAATATTATAAGTTGTAGCCGCCCAAGTGGGGGTATCGGATGCGAAGTCGCTTCAAGCAGACGAAAACTCTGGAACAGCGCCTTGGCGAAGAGGCAGAGCGATTGCGTCAGCAAGCAAAATTGCTTGCAGCAGGCGCCGGGCGCGAGAAACTGATACGCAAGGCCCGGCAGGCTGAAATTGGCTTGCAGATCAGCAATTGGCTGCGCTCACCGGGTCTTGAGCCGCCGGAGTAGTTCTCCGCCACTACGAACGGTGGCTGCTGGAATACCAAACTTGTTATCGTTGGTATTGGAGTAAGCTATGAGCAATGCGTTCACGCCTCCAGGACAAGAGCCCGTTCGACCGGAGCCATTTCGACAGCCCGAAGATTGCTCCCGCGCATTTTGCGTTGCGATCGAGGCGGGGCAAAAGGAAGTCGAAAGGCTAAAGCAAACGGAAGCCCAGCTACGAGAAGCCCTCGCGCGTGAACAATTGCTGCTGGATCAGAAAGACGAATTAATTAGGCACAAAGATCTGATGAACCGCGAGTCTGACCATAGACTGATGAACGGCCTTCAGATGGTTGCAAGCTTGCTTTCACTGCAAAGCCGGGAAGTGCCGAACGCCAAGGCAGCAGATCAACTGAAAATCGCAGCAAATCGGGTCGCCACCATAGGGAGCGTGCATAAACGTCTTCACGCTCTTGATCACGTCGGAAGTGTCGAGCTCAAGCATTATCTTGAGAACCTCTGCCACGACCTGAGGGGGATTCTTCCGGGCGAACATCGCGATCTTGCAGTTGAGGGTATTGCGGTGGAAGTGCCGACCACGATCGGAGTACCGCTGGGATACATTGTCAGTGAGCTTGTTATGAACTCCGCCAAACATGCCGACGGCAAAATCACAATAAGATTGGGCATGAGCGCGGAAGGCTACGAACTGTCGGTCTTTGACGACGGCCCCGGCTTTCCAAAGGGATTTGATCCAACGAGGTCGAAAGGTCTCGGGATGAAGATCGTTTCATCTTTGGTCAATCAAATCGGCGGCCAGGCGACCTTCGGCGCAAATCCTTCCGGGCAAGGCGCGCGGTTTACGGTGCGATTCACGCTCAATAAGCGATCAGCTTCCGCTGCAGAGAGTCCTGCCTCGAAAAACGTATTATCCGGCATGGGTGGTCAACAGATGCCTGCATCTTCAAACACGCGGCCGATGTGTCCGGTGTGTAAGCACCGGATGGCATTGGCTCGCGTCTCTCCTGGCAAGCGTGGTTTCGAGGAGCGAACATTTGAATGCTCGACTTGCGAACGCACGGAAGTCGTGTCTTTCGCGGTGGATCCAATGAAAACAGATGCTGTCGGCTGGCTGGCAGGCGAGTTAAAGCCGCCGCAATAATTCGGCGACGGCTTTGCGTGACAGAACGCGGCTATTTCGTCGCCTTTCGTCGGTACGAAGAGCCTCGGACCGGCAGTCGTTGCCGAATGTCTGGACTACCTCTGATACCGGCCGACGAGGACAGCTTACTGGAGGCAAATCCACGCCCGTAGACGCTGCGATGCCGCGCTTCGCCTCTCTTGGCTCCGCACGACGGTGTTGAAAGACCAGAAGCCGATCGCACGGTTTGATTTGAATCGACAGCTGTCGTACTGAAAGCGCCATGGAGGCGTACGAGTGATAGCGCGGGTGTCACATAGCTTTATCCAAGTCATGAGCCTCGCTCGTTCTGCTGGGATAAACATCATGCAGGATGAATGAATCAACGAGGATGGAAGCGTACGAAGCGACGCTCACCGTTTCCCTGGAGAAGATTTGCTTCATCGTTCATCGTGACCGATCTTTGCTTGCAGCCACTATGAGTTGCGGGTGTTGATGTGAAATCAGGAGCTTAGCGGTGCCGCCGTGAGGGCTTAACCGGCGCGGTCCGCCGCAAAGCCTCGGGCGCCCGTCGAAACGCTTGATCAGCCTGTTCGAGTAGTTTTCGCTTGTTCTTGCGATAATGGGGAGGCAGACGTTGTGCCGTCTTCCGCAGGCGGTCGAGGTCTCGGAGGTCGCCTAACGCGCGATGCGCTCGTGTGGCGATCTCACCGAATGCCAAATCTTGCGGAGGCATGCTGACTTGCAGAGACTGCAGTGCCGCTAACATATAGCGGTAGCGTTTGCACCGGATCCGCAGCCGATGTAGTTGTTTGCGCCGGAGAGTTCGAAGACGTTGGCCTTTTTGCCAAATTTCGGTCCTCCAATCACCTAAAATCGCTTGGCTGTAGACATCGATGGGCTCGGACCGGAGCCGCTGATCATGCTTCAGCCAGGGACCCTTCGCCAGCCAATGATTGAGCGTCGCTATCAATTGAGCGTATCGAGCAGAGGTGAGCATTCGCGTTAGGCTACGATGAGCTTGCTCCTGCTCTCGCCCCACTTCGCGCCGAGAACCCTTTGCCCAGCTGCGATAACGCTTTCGCCGCGTATAATTTGCGGTAACATCGCGGTCGCGTGCATTGCCAAGCGCGGAGTTCAACCAGCGCAGCTCCTTGCTGATCCGTGACCATGCCTCATCCTTGACCATGGAAGAGAAGAAACGGACCGCGGCTCGGAGCCGCGTGAGCTCTATCCTCATCGCATGAATGGCCTCAGGATCAGCCGCAGTGGCCGACGTGTGATTGCGCTCAATCAATTGGACGCAGTCCGTGGCGATCTTTTGAAAGGCCGTTTGGCAGTCGCGGGGCGGCGGCGCAGAGGCATGCCCTGGCATCGGGCCACCGGTGTGATCTCCAATCGAAGTTGCGACGCCTCTCATTTCGCAGCAGTCCCAAGGATGGATCTTCAAGGAGTCGAGAAGTCTATTTCAGTTTCGGGTGCATGCGCCTCGCCAACAACAGAAGTGGATTTTCGCTGACCGGCGTTGACTTGAATCAATAGCTGACTGTGTGTTCCGACTAGCTTTGCTTGCCGAGCGAGCCCGACGGAATGAGACGAACAATGACTTCGTTCGACGAGCTTGAAAACCCACATGAAACGGAATCTGCCCATCGCGAAGAGTTGAAGTTCAAAGCGCGAGAGCGCGCGGTCAAGTCGCTCGCGCTTTGAGAAGGCTATCCCGATGGAGATCAATCAGTGCAAGTCGGCGCGCGGGATTCAGGATGCACTAAAAGACGATGAGGTTCGGGAGGCCGTACGAAGGCCTGTCGACTATGTTCACCGGGGCGCCCGGAGTGGGCACACAAGGTGACGCCGATGAAGCTAGGACTATTTGATCGCCCAGTCGGCGTCTTGTCAGCGCGGTCCGCTAATTCGGTCCTAGGAAGGTACAGACAAATGGCAGCGCGTTTCGTGGCTCGGAGCCTCAGCATCGGATTGCTCCTGGGCTTGCCGGTGGAGATCGAGGCCGCCGACCTCAGCAAGGCAGCTAAGCAAGGCAAGATGGTCCTTCAAGAGAAATGCGCCCGTTGCCACGTGATCGAAGCCGTTGGCGAAAGCCCGCTCAAGGAAGCTCCGCCGATGCGCGACGTCTACGCCCGGTTCAATCCACGCGAGCTGCAAGCAGAGCTCTCGGAGGGCATGGTTTCCAAGCACAGGGAAATGCCACAGATCGAATTCTCCGACGAAGACGTACACGCGATCCTTGCCTACCTTTACGCTCTCGCGGTCAAGAAATGAGATCGGGGCATGCTCACAGGGGATCGAGACGGTGTCGCAGGTTAGCGACACGCCGACAGATAGTATCTCATCTCCTTTCGATCGGTCCCGTCGTGTAAGCGAGAGGGCTCAAGAGATGGACAAGCGCCGATCCGTGATGCTGGTCGTTTTGGACGGCTGGGGTTGGCGAGACGAGATCGCTGACAATGCCGTTCGTCAGGCGCGAACTCCCAATTCCAACCTTCTATGGGGCAGCTGCCCGCATGCCCTCCTGCGAACGTCGGGCCAGGATGTCGGGCTGCCGAAAGGGCAAATGGGTAATTCTGAGGTCAGGCATCTCAACATTGGCGCCGGTCGCTCGTGATGCAGGACCTGCCGCGCATCAGCGCGGCGATTGCCGACGGCGAGATCAAGCATACGGCTGCCCTCATCGGCCTGAGACCGGCTGCGGCAGACCGGCGGTACCTGCCACCTCTTGGGCTTGGTCTCACCAGGGGGCGTGCACTCGCATCAGGATCACGCGGCTCGCGATGATACTCACTGAGGCCGGTGTGTCTGCAGTCTTGCATGTGATTACGACCCCGTGACACCCCGCCGCGGTCTGCAATTGGGGATATTTCGCGCCTGAGCGCGGCGCTGCCGCCCTCAGTTCCGAGCGTGACGGTCAGAGGGCGATAGAAACTGGTGGCCCCCCATACCTCCCACGACAAATCCTGTGCCTGTCCTGCTGGCGGGCGCTGGCGACGCATCGCTGGCGCAAGGGCGGCTTGCGGATATCGAGCCCACGATCTTGGAGCTGATGGGCTTGCCAAGGCCGGTAGAGATGAGTGGAACTTCCCTTTTGCGGCCGCGCGCTCTTGGCGCGGCAGGCGCGTAGAACAGTTAGCCCCCTCCGCCTGAGTGACCTCTCCTCCGGGAAATCACTTAAGCAAACGACCGAAATTTCGAAAACCGGCCTCCTCTGCTACTCACCAGATTAACAATAAGAGGAGGCAGTTATGATCGTGATCTCGCTTGCTTTGGCGAGCGTCGGTCTTTTCGGCGCTCATGTTTGGGACCTCTATCAAGACGTAAGACCGATCCAGGTGCGTGTGCCTGATAGGCGCTTTTCGATGGCGAACAGAGACCGACGGCGGTGACATCGGGGGAGGTGCTGGTCGACCTGGATACCGCTCCGATGCGCAGCGGGGATGTGCCGGAGCCCCACAATATCCCGTGTGAGGGAGCAAAACGAATTCTGGTCCCTCGGATGATCAGCGCAGCCGAGCGTAGGCCTCACGATTTGAAACGCTCAATCCTAGAGCGGCGGGCCAACAGACGTATGGCTGAATTACATATTGATCTCAATTACATAAGAGTTCGTGGTTTTATTCGGAGTGGCGCGCCAGTTAACTCCTTCAAATAAGATTGGTTTTGAGATTGACCCGGAGCGGCCCCAGACTAAAATTTCCGTTTAGTCTGGGGTTTAGTCTGGGGATTTCTTTCGGACACCGTGACGGAGAGCGGCGGGCCGTCCCGCCGGAGTGGTCAACTTCCTCGCGAATGCGAGCGCCGATGCTGGCCCCGTCGTTGGGGCGATCATTGCCCATCCCACCGTACGCCGCATAAACTTCATCGGCTCCACTAGGGTTGGCGCGATTATCGCCGCCGCTTCGGCCAAATATCTCAAACCATATATGTTGGAGCTTTGGGCTCGACGCCGTTGATTGTGCTCGACGACGCGGGCGAACAAAACGACAAGACTGGCGCGAGCGCCAAGCAAAGGAGACAGGCGAAGGGTGTGGCCCTGCGAAGTGCACACCGCAGTTTTCCTATTCGCGCGGGAGGGCCACTGGCGTGGAGCGTCGGTCGAGATAGCCACCAGGGAACGCAGTCAGGGGAAGGATTGGCGTATATGGATGCCGTAACGCGAGCCCAACCAGCCGCGCGTCAAGCCGTACGATCAGTTTGCGGGCGATCATGTTAGCTATCGCCTCATCAATCTCGCCCTGCATTACATTCGCCGCGCCCGGCCGATCGCGCAGGCGGGTTTCAGGCGAGCCTTCGTCCGCGGCCAGAAGAATTTCTCGCTCGAGTCCTCTGACGCGGTGTTCGCGCTCGACTGCTATGGCTCGCGTGTCCTCGACTATGATTTCGTCGCCGTTGTCCTGCATCGACAGCATAGAGAAAGTCGGAACGCTCCAGGCTTTCAGCCAGGCATCGATGCCCTTGGCGACGGCATTTAGCCCCGGGCGGTTTTCGTCGCGCGCTGTGAAATGGCCGCCGACATCGTGGTCTTCGCTGTCTTCGAAGTAGTATACCTGTTCCGAGAGATCGCGCTCCGACAGCGGATACACGTAGCGATAGGGGGCGGCCGGGAGCAGCTTCAGTCCATGTTTCTCAGCTGTGTAATGATAGGGGCTGTAGCGCTGGTATCGCAAGCGTACCGCAGGTCCCGGCTGCAGATGATGCAGCAACGGCAACCAAGAGGCCATTTCCGCATACCATGCATCACTCTCGCCGGGAAAGCCCCACAATAAACTCCAACTGACCCGCACGCCGTACTGACGGCACCACTTCAACAGCTGAACATTGTGCGCTGAGGTCGTTCCTTTGCGCATCAGCTTCAAAACACGAGTATCCAGGCTCTCAATACCCGGTTGAATCCAGCGGACGCCGGCGGCAGCCAGCTTCTCCACTTCGTGGCGCTTCAGGTTGGCTTTGACCTCAAAGAAGATCGCGAGCTTCTCGGGTAGCGCGGTGAGGTGAGGCAGCGCCTTTTCAAGGTAGTCAATGGCCATAATATTGTCCACAGCTTCGATGCGCGACGAGCCGTAGCGCGCCGACATCTCAATCATCTCCGCTGCGGCCTGCCCCGCGGGCTTCTGGCGGTAGGTCATCGATCCGCCGTTCAGCCCGCAAAACAGGCAATGACTGCGCTCGCCCCACCAGCAGCCGCGAGAGAACTCCATCGGCAGCCCAGCATGGATGCGGTCGGCGTAGAGCGATGCCTCGACCTCCGCAAAATAGTCCGAGAAATCCGGCAGCGGCAGGTCACGCATGTTCTCGATCACGGCGCGGGGCACTAAGTCGCGCGTCGACGCCGCGGGATAGCCGGCCTCGCGATGCGTCGGGCCGAAAACGCCAAATGGCAGGTCAGCAGGCGGGATGTCTCTGCCGCGATTTAGGATGTCCCAACACAGCGGGCCGATCAGTGCGTCGGCCTCGCCCGACACGACATAGTCGACCCATGGGAAACGCGCGTGAGTGCTGCGCCCCATTACCGACTCGCAGTTCGCTCCACCCATGAGGGTGACAAGATCAAGTGAGCGCTCGCTCAGCCGGCGCAGCAACGCGAGCGAGGGGACATGCTGGGTGAAGGTCGAGCTGCACCCGACCATAGCCGGCCGCTTCGCCAATATCTTGTCAGCCGTCCAGTCGATAAACCCGCCGATGAGCGAGCGCAGCCTAAGGAAATTCGCGCGACGCTCGGCCATACCTTTGCCTGCGTGTATCGGGTTGCGCTCGAAATAGAGGTCGAGGAAGGCGTTTTGTTCGGGTTCGAAGTCGGGAAAAGCAATGCCCGCGAACAGCCAATCAACCAGTGCCTCCTCTGGCGGGCAATTCTCAAGAGGTCCATAGTCGGCGATGCCTATGTATTCTAGAAACCAGATGTTGGCATATGCTATGGTGGATTGCAGTCCAGCCTGGGTCAGCGCTGATTTCAGCAGACCAAGCGCTAGCGACGGCCTTTCGACTGCCGACACAGGCATGTTGACTAGGACGATTGGCACATAGATACTCATAATCATTCCACGTTATTCATGATGTGCGCACAGGTGCGTTCGCCCTGCCATAGTCTCATGCGCCGGACGGCAAAGTGAATTCCTGCGCGACTCCTGACTGGAGCCGTGAACATGAAGTCGCTAATTCGGCTAGTGGGCAGCCCGCTTCGAGCCACGATTTCCGCGTCACGTTCGTTGCCGGGCGACTGGACGGCATGAACAAGCAGAGAGTGCTGGAGCCGAGCGGTGAATAATTGCCTACACGCGGCTCCGCTCTTGGTATTTAGCGGCGCCACCCTCGACTGCGACTCGCTGTTTTTCATCATCGATGAACGGACTGACGTCGTCATTCACATGGGCCTATCAAAGTTTCAGGCGCGTCGTCGTCCGCTAGCAGGGATCACCGCCAGTGCAAGTTGCAGTGGCGCGCCACGAAAAGCCACGACCTCTCCGGAACCAGCGGCACCGTCGTCTGGCAGAACCATTTGATTGACCACTGGGCGGGGCAAGCCATTCTTGACTTAACCGCGTGCGTCCCAGTCGTGCACCGCTGATGCCCGGAAATGAGGGCTTGGCTCGAAGCCGCAAGCGCGGAACCCCGCTGGTCTTCTTTTGTCACGCCGGTTGTGCACGCACGAAGCCACGGACCGTGGATGCGGAGCGGCTTGACATCGCGCTCAGCACTGCTGGATGGTGGGATGCTGCCGTTGCTTGAGGCTAAGTAGTGCCTCAATGCGAATCGGCACAATCTGCACCCGTATGGGAGGACGCGTGTTTGACTCCTTCGCAACTGATCGAGCAAGTCGGCGACCCCAAGGAGGGTTGTTCCGTCAGCTGCGACCCGAATAACCAGCTCCGACGTTTGTACATGACCGGGCTGATCGAAGAAGACCTCGACGACTGCTTCATCTGGCAGACCGGTGACTGGACGACGCTTTCCGGGGCGGGCTGCAGAGCATGATCGAACAGCATATGCTCGAGAGCCCAGCCCATGACCTGCCGATCCGCTTCCGCAGGGACCTGCAATACAAGGCGGGGAACCGGTGCTTTCATCTTCGCTCACGCAACATGGAACACCGCGTGCTCGACGACATCGCCCCGATTTCCGTTGGCCCTTTGATCGCGGACGGCAACTGCACACCAGGCGTGCTGAAGAAGCGTTCGCCCAGGATGCGGTACCCGAGAGGCCAGCGGTCGCTACCCGGCACCGGCGTCACCAGTCGAAACGCCCCTGTCGCATATTTACGAGGAAGCCGGAAACACAGGCGATCGTCGTGTGATTGCGTTCCAGAAAGGCGATTGCAGCGTCCTTTTTAGCGCCCCTGAGCTTCTCCTTCCGCTCGCGCGCGCGCCCGGCCATGGCCTTTGCCGTCAGCGCCTCCTTGCCCTGCAGGATGAGTTCGACTCCTAGCAACTCCTCGGGCGAAAACGCCGTGTGAATCTGATTAAGATGTGCCCTGCTCAGCACGGAGAAACGATTCGTCGTCGTACGATATAGATTGAAGAGCCCGAGCACGTGCCTGGTGAGTGCCGGATCCTTGAGTGGGGCTGCCGTTGTTGTTTGCGGTAACGTGCCCGTAATCTGATAGTAGTCGAACAGAAAGCGATGGTAGTGTGGGTTGTCCATAGGATCCGTGGCCCAGTAGCAGAAGCCCGTGCGGACTGCCGAACCAAACATTTCGCTCGCGACACCAACCACGCCCCGCCAAAGCGCTGCATGCTCTTTGCTATAGTCGTAATACCCTGTGAAGCTCTCGGCCGAGAGGCCACAGAACCAACAACCGACGCTGCAGCCTTCGCTTAGCTCGAAAGCGATTATGGGTGGGTGAGCGACGCCGCCGACACGCCCAATTGGTCATTGCAGCGCCGGATTTGCCGCTCGCGCCAAGCATGAAAGCGAGGATTGATCGTCGACATCTCGCCTTCGTCGCGCAAGAGGTCGCGATGACGCATCATCTCGCGGAGATACTCATCCCACATCACAGCCAGCGGCCACGGCGCAGACTCCGGCTTGAAGCGGAATTGTTGGTAGCCACCGCGCCAGAGCGGCAGAACCTCCATTGGATCCACTTTGATGCCGTACCGCTCTGTTACCGCTCGAGGGGTGGCGATTGCCTCCGCAAGCGCCCTGCGGAACTCCACGTCACCGACTAACCGCTCCATGAAGCGTTTGAGGTGCGATAGCGTGCGCAGTTGCTCCGGGGTACGTCGGTCAAAAATCTGTCGGTAGTGCTCGGCGGCAGCGTGTGTCATTGACGAAGCTTACTTCATGTTTTCATCGCACTTCATCGCCTCCTCGAGCAACCACCCGATGCGGTCAGAGCGAAGGCATGTCAGACCTCGGCCACGACCGCTACAATAACAACCACAACAACTGCAACGGGCTCAACTGCTGTGGCGTGGTCAGAGGCCGCTTCCGCGGCTTGCGCGCCGCTCGTGGCCACCTCTGCAAGGGCCTGAACAGCGCCGGTCGAGATCGTATCACTCGAATTAAAAGTGCCACCGGCGAGCGGTTTAGTCGTCAACTTCTGTCGAGCTCGAATGCAACTTTTAGCTTCATCAGGTGTGAAGCTGTAGCCGAGGCTCTTTCCGATCGCGACAATCGATGCAAGGCCGGTAGCAATTGGTTTTACGCGTTCAAGCAGACCACCGTCGTTCCCCAGATCGTTGACGAATCGCTCTACGTCAGTTCGCGACACAGCCAGTCTCCGTGCCTTTGCTCAAAGTCGCCAAATCATCCATCTCGGGCTCACAAGCGATTGGTGCCGACGCCGTTAACAGGGCAAGAGGCGTGCCGAATTGAAGATTGCTGATTTTTCGTTTTTCTGACCCTGCGTATCGTCCACTTGGTGACACTTTGTTGCCGAACTGACAATCGGCCCGCTACGCGGGACGAGGTTTTCGTTGACAGTATCCAAACGGAGCAGGTTCTTCACGGCTGCGCCACAACGACGGAGGCAATCCGTCGAACAATACAAAATAGTCAAGAGAGCCTGGGGCGCTGTCCAAGCGTTATGGATCAATCCGAAGACCGTCGCAAAATGGAAGAAGCGCGGTTCGGTGGCCGATCTTCCGACCGGCCCGAGAGAGCCAAAATCCACCAGTTTGTCGCTTGAGAAGGAGGCCATCATCGTCGCCTTTTGCAAGCATGCGCTGCTGCCGCTGGATGACTATGACTGCCTCTATGCTCTCCAGGCGACAATCCCGCATCTGACACGCTCATCGCTTTATCGCTGTCTTCAGCGCCATGGCATCTCACGGCTTCCGACGTGGAGGATGGCAAGGGCGTAAGGCGCAAGTTCAAAAGCTATCTCGGATACTTCCACATCGACATCGCCGAGGTTCGCACCGCGATGGGAGGGCTTTATCTCTTCGTCGCAATCGATCGATGCGCCTTCACCGAGTTGCACGAAAAGCCACGAGTGTCACAGCCGACTTCTTGCGGAACTTGATCAAGGCAGTCCCTTACAAGATCCACACCGTTCTGACGGACAACGGCACCCACTCACCGACCCAAGCGGTGGGAGTTGGACTGTGGCCGATATCAAAGCCATGATCGAACGAAAGCAACCATTTTGGGCTCATGCCTTCGAGGTGGCCTGCGCCCGCAATGATATCGATCGTTGCCTGACCAAGCCTAAGCATCCCTGGACCAACGGCCAGGTCGAGCGGATGAACCGCACCATCAAGGAGGCCACAGTCAAGCGCTTCCACTACGACACGCATGACGAGTTGCGCAGCCACCTCGCCGACTTCGTCCGCGCCTACAACTTCGCTCGCCGGCTGAAGACCCTGAAGGGCCTCACGCCCTACGAATACATCTGCAAATGCTGGACTTCCCAGCCAGAACGATTCAAACTTAATCCGCTCCAGCAAATGCCGGGACTAAACACCTAGTACCCGGAATCAGAGCTGAGTGATACGGCGGCCTTTGAAACGGCGTTGACGGACCTTTTTCTTGGTCCAGACGAAGGGCTCGGCTCTGTCGTTGTATGCGTTGACGTAGGCATCGATGTGTTCCTGAAGCTGCTTGAGGCTCGTGAAGGAGGTGCCGCTGAGCGACTGCCCCTGCAAGATGGAAAACCATACTTCGACCTGATTGAGCCATGACGCACTTGTCGGCGTGAAATGAAATTGCACGTTGGGGTGGGCCTTGAGCCAGTCCTCGTTCTTTTTATGGGTGTTGAGGTTGTCGAGGATGACGTGAAGCTTGCGGTTCGGAAAAGCCGCGGTGACGCTGTTCATGAAATCGAGAAACTCGACGCGGCGCCGGCGTTTTGAATGGGTCGCGATGATCTTTCCGGTGGCGACTTCGAGCGCCGCAAACAATGTTGTGGTGCCATGCCGCTTGTAATCGTGGCTTTGGCCGGTCAAGGCGCGGCCATTGGGCAACTTCAGATAACCCTGCGCTCGCTCCAAAGCCTGGATCGAGGGCTTCTCGTCCACGCACAGCACAATGGCCTTCGCCGGCGGCGCGACATAGAGGCCGACAACATCGGCGGCTTTGGCCGTAAAGTTCGGGTCGTTGCTCTCGCACCAGGACTTGCGAGCCACCAGGTCAATCTTGTGGCTGCGCAGGAACCGCCAGACATATTGGACATCGACATCGCCCAGCGCCTCGGCCAGCAGGGGGCCGGTCCAGCGCGCAAACCCTTGCGGTGGCGGCTTATCCAGCAGCTTCAGAATCCGCTTGTCGGTCGTCTTCGTATAGATCGGCTGCTTGCCAGGCCGCGGCTTGTCTTGCAGCCCTTCAAGGCCATGGTCGGCATAGCGATGCCGCCAAAGGCTGACAATCCGCGGCTGGACCCCAACTTCCTTGGCGATCGACCGGGTGCTGCGCCCATCCGCCGCCAACAGAACTATCCGCGCCCGCTTCAAATCGCGCTGCAACGTCACCGGTGAGCGACAGCACGCCTCAAGCACCTTGCGATCTTTCCTCGAAAGGTGGACTTCTCTTGCTTCGGGTATCATCCCGACCTTGAATCACGACTCACGTTCCAAGAAAAGTGGGTACTAGTTTGGAAACGCAGTCGCTGTTGGAGCTTGCATACGGACGGCGCGGGCCGCTCGCCGTCGAAGGAGAGCGGCAATCGCCGTTCTTGAACCGGGCCCGTTTCTTGAGCCGCTGGTTGGCTGCTTTCGGGCAACGCTCCCTGTTGCTGATCGCGCTGCTGCTCCTCTGGTAGGCAGCTTCCAGGTTTGGTTTGGTAGATCCGGTCTTCCTGCCACCGTTCACGGAGGTCATCGTACGCTTGCGCAAACCGGCGATCATTCACTACTCTTGAGCACAGCCAGCGAATTCACACGGCGCTTTGCGCCATCAGCAATCGATATGGCCATCTTCTCCGGAAATCCTTTTGGAAGCGCATTCAGCACCTGATCTATGGCCTTTGCGGCTGTATCGCCGAGCTGCTGGATGACAACCTTGACTGTTTTGTCGGGTAGACCGCAGCTTTTCGCAGTCTGCACGAAATGTCGGCCGAGAACCGTGTGGACGATGTAATGCCGGTTGCTGCCGATCGCCATGGCCAGCTTCATTTGGTTTTGGCTGATCTGTCCAGCGTCCAAGCTCGGTTGGGTCGAAATGATGTCGTAAAGCGGTGCAAGATGAAAACGACCGCCCGGCGCCAAATGAATGCTAAAATTCTTCGCGTGGCCATCGGTGGCGGCAAGCAGCCAGAACACGATCTGCGCCTTGAAGAAAATGGCCTGGTCGTCCTCAGGCGTATCGCTGCCCTTGAGGAAATCCGAGATTTTGCGGATGCCGGGTCCGCCATCGGATTCATACTTTCGCGCGGGTGGAACGGACAGCGCCTGGCAGCAGTCTTCCTGCGGCAGCCGCAACAGGCGGCCGTCGCGCGTCCAGATGCGATCGAACCGCTCAACTGCGAGCACGCGGCGCCCGGCGAAATCGATGATGCTTGATTTGGCGACAGGCAAGCCGAGTGCCGCAACCAGCTCAAGGCACAGATGCTCGTTTTCAACGCTGCCGGTCAGGTCGATTCCGTTCGGCAACTTCCCGATCTGCGGCTTGATAATGTGCGTAGTTGCGGTCGTGCCATGAGGCACGTGCCACTTGTCTTTCCAGTAAAGCAGCGCTGTCTTTTCCTGCGCGCCCGCGAGAGAAATGCGGAAGTCCTGGTCGGGGCCGATGCCGAGCGGATTGCTGGCAAGGTTGCCGAGAATGGCGGCGATCTCCTGATCGCTAGCGGCGCGGCCATCAATGGCGCCGGCGCCCCCGGGTGCGGCACTGTCGGGAAGGAATTGCAGCGCCCCGATGCAATCGCGGCCGATGGCGGAGAGCAGGCTGTAAGCATCGGCGCCATCAGCATGCGCGCGTTCGGCGACGCGTCGGCGGATGTCGTCATTATCGGGCAGAAGATTGTCAAAAACAGCGACGACGGGATCGCCGATATAACGATCCTCCCGCAATGGCAGCGACACGGAAACGGGGATGGCATTTTCCCACGCGAGCCACTGCTTGTCATACTGGAAATCGATTGCGCCACTGCTCTCGCGCCGCAGCCGCCCGACCAGCCGTGCGTTGAGGTAGACGTTGAGCGGCGCACGGGCAGGGCGACGCGCCATCAGAACAGATCCTCAATCGCTTCAGCCGTCAATTTGGTGCGCGGCCGGATGACCAGCTCGAGGTCGAGCGCGGCCAGCGCATCCATCAAGATGCGCAGCTGCGTTGCAGGTTCACCGGCCTCCAGCTTCGAGACCGTCGCTTGACGCGCATGCATCTTCTCACCGAGGTCCCCCTGGGTGAGCTTCTTCTGCCGCCGGTAGCGCCTGATCCCGGCGCCGATTTGCTGGGGGGTGCGGGCAATCGTATCCATAAAGGCATGATACGCAAACGCGTATAATTTGTCAATATACGCGACCGCGAATATCTACGGATCATACGCTTTCGCGTATACTAGGCATAATACGCAATTGCGTATGAAACCCCGCGATCCCACTGCCGCTCTTATTGAAATTACTAAAAAGCTAAAGCTGATGATCGATGTAGAGCTGGGCTCGAATCTGCCGGTGGGCGAGAGAGCCTCCTCGACATGTCGAACGTTCGTATCACTATCGTGCCAAGCAACTCCTTGTATCCATTTTGCCGCAATAGTAACAACAACAAATTCAATGACTTGAGGCCGGATTGTTCCCGATCTGAGACCGGACACTAGCTCCGATCGGACCTTTGGAGTCTCGACAGCGATTGAGCTGGAAAGCTATATTAGAACATACTAAGAACTGATCTTCCGGTTGTGTTTTCAAGACCCACTCTCACTAACATTTTGCCCGGCAGGCCGTGCATTTAGCGCCGCCAACTCAGGATGAGGTCGGGCCCAGGAGCCGCGTCATTGACCTTGTTCCGCCATTTGCATGACGACGCCTTTTTAGCTTTTTCGCGCGATCACAAGCACCTGTACGCAGCGTGTCTGCCGGATCTGCACGAACGCTTCTTTTCAGGCGCGCCGTCGTTCCCGACGCCGCAGCAGGTGGTCCACGCCATCTACGACGTCATGCGCGCCAACCCCGTCCTCTGGAACGAGGGCGATGATTTCGGCAGCCTGCCGGAAATGATCTCCGCGAGACGCCGCCGGATCCGGAAGGCCGACGTCGCGCTCGCTTCCGAGAAGGGCGACAAGGCGCTCGGTCTTGCCCGACAACTATACGCCCGGCTGCTCGTCTGGGGATGGCTTGAAGAGGAGGAATACGGGCTTCGCGTCACTGTGGACATGGCTATGGGACCGCTGCTCGTGCTGCAACGGCTCGCGAGCCTCAACAAGGATCTCTCGCAGCGATTCGGCGGCTTGATCGTGCAAATCCGCCTCAACCTGGAGGCCGTCGAAAAACTGAGGCCTGAGATCACCGACCGCAAGCAGCGCGAAGCCGCGCTCGCCGTCCGCGAGGCGCGCAATCAGGCCGACCAGTTCACTAAGAGTCTGCGGGCCATTCTGGCCGACCTGAAGCGCGTCCGACGGACCGTCATGGAGTCGAAAACAGTCGCTACCCGGCTCGAAGCCTTTTTCGAGGAGTTCATCGAACAGCTCCTGCTGAAGGATTTCGAGTCCATCCTCACCGTCAACCATCCATACCGCTTCCGCGACGCCATCGTCGATCTCGCGCGGAGGATCTCCTACAGCCCGGAAACCATGCAGGTCCTCGCCGAGGAGTACATAGCTTCCAGCATGGCAGCCGACATCGAGGACGGTCGAATGGCCGCGGCCGACGACCTGCTGGCTATCGAAAGCATCTTCGATCAGATCGGGGAGATGTTCGACAGGATCGAGGCCTTCCGCAGGCAGCTCGAAGCCCGGGTCCGCAACACCATTAAGTACGCCGAGCGGGGCGGGCAGGGACTCGTCGGCCGGGCCGGCGACCTGGTGCGGCGCCTGGATGCCTTACTGCGCGACGGCAGGCACCACAAGGCGACAATCGAATGGAGCATCGAGCCGCTGCGGTCGCCCTGGTCGGAGCACCATCAGGCGCCGGCCAGGCAGCCGCGCCGTCCCGTCGAAGCAAGGGAGCTCGCCGAGCCGCCGTCGGATCCGTTGTATGAACTGCGCAAGAAGCTCCGCCTCGAGTACATCGCTCGCATCGCGCCCCGCCCCGAGGATGTCAGACGATTCCTCGAGGGCCAGGTGCCGCCATTCGCGACCAGGGAAGCCCGCTTCATGGAAATCGATACCGTGGACGACTTTCTCGCCTTCGATTGCGCCCGCCGATATGCGCTGACAGGCGAGGTTCCGGCGCAGGTCGCGGCCGGGTTCGAACTCGAACCGTGCCCCGACACGCCCCCACACGACAGCGAATGGCTCCGTTGCGCCAACTTCCTGGTCAAGCGATCGGGCGCACTCCGGAAGGCGAGGGCGGCTCATGCTCAGTGAGTTCGAAAACGTCGAGCGCTCCTTCGGCGCGGAAAAGGCAGCCGACCTCCGCAAAGCGCAGCACTTCCTGCTACGGCGGCAGTTCGTGTTCGCGGGAGACCCCCGGACCGGGACAGTCTACAACACGATCATGGACGGCCGCTTCCGCGACGTGGTCGACGGCTTCTTCGATAGTTGCGGATACCGCGTCCACCGCGATCCGGAGGCGCAGTGGGCCGGCATCGTCGCCATGGACGAGGACGTGCCGCTGCCCCGGATGAAGCTCGACGAAACCATCGTCATGCTGGTGCTGGCGGCATACTGGCAGCAGGAGGTGAACGTCGGAGCAGTCGAGGACCGGGCCGTCGTAGTGGCCACTTTGAACGACCTGTTCGATCGCTACCGCGAGATGGCGCAACACGGCGGCGGTGGCGCGATCTCGGCTGCCCGGTTCCGGGACATCCTGCGCGAGGTCGCCCAACGCAGTTTGGTCGAGATCGGTGATTTTGACGACGAGCAGCAGGACTGCGAGATCAGGATCCGTCCGATGATTAAGCTGATCAGTGGCGGCGATGCCCTCCAACGGCTCGAGCGCTACGTCCGTAGCGAGGAGGCGCGGTTTCCGCAGCCCGCAGGAGACGAGGCATGATGGAGCTACGCCACCTGACGATGGTGAACTGGCACCTATTCGACGTCGCCGACATCGACGTGAGGGGACACGTCGGGGTCCTGGGCGAGAACCGGTCCGGCAAATCCACAATCCTCGACATGGCACAGGTCGTTCTCACCGGCGGGAGCCGGCGGTTCTTGCGCACTGAACGCGGTCGCCGGCGATAGCGGAAAATCGCGCAGCGGCTCGAAGCGCAGCGTCGTCGATTACTGCCTTGGGACGCTCGGCGAAGATCAGCGCCGGCGCGACGAGGCGCGCACCTACATCGCGCTCGGTTTCGAAGACACGGAAGGCGCCCGGTCACCGGTCACGATCGGCATGGCGCTCGAGGCGCGCAAGTCCGACAGCAGGGAGACCGTGCTGGCACTCTTCGTCGCCGTCGGGACCGTTCTGAGCTCCAAGGACTTCATCGAGCAGCGAGGAAAGTCGCAATTCCCGGCGCAGTGGGAGGACGTGCGCGCCCGGATCGTCGCAGCGGTCGGCGAAGGCAACTTCGTCAATCATCGCGACCGGGCGAGCGACTATGTCCGCGAGTACATGCGCCATCTTCTGCCGCATTCGTCCTTTGGCGAACAGAACGCCAGCGCCCTGCAGAAATCAATCGTCAACGCGATGACGCTCGATCACAACCAGACGGCGACGCAGTTCGTGCGGAACTACATCCTCGAGGACAGTCCGATCGGCATCAAGGAGCTGCGCGAGTCGATCCAGACATACCGCAACATCAGCGAGACCATCCGGAAAATGCGCCTCAGGCTCGAAGCCCTAAGGGCGCTTCGGGGCGTCCTCGCCGCGCTTGAAGAGGCGCTCGAGACCAAGTTCAGGGAGGAATGGGTCGCAAAACGCGCGACTTGGCTCGCGGCGCGCGCGACAAACCTGGACTTCAAGACCAAGCGGCGTACCGAGATGGCGCGCCGGGACGCCGCAGCAAAAGAACTCGAATTCATCGACGACGACGTCAAGGCCATCGATAAGGAGATCGAACGTCTCACGGCCGCGATCGCCGAGCACGATGCCAAGACCGGCAGAAAGTCCCTGCAGCAGACCGCCGATGTGGCCGGGCAGGCGGCGCACCGCGCCTCGGCGGACTTCAAGGCTCGCATGGAGAACATCCGTCGCCTGGAGCCGCTACGCGCGATGTGCGCGGACGGTTTCGAGGACTTCGTTCCTGCGCTTGAGCGTCTTCTGACCGCCACCGCCGGGGCCGACATCGGGGGCGTCTCCGACGAGGTCACCGCGGCCGAGAAGTCCTTCGCGGCAAGCGGCGCCAAATGGCTGCCGAAGATCGACGAAGCGCGTCAAAGGATCATCGCGGAGCTTTCCGGCCTCCGCGGCAGGCGCGACGAGGTGCTCGAACGGATCCGACAGCACGCCGCCGGAGGGGCGCGCGCCTATCTCGGCGACGACACTGAACTCCTCTGCCGCAGGCTGCGGCAGGGTGGAATGGTCCCGCGCGTACTCTGCGACATCATCGAAGTCGCCGAACCCGAGTGGGTAGGAGCCGCCGAGGCGCTCCTCGGTCGCGACCGGGAAGCCGTGTTCGTGGACAGAGCGGATATCAGCGCCGCCACGTCAATCTTCAAGGAAGGTCGCCGCGAGTTTCGCCATGCATCGCTCGTGAGCCTAAACAAGCTCGAGCAGTTCAGGGCCAAGCCGGAGCGCGGCACTTTCCCCTCGATCTTCCGGAGCCAGGATCCGGACGCGATGGCCTTCATCATGCGCCGCTACGGCAACGTCCGTCTCGCCGACACGCTCGACCAGTTCAACAGGCCCGGCCGGGCGATTATGAAGGACGGCCTCTACGACGACGGACTCGTCCGGAGCCATCGCTGGATCGAATCCTCGCAGTATAAGATCGGAAAGGCAGCCCAGGCGAACGCCCTGCGATCCCTGCAGGATCAGGCCGAGGAGCTGGGTCGGATCCTGATCGACAAGGGGAAGGAGGCCCATGCCGCGGAGCAGGCTTTTGCCGCTCTGAAGAACATCTGCGAGGGACGTAATGATCTGGGGGCTTGCGCGGCCGCCTTCGCGGCCGCGCAGACTGAGGTCGCTGAAGCTCAGGCCAGGCTCGATGCCCTCGACGGCGCGGGGGACGGCGGGCTTCGCGACAAAAAGAGGGCGCAGCAAAAGCTGAAGGAGAAGAGGCTGGAGGAGAGAAAGGCACAGCAGAAGGCGTTCGGCGAGCATGACGGCGAGGTCAGGTCGGCGGAGAGGAGGCTCGGAGAGGGCGAGAACGTGCCCGGCTCCGAACTCAACCTCAGGGTCGCCCGGTCGATATACCGCAAGTTCTTCCCACTCTACTCCACCGCGAAAGGCAGGGCCGTCTACCGCGACCGCCTCGATGCCGCAGCCCAAAAGGGCTTCGCTGAGAAACACCGGGCCATCGCCGAGAAGGCCTTGAAGGATGCGAATGTGTCCGACAACGAGCGCGCCCGGATCGAGCGACGGGTCCGCGAGCTTCTTTACGATTACTTCGACCAGTTCGGGATGAGTTCGCAGGTCGGTGCGGAAAGCGAGCCGCTGCGGGAGGTGAAGCCATGGATGGAGCGGCTGATCTCGGATATCGAATCCAATGAGCTGCGCCAGTACGAAAGGCAGGCGCGGGATGCGGCGGAAAAGGCCTCTACCCTGCTGCGCGGCGAGTTCATCAACGCGCTCACGGCCCGGATCGGAAAGATGGAGCGGGAGCTGCAATCGTTGAACCGTAGCCTCTACGCACATCCGTTCCATAACGAGCGATATTCATTCCATCGCACCCAGATGGTGGAATTCCAGCCCATCCTGAAGATCATCGAGATCGCCAAAACCTCTCCGGAGGCGCTCGATATACTGTTCCGGGGCGACGTGCCCGATGACTTCCCGCACAAGGATACGATCGTCGCACTCGAGGCGCTGCTCGAGGACCCCGACAAGGATTTCACCCAGTTCGAGGACTACCGCAACTTCTACACCTTCGAGATCCACATGGAGGATGTTGCCACCGGCCGCTCGACCCGCTGGGAGCAGCGGCGCGGCACCGGGTCTGGCGCCGAACAACAGGTGCCTATCTACGTTGCCATCGGCGCTTCGCTGGCCGCCGTCTACGGCAGCGCGGAGCGTCGTGCCGGCAAGCCCGCCGGTTTCGCGCTCGCCATGTTCGATGAGGCCTTCTCCAAGATGGACGGCAAGAACCAGCGGCAGATGATGAGCTTTTACAAAAACCTCGGCCTGCAGTTCGTGATCGCGGCGCCGTTCGAGAAGCGCGTCGCCGTGCTCGAGCACATGGACACCATCGTGGAGGTGGACCGCATCGGCGAGCAGTCCAGGGCCACTGTGGTGGAACTGAAAGAGAAGGCCAAGCGCGAGCTGATGGCCATCGATCCGGACCTGATGTCCGAAGATGAGCTCGCCACCCGTCTGGCCGCCGAGTAGCCATGGCTCGGCGTTTCACGGATGCGATCGGCCTGCTGAACGACCTGCTCAACCGCTTCGAGGCGGGGGCCGCAAGCCCGATCGCCCACCCGGACTACCCCGCTTTCCCATCAGTAGTCGCGGCGGACGCCTTCCTGAAACAGATCAGGGAAGCCGAAAGCGCCGGCGCGGTCTCCCTTGGTTGGGGGCGGGGCCCCATGCGCGACCAAGTGGCACATGTGCGGCTGGCCTCGGCGGAGATCCTATACCGATATCTCCGCCGTACCCCCGCGTCGCGCATCGCGGAGGATGCCGCTGTGCGGCTTGTCGCCGGGGCGGCGATGCACGACTCTCTGAAGAACAGCGCTTCCCAAGTCGCCGAGGTATGGGGGCGGGGGAAAACGTGGCACGGGTTCGCTTCGTCCGATGTCGAGACACTGCGCGACGCGTTCGTTCTCGCCCAGGCCATCCTGGCCAACAAACATCTTGGCGTCGACTACAAGACCTTCTCGAGACGAACGGTGGGGCACAGCAAAACGCTCGAACGGATCGAAGGCGCGGTCGTGCGGCTCCTGAGCGGCATCCTGGAGTTTCCCCCCGGCGCGCGGCCACGCGAGGCGCTCCGGGCAATCGGCCTTGAGCGCTTCGCGCCACCGCTGCTGATCGCGGGCAAGATCGACCTCGATGGAGCCGACCTCTCCGGAATCTCTCCGCTGTATCTCGGAATCACTCCCAAGGAAGCAGATCGCGTCCGCTTCCGGGAGCCGCCGGCCTACGTGCTAACGATCGAAAATCTCGCAAGCTTCAACCGGCACATCGCCGAGGCGGACCCCGGCCGATTAGGAACGACCATGTATGTCGGAGGGTACCCCTCGCTTGCCACCCAGCAGGCGCTGCGGACGATCGCAGGATTGGTATCCGAACAGACGCCGATCTTTCATTGGTCGGACATCGATCCGGACGGCACCTGGATCTTCCACACCATCGAGCGCGCCGTCGACCGGCCGATCCGTGCCCACCTCATGAGTGTCGAAGTTGCCGAGCGTTTGGGACAAGTGCCGTTCAAAAAATCCGCACCCGCTCGATGTCCACCGGACTCCGGTATCGCAGCTCTGGCAGCGTACCTGGCGAAAGATGGAGCCAAGACGCTCGAGCAGGAAGAACTCGATCCAGTCCTGCCAGAGTTTCATTAGAAAATGCGCGCGGACGCTCGTGGTTGCGGCTTTGGCTGTCTCGCTCAGGACGTCATTTGTTTCAAGCGCGACAACAGCACCGCCCGCAACTACGTGCTGCGGGCAAACCGACATCGTTTCTTCATAAAAACGCTCAACCAGCATTGGCATGCCAGTTGCTTGAAGATGGGACGAAACCACCTGTGACTATGATGCTCGTTCAGCATCCGGTTGAAGTATTGAGATGAAATATGCCCGCTTGATCGATGGCAGAGGTCCCCCGATGCGCTTTCCAAACCGGGCGCCTGCCTCGCGAACTCTGCCATCTTGGGATCGCGCTCCGGTTTGCCGGGCAGAAGCCGATTGTCTTGGGGGCTCGCAACGAATGGTGGTTCTCAGCAAGAACGCCAGCGTAAAGGCGTCCTCAGGACGATCGTTTGGCATCGGATTAGCCCATGGTTCGGGGTGGGGCATCTGCGACATGCAGAGCCTGCGCTCTTGAAGCTAGGTGTCGGCCTTGCATCGGGGCTTGCAGATGGTCAATGAGGCTAATGCAGAACGATTGGGAAATTGAGAACATACTCAGGCAACAGGACGAGCTCAAGGTCAAGCTGCTTCGCGCCCAATCGGTTGTCGCCGAATGTAAGGCAGGATTGGCGGATCTGGAGCGGAGGCTTGAGTGTCGAGCGGTCTCGATCGATGAACGCCAGCGCAACTCTGCGGCAAACAATTCAATACGCAACGCACGGCCGCCTAAATCGCGAAGCCTCGATAATCCTGTTAACCCGGATGCTGCCGTGGCGTTTTCGCCTCGATGGGACCGCTGAAAGCTGCCGCCGCGCACGTTAACGGCGACAGGTTTTGGGACGGACCTGGCGAAGATCTCGAGACGCATGGTGTTGCGAACCCGGCGGGCGAACTGGACAATTAGGTGCGGCCTTGCCGATAGGCTCGGCTTTTTGGCTGATCGCGGTGCGTCCGCCAGGGATGCGCGCAGAGCAGCACCAGATAGGGGACGTATCGCCGCGTCTTTGGCTAGAGCCTCCTGTTTCGGGGCTGCTCACGTAGATGTCCTGAATCGAGTGTCAAGAGCTCTCCACTTCCAGCCAGTTCGGTCGTCTTGTCCGTCTTTAAGTCGTTGAAATTTCCGATTAGGCGTCCATGGAGGGGGCGCGAGCGGGCGCGTTCAATGACCACGATGGTCCGCTATGGCCGTGGGGCAGGCGACGTGCCGAGCGGTGCTGACCGCGGAAGCCGACCATGCCTCCGGCATCGCATGGATGATGACGGAACTCACTGACTATGTCCCGCAAGCGATCACTCCGGAACAGGGCGGGTAACGGCAGTCATCTAAAAATTCGTGAGACACCAGGAAGAGGGGATCCGGTGCGAATGCGATCCGGTGCCGGCCGTAGCCTCGTCAGCTTCTCGAAAGCTTTCCCGAATACTCACTGCCCACCGATCCTGGACGAGAGGCTGCGTGGACTCACGCGCAATTGGAGTTGCACAAATGAAATCGGGGGCCGGTTGGGAGCTCAATCAGTGTGAGCAGGCTGACGTTACGAAGTTGTTGGATTTTCGTACTATCGCAAAACGCTTCATCTTTTTCGCGCATAGGCAAGGTGCTGCTGCGCGATCTCAAGTCCAGGCGTCTACTGCGTCGGATAAATGTCATCTTGTGCGCGCCAGTGACGCACGCGGCGACTCGATCAAGCCAGCGCTCAATACCAGAAAAGGCACGCGACAATGATGCGCGTGACAAAAGCACGAGCAGGTCAATGACAAAGCGTTTTCGCAACTGGGCCCTATTGTCCATACTCGCCTCCATGGTTGTCGGCCCCGCCGCAAAAGCGCAAGACCGCCGGACTATCGCCGAACCTGTTGCACCTGATACGGTCTGTGATCGCCCTGTGCCTTCCGGCAAGAACGATACAGTTAGCCTACAGGAGGCCATTGAACATTGCCCCGATGGCGCTGCAGTTTATCTCGGGCGCGGCGAGTTTCACTCAGGTCCACTCGAGATGAAATCGGGCGTGACCTTATGGGTCGGACGCGGTGCGACACTGATCGCCATCCCCGAACCTGCCGCTTACGACAAGGGCCTCGGACAATGTGGTCGCATTGCGGAAAAGGGCGACGGTTGCCGGCCATTCATCAGCTTTTCTAAAACGCGCGGCGGCGGTATCTACGGAGAGGGCATCATCGATGGTCAGGGCGGCGCGCTGATCGGCGGCGGCGCGGAAACCTGGTGGCAGCTAGCCCGCCGCGCCCAAGCCCAGGGCGGCAATCAGAACGCCCCACGCTTGATCCAGGTCGATCATGCGCAGGATATCACGTTCTCTGGTGTCACCTTGCGCAACGCTGCCAATTTTCATGTCGCGATGAACCGGGTTGAAGGTGCCACGTTTTGGGCCCTCACGATCGATTCGCCGGCGGATGCCCGCAACACCGATGGCATCGATCTTGGCGCCAGTCAGGATGTGACCATCACCCACAGCTGGATCCGTACGGGTGACGACAATGTCGCAATCAAGGCCGGCGACAATGGTTCAAGCAGCCATATCTCGATCATTGATAATTATTTCGGCTGGGGGCATGGCATGTCGATCGGCAGCGAGGTGAATTCCGGGGCCAGAGACATATTGGTGCGTAATCTGACACTGGATGGTACGACGTCGGGCCTGCGCATCAAGAGCGATGTTGGTCGAGGCGGTCTGGTCGAGAACGTGACTTATGAGTACGTGTGCCTGAGGGGCAACCGGTGGCCGCTGGCTTTCGATGCAAAATATGATCCGCGCGCTCAAGGCACGAGGATTCCGGTCTATCGGCAAATCGTTCTCCGTCATGTGCATGGCGACACTGGTGTGCTGCTGATGCGCGGCATAGACGAGCGGCATGCCCTGGACGTGACACTCGAAGATGTTCGATTTGCCAATTCCGCGACTTGGCAACTTGAACATGCGAACGTCAGCGCAAATCACTCTGACGTATGGCCCCCGCTGCCCGGACGAGCTACACAACCGCCGCTGCGCGGATCGGAGGTATGTTCCAAGGCATTCCGCGACGGCAATCGGTAAGCACTACACGCGGCGCCGAACTCAGGTGGTGAGTTCCGCATCTGGGGCCAAGATTACTGGTGTTGACGAAGGTCGGGCTCATGTCCCGAGTTGGTTGCTATTGGCCGACAGTTTTGCAGGGCCGGAAATGTCAAGGTGACGCAGGTTCTGATTTGGCGATGAAAATCTTGTGTCGATGCGCGACGGCTATCCCGCTGAGAAACGAAGTGTAAGATCACATGCGAATTTTCGTTTCCTCCGCTGCACTTCTGGCGGGATGTTTCTGCATCGCCGCGGCGTACGCTCATCCACTGTTGGTGTCGCATGCCGGAAATGCAGACTATCACTCCGTGCAGCAAGCCATCGACGCATTGCCGGCGGAAGGCGGAAACGTCCGGATCGCGCCGGGCATCTATCGCGAGAAGGTTAAAATCACGAAATCCGGTGTTCATCTCGCAGGGACTGGCAACAAGCCGGAGGATACGGTCATTGTGTATGGCGACGGCGCGGTCAATGTAGGAGGAACGGCCCGTTCGGCGACGCTGGATGCCCCTAGCGATGACTTCCGGCTCGAGAATCTGACCATTCAGAACGACTATGCCCTCAATCCGGCCAATCCACCTTCGCAGGCGGTAGCGCTGTCCGTTACCGGAGATAGGGACGTCATTACGCGCGTCCGCCTGCTCGGCGCCCAGGACACGCTGTTTGCCGGCAAGGGACCAAACGGTAGAATGTCACGACAATACTTCTCGAACTGCTACATCGAAGGGCATGTCGATTTCATATTTGGCAACGCCAAGGCCTGGTTCCGGCAATGTGAATTGCACGGCATCGCCAATCAAGCGGTCATCTATACCGCTCAGAGCAAGGCAACGCCGGATGAGGACAGTGGCTATGTTTTTGATCATTGCAGGCTAAGTGCCGACCCTGCTGCGCGCTATATCGCGCTTGGCCGCCCCTGGCGCTCCTACGCCACAGTGGTCTTCCTGTCGACAAAGATAGATGCACGAGTGATTGCGGAAGGCTGGCGCGAATGGGCTCCCGGCGAGACCAACAAGTTGAGCACGAGCTATTATGCCGAATATAGATCCTTCGGCATCGGTGCTAACCCATCAGGCCGCGAGCCTCATTCCCATCAACTGAAAGATGGCGAAGCTGCGAGATGGTCGCTGAGAGTGTTCTTCGCGGGTGTCACAGATTGGCTGCCCACGAACCATCAGGATCGAACAAAGAGCAATGTTCACGGTGAAGGGGTTCCACGGCGATCCTCGGATGAATGAGGGGAGCGAGCCTGATTGTGATGGAGAGTCTTGTACAGCAACCCAACCGCCGCCGGAGCCAAACCGACGGAAAGGGGGGCCGGCGCGACGATCTCATCTGTTCGCCGTCCACCCACATGCGCCCGCTTCAGCTCGCAGATCATCTTGTCCGTTTTGGCGGATCAGTGTCGGCAAGCTCTACGGACCGTCACGTCAGCACGTCGTCATCGCTCGGGAACGGCTGATTTGCCTGTTCAGCGCCTTGCGCAGATCTCCGGAGAGCGAAGTGGGCTGATGCTTCGCGGCTATATTCGTTCGGTCGGTGAGCGACGAAAATTCCCGTGCGCGAGGCGAGGGCGCCTATCTGCGCCCCGTCGAAAGTTGCTTCGGAACGAGAGCTCAGTCGGTCGAAAAGTTGTTGAGGAGACCAAGGCGCGCCGCGGCGAAATCATCGGTTACGGAGGCGCTGCCTCAGCCAACCAACTCGGTTGACGAGGCCGCAGACTGTTCGGCAGGTTTATTTGACTTCGGGGGCGTTCCGCGAGCTCCATCTTGGCAAGCAAGTTGTGGAGTTCAAGCATGCACCGCGTTGGCAGCTTACGATGGCCAAGCCGTCGTGCAGGTGAGGTCGTGCGCGCTCGAGCGGGGCGGTCCCGAGACTGCACGAGAAGCCTTGCGGTCCCTCAGTCAAAGACTGAGCCCGATTGAAGTGAGCGAATCGAAGTCTGCCGGATCTTCATTGCCAACTTGGCTTGCCAGGCACCGTTACTGCTGCGAACTCAGGACGCCCTGCACATCTTCTCGAAAAAGAATGTTTGGGGTCGTTTTGATGCCTGAACGCGCTCGTCGCCACTGGGCGAGAATCTCGTCTCCGAGCGGAACGTCCCTTTCGAAGGCTTACGGCGCAATTCGCCGTTTCTCGTACGACGTGGATCTCACATACGGCATTCGAGCAACAGCTCCGGACCCGGTGGACAATTTGGTCCCTCAGAACCGCAGTCAAAGCAAAAGTGCCAACGCGCGAGAACGCCTCCGGTCTGCGTCAAGGAAAAGACGTTGTGCGTCATCAATGAACGCCTGCAATAGGACAAGCTCACTACCAAAATTGATGCCAAGGACGACAAGATGCACGTCACGTATGATCCATTGGAGACGGTAGCGGCTATGTAAGTCCCGCCGTGATGCTTGAATTCGGCGCACGATCGACCGGCGATCCATTGTTAGATCGGTCGACCAATTTCGTCAGCTCAAACACGAAACCGGCGAAGAGGTGCCCCGCGGGTCACTTCAAATTCCTCCGGGTGTGGTCAGTCAAATTCCTCCACCCGCGAGGCAGGACAAGGGACTGTTAGTTTGAGTTTGTTTCCCGGGCAAGAGCTTCAGCGGCTTCTTTGAGCCGATAGCTGCGTCCGTCGAACTCAAGCAGATGGCAATGATGCATAAGGCGATCGAGGATCGTCGTGCTCATAGTGTTGTCCCCAAGGTATGCCCCCCAATCCTGCACGACGCGATTGGAGGTGACGATGACGCTGCGGCGCAGTTTGTAACGCTGATGGATCAGGGTCTGCAGCAAAGTGCCGGCGTCGTCGGGGATGGCGCGTGCGAGGAATAGATCGTCCAGCACGAGGAGATCGCAGTCGATGATGGTTCGCAGCCGGACCTCGCGTTGTGCCGGAGAGTTCAGGGCGTAGCGGTGAAAGAAGTCGTCGGTCTCAAGATACTGGACCTTGTGGCTTTGCAGGATCGCCTGATAGGCAATCGCCTTGGCGATGTGCGACTTCCCGGTGCCAGGTTTGCCAACAAGCAGAGCGTTCTCGCCAGCGGCAATGAACGCCAGGGTGTGGAGCTGGAAGCAGGTCTGACGTGGCAGTTTGGGATTGAAGGACCAGTCGAACTCGGCGAGCGTCAGCTTTTCGTCGAGCCCGGATTGCTGGTATCGCCGCTCGATAAGACGGGACTGACGACGGTCCAGTTCATCCTGCAGGATAAGGGAGAAGGTCTCGAGGAAGGGCTGGTTGGCGCCCTGCGCCTGGAGCACGCGCGTCTGCAGCGTGTCGCGGACACCCGACAGGCGCAGCTGTCGTAGGCAACGCTCAATTTCCGGCATGGTCATCATGTGGCTAGGTCTCCAGTTTAAGGTGAGAAGGTGCAGCGGGAGCGCTCGTGGCGCCGGAGTTGGCCGGGGTTGCGCAGGCGACACGAGCGCGGATTGCCGTGGCGTGATCGTCGTGAGCCTCGGCCTGCCGACCATTGTCGTCGGCGTCGCGCCGCACAGCGCGGCTGAAGAGGTCGCCGTATTCCGCGGGGGTACGGATCAGCGGATGATCCTGGGTGAGCGGCGATGCCGGCTGTGGCGTCACTCCAACCTGCTCGATCGCCTGTTCGAACAACCGCTCGACGGTCGCACGCACGTGCTTGTAGCGGTAGATGCGGTTGTCGATGGCGTGCGCGCAGGCCTGCTCGACCAGCCGCGCCGGGTACTTCCGGCCCAGCCCGACAATGCCCCACATCGCGCGCTGTCCGGGGCGCCCTTCGGTGTCGAACACCTGCTGGCACAAGGCCCTGGTCTGCGGTCCGATGCGCTCGGCGCTCGCCAGCAGCACGGCGGTTTGCCGCGACGGGTTGAACGGCCGTTCGCTGGTCGGCAGGACGACAGAACCGGGGTGCGCCATCCGGGAATGAACACGCAGCAGCGCACGGGTGTGGCGATCACGGATCTCGATCGTGGTGGTGTAGATGCGCACGACGACCTGGCTGCCGATCGGCGCGGGCCGCGCGGCGTAATAGCTGTTGTCGACGCGTACGGTGGTGTCGTCGCAGACAGTCCGGACGACTTCGGTGAAGATGCGGAAGGGAGCGACAGGCAGCGGCCGCAGGTGCGGCTTCTCTTCCTGGAACATCGCCTCGACCTGACGGCGCGTGCTGCCGTGGATGCGTTTGGAAGCCCAGTTCTCCTCCCAGTGCCTCAAGAACTCGTTTTGCGCCTCCAGCGTCTCGAAGCGCCGTCCGGCCAGCGCAGTGCCCTGGGTATGTTGAATCGCATTCTCGACGCATCCTTTCCGATTTGGATCGGCCACGCGCGCGGGATCGGCGACCACGGCGTAATGAGCCAGCATCGCGCTGTAAATCGGGTTGAGCTGGGGCTCGTACAAATCCGGCTTGAGGACGCCTTCCTTCAGGTTGTCGAGCACGACATAGCTGGGGACCCCGCCAAAATACCGGAACGCCTCTTCGTGGAGCTGCGCCCAGACTTGTTGGCTGGACTTCCAGACTACCCGCCGGAAGCTGCGCCGCGAGTAGCGTAGCGTCATCACGAACAGGCGGGGACGACGGTACCGCCCGCTCTTCGGATCAACCGTCGGCGCGCCCTCGCCATAGTCGACCTGAGCTTCCTCGCCGGGGAGGAACTCAAGACGATCAAACTGCTCAGGATCAGCGTGCCGCAACCGGCGCACAAACCGCTTGACACTCTGGTAGCTGGACGGAAAGCTAAATTGATCAACCAGGTCCTGGTAAATCGCCTGCGCGTTCCGCTTCAGCCGGACCTGTTCTTCGATCCACGTCCGATGCGCTTCGCAAGCCGAACGGGCCAGGCTGCTGGTGACCGTCGCTTCCGATGTCCCAAAAGCCGGTGGTCGGGGTGGAGGAATTTGGCCGTCCGCGCTCACCGAGCCGGTGGTCACTTCCCCGGGGGAATTTGCCTCCGCACCGGCCCGCAGCGCCTGATAACGCCGGATCGTCTTGCGATCGACACCCGTCAGCCGGTGAATCTCGCGCTGGCTGGTGTTGCGATCAAGTAATGTAAGTACGGTGCTTTGCAGATGTCGCTTCAAGACGTTCAACTCCCCGGCCCCTTGCTGGCTAAAGGGGTCGAACATAAACGTCCTGCCTGACCGGCTACTGCTGTTCAGCGGCGCTGACGGCGATCATCAGGTGGGGGAGTTTCAAGTGACCATACCCGGGGGATTTTGACCGACCCACGGGGAGAGGTGCGATAAAATTGGAGCAACTCCGTCCGTCGTCAGGCGGGTGCCGATGCGACGCCGGTCTCGCGCGCAGCAATATCCTGATCTCGTCAGCTTCTTGAAAGGTTGCGGCTACAACAATCGAGAATCTGAAGAGCTGCAATCTCGCCGTAATCCAGGCCGTACGGATTGCTGCAGGGTCTCTACAAACATGAGGAGAGCAGGATGGATCCGGTTGACCCATTCTTCGATTCAGGAGCCTGGATGCGGGAGTACGCCGCGCTGCCGGGGCGGGCGGGTCAGCGACGGGGCGACTCAAGCGAGCAAGGCGACTTTGAGAAGCGTATGGAGGATTTGCATCTCGATCCGTCTGATCAAAGCAAGTCAACTTCACCTGATCGGCCTCCCGCAGGAGGTGGTCGAGCAGTCCGGCGGGACGATTTCGGCGGTTCGATGCGGGCGCCGCCGCACTCCACTTTTAGGGAGAGTGCGCTAGGCGACACGCGCCGGAGCGTAGACATTCCCAGCTTACCGCTGCGACGCAAGTGCCGCAGTCTAGTTTGCGAGATGATCTGTTCAGCAGCGCGCGCTAAAGCTTTCCGGACGCAGAGTCTGCCGCGTCGGCCAAACGCGGAAAAAGCCGCAGATTATGGTCACGCTTCAAGTCGGGAATCGGCAAGGCGCTTGGCCGGAGCAGCAGTGAAAATTCGTCGCGCGACGCTGGGCAATCTGACGTCTTTTCGACGAATTTACGAATTGATTATGCGAGGCAGCCGGGCCGGACGCGCGGGGTCTCTGCGGCCGATGAGGAGCTCATTAAAGATTTCCGAAACAAGGCGGCGGGTAACCTCACCGACGGCACGATCAAGAATGCGGCAACCGATTTGCGCCATTTGAGCGTGCTCCTGAGCGAGCACGGCAGGCCCTCAATTGCGGATCGAATAGCCGGGAATTGGAAAACGCGCAGCAGGACAATCCGGAGGTGGAAAACCACCAGCTGGAAGCTGAGCTCGATGAGGAGGTCGACAGGTACGCAGGCCGCCGCGGCACGCGCATCAAGGCGGCCTTGAAGAAGCTCCGTGAGGTCGGTGCCGGAAACGCCCTGGCGCCTGATCTCCGCCGACTGGCTCCTCACGGCGCGGACGCAACCCTCATCCACATGTGGGCGGCGGCGGAAAAGGCAACACACAGGATCGAGCCGAAGACGATCGACAGGCAAGCTCGCCGCATGTCTAAGCTGAGTGAGTGGCTGCGGACCCATGATAGGCCACCGATGGCCGGCCGACTTTCCACCCCCGCGTTTGTCCGGGATCTCGAGGAGTACAGGCGCGAAACCAACGACAAGAAGATCAATGCTGATCTGGTCAAACTTGGCGGATACGAGCAAATCCTGGAGGCGAACAGGGCGCTTGGATTGAGGCCTCCTGAGGATCCGGGCCAGCCTTCTTGGGAAGCTGCTCGACAGCCGCATGCACTGCAGGGTCCTCCCGCAACGCCAGCTAGCCCGAGCGCGGGCGCCTGGGATTGGCTTGGCGAGCAGATCCAAGGACCCGCCTCACCAGAGCCAGCGCCGCACTGGGGCGCGCAAGCTCATCCGCCGCTCGAGCTTCCTGCTACACCGGCCACCCCCAGCCAGGGAGCCTGGGCCTGGCTCGGGCAACAGATGCAAGACTCCGCATCGCCGTCGTCCGTGAGGCCTCGATCGTCAAACATCTACGGCGGTCTCGACTCCTTCGTTGATCTGGATCCACCCCACACCCCACGACTTGCGTGACGATGCGCGCTCTGCGCCAGCATCTGAATTTGCAGCCGCCTCGTCGTTCGCAGGACCGCCGGGGGCGGCTCCGGAGCTGCGGGATATAGGAGCGATCGTTGGCGCCGGCTGGCGCCACGGCTCCCAGGCGGCTTCAGTCGTGTTGATCGATGTATTGGGAAATATGCATCTGCTGCCAAACCAGTTCGGGCCAAGTCAGTTTGTGATCAATGGGGAGCGCTATTTTCGGCTACGTTTGGACCAGGAGGCCGCAGGGATGTTCGCCTGATCCATCATCCCCGCGTGAGCCAGCCGGATGAACCAGGCCCGTCTCAGTCGCTCTATCGTCCCCGGCCGATCGTGCCAGCCGTGCAATCCGGTGAGGGGCCCGTTGATCTTGGGTATCTGATCCGCGGGGATGGGAGCACCGAGATCGATTCCTTCCGCCCTACCTCGTCCGCGCCCTGGAAGGCCAAGGCATCCTGCCGCGGGCGGGCCAACCAACCTATTTCGAGATCCGCGGAGTGCCTTACAGGGGTGAATTGGTGGAGAGCGAAGGCCGCCAGCGCGTACGCATTTATCCTGAACGTGGCTGAAGAGGCAGCAGGGCCTGCAATCGAGCTTTCGGCGGGGCAGCTCGCGTAAGGCGTTCTATAGCGAGGCTGTTGGCAGGCGATGGATCCGTTGCAGGGGCACGGCCTGAACCGTCCAGCCTCCTCTTTGTAGAATCTGCCAAGCGATTCTACCAATTTGGTGCGTGCCCGGACATGCTTTCTGCATCCCTGATCCTTTCACATAGTCCGCCAATTCTTGTCTTGAAAACCGCAGCTACCACAGATCGAACGCATTCCTGATCGAGGGAGCACCGGCGCCGAGCGCAGGCGATGGCCAAGCGCCAAGAACTTGGCCACCAAACGAAAGTTTGCTGACAAAGGCTTTTCCTGATGGCCGCCCAAATTCCTCGGCGGGCGCGGTATTTCGCAACCTGCATAGCTTAAGGCCTCATGCCCAGTTCAGTTATTGCGCTATGCAAAGTCCCCTCGCGCTGCGTTGCAAACACCTGGTCCGCTCGGGAGCAGAGTGCAAGTGCCCACTGGACCTGGGAAGTCGAGAAAGCGAGCTTGGTGCGATAAAAATCGCTAAGGTCAGCTTCCTCCCAGCGCTTTTCCCAAATAATCTCGAAAAGGATCAATGAGGACAGAGTGTGCGGGCGGCCGCCGGCGCTCAGGCTCACCGCCCGCAGCAAGCCAGCGTTCGATAGTCCTCACGCTCATGGCGATCTGCGGCGCGATCCCGCGCGGCGACAGACCGGTGGCGCGCAAGTCGAGGATTTCGGCATGAAGTTGCGCGACGATTGAGAGCCGCGGGCGACGGCTCGTCAGATTCTCGAAAGTTTGTTCATAGTAGGACTAGGGTCCAGACTCAATTGAGCCAATATGCGACGAGAGCGGCGAGATGAACAGCGGCCAAAAAATTACGGGCGAGCTTGTCATATCGCGTGGCGATGCGCCGGAAGTCCTTGAGCCTGCAAAAGCAGCGTTCGATGACATTCTTTGTAGGCGCGTTTGTTGAAGCGATGGATGACGACACGGTTAGATTTATTGGGGATTACGGGCTTGGCGCCACGACGAATGATTTCGCCGCGAAGCTTGTCGCCATCATACCCTTTGTCGGCGAGGAGCACGCTCATGGGTGGCGCGAGCGCCAGGACATCGGGAGCCGCAGCGATATCGGCATCCTGGCCTGGAGTCAGATGCAGGACGACCGGCCGGCAGAGCGGATCGCTCAGCGCATGGATTTTTGTCGTGCGGCCTCCGCGCGAGCGGCCGATTGCTTGATTGTGCTCCCCCCTTTTCCGCCGGAGGCACACCGGTGAGCTTTAATCGAGGTCGAGTCGAGCGACAGTACGACGCCGTCTTCGCCAGGCTTGGCCAGCGCTTCGAAGATTGCGCACCATCGTCCTCGCTTGGCCCAGCGATTGAAGCGATTGTAGATCGTCGTGTAAGGGCCGTATTCACGTGGACAATCACGCCATCGTGCACCCGATTGCAGCATGTGAATGATGCCGCTGACGATGCGTCGGTCGTCGTCCCGATCCGGCCCCGTCAGTCCCCTCGGCAGATGCGGTTCGATACGCGCCCATTGCCTGTCGTTCAGCCAAAACAAACCAGCGCGCATTCTCTCGCCCCCGAATCAACACGTAGGCAAGAGAATCACGTGGCGCTATTTAGGTACAGACCCTAGCTCAATTGATTTCATGACGAGAGGCTAATGTGGAACCGCACAATTTTGACGTAACTGCCGGGCCGCGGTACAGGTCTCGCAAGAGCATCAACCCGACCGATCCGGGCAAGACGACTTTGAGCAGCAATTAAACGAGGTGCGCGAAGCCGATAACGCGATCCCTGACGGTGGGCCACGCGGTAGGCCCTCTACCAATGGTCTAGCTACACCAGCAGTCCCCGGCCGAGCCGATGAGTGCACTTGCCAGGAGCAACCTCTTGCCAAGCGAGGTCCTCATCAACGATGAGCGTAACACAGCTGAGTTGAGAGCAGCGAAGAGGCCAAGGGCCCTAAAAAGTCCGCAAGGCGTTGCCATTGAGCAGCAGCTGAGCGAGTTCGCCAATTCAGGCGGTGGTGGAGCAATGTCAGCAGCCTCCGCGATGCAGCCGGCTCAATCAACTGGGATTGTGGTACGGGGGCATCAGTTGGACAAGCGGCCTGTTTATCCGAGGATGCTCCCGAAATCTTGAGGCTTGAGGAGGCTCTCATCAAAGGCGGGATGGTCGCCGGTGGGGCGAAGCAACATGCAGGCGCTCTTCTTAGCTTTAGCCGTTGGCTCTTCGCAAAACGCAGACCGAGCATTGTTGCTCGGCAGGACAATAAGTCGCTGAGCAATGGCGGTGACGTATACGAGTTCGTCGGAAAGGGAAATCCCAAAATCCTCCTTGTAGCATTAGACCATCTCCGCACCTTTCGGTCGACGGGCGAAGTCATCGTACGCCAACGGAGCGGTCGCGCCCGCCCCCCGAACGTGGCCCCCATCCATCCCGAAAGCGCGGCACTGATGGAACCGACGCTCATCGGCGACGCCGCTGCACAGCACAGGGCCTCGTACGAAGCTAGCTAGCAGTCGGCGAGAGGAGCTTCGGGACGGGCAGGAGGATCAACCCGCCCCGTCGGCTTTCGTCCAAGGGCACGTCGCGATCAATCCCGAGCAGCTTCATCAGTGGGAGCTTTTGCAAGTGCTGGATCATCTTGATCATCAACCCATTCCGTCACCAGCCTCCGTCCCTTCGGAGGAGCTTCAGCGACTGGAAAAGGACTTACAGGGCGAGTTGCACCGACACCCTGCCGCGTCGTTCTCCGCCGATCCAGAAGAGTTTAGTTTCGATCTAAAGCAATTCTCTCCAGGGGAGCTTCGGCGATTGCTTGATAATCAATCCATGCCGTCCCCCGTCTCCGTCCCCTCAGAGGAGCTTCAGCGACTAGAAAAGGACTTGCAGGATGACTTGCGCCAACACCCTGCCCCGTCGTTCTCCGCCGGTCCAGAAGGGCTTAGTTTCGATCTAGAGCAATTCTCTCCAGGGGAGCTTTGGCGATTGCTCGATGATCAATCCATACCGTCGCCAGTATCCGTCGATCCAGATGACTCGGCTCTAAATTTAGGGCAGTCTGATCTTCCCCGAAAGAGTGGAGGGGTTTAAGCGGCTTTTAGCTCCATCTCGATCGGGCGATATATCGATTGCGGAATGGAGCCGGGTTCGGCTCGTAGAAGCCCTCGATGAAAGCAAAGATAATGCGCTGGGCGTCGGCGCGGTTATGGTTGCGATGACGAACCAGTGTATGGAGGAAGCTCTCCATCGGGGCATTGTCGTAGCAAACGGCCTCGCGGCTCATCAACGCGGTGATGCCGGCGCCCGCGAGACCGCCTCGTCTCATGCAATTGGGTTCTTTGGTGAAGGTTGCGGAATTCACGGGCGCGAATAAGGTCATAAGATCAGAATCGCAATCGATGCCCGCGATTCGCCCTTGCTCCATGCCTTCCGCTCGCTGGTTTCCCCCGAGCTTACGATCGTCCAGGTCCTTCCCCATGCCGATAAAGTGGTGCTCGTTGCTCGGTCGAAGGTCGCGCTCTCGTTTCTGTCACGCTTAGCCGACTTGCCGTGGTAGGGTTCGGTCCCATGCGTCACGATAACGTCGGAGCAGAACGGCGCTTGCGATGATCAGAAGAATATCAACGTAGATATCAACAGATTGAGCGCGTGTTCCGTTTGGGGCGTGTGTGTGATGATTGTCGGGTAATGAATGTATGACAGTCCGACGCTTGCATATATCCCCGGAGCGAGATGCGCGATGTATGTTCCCGTGACTGCTGTGCTATCGCGGTGCGCAAGCTGGCCTTTTGCCAGAGCAGCATCCACTGCAAGCTTACTCCAGGCCGTGTTGGTCGCCACGAGAGCAATCAGATCACTGGGCCGGCTATCAAAAGGTCCCTTTGCATAAAGACGAAGCTCGTAATACCGGCTGATCCTGTTGCGCTCAGGTGGAGCTCCCATGACGGAGAAGCCGCCGTAGATGCCGCGAGACGGCGACCCAAGGGCGTCACTCTGCCAGAGCTGCCTGTCCGCAGCGATGTAGTGAAAATTATTTCCGCTCTCCCTTTGTTGCTTGGGATCCGCCAAATTCGTGTAGCGGCTCCTGTTCAAACCAACGCCCGCCCGCAGCCACGTGTCGGGTACGCCGGGAGCAGCCTTGCTCTTGTAGCCGGCTTCTTCGACAAGAAGGATGCCTGCATTGGCCGTGCTCCATTTCAAGCCGGTGGGATTCTCGGTTATATGGGCATAGGCACCATCTGGACTGATTGAGCGCTGGACGGAGACCTTGTTGTACAAGCGAGCGTCAAAATTGTACTTCAAGTTGGCCGCTGGCGTGGGCGCGGCATTGGTGCTCATCCCAGCCTGGAACAAGGCAGACATGTTCGATCCTGTGATTCCTCCGAACAATGTGCCGGTGAATTCATTCTGGTTTCTGAGGTAGCCAAGTTTGAGTTCTAGTGTCCTGTTGAAGAAAGTCTGGTAGTAGGCGAGCGTATTGAGTCCCACCCGATCTGGCCCTGGGCGATCCCACGTCCAGTATTGCTGCTCGGCCCCTACGACAATCTGTCCGTCGGCAATGCCAAACCGGCTCAGATCGTAGGTGACGATCATGAAGTTCGCCGACGCGAAAGTCGGATTCTGGCCCATATAGAGCTGGTTTGCGATAGTGCTTCTGGCTGCATGCGGTAGCTGGTTGCTTGCAAAGGAGTTATGTGTCCACCCGATATAGCCGATGCCGACGTCCGCCAGCGCAGATCTAACGCCCCCCTTGTCCTGATCAATCGTATCTGCAGGACCAGGGATGGGGAACCACAACCCTTTTTCACGCAGATTGTCGTACCTTTGGAAGGGATCGATCGTTTTTTGCGGTCTCGTCTGAGCAGCCCTGTCCGCATTGCCGCGCTTCTCCAAAGGCACTCCGGGACCTGCTGCTCGCGCCGGGGCAGGAGGGCGGATTGCCTGACAGATCAGGTCGATCGGGAGCTTTGCGGCCCGGTCGGAAGTCTTTCCTCTTTTGCTGGCCTGATCCACAGGGTGGTTACTAGGATCAAGTCCGCTCGCGGTTTGTGCCAGTACGGGATTGCCGACCAGACAAGCCGCTAGCGAAAGTGCGATAGCAAGCCCAGATTGCTTTCCCCTTGGTCTTAAATTGAAAGAAAGTGCTGCCGTAGCCGAGTATGTCCGGGGCGAGGTCGTCGCAAGAAGGCAATCACGCATGGCGTAGTTCGGGTCCATGTCTGCCGGCCATGAATATGCGGCCTGATTGGCCCGAAGTGAGCTCGCGGCGGCGTGTGGCACGCGCCTGCTTCCACATCGTCATTGCAAGCGCAGCCAAGCAATCCAGAACCCCCCGCAGTGGCAGTCTGGATCGCTTCGTCGCCAGCGCTCCTCGCAATGACGAGCAAGCGGCATCGCGGCTGTCGTTTCGCGTCCGTGGGGGAGGGGGACGAGCCAGAACTCGATCTATCCGAACAGAGCCACTCAGGCTTCCTGAACCTCTCAGCTCGCGGCGCGAGGATGATCTGGTCCGAAACTTTGGTTGTGCGTGACGCCGGTGCGCCCAGAGCCAGCGGAGAGCGCTGGCTCGGCAAATGCTCACGAGCGCGCGGAGCGTTCTGTCCTGGCCGCCAAAGCGTTGCGAATGTCCACCTTGCTCACTGTGCGTCAGGCGAGTCTGGCGGTGGTGCGCATCTGCATCGAAGGCGGCTTTCTGGACCAAACGGCAGCCACCCGAAAGCAAGGCTAGCCGTGCAAGAGGCTTGGCTTCACGAAGCGTTTCATTGGTATCGTTGTCAGCGAAACACGAGACGATCGGCGGGCTTGAAGGCCGAAGAGCTTTTGGATTTGCGCGCGCGGCAACCACACCACAACATCCAACGTGATAGCCCAGGGGACCGGAGGAATCAGCCATCGAGCAGCTTTGGCGGATATCGGCGAGCAGTTGCTTTCTGCCGTCGGCGCGGCAAAACCTGTCTTGCATCCAAAACCTTGATGTGCGCGGCGTTCGTTGGTTACGCTTGCCACGTGCCCGTCATCTCGAACAACCTGCCGGAACTGGTAGTTGATCAGGTGCAATGTTTGCCGGTCCAATCGCGCCATTGCGGCTCGGCCGATCAGCCGTGGCGCTTACGTGGCGCGTCCCAGACGAGGTTGCTGGTCTGGGCAATGCGTGAGGCGGGGCTCCATCGAACACTTGCAGGAATCAGTGGACGGTTTGCATTCGTGCCGGGGCACGGTAAAAAATCTGCAAGGTTCTTCTGAATGATGAGAGAATGCTGCGCCATCGCCGACTACGACGAGAACCATTGCTCGCTGGTGGCGCTATCATTGAGAACGCGCGCAAATTGTCGCGTTGCTCAAGAAGGAGCGTTTCATAGGAGTAGGCGCAGCCGATCGGGAAGCTCACCAAGATTGATTATTGTCGACGCTGGCAGCTCCTGGAACGCGGGAGCATCGCGAGCTATCGCGTCGACAAAATAAGCCTGCTGGAACGAGATCTTGAGCGAGGGACAATGGACTTGATTGATCAAGCGGCCGCTTCAGACTTGCGGCCGCTCTTGCACGGGCCGTCAAGACGGATTCTCCCGGTTTTGGTGCTCCCGCTTATCCTCGTCGGCTCGTGTGCTGCTAGCGCCTGGCTTTGGGCTAACCTTGAAGAGCCTGTCGAGACGCCGGAAAGCAGCGAAGTCGCTTCAACGATGAGCCTGCCACCGGAGGACAGGGCATCCTTGTCCGAGATAAAGTGGGCACAGCAGAAAAATGGTGATGAGATCGCAGAACTCAACCGCCGGATCGATGCCCAGCGGGATGTCCTCAAAGGGGTCCTGGATCAGATCACCATACTGACTTCGCGGATCGATGCGCTGCAGAGTTCAACACCTGTCCCTTCTGCTGCTTCCGAGCCTCCTTTGTCGCCAGCCCGGGCTGTTTCGAGCGCCGCCAGGAAACGCTTCGGGCGGTCCAAACCACAGGGACCTGTTTCCGTCGGAGGCGCGCCAGTGATCGCCGGACCGAAGACAGCCGAGCCTTGAGTCTGGGACGCTGCAGGCGTCGTCGAGTGTCCAACTGTGCTCGAGGAGGTGGACCGTAGCTTCGCAAAGCTGCCTCCAGCCGTAAATTTCCCGAAGCTGGTGCGGGCGCCGGCGTCTCCAGCGGCACGTCGCTGAGGCCGTCACCAGCATCAAGAGCAGTCAAGGGGAGGTGGGGCAGAGCCCTTTCGGCATGATCGAGCCGTGGCCCTGAACGGCGGAATCCGCTGCGCTTCTCCTTCAAATCAGCTTCCCTTTAGTCAGCCCTCCCGGTTTGAGGCCATATCTGAAAGATCGTTGTCATGACACCGCCGCTGCATCCTCGAAATCTGGCCTGTCTGCCGGAGGTGCCTCTTCAGATCATTCCGTCGCGAAGAGCTTAAATGTTTGAGATCTGCTCACATGCGCGGCTTAGTTAATAGGGATACGGTCGAGATAGGTGTCGAATGCGGCAGCAACAGCACGAACGAGAAACCGGTGTTCCTGCTTGACCCGAATGAATCCCTCTTCAATGTCCACTATCCCGTCTTCGGCGAGCATTCCCAGCCGGTCGGCCGAATTGAGAAGAGGAATTGGATCAAATCCGTGAGCAGCACAGATCGCTGGTACGTCGGCCTGCAAATCGCACATCAGACGCTCGATAATTGCGGCGCGGAGGCGATCTTCGGGGGAGAGGCAGTAGCCTTTTGAGGTTGCCGGACGACCAGCCTGAATGTGTTGGTGATAGGAAGCGGTTGCGCTCTCGTTCTGAACGTAACCCTCACGCAGACGGCCGATGGCTGACGGACCTAAGCCGATCACGGTTTTGCAGGTATCAGCCGAATAGCCCAGGGAGTTGCGGCGAAGCTGACCGGCTTTCTGCGCCAGCGCGAGCTCGTCGTTGGGCAGGGCGAAATGGTCGAGCCCGATCTGGCGGTAGCCAGCCGAGACCAGCGTATCTGCAATAGCCGCGGCTTGCTCGGCGCGGGCGAGATTATCCGGCAGCGCCGTCTCATCGATCTGGCGCTGACGTTTCATATAGGAGGGGACGTGAGCATAGCCGAAAACTGCAAGCCGGTCTGGCCGCATGGCCAGAGCCGTCCGTGTAGAGTCCACGCAAGATCGCACCGTCTGATGCGGCAGTCCGAAGAGGAGGTCGAAATTGATGCGGCTTATCCCATGCTGGCGAAGGCTTTCGACGACAGACGCCGTCTGCACCTCGCTCTGGACGCGGTTGACCGACCTCTGAACCACCCCGTCGAAGCTTTGCACGCCGATGCTCGCGCGATTGACGCCGGCCACTTGTAATGTTTCAACCATCTCGGCCGTGAACGCACGTGGGTCGATTTCTATGGCGATGGTAGCTGATTTGCTGAACGCGAAGCAGCGTCGCAGGAGTCCCATCAAGGCGAGAAAATCGGCCGGTGCAATAGTAGTCGGCGTCCCGCCGCCGAAATGCACGTCGCTTACCGGCAGCGCGCGAGGCGCTTGCTCTGCGACCAAACGTATCTCGGCATGCAGCGTCGCCAAGTACTTGCGGATCGGTCGCTCGCTGCGAGTGAGGCTTGTAGGGAAGCCGCAATACCAACAGATAGCACGACAGAACGGAACGTGGATGTATAGCGACACGGGATCGTCGGGCGGCAGCCGCCTCAACCATGTCTCACAAGTCTTGGCACCGACGGTCGCGGAGAAATCCGGCACGGTCGGGTATATGGTGTACCAAGGCAGGCGAGCGTCGCAATACTTGTTCAGGAGAGACGTCTGCAAAGCCTAACTTTCTCATGGTCGAGCGGCATAAAGCTGACCGATGCCCACTGTTATGTCTTTGCGTTATGTCAAACGCGTCTAACGGTTCCTGAGATCTGGCCTGCTCTCGACGTCACGGCCAAACGCAGCGTTGGGGTTCATGCCTGGAAGTGAGCGCCGCTCGTCCGCAATTATTCGGACGTTTATGGTGGCATATGAATTTCTACGAGGACGCTCGAATTAGCGCGGTGTACCGCGACTAGCCGTGCGCAGTATCAATCGCTCATCGGGCAGCGTCGTTTCCGCATTCCCCCTGGCGTCCTGCCTTTTTGCGACGGAAACAGGGATCTTAAAACCTCAGCAGGGCAGCTGAGCTTGTTGCTGGACTTCCGAGGAAAGGCCGACGTGGTTGCTCCGCAATCGACGGATGCCTCCCGTTCAAGGCCGGAGCGTCACGGAGATAAGTGACTTGCTAGCCTGTCTTATTCGTAAGAGGCGCCCGAGAGGCTGGCGAGCGTGGTGTAAAGCGCTGATACGGCGTAGGATTCGGTTGTGAAGCCAACCCCATCACCTCCAACCGCGAACGCCACGCCCGCCATGACCGACGATACGATTCCGCCCTTCTCGTTTCCAGCCATTCACGCCAAGAAAGTCACAGCTGCCTTCGATGGTGGGCGCCTAACCTCGAACGGGGGCGTGATGCTTCTGGCGATGGCCGAGCGGCGTCTCGGCTTGGCCGACAATCTGGCCCGGGTGTTCCCGGATCGGCGCGATCCGACGCGGGTCGTGCACAGCCTGGTCGATATGTTCCGCGCGCGCATGTTCGCGATCTGCTGCGGCTACGAGGACGCCGACGACCTCGATCATCTGCGGTCCGATCCGGCATTCAAGCTGGCCTGCGGTCGCCTACCGGACACGGGCCGGGATCTGTGTTCCCAGCCGACGCTGTCGCGGCTGGAGAATGCTCCGCGCCTGCGCGACGTGATCCGACTGACCTACATTTTGGTCGACGCATGGATGGATAGCTACCCCCACGAGCCGGCATCCGTCACGCTCGACATCGATGATACCTGCGACGTCGTCCACGGCCATCAGCAGCTCTCGCTGTTCAACGCTCATTATGACGAACGCTGCTTTCTGCCGATCCACGTCTACGACACGGAGAAGAGCCGGCCCGTGGCCGTCGTGCTGCGGCCCGGCAAGACGCCGGGCGGCGTCGAGGTGCGTGCCCATCTGCGCCGCCTGGTACGGCATATCCGCACGCGGTGGCACAACACGCGAATTACGTTCCGTGGCGACGGGCACTATGCCCGGCCGGAGGCCATGGCGTGGTGCGAGACCAACGGCATCGACTACATCTTCGGTCTGTCCGGCACCAAGCCTCTCGCCAGAAAAGTCGACGAGGTCGCCGACGACATCCGCACCCGACGCGCCATCGAGAACCTGCCGGTTCTGCGTGGCTATACCGAGACCCGCCACAAGGCAAAGTCCTGGGATCGCGAACGGCGCACCGTCGCCCGTATTGAGGCGACGATGCTCGGCCTCGACATCCGTTTCGTCGTCACCAGCCTCGATGTCGGCTCGGCCGAGTGGATCTACGACAGCCTGTATTGCGCGCGCGGCCAAGCAGAGAATCTGATCAAGCTGCATAAGACACAGCTCGCCTCCGACCGCACCAGCTGCCGTTCGGCGCTCGCCAACCAGGTCCGTCTCGTGCTCCATACGGCCGCTTATTGGCTGATGCTGACCGTGCGCGACGCCATTCCCAAAGCCCGGGAATTGGCCACTGCCGAGTTCGCGACGCTGCGTCTTCGTCTCTTGAAACTCGCTGCCCGTGTGGTCGAGACCACGAGCCGCATTCGCCTTGCGTTTGCCGCGGCATGTCCCGAAGCCGACCTGATCCGCGGCTTGCCCGGCGCGCTGCTCCCGCTCGGTCCGTAACCGACCGGGCCTGCGCCCGCTCACCCGCCCCACTCCTCCATCGCCTACAAAACAGCTTGATGTAGAACCCGGTGAGAAAAGGCCGGACGGTCACCCACGCCAGCCGCCAGCCCCCGTCAGACGTCAAGAACGACCGTGCTCTCGTGAATAGATCGGGCTAGAGCAGAGCGCGATGTGCGATTGCAGCACGTGACGCTGCGTGCGATTCAAGTCTTTTGTAGCAGCTCACGAAAAACTTTTTTGGTTTCCAGCATAAAATCAATGAGCCTCAATTCCGCCACGCTGCTTGTCTCATTGCCGCAAGCATCATCACGGATGTACTGATGATGTTGGGGTGGCCCCGGCGCACTTCACGCCCCCGGCAAAGTGCGTCGGGACGCCTTGGTTCGCCGGCGTCTCGTTCAGATCCAAATACATGTCACTAACTCACAACGAGTTGGACGTCGTGCTGATGGCAAACGCGAGCTCGGAACGATTTGCTGTACTTTCTATTCTGCTTCATCGGTTGAGGCGTTTTGTTTCTGATAACGCCGTTGCAGCTGTTGATTGGCCAGATCGCATATCTATGCAGCGAGTCTTCATTGGCGTCGCATCAATGCGATGGACCTCCAGATTCGGTTCCACATAAGTCGCCTGGTGAGGCGTCGATCATCCCGTCACAAAACATTCCTACGCTGCGAGCTGGAGGCCATGTATGCAGGAGCCGGGGTGTAAGGTTGTGCCTCATGATTACAGAAAATGGGATTCGCATCCTGGCGTTCCAGTCCATTCACACTGGATCGATAAAGTGTCTGTTTCGAAAACCAATCGAGCGTGGACATCATCTTCGTAATATTCTCCATGAGGACGCAGCCCACACGCGCGCGAGAAAGGAGATTGCGCGGCCTTGCAGAAATACTATATTGAGAGTTCATCGCCCTATCGCTCCTAACCAAGTCGAATGCGCACCCTGGCGCGGTCCTCAGGGTAGTGAGAGCTTGCCGGATCGCCATCGATCAGGTGCTCTTCGTCGGGCACGCTTGATTGAAGCGTCGCGCCAGGCCATAGCCGAGATCGGCGTACGCCTCGTTTGCTCGCCCGGCCTGCCCGACGTTGATCCTGCAGGTCGATTGGAAGCGCGAATCGGATGCGATCTAGTACTGACCGTCCGCCTCAGGACGATGCGGAGCGCGCTCGGATCCGCCTCACCCTCGCTCGACCCTACGGCTTTTCGCGATCGTGTTGGCGGCTTTCAGTGTTGGGCAAGGCGCTCGGACCAGGCTTGAGCCGCGGCTCGCAGAAACCTTGTACTTCGATCTGACCGCGCTGGGATCGCCCGCATGAAAGATGCGCGTTTCCACTTTAAGCGCGAACCAATTGAATGCCGGCAACGAGCAGAACGGCCGCCAGTATGAATCTGATGGCTGTCTGGCTCAACCATTTCAGGCCGATTACTGCTCCAGCGACCGCCCCCGCCAGCGTGAAGATAGCGTATAGAGCCAAATCCGGAGAGGGAAATTGCCCGGTGAAAAGAGCTCCGACGAAGCCGACTGTGGAATTGGCCAGGATAAAAGGGGGTGATAGCGCGACGGTCTGCCTCGGTGATGCCCAATTCAGTGCGATGAGCGTCGGGGCGAGGAACACACCGCCGCCCACCCCAGTCAGGCCAGAAACGAGGCCAAGGACCGCGCCAATGCTCACGCTTTCCCGGAGCGGAATTTCGCCGACGCGATCGACAGCTCGTCCCCGCTGCATGATCATCACTGCGCTCGCCAGAAGAAGAACGAGTCCGGTTAGTGTTTTGTACATGTGCTCCTCGAGCACAATCAAGCCACCGGCAAGCGACGCTGGCATTGACGAAAAGAGAAGAGGGCGCAGGATTGTCCAGTCAACGACCTTGTTGTGGTTGAACAGCCAAGTAGAATAAGCCGCGACGACAATGTTGAGACCAAGCGCCGTGGGGCGCATCTCTGTCGATGACATACCAAAAAAAAGCCATTAGCGAGAGGAATGCAGTCCCGCCAGCCTGGCCAACGCTCGCATATAGCAGGGAGATGATCGCGAAGAGCAGGGAAGCCATGTTTCACATATCTTGGCGACGATCTTCGCCCGTTTTATTAGCAAGCCCATCATGATTCGTGCATCTGGTGCGGCCTAATTGTATTTCCGCTCGGGGCGGATCTAAGCGGTTCGCCGGAATCGTGCGGCCGGAGGTGTAGTCAGTTCAAGTTCCTTAGCGAGTGCCATGTGTGGACCCTCCCATCAATTGCCGAGGTTGGTAGTTGACTGGGCCCCAATAGGGGGCGTTTGAGGCCCTGAGAGGACGGCACTCGAGGGGGCGGCCGAGGTGAGCTGCCGAGGTGAGCTGCATTTGTTGCTGTAGCTTACCTCGTGCCGCAGCTCGCAATGGTACTGTCGCCTTCCCTCCCCATGTCATGAATGCTTCGAGGCACCTACCTCGCAACCAACCGTCCGCATTCGAAGTCCTTTTGCGACGATTGATTTTGGCGAAATCAACAGTTGGTATGGCACTTGCTAGTCCGATCCGGGGGCCTCTCCTTCTGGAATGCGCATGCAAAGCGTCTTCCGCATCAAACAGGTTTCGCGACTGCGCCTATCGCTTGTTGCGTTTTTGACGTGGCCCATTTCTGTCCGTTCGGTTCGTTTGTACCGGGCTGCCGGACGGGCCCGATGAAATGCCGGACAACGATGCGGGGAGTAGCGTCTGCATCGGATCTTCCGTGCAGCTCATCGATCGCGTCACCGACGCTGTCACACGCCGAGAATCAGCGACAGGTTAGCGATGGATGATTCGCAAGATTGGGAAAAAAAGATGACACTTCTGTTGTCTTCATCTCAAAGCAGGGAATTGGTACTGACAAGACGCAGATCGAGTCTCGCACTGAAAGGTGCGTGCTCTACCTTACGTGTAGTTCAGAGCCCAAGATCTCCTCGTGCTCGCCCGAGAGACAAAGCGAAGCACCGTTCGGACGCGACTGCGTTTTCTCGCCATGCAAGCTAAACCGACCCAAGCATCTAGCCGTGCGTGCGCTCGGTTCTTGTCGCCAGCACAGTCCCGGGGCCCTCGGCCCTTCTATCACTGCCGGCATGAGTAAGATGGAGCATCCTTGTGTTCGCATGGAGTCGATCCGCACGGACGACAGGCGATGATCTCCGAGTTCGCCAGCTCGCCATCAGCGAGCACTTTGTCGATCGCCTCGGAGCAAGGATGATGACGCTATTCGGTTGTTTGACGATGCGATCATCCTGGCGCAGTCGCCGGCAGAGCAACGAATGCGGCCAATGGCGTCAGAGAAGGAAAATCGTTATGGGAAATTGGGATGATCCTGGAAATCAGCGAGAATGCAGTCAATTTTCATGTCAAGAATACGATGGGAAAGCTGGGTGCGACCAGCCGGATTCAAGCAGTCGCGATAGCTATTCGCCTCGATGTTCTTTGAATTCAATTGAGGAACGACTTTGGCTTCCAGCTTCTGGCAAGTTGAGCACGGCGCTTTCGGTGAACTCGCAGATATAACCCTCCTTTGGGCAAGTCTGCATCTCGCGCTGGGTGAGGTTCTGGGGCTTCGTAAGGTCGGTAAGATGTGGAATCGGCCGATCTAATGCTCACTAGTCGGAGCATGGCTCTCTCCACCAGCGGGTGATTCTTTGCTCAGATGAGCCCGCACCGCTTGCTCGGGACGTCGGACAGGGGTCTAGGGAGAGGAACAGCTGAGGAAAGAACCCCGACCGCGGGTCGGGGTCCCGATTCATGCAAACGCGTGGAGATCTTTATCTGGCGAATGGCCAGCCAAACTTGTAGTTGAGCCGTGCCGTGATGAGATCGACGTCCTGGTGCGCGCGATCCGCGCCAAGGGCCGCTGGGAAGCTTATGTTGCTGCGCTGCATGAACAAGTGGTTATACTCGACGCCCGCTGACCAGTTCGGCGTGAGGCTGACTTCGGCACCGGCGCCCAGCACGCCACCCCAACGCACATCATTGTTTTTGCCAAGCTCGGTGCCGGTTGCCACCGAGTTGACGTAATAGGTGTTGCTGGTCACCGCAGCACCGCCCTTGCCATAAAGGAGCACAGCATTGAACGCGTATCCGATATGGCCCGTGAGTAGGCCGAATGCATCTGTCGTGGTGCCAACGGTGTCTGTCGGGAAGGCGGTGCTGACATTGGAGCCGCGGAAGTCGGCCCAGTTGCCCTGGCCTTCGAGGCCGTACACCATGTTGAAGATTTGCCAACGATAGCCGATCTGGCCGCCAACGGTACCGCCAGTCGAATTATGGCAGCCCTCGGAAGTGATGCCATTGAAATCCCAGCAATTGTGGCTCGTTCCCCAGCCACCGTTTGCGCCCATATAGTAGCCGGACCAATCGATAATCGGGGCCGCGACCGGCAGCGGTGCCGCCTTGACCTTGACGGGCTGCCCGGCCAGATCCGTGCCGAATGAGGGGGCGGCCGCACAGAGTGCGCCGATGCATGCAGTCAGAATAAGAATCTTTTTCATTCGCGTGTTGTTTCCTTTAGGTGCCCCAGGCACCGTGCCGTTTAACAACATGAACGCGAATTGCTGTAACTGGCGCACAACATGTCTTGGAAAGAAACGTGCCCAATCGCCCGCGGCGTCAGATTGCGGAGCTCGCGGTTTCCGCTGCTTTGCTTCTACCGAGACGCTGTGGCTCGGCAGTGGTCGCCTCGCGCGGATCATCCTCTTTGAAAATGATCGTTCATGATCACCTGCGACGCGGAGCAAAGCCAAAAGGTGTTCGGCTCCTTCCGTCGCTAAGCTGCGGCAACGCCCAGCCGCACTTACAGTACTGGATCGATGGCACGCCTCAGGCGCTTAAGGTCATTCTTCCGGCAACACGGACGTGCTATCGCTTGCAATCGCGAGCAACGCGATGCCGATCGATTGCAGGCTCGATCGCTTTGGCTCTGGAACGACCACAAGTCTAGCTCGATGGTCCGTCAACTTCGACCTTGATTGATGGGTCGGGAAGCCCACTGCGTGCTAGACTGCGGATTTGCTCTTGCTTGAAGTTGCGCAAGATCGTGCCGAGCTCAAGGTCACCGTGGTCGGTTTCCTGGCGCGAGCGAATACCAGCGCGGCCGCCCCGTCTCGCCGCCGTCTGGGCCTGGTGTTCAGCTTCCTGGTCTCGGCCGCCAGAGGAGCTGCAGAGGCAACAGCTTTCTCGAGCGCTCTCGTTTCAGCGGGGCCGCACATGATTAGAGAAAAGTCTGCTCGACCACGCACTGGCCCGAATTTTCCACCGTATGAGGCGCCCTAAATGCCTTAACGGCGCCGGATGCTCTCGCCGCAATAGGCACAAGCGAGTCATTGCCCGGTCGACGGTGCCAGTTCAGCCCGCAAGTTGCGTATCGCCTCGTTGGCCAGATTCAGAGCATTCCGTTCGCTGTTTCTTATCGAGCACTCGAGGTAAGTGCGCAATCGGCTATGAAGGACGGCCTTCAGATTACGTGCCAGCAGCGGATCCTTCTCGACAAAGCTCCAAGCCTTGTCAAATGCGACGCTCACAACGGCATCTGGCACCTGCACCTGCTCGGAAAAGATCTGATCCATCTCTAACGCTCCTCGACATCCTGATACAAGGAAGTACCTTCTCAAAAGCAACCGGATTGTGTTGCGTGTCTCAGCACGAAAGACATCTGCTCTTCAACCTCTTCCACGCTACTCCCGGGACTTCAGGAGAGGATATAGATGCTTGTTGAAGTTGCGATGACCGAACGCCGTAATGCCCGCGCAATTCGAAGAAATTCTGAAAAGAGTGAAGCGAGTACGAGTTGTCGTGCCCTTCATTGCCGTCGTGGGCCTCTTGGTCGGTCACCAAGTTGTGGCTTTTCTTCCTTCATTCGGAAGATCGGCCCCCACCGGTTGCGGTTAAAGCCCAGCATGATGAAAAAGGCCGCCTACTCTTTTCCCACTCTCAAGAAGCGTTCAAACCGCAATGGCGCTTGTGACGTCGGATTTGGGGTGATGTAGCCTGTTCCGGATGAGACTTGTCTGCTTTGCGACAAGTCTCGACGCCTATTGCCGTGTGATATTCACCTGCGCGTGGCTTTCGCTCCGGCCGTGGTGTTTGTTACCGGTCAGGCGCCTAAGAGAGGGAACGAGATGCAAGGGCAATTGCACTTTCCCCACGGCGGATTCTTAGTCGTTTGGCAAAGAAGGGCCGGGCGCCGTCGGTGTGGGTTCAATACGGAGTTGCGTAGGAAAGCCGGCGCAGCGTGGGATCGGCGGCGCGCTTCCGAGCTTTGGATACTTGCAGCTCGTGAAAGGCGTCGAGGGACAGCAAGGCCCAGCTAGATCGAATGCGTCGCCGGCGGCGTGAGATAGAGCAAGCCTGATTTCGAAAGTGGTGGCGAACTGTTGCCATATGAAAGGCCAGCGGAAGCGGCGCGCTTACGGACGGTGAGCCCATAAACAGCAAATGTCGATCCCTGGTGTGTGCGGCCTAAGTGTAACTGTCAGCCCAGCCATAAACGTCCGCTCAACGCCATCAATCTCCAAAAAGCGCAAATGAAATCTCAGTCCGCTGCCGCACGTGAAAGAATGAGCTTGGCGATCGTCAATCGATTGGCGGAAGTCCGCAGCGCGGCCGGTAATGCCGCCACAGTCTGATCAAAAAGGCGTCCCAGAATCTGAAGGTCCTCGGGGTGGTAAACGCCACGGTCTTGCGACAATCGCATTCGTCCGTGGCCGGTTCTTGTATCGCCAAGCTGGCCGAGCTCCAGTTCCGCGGTGATCATTTGGCCTATGAGGGCATTAAGTAATCGGATCGCTTCCAGCTCGTTGCCTTCTTCGCGCATGAGCCCAGCCACGATGTCGAGTTGCAGGTCGACGCGATCCTCGAGGTTTTGTATGCGTGAATTGGAAGGGTCAAGTTCCACGGTATTTCTCCAAAGTGGTGAAATGCAAGACAGGCGGAGTAGAGGTATCGTTTCCCGTTCGCCAAACGGCGGACGCTTCGCTGGACAAATGACTGCTGCACAGGAGGCGCTTCCGGTCCCCTGGAAGAGGGGGCACATATGTGCCGCGAAAGGATTGCAAAAGTGCAATGAGCGTCTAGGGAAAAACGAAAAGCGTTGCCGATGGCGCGGGATTTGAATGGATTCTCGAGCCGCCCAGTGCGTTCGGCAACAGCGGTGACTCTGTTCGGGGCCACACAGCTGATTGTACTGCTCTGCTTGGAGGCCGCGGCAACAGCGCCGGACTGTTGAGGCGACCCGCCTGGTCAGAGCGAAAGGTCCAGCCCGCACCCCTGCGAAGGCCAACTCACCTGCCCGAGTTCTACGCTGCGGAGGCATTTACCATCGCCGAGTGTGCGTGATAGCTGTCTTCTTAGAGCAATCAAGTATCATGCCCAAAGGGGCAGGCAACGTCGTGTAGATTGCGCGCCAACTGCGACTGGTCACCGCACTGCATTCGTGCCCCCACGTGTCTTGCCGTCAAACATTGCTCGAAGCAGCCACGAAGCACGTGATTTGCTCTGCGACCAAGTGATCCATTATCACGCGACATTCGTGAACACTGCCTTCCGTAAGCCGGCGATCGACTTATGCGGTGTTTGGCTTCAATTAGTAAAATAGAAAGTGTTGATGGGATGCATCCAGTTCGTTGATAGCGCAGGCGAGCAATCTCACCGCCTTCATCGGAGCCGGTTGATTGGTTCTCCTGCTATCCGGGCTAGGAAGCATAGGGAATGCCCGGGCAGGCGGCTGAGCCGCTGATGACCCGCCATGCTTGAGAGCGCACGAAGTAGCGGAACGAGTAGCGTTGACTTGGACGCCAAAACCTTGGTGCCCCCGCGGCCAAGAGAGACATGCCGGCGCCGGCTATCCACCAGCTCTCGCTACCCGTATACTCGGCTATAGTCTAGCTAGTGGGCCTGATTGCTTCGTGCCGTCCCGCTGTCTCTTCCATTCGTGGATCTGAGATTGCGCGATATAATCCAGGCTAGAGAATGCGTAGATGCTGGTCGGGCACGAATCTGACAGAAGGCGAACGCCTCCAACAAAATCCGTGCTTGTCCATAAAGAATCGTTAGCTTCGCTTTCCTAGTCCTCAACCTTCGATCACTGGCTGCATAAGGGGCATGCCTTCAAACCTAGCAGAACGGTAAATGGCCGCCTCCGAGGCCAGTGCTGCAGACGGGATCAGACAAGGGGGCTGCTATTTGTCTATCATCGGGCGTAGCACCTTCGGCAGGGCGGCGCTCGGTAGCTCTGCGAGCGCCGCAGCGAGCGCGAAAAACGCTGCAAAAGCAGCGAATATAAAAGCGCTAGCGAGCATTGCTGCGACAACGTTCTGAGGGCGTCTCATCATTCGAGATACTTCGCGTGGGGAATGCTGCGTTGCATGAAAATCAGTACTTCTTGACACGCTCGACATGACCGTCGCGCCAGCGATAAACCAAAAATCCAGAAGCCGAGTTGTCCCTCCTTTTGTCGAACCGGTCGATCGGTCGGGAACGAAGCGCGCTGGCGACCCGGTCAGCATTGAAGGAGCCGCTCCGGTTCACCGCCTCTGCCCAGGCTTGCACAGCGGCACAAGCGTATAGTGTGTAGCCTTCACCGGGCAGCCCGGAAGCTTTGAGTCCGGCGACCGCACTGGCAGCATTGGCGTTCCCAGCGGGGTTGGGCATGAAGGTAAACAATGTGCCATTCCCAGCGCTGCCGGTAATGGCCCAGAATTCGGAGGTCATCAGCGGATCGTTCGCCATGACCGTGAGGTCTGCTTTTGCTTCTGCTGCCTGGCGTACCAACAATCCGACTTCGGTGTGGTAGCCGCCGATATAGGCGACGCGCAGCCGGTCCTTCTTCATTCTTGAGAGCAAGGCTCTGAAGCCCCTTTCACCGGCAACATAGCTTTGCCGGCTCACCTGCCATCCCAATCGATGAAGCCGGGCTTCAACCACGTCGACAATCCCCCTGCCAGCAGTGCTCTTGTCGTCCAGCACCGCGATTTTCTCGAGGCGATAATTCGTGTGAATGTACTCGGCGGCAACGGCTCCCTGTTGGTCGTCGGGCCGCAGATCCGAAAGACAGTCTCAAGGCCGTGCTCTGTTAGTTGAGGAGTTGACGAGCCTGGTAACACCTGGACGATGCCAGCTTCGCGTAGATGTCGGAGGCCGGGATCGACGAAGAGGAACAAAAATGGCCAACCACCAACAGGATCCGCTCTGTCGTGAGCTTATTCGCGACTGCGACAGCTTGCCTCGGGTCGCAGGCGTCGTCAGCGACGCTCAATATAGTTTTGGCATTATCGGGAAGCTGGCCTGAGGCGTTCAGGACCTCGACCGCCGCGGCCGCACCATCGCGCATTTGCGCGCCGAATGCAGCGCTGCTTCCGGTCATTGGGCCAGCCACGGCGATCTTTATTTCAGAGCCGCGCGCAGACGGAGCGACGAGAGCGCAGAAGAGAAGCGCCGCAGGCGCAAGAGAGGCATGCCGCTTATTTACCATTGTAGAGCTTCCAATGCTCACCTGAAGTGAACCGCAACTGGTTGTAGTCAACCACGCCTGCAGACAGGCGTTGCTTGCTGGGCAAACCTGCGTTGGCCGGGCGAGCCGCCAACTACGGTAAGATCTACAACTTGACGTTACGTGCGGATCAAGCCCTTTTGGGAAGAGCGATGGAGGCGTCAGGGACGCGGATCGACCGGCGGTGACAATCCTTCCGTTTGATTCCGTAAAAACTCCAAGCCGCGTCGGAGAGCGGCCGGTTCACCTAGCGTTTCTTAGCTTGCCCTAACCGGCGTGTGGAACCCGCCATGAATGCGTCAGTAAGGCTGATCCTCCAATCCGCCAAGGGCAAGATCGAGATATTGCATTAGACAGGGATCCCAACCAGCCAGACTGCGGGGCGCGCTTAATCGTGCAAGTACCTTCAGGATCATCGAAACACGTGAATCGTCGCCGGCGATTTCGCTGATCAGCAAGCGTGCTGCAACCGCGACAGCCTTTGCGCGCTCTCCGCAAGGGTGCTCGCCCCCATCCATGCAGTCGCGAAGATCATCACGGATTCGCCGCCAGCGGTCCTCTCGCTCCGCAGCTAAATTGCAGGTGCACCGGGACGTCTGACTCCGCGTCTCGGCGCGCGACATGGCGTTCAGGGTGGCAGGCAGCTCATCCACACTTACCTGCGCCTCGCTGTCGATGGTCATGTTGCGCAAACGGTCGCGCAACAGAGTTGTGCGCGCGACTTGGACTTCTATGCGCTCTAGATGTTTGCGCAGCAAGTCCGTGAGTGAGGTCGTCCCCTCCATAGCTTTACGGATCTCCACGAGCGAGAAGCCAAGCTCACGCAGCGCGCGAATCTGATGAACCCGTTGCCCGCTTTCGCGGTCATACATCCGGTGACCGCCCTCAGTGCGCTCTGTCGCTGCTAGCAGTCCAGTGTGCTCATAATGGTGCAGCGTGCGCACCGTTACTCCGGTCGCCTCTGCAAGTTCGCCGATGCGCCATCGACGCCGTCTTGGTGTAGCTCTGTTCATGTTGTTCAATTTCAAAGCCTACAACCTGACGTCACGTATGATTCAAGCGGATTTCTAAGCTCCAGTTGAATCGCCTTTAATTCATGCGCGCGAGTGGTGACTATCCTTAGAATGGCGGCTGATCAACCCTCAGGAGAAAGGGTGATCAACAAGTTCGCCAGGCGTGCCAGTTCAGCCTCGCCAGCCGCCGTACGCTCCAGGATAAGTTTGGCGATTGCTGCGCAGTTTTCTGGACTCCGCATCGACGGAGGTAGCGCGTCGACGGCGCCGTCATAAAGCCGTCCGAGGGCAGATAGCTCTTCTGGATCGAACACCCCGCTGCAAAGCTTCAACGTTCAGCTCCTTGTTTGAAATTGAGTCAAGCGCAGCGCACGTCGTCAAGACGTTTGGCTGCGGTAGGGCCAAAAGAAGTCATACCTGCGGCGCAAGGCGATGAGGATGTGATGTGCTGCTGTGTGATGCGTTCAGGCCACACGCGTTCGCGATGCTAGCTTCGACGGCACGGCAAGTCCGACGATCTCTATGCTCACAATGAACGGTGGTAGGAATCCGAATAAGCTGATCATCTCCGTTCATCGGGAGCAACTACCGACCCAGGGAGTTGACGGCAAGAGCTCCGTGCCTGGCCTACCTTCTTGAGAGAGCTGCGCCCTGCCGCGGCCGTTGCAACGTAAACGCCTAGCCTGTCTTATTCGTAAGAGGCGCCCGAGAGGCTGGCGAGCGTGGTGTAAAGCGCTGATACGGCGTAGGATTCGGTTGTGAAGCCAACCCCATCACCTCCAACCGCGAACGCCACGCCCGCCATGACCGACGATACGATTCCGCCCTTCTCGTTTCCAGCCATTCACGCCAAGAAAGTCACAGCTGCCTTCGATGGTGGGCGCCTAACCTCGAACGGGGGCGTGATGCTTCTGGCGATGGCCGAGCGGCGTCTCGGCTTGGCCGACAATCTGGCCCGGGTGTTCCCGGATCGGCGCGATCCGACGCGGGTCGTGCACAGCCTGGTCGATATGTTCCGCGCGCGCATGTTCGCGATCTGCTGCGGCTACGAGGACGCCGACGACCTCGATCATCTGCGGTCCGATCCGGCATTCAAGCTGGCCTGCGGTCGCCTACCGGACACGGGCCGGGATCTGTGTTCCCAGCCGACGCTGTCGCGGCTGGAGAATGCTCCGCGCCTGCGCGACGTGATCCGACTGACCTACATTTTGGTCGACGCATGGATGGATAGCTACCCCCACGAGCCGGCATCCGTCACGCTCGACATCGATGATACCTGCGACGTCGTCCACGGCCATCAGCAGCTCTCGCTGTTCAACGCTCATTATGACGAACGCTGCTTTCTGCCGATCCACGTCTACGACACGGAGAAGAGCCGGCCCGTGGCCGTCGTGCTGCGGCCCGGCAAGACGCCGGGCGGCGTCGAGGTGCGTGCCCATCTGCGCCGCCTGGTACGGCATATCCGCACGCGATGGCACAACACGCGAATTACGTTCCGTGGCGACGGGCACTATGCCCGGCCGGAGGCCATGGCGTGGTGCGAGACCAACGGCATCGACTACATCTTCGGTCTGTCCGGCACCAAGCCTCTCGCCAGAAAAGTCGACGAGGTCGCCGACGACATCCGCACCCGACGCGCCATCGAGAACCTGCCGGTTCTGCGTGGCTATACCGAGACCCGCCACAAGGCAAAGTCCTGGGATCGCGAACGGCGCACCGTCGCCCGTATTGAGGCGACGATGCTCGGCCTCGACATCCGTTTCGTCGTCACCAGCCTCGATGTCGGCTCGGCCGAGTGGATCTACGACAGCCTGTATTGCGCGCGCGGCCAAGCCGAGAATCTGATCAAGCTGCATAAGACACAGCTCGCCTCCGACCGCACCAGCTGCCGTTCGGCGCTCGCCAACCAGGTCCGTCTCGTGCTCCATACGGCCGCTTATTGGCTGATGCTGACCGTGCGCGACGCCATTCCCAAAGCCCGGGAATTGGCCGCTGCCGAGTTCGCGACGCTGCGTCTTCGGCTCTTGAAGCTCGCCGCCCGTGTGGTCGAGACCTCGAGCCGCATTCGCCTTGCGTTTGCCGCGGCATGTCCCGAAGCCGACCTGATCCGCTGCTTGCCCGGCGCGCTGCTCCCGCTCGGTCCGTAACCGACCGGGCCTGCGCCCGCTCACCCGCCCCACTCCTCCATCGCCTACAAAACAGCTTGATGTAGAACCCGGTGAGAAAAGGCCGGACGGTCACCCACGCCAGCCACCAGCCCCCGTCAGACGTCAAGAACGACCGTGCTCTCGTGAATAGATCGGGCTAGCTTCAGTGCGAAGGCATTGCTCCGTCGCTCGCCGGCCCCGTTCCGTTCCCGTCCCTAAAAGCATCAAGTCGGCAGTCTGCCGTTTCTCGCGCCCGAGGCGGAGGTGCGAAGAGCGAAAGCGCCTCTTGCCTGCCGCAAGGATCCTTTCCCCCGGCAATAAGAGCAAGCCAGGCGAGCAGGAATTGTGTGTTGAGACAAGTGTTGGAATGTGAGGTTCGTAGACTTCGCGAATGTGCTTACGGCAACGGTGAGACGGATCGCACGAAATGTCCCGGGGGCTCCGCGTCTTCCGGGCTGCTGGTCACACGGAGCTCTTGTGTAGTTGCCATGCGGGTGGCCTCCTGCAACAAAATGTCCCTCATCCACAGACTTCCCGGGTCGCTGTTGTGAAGTGAGGGCCATTGGACCGCCTCGGTGAAGGCGGGGAATGGATGCGGAAGCTCAACGATCCGAAGGGGCATCGTTCTTTGGAAATGCCTCACGAGCCCTAATGGCATCGTGCCTATGCGGTTCGTCCCAACTATGAGAGGCGGGATCATGCTGAAGCTCTGCACGAGGATGTCGATGCGCCGCGTGGGTCCGAGATCAGTCAAAAAGGAATGCTCAACTGGCGTCCGGGGCGCACCTCCGTGCTTAACTGCAACGTGACCCATCGACATATATCGATCGAATGTAAGCCGGGGTTGTAATTCCCTATTGGTGCAGCAGCCTACGCAGACGAGTCGCTCCTCGAATAGGGCCGCTCTGGGGTGCGTGCTGGACATGAAAAAATCTGGCCGGATAACAAAATCGACTTCACCGCGGCGGAGGAGCAGCTCGTGTTCATCGGTCGGCGCAGCCAATTCGAAGCTGACGGCGGGGGCTTCTCGCGTGACGCGTGCTACGACATTTCGGAAGAGCACAACTGTTACGAAGTCAGAAAGGACGATCCTGAATCGGCGGTTCAATCGAGCTGGGTCGAACGGATGTCGGGCCATAATCGAGAGTTCAATGTGCATCAGAGCCTCGCGCACAGGAGCCGCGAGCCCTTCCGCGCGTGAGCTCAAGACAAGTTCGCGCCCCCTCATTCCAAACAGTTCATCACGGAAATGCTTGCGCAGCCGGGCAACGGCTGCGCTCATTGCCGGCTGACTAAGATTGATCTTGCGTGCGGCTGAGGAGAGGTTGCGCTCAGTTATTAGAGCATCCAGCGCGACCAGAAGATTTAGATCCAGACCTTTGAAACGCATCTCTTCCTATCCGGCACAAACGTCGTTGCTGCGCAATAGCGTGCGGTGGCGCCAGCGCCTGGAGCAATCGTCTTGGCCCGCCCCAATGGACATCGGCTCATTCCTGCGCCCGGGAAAAGAAGCTTGCGAGATGACCGCAACAATGGAGAGCAAGCGGAAAGCCGATCGGCAGCGGCGGGAAAGCGTCGGGAGCTCCAAGCTAATTGGTCTTGCCGGTTCCGGCCGGCCACGCAGCAGGGTCGTTCAGTCCGCTGATGGCAGATCAGCCCAGTGTTCGTCAGCGTGCCAAAGCGCGGTGTCGACAGCTGGGTCGTGCAGCGCTTGTCACGAGAGCAACCTACAACCTGACGCAATGTGCGGTTCAAGACATTTTAGTGATAGAGCCAAACATTTGCACGGGTGGCATATTCTTCTGCGATGGTTGCCGGACGTAGCCTGAATGCGTCGTGAGCGCATCAAACCGCACCTTCGAGGTCACCACGCGCACAACTGGAAAAGGCTTCGCGACCGATCGTCGCATTGCGCGTCTATGGCTCCTTCTCACCTCCATACCCTGGAGAGACGAAAGAAAACGGGGCACGTCGAAGGTTCTACAGTGTGCCGGGGATGTTCAGAGCGCAGCTTAAGGTAAGCCTAACAGCGCCTGCGAGTTGGAGGCTCCTGGTCCCCAGATGCCATGTTGGATGCTTCCTCGAGCAATATCCGACGCATCCAGATGCTCGCGGGGTCGGTATTGTGGAATGAGGGCCACTGCAGGGCCTCTGTGAATGTGGGCAGGGGGAGGGGCGGTTGGATGATCCGCAACGGCATCCGCTTTTCGAAGTGCCTGGCCAGTCGTAAGGGCATCGTGCCGATACGGCTCGTGTCTAGCAACAGGGGCGGAATCAGGCTAAAGCCCTGCACGACGACCTCAATTCGTCTCCTCAGGCCGTGCTCAAGCAAAAACCATTCTTCGAGGTTCGGTCTCAGTGCGCGTCCGAACTTGGCAGTAACGTGCCCCATCGAGATGTATTGTTCGAACGTAAGCTGCCGGGATAGCTGCTTGTTCGCGCGGCATCCGACGCATACGAGGCTCTCGTCGAACAGCGTCGCCTTAGGGTGCGCGCTCGACATGAAAAGTTCCGGCAGAATGAGAAAGTCGACCTCGCCCCGCCGCAGCAGCTCATCCGGTTCATCAGAAAATGGCAGCAGTTCGAAGCGCACCGCGGGGGCTTCTTGCGCCATGCGGTCCACAATTCTGCGGAAAAAAACGATCGTCATAAAATCTGAGAGAATGACCCTGAAGCGTCGGCTCGATTGAGCAGGGTCGAGCGCGTCCCGCGATATGATTGAGAGTTGGATGTGCAGCAGGGCCTCGCGAACCGGACCTGCAAGAGCTTCCGCGCCAGGTGTCGGGACGAGTTCGCGACCTCTCATAGTAAAGAGTTCATCGCGGAAATAGGTGCGCAGCCGTGCGATCGCAGCGCTCATAGCAGGCTGGCTCAGATTGATTTTGCGAGCCGCCGCTGTGAGGTTGCGCGCCGTCATCACGGCGTCGAGCGCAACGAGAAGATTTAGATCAAGTCCCTTGAACCGCATGTGATGAGTCTATCCATCGTGTGGATGTGTTCTATCGAAACAATCGATTTTACCAAACTGGGGGAGGTTGGATAGCAAACTGAAGTTTGGAAAAAGCAATTAGACGCGCCACGATGGTTTCCGGTCGTTCACGTGAGCTAAGAGAAGAGCTCCCAGACGTGGGAGCGCACCATGGGCGCGCGTTGTGTTTCTCCTTAAGCGTGGCCGTTCGAACGCCAAGCGCGTCCCGATAAACGTTGGTATGCGGATATCATCCGTTTCCATATTTGAGGTTTACCCGCGTACAATTGAGGGCGCGTTCAGACTCATTCTAGTGTCGAAGAATAGAGGCAGACGCAGGTTGCGGATGCCAAGAATTCCAGGCGCCGTTCCAAATGGCTCGCCTGTCCAGTGCATGTGGGGCGTGTCGAAGATGTATAAAAGCCAGTGTGATCTGATGCCGCTCCGATGCGCCATCGATGAGGCTTGCGCGCCGATGGCCGGCCCTCAGACGTCAAAGCGCCGGAGGGCGATGCGACTGCAGGCGCAAAAGCTCGCTGGTGCAGACAGGTTCTGGCTAGCCCAACCGCCTCGTCGGCAGCTTCCGATTTATCGTGAGCGCGGCATCAACCGCACGAGGGTGCAATCAAGCGATCGCTCCGTCGCGCAAAGGCCAGCGGCGCGGAGTAGGCGAGCAGTGCCGAGCTCCGACAGAGCATGGCGGCGCATCTCAGCATTCATCGGCGGTTCGGCGAATAGCGAATTGACGTGACCATCCCCGCTCTTCATTCCACCGGCGCAAGGAAGCTCGCCATGAACATTGCCGTCTCCCCGACTGCGGAAGGATCTTCTGGGCGCGCTCAAGTGCAGTGGAGCCTTCGTTGGGAAAGTGAACTGCAGCTCGCCGATCATGCCGAGCTCGCGGAGTTCTTCCGCAAGAGTTACGGACCGACGGGTGCGTTCAATGCGCAGCCGTTTGAGCGGAGCCGAAGTTGGGCTGGAGCAAGACCCGAGCTCCGCGTAATTGGTTACGACGCGCGCGGGGTAGCGGCTCACATCGGGCTACTGCGCCGCTTCATCAAAGTTGGTGAAGTCGATCTCCCTGTGGCCGAACTGGGGTTGTATGCGGTGCGCCCCGATCTCGAGGGGCACGGGATAGGCCACGCAATGCGCGTGATGTATCCCGCACTCCAGGAGCTCGGCGTTCCATTCGGATTTGGCGCGGTTCGCTCGGCCCTCGAAAAACATTTGACCCGACTGGTCGAAAGGCAGGGGCTCGCCACCCTGATGCGTGGCATTCGCGTCCGCTCCACCTTGCCGGATGTCTATCCAAATGTATCGCCGACGCGCATCGAAGACGTGATCGTCGTGGTGTTTCCGGTCGGACGCTCGATAAGCGAATGGCCGGCCGGGACTGTCATCGATCGTAACGGGCCTGAGTTGTGACAGAGCGTTCCACCCTATCTACTGTCCGCTGCGACTACGCTGACGCGGGCGGAAGTCGAGCTGTCCATTTGACCTTTGACGATGGGCCAAATCCATTTTGTACGCCAGAGGTGCTCGATGTCCTGGCGCAACATCGGGTCCCCGCGACATTCTTCGTCATCGGGACGTACGCGACGGAGCATCCTGAACTCATCCGACGAATGATTGCGGAAGGGCATGAGGTTGCGAACCATACGATGACCCATCCTGATCTATCCAGATGCGGACCTACGGAGCTACACGACGAGGTGCTGACGGCGAGCGAAGCCATCCGTCTGGCGTGCCCGCTGGCCTCGCCCAGGCATATGCGAGCGCCTTACGGCATATGGACGCGAGATGTGCTCGCAGTGGCGGCGAGCGCTGGTCTCACGGCTCTGCACTGGTCGGTCGACCCTAGAGATTGGTCCCGCCCCGGGGTTGATGCAATTGTGAATTCCGTACTGGCGAACGTACGCCCGGGTGCAATTGTGCTCCTGCACGACGGATATCCTCCCGATGAGGAGGGATTGCCCAGTGGCTCTACGCTGCGCGATCAGACCAGGACGGCGCTGGCATATCTCATTCCAGCACTACAACGGCGCGGGTTTGTAATCCGTCCACTCCCTCAACTCCACTGAAAAAACGACACCCCATGGACCTGCTCGCGACGACCAGTGCTGCCGCCGTTTCATCTTATGCGCTCCTATCGACGATCTATAAGAGCGTGCAAGCGCTTTATGCTCAGCCGGCGATCAACTCATCGCTGGACAACCTTGGACAAGCCGAGGTGGTCGTTCCTGCTGTGGACGTGATCGTGCCGTGCTTCAACGAGAATCCGAACACACTCGCCGAATGTCTGGAGTCGATTGCCAGTCAAGACTACGCCGGAAAGATGCAGATATATGTGGTCGATGACGGATCGGCAAACCGCGACGTTGTCGCGCCTGTACACCGGATATATGCGAGCGATCCGAGATTCAGTTTTATCTTGTTGGCGAACAATGTGGGAAAGCGCAAGGCGCAGATCGCAGCGATACGCAGCTCATCCGGTGATCTGGTTCTCAACGTCGATTCCGATACGATACTTGCTGCCGACGTCGTCACGAAGCTTGTATTGAAGATGCATGACCCGGGAATCGGTGCGGCCATGGGTCAGCTGATCGCGAGCAATCGCAACCAGACCTGGCTGACCAGGCTGATCGACATGGAATATTGGCTCGCGTGCAACGAAGAGCGCGCGGCACAGGCGCGCTTCGGTGCCGTCATGTGTTGCTGCGGCCCATGTGCCATGTATCGGCGTTCCGCGCTCGCCTTGCTTCTTGATCAATATGAAGCCCAATTCTTTCGTGGGAAGCCGAGCGATTTCGGCGAGGACCGCCACCTAACGATACTCATGCTCAAGGCGGGGTTTCGAACCGAATACGTTCCGGACGCCATAGCAGCCACAGTCGTCCCGCACAGTCTTCGGCCATATCTACGACAGCAACTCCGCTGGGCGCGAAGTACCTTTCGAGATACGTTTCTTGCTTGGCGCCTGCTGCCAGAGCTCGATGGTTATTTGACGCTAGACGTTATCGGGCAAAATCTCGGCCCATTGCTCCTCGCCATTTCATCACTTGCTGCGCTCGCACAGCTCCTGATCGATGGCTCTATACCCTGGTGGACGGGATTGACGATTGCTGCAATGACTACGGTCCGGTGCTGTGTGGCAGCGCTTCGTGCCCGCGAGCTGCGGTTTATCGGCTTCTCGCTCCACACGCCGATCAATATCTGTCTCTTACTGCCTTTGAAGGCCTATGCGCTTTGTACATTGAGCAATAGCGATTGGCTATCTCGGAAAGTCACCGATATGCCGACGGAAGAGGGGAAACAGCCTGTCATCCTGCACCCGAATGCCGGACGAAGTCCTGCTGGTGTAGGGGGGCGCCTGCTCCTATTCGTAAGGCGGCGTTATCGCAGCCTCCATCGAGCCTGGCGGCGACGGAGCGTGTTTCCGGTCGCGATCGTTCGACTGTCTACAAATAAGTGGTCGGCTGATGACTCAGGACGAAAACCATCAGTTATTAGAGCGAGAGTTGGCTGTCGACGACCCGTGGCGCCTCGACACTAGTGCGTTCGAGCAGCAGCGATACGCGCAAATGCTCCGGATGTCGCGCCGCGACGGAGATGCGGCGTCTGCGCTCGAAGTAGGATGTGCAGCCGGTGCATTCACGGAGATGCTGGCGCCGCTATGCGAGCGACTTACGGTCGTGGATGTCATGCCGCAGGCAATCGAGCGAACGCGACTGCGGACCGGGAAATGGTCACATATTAGTTGGGTGACCTGCGACATTCAGCGGTTCTCGACCACTGAGCAATTCGATTTGATTGTCGTGGCTGAGGTTCTTTACTACCTCGGGGACGTGGTCGAGATGCATGCGGCTATCCGCAACCTGGTGAGTATGCTTGCGCCAGATGAGACTCTCATTTTCGGGTCTGCGCGTGATGAAATATGTCAACGCTGGGGGCATGCTGCCGGTGCTGAGACGGTGATCGCTCTCTTCAATGAGAGCCTATCAGAGATCGAGCGCCGGCACTGCTGCACCGGGTCGGCGAGCGAAGACTGCTTGATCGTCCGGTTTCTGAAGCCGGGCGGCGCGTCGGCACAATCAAACGCCGGTCATTAGGCCAGGAGGACGTATGCGCATCTGCGGAATAAAGTTGACACATGACGGAGCAATTGCTGTCGTCGAGGACGGTCGGCGTCTTTTTTGCGTCGAGCAAGAGAAGCGCGGCAATGGTCCACGCTATCAGTCCGTCGACAATCTCGATGCAGTCGTCTTCGCCTTGGCGGAGCATGGCCTGAATCCGCGCGACATCGATCAGTTCGTGATTGATGGCTGGGACGGGGAGAATGAATCGCAGTTCCAGCTCCTAAGCGGAGCGGTGCCGGTCGCGCTAAAAGGCGCGCCATATGTCGAGCGTCATGCTGAGGGCCTCCTTGATTCCGTCGACGGCTATGGCCTCCTCCTCGGAGGCGAGGAGTTTCCATATAAGAGCTACCCGCATGTCACGGGCCATGTCGCCTCAGCATATAGCACCAGTCCTTTCGCCAGCGCGGGGAAACCCGCGTTGTGTCTGGTATGGGACGGCTGTATCTTTCCACGCCTTTACTATGTCGAGCCCCAGGGCGCGCGGCTCATCGGATCGCTGTTTCCGATGATTGGCCATGCCTATGCCGCCGCGGGCCTTCACTTCGGCCCATACCGGCAGCCGAACCGCTCCAGTTGGGATTTGGGCATTGCTGGCAAGCTGATGGCCTACATCGAGCTTGGTTCCGTGGACGAAAGCATCGTGGAAGTGTTCCAGGAGCTTTATGAAACGCGCTTAGCGGCTGACACGGAGCAGGCTCGTCGCTACCGCGAAAACATCAACAATGCGGAAGCGTCTCTCGCAGTTATTCACGACTTCTTCGAGTCAAGCGCATTGCGCCTGAAGGCCAAGCGCGCGGAGGACGTCCTTGCGTCGTTTCATGTGTTTCTGGGACGTCTTCTCGTTAAGGAGATCGCGATGGTTCTGCTACGGCACTCGTCGCTTCCGGGAGCGCGAAATCTATGCATCGCCGGAGGTTGCGGTCTCAACATCAAATGGAACAGCGCGCTTCGCGCGACCGGATTATTCGATGATGTCTGGGTGCCGCCGTTTCCAAATGACAGTGGCTCGGCAATCGGCGCGGCGTGCGGCGCTATGGCAGCGCAAGATGGCTTCGAGCCGTTGGAATGGTCAGTTTACAGTGGCCCCGCCCTGCAGGAGAGCGAGGTTCCGCCGGACTGGGAGGCGGCGCCGTGCAGTCTGCCTGAACTTGCCTCGATTCTTGCTGACAACAAGCCCGTCATCTTTCTTTCCGGGTGTGCCGGGCTCGGGCCGCGGGCGTTGGGCGGTAGAAGCATTCTTGCGGCCCCAACGTCCCCGGAGATGAAGGATCATCTCAACGACATCAAACGGCGCGAACACTTCCGGCCGGTGGTGCCGATCTGTCTGGAAGATCGTGCGCCGGAGATCTTCAGCCCGGGTACGCCAGATCCTTACATGCTATTCGATCACCAGACCCGGGCGAATTGGCGCGACAAGATCCCGGCAGTGGTACATCTCGACGGCTCGGCGCGGCTGCAGACAATTTCCCGCAACTCTCCTCACAAAATTGCTGCGCTTCTCATCGAATTTGAGCAACTCACCGGCATTCCGCTGCTCTGCACCACGAGCGCCAACCTCCATGGACGGGGATTCTTTCCCGATGCTGCGGCGGCATGCCAATGGGGGCGCGTCGAGCATGTGTGGTGCGAGGGCATGCTCTGGAGCAAAACGGTCATCAAGAAGTCATCGCCTGCGGAACGACTTCTGTCAGCCTAAGATGAACATGTCCAATATGGCGATCGACCTTGTCGGCGTGAGAAAGTCATTCGGGGACAAGGTTATCGTCAATGACCTGTCGTTCTCGGTTGCGCGCGGAGAGTGCTTCGGGCTGCTTGGGCCAAATGGAGCTGGCAAAAGTACGATTGCACGCATGCTCCTCGGCATGATTTCCCCCGATCGAGGCAAGATTACGGTCCTCGATGAGCCTGTGCCTTCCCGCGCTCGTGCGGCGCGTGTGCGCGTAGGCGTGGTGCCGCAGTTCGATAACCTTGAGCCCGAGTTCACCGTGCGGGAGAACCTGCTTGTGTTTGGCCGCTATTTCGGCATGAGCGCTCGCGCGATCGAAGCGGTTGTGCCCTCGTTGCTTGAGTTTGCGCGGCTTGAAAGCAAGGCGGACGTGCGCGTCTCCCTTTTGTCCGGTGGTATGAAGCGGCGGCTGACGCTGGCGCGCGCTCTGATCAATGATCCACATCTACTCGTGATGGACGAGCCGACGACGGGGCTCGATCCGCATGCTCGCCACCTGATCTGGGAACGCCTGCGGGCTCTTCTTGCGCGCGGCAAGACGATCCTCTTGACCACTCACTTCATGGAAGAGGCCGAACGCCTTTGCGATCGGCTATGCGTGCTTGAGAGTGGATGCAAAATCGCCGAAGGCAAGCCAGACGCCTTGATCGACGAGCATATCGGCTGCAACGTGATCGAGATCTATGGCGGTGATCTAGATCAACTCCGGGAGCTGATCAGGCCGTATGCGCGGCATATCGAAGTGAGTGGAGAGACGCTTTTTTGTTACGCGCGATGTCCGGACGAAATCAGCGTGCACCTGCGCGGGCGAACGGACCTTCGCGTTCTGCAGCGCCCCCCGAATCTCGAAGACGTGTTTTTGCGGTTGACCGGGCGCGAGATGGAGAAATGAGCGATGGATGATGGTTATGCGTCGGTCATGCCGGCTAATGCGTACAATTGGACCGCGGTATGGCGTCGAAATTACTTGGCATGGAGGAAAGTCGCGCTTGCATCGCTTCTCGGCAACCTCGCAGATCCCATAACCAATCTGTTTGGCCTTGGCTTTGGGCTCGGACTCATTGTGGGACGGGTTGAGGGGACTTCGTACATTGCGTTTTTGGCGGCGGGTATGGTCGCGATTAGCGCTATGACATCCGCGACCTTTGAAACTCTGTACGCAGCCTTTGCTCGGATGGATGTCAAGCGCACCTGGGAGGGAATTTTGTTCACACAGCTCACGCTTGGCGATATCGTTCTAGGTGAGTTGGTGTGGGCGGCCAGTAAGTCCGTTCTAGCCGGGACAGCAATCGGGATTGTCGCTGCCACCCTGGGTTATGCATCCTGGACGTCGGTTCTTTGTGCGATACCGACAATCGCCCTTACGGGCCTTGTCTTCGCCAGCCTGGCAATGATCGTCATATCTCTTGCGCCAACTTACGATTACTTCGTGTTTTACCAGTCGCTCGTCCTTACGCCCATGGTGTTCTTGTGTGGCGCGGTCTTTCCGACGAGCCAAATGCCCGACTCATTTCAGCACTTTGCCGGCTTGTTGCCGCTGGCACATTCGGTCGACCTTATTCGCCCAGTGATGCTTGAGCGCGGCGCCGACAATGCCGCCCTACACGTAGGCGCGCTCTGCGTTTACGCGGTCTTGCCCTTTTTCGCGTCGATCGCGTTATTTCGGCGCCGCCTGCTGCGTTGACGTGAGTTCAGCGAAACGGAGAAAGTCAAAGCGATGCAGTGTCATGATGCGTTCCGCGGTAGCTCGCGAGTGACCTGGTTTGTCACAGCAGCTTGTGAAACGGCCTTGAGAAGCCGCGATCGAGCCAGCTCTACGGCCGCCTGTTCGGCCGATCGGACCTTGCAAAGTCGTGTTGTGCTGCCTGGCACGCGCACCGGCTGCGCGTGACTGTACAGATTAGATCGGTGGGACGGCATGGCCTTCCATGGAGAACGGGATGTTGAGCATAGGACTGAGTGGCGGCCTTGACAGAATCTATGAAAGCTCTCCGGAGCTGCCGAATACATTTCTTCACGATGGCGCTGCGGTACTTGTGCAGGACGGCCGCGTAATTGCTGCTGTCGAAGAGGAGCGCCTCAACCGCGTCAAGCACTCCAACAAGTTCCCCAGCAATTCGATCCGATACTGCCTTTCTACCGCAGGAGTCGAGCTCGGCGACATCGACCGTATCGCGTTCTACGCGACTGAAGCTTACTGCAAAACCATGCTCGAGCGCCTTTCTGTTTCTCAGCCCGTTCCGTTGGACCCCAAACTGTTGCTGCGGCAGCTGTTGGCACGGGAATTCGGGGCCGAGATCGATCCGTCCGGGTTTCCTTCGTGAATCACCACGAAGTACATGCCGTGAGCGCGTTTGCCATGTCCGGGTTCGAGCAAAGTCTGGTGTTTGCGATCGACGGCGGGGGCGATTTTCTCTCAGGCTTAATGGCGGTAGGGTCCGGGACCGAAATTGCGCAGCTTGTAAGTTTCCCGGAACACAACTCTCTTGGGCTGTTCTATCTCGAGACGATCCGATATCTCGGCTGCGGGATGTTCGACGAATACAAAGTGATGGGGCTTGCACCGTATGGTGATCCCGATCGCTATCGCGAGCTCTTCGCGCAGTTCTACGAGTTGTTGGACAGCGGTGGCTATCGCGTTCACCTGGATCGAATCGGACCAGCCCTTTTGCGCAGCATCCAGGTTCGGCGAAAGGGAATGCCATTCACCCAACAGCATCGAGATGTCAGCGCGTCGCTGCAGGAAGCGATGGAGCGGATCGTGTTTCACACCCTGCGGCACCATCGTGAAGCGACGGGCATGACACGCCTGTGCCTAGTTGGCGGGGTGGCCCATAATTGCACGCTGAACGGTAAGCTGCTTTATTCCGGGCTATTTGACGACATCTTTGTTCAACCCGCGTCGCACGACGCCGGTTGCGCACTCGGCGCTGCATTAATGGTATCAAGCGAGCTAGGCAGGCCAGCGCCGCGCGAGCGACTGCCGGACGTTTATTGGGGGCCCGATCTTGGGAACGAGCAAGCCACAGAGCTTGAGCTCAACGCATGGTCAGGCCACCTCGACATTCAACGAAGTGATGACATAGCATCCAGTGCGGCGGACTGGATGGCAAATGGCGCTGTAATCGGCTGGGTTCAGGGGCGCTCTGAGTTCGGCCCACGTGCGCTTGGTAACCGCAGCATTCTAGCGGACCCGCGGCCTGCGGAAAACAAGGATCGCATCAACGCGATGGTCAAGAAGCGCGAGGGCTATCGCCCCTTTGCGCCATCTGCATTAGAGGAGGATGCGAGCGAGTTTTTTGAGCTCCCCGACGGCACGCGGCAGCTCCCCTTCATGAACTTCGTAGTTCGCGTGCGTGAAGCCAAGCGTAACGTGCTCGGTGCGATCACGCACGTTGATGGGACGGCTCGGCTGCAGACCGTATCGCGCAAGACAAACCCCGCCTACTGGGACGTCATTAATGCGTTCAAGAAGCGAACGGGCATTCCGATTCTTCTAAATACCTCATTTAACAACAATGCCGAGCCGATCGTGCAGTCCGTGTCAGATGCGATCACCACGTTTTTGACGACTGATCTGGACGGACTTGTTGTTGGGCCGTTCCTCGTCAGGAAGCGGCCAGCATCACTGCAGGATTGGAGTGCGCTGGCTGCGTCATTGCCGCCGTACGCATCCCTTCATCGTGTTCGCTCCCACATAGCGCCAGATCGGCAGGAAACGGTCTGCGAGATCCGCATGGGACATTCCGCCCACTCTAGTATGCGTATCTCACCTGAGCTTTTCGAGATCTTGATGCGAATCGAGGGCGAGGCGTCGCTCGGGTCGCTTTTCGACACAGCCCTGCTGGACCAGGCCAAGCGTGAAGATCTTGTGAAGGAATTGCGGCTCGTATGGGAGCTTCGGGGCGTTCGCCTGCATCCGCTGCACGCGGCTTGCGGTCACGATAATGTACAAAGCGGAACATAGCCATGACTCATGAGCATGGCCACGCCCATGCGTGCATGTGAGGGGACCAGGCCATCCGATGCAGAGCGGGGCATCGGGCATCGGGCTTCGGGCAGGTCGATGCAACACCGTTGAAGAAAGGACGATCGTATTGAGAAAACGCGGCCCGTCACGGATAGCCCTGCTATGAAGTTCTACCGATGCAGCTCGCCGGCACCGCGATTTCAGGCCGTGACGCCGGGCGAGAAGATACGCGAGACGTCTGTACTGACGTCTCTTGTCCAACCAGGAGCGCGCGAAAAGGCAAGGCAGATGGTTAGCGGTTCGAGCAATGATCGGTTCGTAGTGTCCCGGCGACGTACGGGGTTTGGCGACTGTCTGTGGTCACTCGCGGCAGCCTGGCGATTTGCAAAGCAGACAGGACGGACGCTAGCCATTGATTGGCGGGGATCTTGTTATCTTGATGAACCATTCACCAATGCCTTTCCAGTCTTCTTCGAACCGGTTGAAGACATTGGCGGAGTGCGAGTAATTTGCGATGACGACATCAATACGCGTTCGTTTCCAGGACCATTCTTTCCAACATGGTGGAACAAGCCATCTTTCGATTGCATCTATCGACCGGACGAGCAGATTTTCAGGGAACGCGATCAACTCGATCAACTGTTCCAAAGTCAGAGAGATAGTGACGCTAACACGGTTGTGTGTGATGCCTGCCTGATGTGGCGCTGCGATCAGGAAGCGGAACGAGAAATCTTCCGGAGTATTAAGCCGCGGCCTGAAATTCAGGCCCGGATTGATGCTATCTACCGCGAGCACTTTGAGCCGTACAGCGTAATCGGCATTCATGTCCGGCATGGCAATGGCGAAGATATTATGGGGCATGCCCCTTACTGGGCGGACACGGAGCGCGCCTTGCGGCAGATCTACAATGCCATTGATGAGGCCAGGAGTTTATCCCACGCAAAACCTGTGAGGGCGTTCCTGTGCACGGACAGTGCGCTCGTCCTCGAGCAGGTTTCGGTTAAATTTCCCGATATCTTCGCGATTCCAAAGCAGTTCCAGGAGCCTCAAGCGGGCCCATTGCACCATCCCGCCCTCGGAGCTGAAGGCGGCTTTTCTGCCCTCACCGAGATGTATCTCCTTGCCCGCTGCGACACGGTGATCCGTTTTCCGCCAACGAGCGCTTTTACGCGCTATGCGCGTCTTTTCGCCCCACGCGTTATAGAATTCGATTTGAACGATCCGGGCCGGTTGATCCTGATTGAAGACAACTCGCAAGCGCTTATGGCTTCGTGAAAGGAGCTATGGCGGAATCTGGGTGATGACGGTGTGAGGAAGGCGGCGTATCGAGGCGGGTGACGAGCCTGCCAGAACCTCTCGAGGAGAGCGATACGCCATGACCGAGACTACCAATGTTCTTGCTTTCCGTCAGCCGTCCGCGGTTGATGATCCACTGACCGATATCGTTCGAGCCGGCGCGCGGGACCTGCTTGCCAGGGCGATCGAGATCGAGGTTGGCGCGTTTCTGGCCAGCACGGCCAATCTGACGCTGCCCGACGGTCGAGCGCGCCTGGTCCGACATGGGCACGGTCCGGTGCGCGAGATTGCGACCGGCATCGGTCCGGTGGAGGTCGCTCGTCCCAAGGTCCGCGACCGCGGAGCGAGCGGGCCAGGCGACCGCCTCCGCTTCAGTTCGGCAATCCTGCCGCTATGGGCGCGGCGGACGAAGAGCCTGGATGCCTTGATCCCGGTCCTCTATTTGCGCGGCATCTCGACCGGCGACTTCCAGGAGGCGCTCTCGGCGCTGCTCGGCAAGGATGCGCCGAACCTGTCGCCTTCGGTGATCGCCGGCCTGAAGGCCGATTGGCAGGTCGAGTACGAACGCTGGCAGAGACGCGATCTGTCGGCGCGTCGCTATGTCTACATCTGGGCCGATGGCGTGTACCTGCAGGCCCGCATGGAAGATCACAGCGAATGCATGCTGGTGCTGATTGGCACCACGCCGGAAGGCAAGAAGGAGCTGATCGGCTTCCAGGTCGGCGTGCGCGAGAGCGCGCAGAGCTGGCGCGAACTCCTGATCGACCTGCGGCAACGCGGGTTACGGATTGCCCCGCAACTCGCCATCGGCGACGGCGCCCTCGGCTTCTGGAAGGCACTGGACGAGGCCTTTCCCGGCACGCGGCACCAACGATGCTGGTGCCATAAAGTGAGCAACGTACTCGACAAGGTCGCCAAATCCGTGCAGGGCCCCATGAAGAACGACCTGCGGAACATCTATCTGGCCCCACACCGGGCCGAAGCTGAAACCGCGATCGACGTCTTCGTCGAGAAATACCACGTCAAATACGGACGTGCGGTGGAGTGCCTGATCAAGGATCGCCATGCGCTGCTCGCCTTCTTCGACTTCCCTGCTGAGCACTGGATCCACCTACGCAGCTCGAACCCGATCGAGAGCGTCTTCGCCACGGTGCGCCACCGAACGGTGCGGACCAAGGGATCGCTGTCGCAACAAACTGCGAAGCTGATGGTGTTCAAGCTCATCGACGCCGCATCGAAGACCTGGCGGCGATTGAAGAGCACGAACCAGTTGCCGAAAGTCATCGCCGGTGTAAAGTTCATCGACGGAATCGAAGTCATTCCGAACACTGAAAGCCACGCCGCCTGATCAGGCCGCGTCACCCAAAATCAGCCATAGCTCTCGTGAAAGTCGCAAACCCGCGTGATCGATCTCACCGCCGCTCTTTACGTCCGATAGCCGTGGAAGTTCTTCTCCGGGCGACGATTTTCTGGCCCGCGGGCTGTCATTGCCGCAACGTTCCAGGGGCGAAGAGAACGAAGCCGCGGCCGAATGCGTTCGGCTAAGGCGCGGCTTCGACAACAACGGCCCTAAAGTGCCGCTGCGTTTTACAGAAGGAGCACGCCTTCGTCTTCGCTTCGGGCGGGCCGCAGATGGAAGCTAAACAACGCTCAATCACGGATGAACATTTCAGCTCGCCAGCTCATGCTTGGAACTAGCGCCGCGAAATCCAGTGCCGCTCAGAGCATGGCGCGATAGATCAAAAGTGGCCGCCGACGAATCTAACGTGCAAGCTTGGTACATCAGTTTTATGTTGGGGCGGCTAATGGCCGTGGCCGTTATCCCCGGGCATCTTTCGACTTCGACGAGAGGCGCCGGCCAGCCGCAGGCTCGTACGGTTGTGCGATCGTGAAAGCGAACGCGGGCTGGGTAGCCCTTTCATGAAGCGGGCGAGTGCTCGCGAACTTACGTAGCAGAGTCACCATCGCTGTCAGAAAGCTCACCTCCGCTGTCTTGAATGCGCCAAGCATTCCGCGTGCGCGACATTAGGACGCAAAACGGAAGCGTATTTACGTGCATCGCAGTGGCGCAAATCCTGCTACGCGTGCGCGGGCGCAAAAGTAGAGGAGGCGGCCGTGGGTCTCGATCTGCCAAATGACAATCTGATCCGAGGTCCGCTGCCCGAAGCACATTTGGATCGCCTCGTTGACGCCGTTAATGCGCGCGTTGATCGTGGAGAACCGAAGGTGATGTTACTCACCGGGGCATCGCGCGGAATTGGCCATGCCACTGCCAAGCTATTCTCGGAGGCAGGCTGGCGCATCATTTCTTGCGCACGCCAACCGTTCGACGGCGAGCGATGCCCCTGGGAGGCTGGGAATGACGATCATTTCCAGGTCGACCTCGGCGATCATCGAATGCTGCCGCGCGCAATCACCGAGGTTAAGAAACGCTTGGCCGGTGCGCCCTTGCACGCGCTGGTGAATAATGCGGGTGTGTCGCCGAAAACGCCCACAGGCGATCGGATGACATCGTTGACCACCTCAACCGATACCTGGATGAGGGTCTTTCATCTTAATCTGGTGGCTCCGATCCTGCTGGCGCAGGGTTTGTTTGATGAGCTAAGAGCCGCGTCAGGATCGATCGTGAATGTGACTTCAATCGCGGGCTCGCGGGTGCACCCATTCGCCGGTAGCGCCTATGCGACCTCGAAAGCTGCGCTTGCGAGCCTCACACACGAATTGGCCCACGACTATGCGCCGCATGGCATTCGCGTCAATGCGATCGCGCCCGGCGAAATCAGGACCGACATGCTGTCGCCCGACGCGGAAGCGCGCGTCGTGGCAAGTATCCCGCTGCGCAGAGTGGGTACTCCGGACGAAGTGGCCAAGGTCATCTTCTTCCTATGCTCGGATGCGGCGAGCTATGTTACGGGTGCCGAGGTGCCGATCAACGGTGGCCAGCATCTGTGAAGCGGCCGGCCCGGCGGCGAAGCTGACTTGAGCTTCCCAACGGACTCACGTTCTCCGCTGACCGCGCGCATACAATCAACAGAAAATGAATCGAAGGCACACGGCAAGTTTACTGTCGTGCCATGAAAAAGTGTCACGGTTCGATGTCATCTCGTCAACACTTGGCGCTAGATCGAGAGTGACATGCAAAACGAACCTCGCCAATCCGGACATGGGTCCAGGGAGGATGATCAAGGAAACGGAGACAGGCTTATGCTGCATATCCCCTCCTCGAGCGAAAGACCTGCCTCGCAGCCGGAACCGGAGCGTGCCCCCCCGGGGGAGCCGTCGCATGAGAGCGCGCTGGCCGGCATCTTCGAAATATCGAAAATACTAAATGCTCCCGGCCGGCTCGAAGTCACCTTGGCCAACGTTCTCGGTCTTCTGCAATCGTTTGTGCAGATGCGACACGGCCTCGTCTCGCTGTTCAACGATGACGGCGTTCCAGAACTTACAGTTGGCGCCGGCTGGAGCGAAGGCACTGACGAACGTTACCGGACGTGCGTGCCGCAGAAAGCAATCCACGAGATCGTAGCGACAGGCAGGTCTCTTATGGTCGAGAATGTAGCCGCCGAGACGGCCTTCAGCGCTGCCGACCGGGAGGTTCTCGGCGCCTCTGATAGTATACCGGTAGCGTTCATCGGGGTCCCGATTCGCGTTGATTCGACGGTCGTTGGTACGCTGACGATCGACCGTATCCCGGAAGGCAGTTCAAGTCTTCTCGAGTACGATGCGCGGCTGCTCGCCATGGTCGCGAACGTGATAGGACAAACGATCAAGTTACATCGCTTGTTCGCCGGCGATCGCGAACAATCGTTGGTGGACAAGGACCGGCTAGAGAAACAGACAGTTGATCGTGGGCCGCCCGCTCGCGAGCGCAAGCAGCTTCAGGCACACGGGATCATTGGCGACAGCCCGGCGCTGAGCGCACTGCTTGAGAAGATTGTCGTTGTAGCCAGATCAAACAGCACGGTTCTGCTGCGTGGCGAATCCGGTACCGGGAAGGAGCTGGTAGCCAAGGCCATTCACGAGTCGTCCGTTCGTGCTAAGCGGCCGTTCGTTAAGCTGAATTGCGCGGCGCTCCCCGAGACGGTCCTGGAATCGGAATTGTTTGGCCATGAGAAAGGTGCCTTTACCGGTGCTGTCAGCGCCCGCAAGGGGCGCTTCGAGCTTGCTGACAAAGGGACGCTATTTCTTGACGAGATCGGAGAGATCTCAGCTCCGTTCCAGGCGAAGTTGCTGCGAGTTCTGCAAGAGCAGGAGTTCGAGCGCGTCGGCAGCAATCACACGATTAAAGTCGATGTTCGGGTGATAGCTGCGACCAACAGGAACCTTGAAGAGGCTGTGGCAAGGAGCGAATTCCGCGCGGACCTCTACTATCGTATTAGCGTAGTTCCCTTGTTGTTGCCGCCGCTTCGCGAAAGACGCAGTGATATTCCGCTGCTCGCAAGAGAGTTCCTCAGAAAGTTTAACAGCGAGAACGGCCGCTCTCTTACTCTGGAGGCGAGTGCGATCGATGTACTGATGAGCTGTAAATTTCCGGGAAATGTCCGCGAACTCGAGAACTGCATCGAGCGGACCGCGACACTCAGTGCCGGATCATCGATTGTAAGAAGTGACTTTGCATGCAGCCAAGGCCAATGCCTTTCCACGACGCTTTGGAAAAGCACATCGTATGGCAAGACAGACCCGGCGGCACCGATGCAACCGGTGCCTGCAAAGTCCATCATCCCGCTGGCTGAAACGGCCCCTCCGCCGCAGGCTGTCTGCGAACCGGGCTCATTGGCACCTTCCGGCACAGTTCTCGTTAGTGGTGCGAGAATGGCTGATCGCGAGCGGGTCGTTGCGGCTATGGAAAAGTCTGGCTGGGTGCAGGCCAAGGCAGCGCGCCTACTCGGGCTAACCCCGCGCCAAGTCGGCTACGCGCTGAGGAAATACGGAATCGAGATAAAGCGGTTCTGAGCGCCCCGCATCGGCCTGGACTGATTCCGCCAAATCGATAAGTGAAGACGGTCCGCGTAGTTAATCTAGCAATCTGAGGGGAATGGACCGCCGGGGGCGTCGGCTTGCCGCGACCCCGAGAAGGGCTCAACTATTCAGCGACAGATGGGGCGGAGAGCCTCACCTGCGAGTCGCACAATCGCGAACCGCCGGTATGCAAAGAGCTATCATCCTTATCTCAATCAAGCCGGATTGGCGAACGCAATGCTTAATGACCCTCGACCGGTCCGGGCCTGCAGGGGATTAGCGGCAGTCAATCCGCAAGCAGTCCCGCCGCCACTTGCCAGCGTGGTGCTGCGAAACAGCGCTGTCCGAGCCTGCTTTGTGCCGGCATCCCTTTCAGGAAGCGCGGGGTAGAGAGGGCGCACTACCCGGTCTTAAGCCTTGTGACAGCGAGCGCGGTCCCAAGCGGCGGGGATGGTACAACACTTGCTGTTCTCTTCCCAGCTGACGTAACTTTAGGAGCAACACCTTGCATAATATTGTCTGCATCAAGCAAGTTCCGGACTCGGCGCAGATCCGCGTGCACCCCGTGACCAATACAATCATGCGTCAGGGAGTGCCGACCATCATCAACCCGTATGACCTATTCGCGCTCGAGGCCGCGCTGGGGCTGCGCGATCGGTTCGGTGGCGAAATTACCGTGCTTACCATGGGGCCGCCATCGGCAGAGGAGTCGTTGCGAAAGGCGCTGACTTATGGTGCTGATCGCGCCGTCCTACTTACTGATCGCTGCTTTGCGGGCTCGGATACGCTGGCCACTACGTATGCGCTTGCAACAGCGATCCGGAAAATTGGCAAGGAATATGGTCCGGCAAACCTCATCTTCACGGGAAAGCAGACCATCGACGGCGATACAGCGCAGGTTGGTCCTGGCATCGCGAAGCGACTGGGCGTAGGGCAGCTAACTTACGTTGCGAAGGTCAGATCCGTGGACGTCGCCAATGAAACAATTGAAGCGGAGCGGCGCTCGGAAGGCGGTGTGCAGGTTCTGCACACTAGGTTGCCCTGCCTCATCACCATGCTTGAGGCGACGAATCAGATTCGGCGAGGCGCGATGGCGGATGCCTTGCGTGCCGCGCGAGCCAAAATCGTGAAATGGAGCGCGCAAGATGCAGGTGTCGAAGACATCTCCAAATGTGGGCTCAAGGGCTCGCCGACTGTCGTCAAACGTGTGTTCGCTCCCCCTGCGCGGGCCGAGAGGGCGGCGCTGGTTGAGTCCGCCGAGCAGCCGGCGCAGGCGCTAATAGACGCAATCTTCTTGAATCAACCGAAGCTCGAAACCGATCTGGCGACACTTGCTCGTGACGCCCGATCTGGACTGTCCGGGCAATGTTAGCAACGCGCTCCAAGAAATGTATCAACGCCCGCCCCCGAGTCGATGAGAGCGCAACATGTCGTTGTGCAACGCGGTAAGCTACCATAAGAGTTTGCTATGCCATCCGTCGATCTCGCCATCGGCTGAGGCCGCATGTTCCGTAGAGCACGTTATCGCTACGATCGAGTCCGGAGCCGCCCAGGATTGCCGGGGCACGGCCAAACAGGCCTGCGCATATTTCAGATCTTCCGTTTTGTCGTGTTCGACCGTGGAAGACCATTGCTTCCTCCGTACCGGTCGCGAGCAAAGACGGAATACGTCAGCAACCCGGGTCACCATGCTAGCGCTGCCGTCTGCACGTCCAAAGCCCTGTCGCTGGCTTTAAGGAGCAAAGCCAACCTATGCGGCGCCTTTGAAGCAATCCGCCAATTCAGCAGCCGTGTAGGTATGTGAACAGCCGCTGTTTCGTTCCTGACGGCGGTGCGCAGCCTCTCAAGTGCTATGCACTTGCTATGAGGATAGGTCACGAGTGTTATACCAGCTTCTTCGGAATCTGACGGAGCAAATTCAAGAGTTGGCATGATGGTTGCTGTTAGCCAGTAAAAACTAAGAGGGGGTAACCGCGAATGCGAAGAACAGTAAGCGACGTTCGCGTCCCATTCGCAAAGGTTTGGCGTGGGGATTGCAGTCTGTTGATCAACGTGTTTGCAAATCGTTGGCGGGGGGTATGGAGGCGGCAACGACGGAGAATTACGAGGTGCGGCCGAACGACCAGGGCAGGAGCTCGTCGATCCGGGACTGCGGGTGACCGGTTGCGATCGCTTTGAGCGTCGCTTTCATCCAGACGTAGGGCTCCACGCTGTTGATTTTGCAGGTGGCGATGAGCGAAGCTATGCGCGCCCATGAACGACCACCTTCGTCGTGACCAGCAAATAAACTATTTTTACGCGTCAGAGTCAGCGGCCTGATTTGATTTTCGACGGGATTGGTGTCCATCTCAACGCAACCATCGTCGAGAAACAAGGTGAGGCCATCCCAATGGTTCAGGAGATAGGCGATCGCCTTGCCCATCTCGCTGCCCGGCGACAGGCGAGCGCTTGCTCGCGCAGAAACCTCTCGAGTTCAGCGACGAGCGGCCGTGATCGCTCGTTACGGGTCGTTTGCCGAGCCGGGGCGTCGGCGCCACGGATCTCCTTCTCGATCGCATAGAGTGCGGCGATGCGCGCGAGAACGGCTTCGGCGATGGGTGAGCCGGCTTTCGGAGTCGCTGCGATGATCTTGCGCCTTGAGTGGGACCAACATGCGGCCAGCCGCAGCGGCACGCCGCCTTTGCGCTTGGGCCGTGCGAGCCGATGATAGCCCTGGTATCCGTCGACCTGAAGGATGCCGTCGAAGCCCTCGAGGATGCGCTCAGCATGGTCACCACCGCGTCCTGGCGCGTAGTGGTAGACCACGATTGGTGGATCAGCGCCGCCGTGGCCGCGATCGTCGCGCAGGACAGCCCACAGATAGCCGGTCTTCGTTCGGCCCCGGCCCGGATCGAGCACAGGCGCCCTGGTCTCGTCTATGAACAAGCGGCCCGATTGCTTCATCACGACGCTCATGCGCTCGACCAGCGGCGCGAGGTGGAAGGCGACCGTTCCCATCCAGTCTGCCAGAACGGCGCGATCGATGAAGATGCCATGCCGAGCCAGAACCTGCGACTGACGATAGAGTGGCATGTGCTCGCTGAACTTGGCGACCGCCACCTGCGCCAGCAGCGCCTCGGTGGGGATGACCCTCCACGAGATGGGCGGGCGCCGGCGCCTGAGCAACACCGGTGCAGCCCTTTGCGCAGGCGTAGCGCGGTCGCACCGTCTCGATCGTAAACGGTACGAGAGGCCCACGGAGCCACGGACTTGGTGCGGACGGCCTACGCACCGCGCTTGAAGCGTATAGGCATCCAGAACTGCCGCAGGGCCTCGACGGTTGCTGGAATGTCGCGCCAGGCGTTTTGGACAATGGGCTGCGTTCCCAGCGTGCGCCGGGCCGGAGGTAGCAAGGGCCGACCGGCGTCGTCGATGCAATGGACCAAGATCGGCCGCAGCATAAGGTGTTCGGTTCCGTTCGGGGAGAGAAGCCGCGACCAGACGAGAAGCCGAAGCTTCATGACGGCGTAGAAGCCCATGCACCAGGGCCGCGGGTCGACTTCGCCGTCCGGTGATCGCACGAACAGCGGCTCGAAGCTCTCCGGTCTCGTCGACAGCGTCTCGCCGATTGCGTTGTGGCGCATCAGCGTGGCGGCGATCGCCGAGAACTCCTCGGTGTCGTGATTGAAGGCGTCGGGGTCTACGCCGAGGAGCGGGCACACCCATTCCTCGGACGCCATCGAGACCGGCCCGGCGACGACCGCGGCCACCGCGCCATCGAGCATGGAGAGCGACGTCGCCCGCGGATGCCGAAGCGTCGGCGACCTGGCGCGCTTGCTGATCCATTGCCCGAGCCGTTCGAACGACATGGCATAGTCCGCCATCGTCGTCTTGCGTGCTTTTCGCGTTCCCCGCCCTTGCTTCGGCTTCGTCATGCCACGGCCCGCTTTTCGGCTTCGCGTGCGGCCTTCCAGTTCCAGGCCAGAAGTTCGTGAAGCTGGTTGGTCTTCGTGGCGCCGCTCACCATGCGATCGAGAACGTCGACGAGATACGCCTCGGGGTCGAGGCCATTCAATTTCGCTGTGTTAAGAAGCGAAGCGAGTATCGCCCAGGTCTCGCCCCCGCCTTCGTCACCACTGAACAACGAGTTCTTTTTTCCGATCGCAATTGGCCTGATCGATCGCTCGACCGTGTTGGTGTCCGGCTCGAGCCGCCCGTCATCCAGGAATGCCGTCAGGCCCTGCCAGCGTTCGAGCATGTAGTCGATCGCCTTGATGAGCGTCGAGCGGCGGGAGATCCCGTCCTTCACAGCGATCAGACGGGCCCTCAACGCCTCCATCAGCGGCTTCGTCTCGGCCTGTCGCGTCGCGCGGCGTTCCCCAGCGTCGAGACCGCGGATCCTCTCCTCGATCGCGTAGACGGCCGCAACGCGCTCGATAACCTCCGCGGCGAGGGGTGAGTTCGTCGTCTTGTGCACCCTAACGAAGTTGCGGCGCGCGTGAACGAGACAATACGCCAGCTGGATCTGGCCCGACATCTTCGCATCGCCGGCCAGCGAGGTGTAGGCGGCATAGCCGTCGACTTGCAGCACGCCTTCGAAGCCGGCCAACTGCGCCACGATCTCCTTCTTGCCGCGACCGCCTGCGAACACGTAGGCGACCGCCGGCGGCGCCGGCCCCTTCCACGCCCGATCGTCCGTCGCGTGCGCCCAGAACTGGCAGATCCTCGTGCGGCCGCGTCCCGGATCGAGAACTGGCATCGGCGTCTCGTCGCAGAACAGCCGCTCGAAGCCGTGCATAGTCTTCAGTTGCAGATCGTAGAGGCCCCTGACCAGCCACGCCGCGCTCCCCATCCAGCGCGCCAGCGTCTGACGGTCGACGACGACACCCTGACCCGCCAGGATCTGCGTCTGGCGATAGAGCGTCGATTGCCAGGCATATTTGGCCGCGGCGATATGCGCGATCAGCGCCGTCGTTGCCATGCCGCCCTCGACGAGCCGCGCCGGTGCCGGGGCCTGGACAATCGGGCCCTCACAGGAGCGGCAGGCGTATTTTGGACGGATCGTGCGGAGCACACGCAGCCACGCGGGAACCCGATCGAGCGCTTCGCTGCTCTCCTCGCCGATCCGATGCATCTGACCCGTGCAGCACGGGCACAGCGTGGACGCCGGCTCGATCACCCGCTCGACCCGAGGCAGATGCGCCGGCAGCGCGCCGATGTTGCGCTTCGCTTTGCGCCGCTCCGGCCGCGGCGCGTCCGGTTTGTCGTCATTGGCCGGGAGCTGTGAGCCGGCGGTCCGTTCCAGATCAAACGCGATCTGTTCGGCGCAGACGATCGCCGCGCGCTCCGATCGTGCGCCGAAGATCAGGCTCTTCAACGTGGCGATCTCTGCGCGCAGATCATCGTTCTCGCCTTCGAAAGCCAGCACCATCTCGGCAAGAGCCGCAGGGTCAGAGGGGAGATCTTCGGGGCGAAGCGCCATATCGCAGAGCTACACGAACGCACTCGCAATCGCCAGCAAAACAAGACGCTTCAGGCAACCTTCGTCGGCCGCTTCGTCACCTTCGGGACCACACGCGACCACTCCGCAAGACCTTCAATCAGCATCGCCAGTTGCGCCCCCGTCACCGGCATCGTACCCTCGCGAACAGGTGGCCAGGCAAAGCCCCCATTCTCCAGCCACTTCGTCGCTAGAACCATTCCCGAGCCGTCAAAAACCAGTAGCTTCAAACGATCCGATCGCTTCGATCGGAAGACATAAACGTCACCGCTGTAGGGCTTGCCGCCTAATCCCTCCGCTACCAGCGCGACAAGGCCATGAACGCCTTTACGAAAGTCAATCGGCTGCGTCGCGACGAACACACGGACCATTGGACCGAAAGAGATCATCGCGTCGATCTCACCGCCGCCAGCACGCGCTCCAGCGTCGCGGCGTCGACGCCGACGGGCACGCGCACCGTCGCGCCCGCGATCATCACCTCGATCCGCTCGGCCGGATCCGTCAGAACATGCGCCTTATCGATCGCGTTCGGCTGCGCCTCGACGGCGGCCTCGAGCCTGACTTGCACGAACTGCGGCGCTTCGCTCGACGCGAGCCGCGCCTGGCGCCGCCACACACTGAGCAGTCCCCGGTTCACCCCGTTGCGTCGAGCCACCTCGGAAATGCTCGTCTCCGGATCGGCACTCTCGGCCACGATCCGCGCCTTCTCCGCATCGCTCCAACTGCGCCGTCGCCTCTCCCCTGTGATCACCTCGATCCGCTGATAGGAGGCGGCATCATGCCCGTCTTGATGTCTGTCTTGATGCATGGAACGAGCGTCCCTCGCGTTGTCAAATCCACGCGCGAGTCTCGCTCATCCCGTCCACCTAAACGAGGTGGGGTCGTCGTACCGCTATCTCTCGATCACACGATACTGGGCGGCCATGACATCGAGACGGCGGGAGCGATCCTCGCCGATCTGGACCATCCGGCCGCAGCCGCAGGGACACTCGAGGTTCTCGGGTTCGATCACCTGCTCGATGCGCGGCAGGTGCGCGGGAAAGGCACGGGCAGCGCGCCTGGTCCGGCGGCTGGACGGCGCCGTGCCGGCGCGGCGCGCACGATCGTCCTGGCGTTCCTGGACTTCGGCGATGGCAATCTCGATGTCCTCGAGAACCAGTTGCATCTGATCGGGATTGAACTTCTCCGAGCGTTTACCGAAACGTGCGCGCTCGTACTCCTTCACGAGCAGTTCGAGGCGTTCGACGCTCTCTTTGGACGCAGCCAGTTCACTCTCGACATGAAGGCGCGCCGAGCATTCATCGTCTGCGCGACGACGCTCGGCTTCAATCATCGCTTCCTGCGCGCGGAAGAGCGCGCGCAAATCGGCGGGCAGCGCTGCAAGACGGGCGGGATCAAAGGGGGACGGCGGCACATCCGCAAGCTATCATCCCAAAGCCCCGCGCGAAACAGGTTGTCGGGTCTGAGTCAGTTCGCCGCAGCTGGCGTCGTCGCGACAATCCGTTCGCCCACTCGCTTCCAGTTCAGCCCTTCAAACGAGGGGATTGAGGAATGTCCCTGATAGTGAGTCTGACGAATCATTTCCGGAGGTGGTCGAGGTTCGGGACCCCCACCATCCTTTGTGGGGGCGCTCATATCGAGTGATTAGGAAGATCGGTCAGCGAGGCCGAGGCATTCCCGCTTCGTATGAAGTTGAGTATCGCGCAGGAAGCAGTCTTCTGATTCAAGCAACCGCAATCGAATATTATGAGCAAGAGGCAAATCAGATTAAGCTGAGTATGGAGGCTCTACTCGAGCTTTTATCGACAGCGGATTGTCCCGACGCACATGAGCATGGATCCAGCCGATCTTTGGTCGACGCTGACGCCCGCGCTCCGACGCCAGATCGTCGAAGACGTCGCCGCAATTTTGGCGGAGATCCCTCATGAAGTCCGAGCTGGTCACACCAAGCCACTTGGCGCGCAAAGCCGTAGTCTACATCCGGCAGTCGACGCCCCATCAGGTCGTAAGCAATCAGGAGAGCCTGCGCCTTCAATACGCGCTTCGCCAGCGCGCCCGCGAACTCGGATGGCGTGAGGCGGCCATCGACGTGATTGATGCCGATCTCGGGTTGAGCGGCGCGTCTATAGCACAGCGTAACGGCTTCAAGGAACTCGTTGGCCGTGTTGGCCTGAGTGAAGTGGGACTCATCCTGTCGATCGACGTGACCCGCTTGGCGCGTAATTGTACCGACTGGTATCCGCTCCTGGATATCTGTGGTCTACGTGGCTGCCTGATCGCCGACCGCGATGGTGTCTATGATCCGGGCACTCCCAACGGACGGTTGCTTCTCGGGCTGAAGGGTTCGATCTCCGAGCTTGAGCTACATACGATCCGCAGCCGGCTGACCGCCGGCCTGCTGGCCAAAGCCGAACGCGGCGAACTTGCGGTTATGCTGCCAATCGGGCTGATGCGAGCTATGGCTGATTTTGGGTGACGCGGCCTGATCAGGCGGCGTGGCTTTCAGTGTTCGGAATGACTTCGATTCCGTCGATGAACTTTACACCGGCGATGACTTTCGGCAACTGGTTCGTGCTCTTCAATCGCCGCCAGGTCTTCGATGCGGCGTCGATGAGCTTGAACACCATCAGCTTCGCAGTTTGTTGCGACAGCGATCCCTTGGTCCGCACCGTTCGGTGGCGCACCGTGGCGAAGACGCTCTCGATCGGGTTCGAGCTGCGTAGGTGGATCCAGTGCTCAGCAGGGAAGTCGAAGAAGGCGAGCAGCGCATGGCGATCCTTGATCAGGCACTCCACCGCACGTCCGTATTTGACGTGGTATTTCTCGACGAAGACGTCGATCGCGGTTTCAGCTTCGGCCCGGTGTGGGGCCAGATAGATGTTCCGCAGGTCGTTCTTCATGGGGCCCTGCACGGATTTGGCGACCTTGTCGAGTACGTTGCTCACTTTATGGCACCAGCATCGTTGGTGCCGCGTGCCGGGAAAGGCCTCGTCCAGTGCCTTCCAGAAGCCGAGGGCGCCGTCGCCGATGGCGAGTTGCGGGGCAATCCGTAACCCGCGTTGCCGCAGGTCGATCAGGAGTTCGCGCCAGCTCTGCGCGCTCTCGCGCACGCCGACCTGGAAGCCGATCAGCTCCTTCTTGCCTTCCGGCGTGGTGCCAATCAGCACCAGCATGCATTCGCTGTGATCTTCCATGCGGGCCTGCAGGTACACGCCATCGGCCCAGATGTAGACATAGCGACGCGCCGACAGATCGCGTCTCTGCCAGCGTTCGTACTCGACCTGCCAATCGGCCTTCAGGCCGGCGATCACCGAAGGCGACAGGTTCGGCGCATCCTTGCCGAGCAGCGCCGAGAGCGCCTCCTGGAAGTCGCCGGTCGAGATGCCGCGCAAATAGAGGACCGGGATCAAGGCATCCAGGCTCTTCGTCCGCCGCGCCCATAGCGGCAGGATTGCCGAACTGAAGCGGAGGCGGTCGCCTGGCCCGCTCGCTCCGCGGTCGCGGACCTTGGGACGAGCGACCTCCACCGGACCGATGCCGGTCGCAATCTCGCGCACCGGACCGTGCCCATGTCGGACCAGGCGCGCTCGACCGTCGGGCAGCGTCAGATTGGCCGTGCTGGCCAGAAACGCGCCAACCTCGATCTCGATCGCCCTGGCAAGCAGGTCCCGCGCGCCGGCTCGAACGATATCGGTCAGTGGATCATCAACCGCGGACGGCTGACGGAAAGCAAGAACATTGGTAGTCTCGGTCATGGCGTATCGCTCTCCTCGAGAGGTTCTGGCAGGCTCGTCACCCGCCTCGATACGCCGCCTTCCTCACACCGTCATCACCCAGATTCCGCCATAGCTCGGCTGATGCGGGACCCGAGCGGTGTGGTCGTTAAGGATCCCGACATGGCCGTGCAAGGGCGGCTCGGTCTCGTCTTCCAGTTATTCCTGCAGCTGCGCAGCGTTGCCAAGGTCATGCGAGCGTTGAACGAGCGTGACCTGGAACTGCCGCGTCGTGATCGATATGGCGATTTGTGCTGGACGCGCGCGACGCTGGCTGCCGTCGCGGCGATCTTGAAGAACCCCGCATACGCGGGCGCCTTTGTCTATGGACGAACCCGCTTCCGGCCGCCGAAGCGGGAGGGGGCCCTGCCACAAAAGGCTCCGCGGCCGATGGAGGAGTGGCGGATCGTCGTTAAAGATCGATATCCAGCCTATATCGACTGGCCAATTTATGAAAAAATCCGATCCGTCATCAGAGATAACCGAGCCGAATACATGCGCATCAAAACCCGCGGCGCGCCTCGCAATGGCGAGCTCCTGCTCCACGGCATTGCCTGGTGCGCACGATGTGGCCATAAGATGTACGTCCGCTACAAGGGCGGCGGCGAATATGTATGCAATCACCTGCGTACCCAGGAAGGTCAGCCAACCTGCCAACACATCCGCGCCGCCCATATCGATGCAGCCGTTGGCGACGCATTCCTAACCGCACTAGCGCCGGCCGAACTCGATGCCTTGTCGCGCTCCCGCCGGGTGCAGCAGCAGACGAACAATGCGCTACGCTCCAGTGCAGAACGAGAGCTCGAGCGCAAGCGATACACGGCGGCGCTCGCCGAACGGCAGTTCAACCGAGCTGATCCAGATAATCGGTTGGTCGCCTCGGAACTCGAGCGTCGATGGGAAGCGGCGCTAAACGACGTGCGCGCCGCCGAAGAGGCGCTTGCCCGACAGACGCCGCCCAAAGCCATCACACAAGTGGCCATAAGCAAGGAGCTCAACGACAAGGTCATCAGCCTCACCGGCCGCCTCCCGCAGATATGGGGTGACGAGACTATCTCGGATGCGCATCGCAAGGCGTTGTTGCGATGTCTCATCGAAAAGGTCGTTCTCGACCGCGGTGAGCGCGACTTGGCCCTGGCTAGGATCGTCTGGCGGGGAGGCGCCGTGACGGAGCTCGAAGTGAAGATGAGCGTCAACTCCGTCACCAGATTGACGCGAGGCACAGAGATGCGGGAACGCCTTCTGACGCTCGCTCGCGACGGCGTCCCAGACGACAAGATCGCCACAATCCTTACTCGGGAAGGTCACCGCTCTCCCCGTTGCGCCGATAAGGTGCTGCCTATCACCGTTGGGCGGCTCCGTCGTGCCGCCGCCATCAAGGTAACTGCCCAGCGCAGCCGATGGGAGCATGACGACTCATACCTCAGCCCGCCCGAACTGGCCCGAAGGCTCGAGATTCCAGTAAACTGGCTCTATGTTCAGATCCGAACCAAGCGTTTGCTAATTGATCGCCAGCCCAGCGGCGCCTATCTCTTCCCGAATACACCATCCGTTCTTCACGCCATCGGAGACCTTCGAAACCACGTCATCGCGCAACTTGATCTAAGAATCTGTCAGCCTAACAAGGAGGGGCATCAACAACTGCACGCGCGTCAGATGCATGACGCCGTCGCTGATCTGCGGCCACTCGAAACGACCATCGCGGCCAAGGCGCTTGTAGACCAAAACGAGGCCCGTGCCGTCCCATAGCAAAATCTTCAGCCGGTCGGCGCGCTTCGAACGAAAAACCACGATCAGGCCCGAATGCGGATCGAGCCCAAGCGTGTTTTGCACAAGACCGGCCAGCGCGTCGTGCCCGCACCGGAAGTCAACAGGACGCACAGCAAGCACAATCCGCAGTCCCTGCGCCGGAATGATCATGCGCCGCGCTCGATCGCAGTCACGATCTCCGCGATCCGCACCGCCGACACGTCCGCATCCAGGCGGACCGAAACCTTGCCAATCGTAATCTCGACGGGCCCCTCGCTCTTGCCTGACGCCACTGGATCGCTCAGCTCGATCGACACGAAATCCGCCGCGTCGTCCGTGACCAATGCGAGCCGGCCAGCACGCGCCAATCTGCGCCACGTCGTCAACTGCTGGGCCTTCACACCATAACGCCGTGCGACATCACATACCCGGGCGTCGGGCTTCATGCTCTCGAAAACAGCGCGCCCCTTGATCTCCGCAGACCATAACCGGCCTCCAGAACGCGTCCGGCGCGTAAGCTTCCCCACAAAGCCATCAGCTTCGGCTTCCTCCCCCGATTGTTCCATCGCCTTCAGTCTCCTCTCGGCTCTCTGACAAGCCAAGGATCGCAGAGCGAAAGCCGAAGCGAAACCAGTCAATCAAATGGGAGAAAAGCTCCGCTTACGAACATCTCGACGTGACGCGCACTTCGGCGCCGGCCTAAACCGGCGTCCTTTTTTCCGGCCTTGAGCCGTGAGGCCGCCTGTCGGCTTTTTATTTAGCCCACCAATCGCAATTCCCAATCCTGAAAGGATGATAGGGCCACCACGGCCACACTCAATCGCGTGCTCGACGCAATCGAGACACATATCGGCTTTCCGCGAAGCCGCACCAACGGCATCAGCCGGCGGCTACAGGAGGCCGGACAGCTTCCCGTTGGCGCGCCGGGCGTTGCCCCAGAACTAGGGAGCGCGACGTCTGCACTCTACTGTCAACGCTGATGTCGGCGCCGAAACTTCATGAAGCCGTGGACCATGCTCGCGCCTATAGCGCAATGACTCCCGGCGGTGCGATGCTCTCGGCCGATGCTCCGGACTCTATCCCGCGATCGGCGCTGGAGTACCTGGAAGTGAAATCCGAGATCGCTATCGGCGGGGCGTCCGACGCCGTCGAGGACGTTCGCGGCCACCGCTTTGAGTTCGTCCACGGCTGGCGCGAGCTATCGGTACATACGCCAGAAGGCATCGTAATTCGTTTCGTGTTGCCCGGCACGCTCGCTTCTCACCAACAGGCACCGCATCGCATCGCTGGCCTGGTGAAGGGTGAGGCGTTCGTGAATTTGATGAAGGATTTGTTTTGATGGCATTGCTTAAGAAGAAAGACACGGCAGAATACCGCATTCCGTCACTGGCGGAAGCAAGCCCGGAATTTGCCGCCCTGGTACAGAAGAGGGCCGATCTTCACGCGCTGCAATCCAAACTCAACGGCGAATTGCGCGATGTACAGAAGCAGATCGACGCGGCCGGTGATAAAGGCCCGCGCGTTTCGCCGCGCATAGCTGAATTGTTGGGCGATGAGGCCGACAGCGCCCCGATGTTGGGCAAGCAGGCGACGGATATTCGCGCAAAGCTGGCCGACGTCGAGATCGCTATTGAAATCGTTGGACGTAGGTTGAGCGATGCGAAAACTCCGGCGAGCCAGGCTGTCTGTCAGATCGCCAAGCCGGAATACGCGCGGCGTGTTGCTGCCGTCGCGAAAGCTCTTGATGTGCTGGCGTCGGCACGCGCGGATTATGATGATTTGCGTAACCAGTTCGAGGCCGAGGACGTCGCCTGGACGTCGCTGACCCCACTCTCGCTTGGATTCCTCGGAGACCCGCGTGACGGGCAGATTCCGCGATTTGTGCGCGAAGCCAGGGAGGCGGGGTATGTTTGATAATCGCGCCCTTGAGAAGACAGATGCAAACTCCGCTCGCCCCAAACGTCGCCGCCTCGTCAAGTTGCCTGGCGAGAAGCGACATGTTGAGCGGTCTGACTCTGCGATTTACTTTGCGCGAAAGCTTGAGATCGACAAGCGTGGGCGACGAATGAAAGCGGCTTCTCGCAATGGGTGAGCAAGCTATCACCGGCTACGCGATCTCGTGGAATCAGCCCGCGATCATTGCGGGTGCCTTCGAGGAGCGCTTCGCGCGCGGCGCTTTTGACTCACACCTCCAGGAAGACCCAGACGTGGCAGCGCTGTGGGCGCACGACGTCTCACGGCCGCTGGCCCGTGTCGGCAACGGCACCCTCAAGTTCCGTTCCGACAATGTCGGGCTTTTCTACTCGATCATTCCGAACGCCGAATCTCCGCTCGGGCAGGAAGCGATTGCAATCGTTGGGACCGACACCGTTAATGAGGTTTCCGTTTCATTTTCGCCTGAAATCGAAGAGTGGGACGATACGGGTGACCTGCCTCGACGGCTGATAACTCAGGCCAGGCTTTATGAAGAAGTTAGCTTGGTTCTTTGGGGCGCATACGGCAGGGCCACCTCAGCAGGGCTGCGCTCCGACAACCGCGCTGCAGCAAAGCGGCGGATTGAGGCTGCGATGCGCCGTCGAGGGATATCGTTAACGCCCTGAGCAGCAGTGCCGGGGAGGGGTGTTCGCAATCCCTCCCACTGCCGCCACTAGCTACCGGCGGCCCCCGAAAATTCACGCATCTGCAATTCGGACGTCCAGGGGCAAAATGCCACGACCAAGAAAGCCGGCCGCCAAGGCGCTGGTTGAAGGCCGGCACATCATCAATGCTGGTCGCTATAAACGCAACGATAATCGGCGCTCCACCCACTTGGCTAAACGAGCAACAGGCTACTGCATGGCGTGAATTCGCCAGCGAGTTGCCGTGGCTCAATGCATCGCACCGTTGTCTTGTCTCCATCGCATCAGTCTTGCGCGCTCGCCTGCAAAGCGGCGCGGAGACGGATACAAAATCGCTCAGCCTACTGAGGCTGTGCCTAAGCAGTATGGGCGCGACACCGGCCGATGCGAGCAAGATTAGTTGGGCGACGGCAGAGGAGGCGGACGATTTGCTTGACTAGAACTCACAGACACTCCGGCAGAGCTAGGAGGTTATCGTTGTAGTAGCCATCAGCGTGAGTTCGATCGTATTTCCCATTCGGGCCGCTAACGACACCAACGTCGGCGCGCTTACCGCTGACCAACGTGAAAAATGTATTGGTGCCGTTCCTGCGATCTCGGCCACTTCCAACCGCCCCCTCCGAGGTGCGTAATCCCCTCATGCGAGTTGTCGCGTGGCTGCTTGTTGATGCAGGTGACCTGTACGTCTGGCATTTCCCCTCCCGATGTTCTGCATTTCATAGAAAGCAACTACAGCGGGAACGTAATAATCAGTTAGTCGCGGAACGCGAGGCCTGGTCCCTCAGCGTGTAGCGCCTCGCAACGAGGTGCGGAGTCACCACGACATTCCCCAGAAGAGATCATCGCGTCGGGACGCGGAGTGGTTATCACCGGAACAATTGAAACGACCTAATCATTCGGGAGTGTGACTCCTAAGCGAGGGGTTACCGCCAGCCTTTCTTTTGTCGAAAGTCGGGAATAGCTTTGGTTTTTTAAAAATGGAGAAGTTAAGTGGCAATGGGGACGGTGAAGTGGTTCAACCCGACGAAGGGGTACGGGTTTATTCAACCGGATTCTGGTGGGAAGGACGTCTTTGTTCACATCTCGGCAGTTGAGAAGGCTGGTTTCACCTCACTCGCAGAGGGAGCTAAGGTTAGCTTCGACGTCGTGAACAATCGCGGAAAAGACTCGGCGGAAAATCTACGAATCGGGTGAAGGACCGCAACGTGCGTTCAACGAAAAAAGGCCGCAGTGGTACGCCGCTGCGGGCGGCCGAGGAGATCGATCGGAATCGGCCGATGGATAAGGCGCTATTGTTCGCGTGGGCGTGCGCTCTAATCCTCTTGGTACTGTTCGTTGCGCTGTACCTTCCTTGGTAGTAAGTTGCCGATGGCGACTCGCGACGGCGCTGCCTGCGATCCGAGACTGATTGCCAAGTACCGCCCTATCCTGGTAGTTGCTCTAGGGCATTCGTCCGGAGGATACGTTGCCCGGTCAGCTTCTCCCTCCCTTGAGGCTGACCGGGCGAAGTTGGCGGCGCGTGATAGGGACAGCGCTTTATCGGTCCACCCCAAAGCGCCGAGTCACGTGACCGCTAACGTTCCCGCTGTTTAGGTCGCGCGGCTGCCACCGTGAGCCCGGTGTGATCCTTGAGGCTATCGATTACCTTGAGCGCGGCTTCGAGTTCATCTCGAAGACGCTTCGTAATCCGCAGAATGCCGCTCGCGAGCTCCTCGCGGCTGATTTCTGCACCGTGAGCAACTTTTTCTTCGAGGTCGCGTATAGCTTCGTCGATCTTGTGCAGCGAGAATGTGCTAGGCATCATCCGGCTCCGTCCTGATTAAGGGGCCGGCATCCGTCGACCCGCAGCGTAAAAATGCGTCCGCTACACGGTTTAGTAAAGCGGGTGCGTTGCGGGAAAATCTGTCCCCATCTCGCGTCTGAGCGCCTCGAATTCGGATAAGGTCGAAAGAGGGCAATCCGCCACCGCGTCCATTTTTGAGCAGATAACTTCAACCCGGGATCGCCAAACGGCAGCTGTTCTTCAGTTCGCTGTGGCGCGTACGTGTCTTCTGCCGGTGTATGGCTTGGCCTCCGGGCGTAGTCCGTGAATGCTTGGATTGCCGCTACCACTTCGGTCCTAGGCACGGCGGTTACTCCTATGAGCGGAGCCAGCTCGAACATTTGCAGGCCGAGCACTTTGATATGGCATGCACGCGGGGGCGCGACAACCCACTGGTGCTGGTAGGTGCTTCCAGTCCTTCTCAGCGATACTCCTTGGTGGCACCAGGGGGGAATTTTGGGCCCCTCGGGAGCAAAGGTGGCCAGCCCTGCCAATCCAAGGGGCGAAGGCTGGCCACCATCGCTTGCGACGTCACCACACAGGGTAGCTACAGGCCAATGGATGCACATATTCGAGCAGCAAATCACGTCCCTGCGGTCTCAAGCGCTTGCGGTGTTTGCAGCCAATCAGGCCAGCGCGGCCGATCAGTCTTTGAGCCAAGCAGATCGCCATGTCGCGACGTTTAATGCCGAGGAGGCTCAGGCAGTGCTAGGCATACTCGACAGCTTGAAACCCAACCTCGGGCCGAAGGAGGCGCGGAAGATCGCTGCACGCATACGCGCTCTTCTAGCCCGATCTATTCACGAGAGCACGGTCGTTCTTGACGTCTGACGGGGGCTGGCGGCTGGCGTGGGTGACCGTCCGGCCTTTTCTCACCGGGTTCTACATCAAGCTGTTTTGTAGGCGATGGAGGAGTGGGGCGGGTGAGCGGGCGCAGGCCCGGTCGGTTACGGACCGAGCGGGAGCAGCGCGCCGGGCAAGCCGCGGATCAGGTCGGCTTCGGGACATGCCGCGGCAAACGCAAGGCGAATGCGGCTCGTGGTCTCGACCACACGGGCAGCGAGTTTCAAGAGACGAAGACGCAGCGTCGCGAACTCGGCAGTGGCCAATTCCCGGGCTTTGGGAATGGCGTCGCGCACGGTCAGCATCAGCCAATAAGCGGCCGTATGGAGCACGAGACGGACCTGGTTGGCGAGCGCCGAACGGCAGCTGGTGCGGTCGGAGGCGAGCTGTGTCTTATGCAGCTTGATCAGATTCTCTGCTTGGCCGCGCGCGCAATACAGGCTGTCGTAGATCCACTCGGCCGAGCCGACATCGAGGCTGGTGACGACGAAACGGATGTCGAGGCCGAGCATCGTCGCCTCAATACGGGCGACGGTGCGCCGTTCGCGATCCCAGGACTTTGCCTTGTGGCGGGTCTCGGTATAGCCACGCAGAACCGGCAGGTTCTCGATGGCGCGTCGGGTGCGGATGTCGTCGGCGACCTCGTCGACTTTTCTGGCGAGAGGCTTGGTGCCGGACAGACCGAAGATGTAGTCGATGCCGTTGGTCTCGCACCACGCCATGGCCTCCGGCCGGGCATAGTGCCCGTCGCCACGGAACGTAATTCGCGTGTTGTGCCATCGCGTGCGGATATGCCGTACCAGGCGGCGCAGATGGGCACGCACCTCGACGCCGCCCGGCGTCTTGCCGGGCCGCAGCACGACGGCCACGGGCCGGCTCTTCTCCGTGTCGTAGACGTGGATCGGCAGAAAGCAGCGTTCGTCATAATGAGCGTTGAACAGCGAGAGCTGCTGATGGCCGTGGACGACGTCGCAGGTATCATCGATGTCGAGCGTGACGGATGCCGGCTCGTGGGGGTAGCTATCCATCCATGCGTCGACCAAAATGTAGGTCAGTCGGATCACGTCGCGCAGGCGCGGAGCATTCTCCAGCCGCGACAGCGTCGGCTGGGAACACAGATCCCGGCCCGTGTCCGGTAGGCGACCGCAGGCCAGCTTGAATGCCGGATCGGACCGCAGATGATCGAGGTCGTCGGCGTCCTCGTAGCCGCAGCAGATCGCGAACATGCGCGCGCGGAACATATCGACCAGGCTGTGCACGACCCGCGTCGGATCGCGCCGATCCGGGAACACCCGGGCCAGATTGTCGGCCAAGCCGAGACGCCGCTCGGCCATCGCCAGAAGCATCACGCCCCCGTTCGAGGTTAGGCGCCCACCATCGAAGGCAGCTGTGACTTTCTTGGCGTGAATGGCTGGAAACGAGAAGGGCGGAATCGTATCGTCGGTCATGGCGGGCGTGGCGTTCGCGGTTGGAGGTGATGGGGTTGGCTTCACAACCGAATCCTACGCCGTATCAGCGCTTTACACCACGCTCGCCAGCCTCTCGGGCGCCTCTTACGAATAAGACAGGCTAGGAGAGCCGCGTGTGTGCCAACCGGTTCGGGTGGCATGCCTGTGAGACTTTCGCCAGCGCGCCCGCGCTGCTTGCGGTGTGCGGGTTAGTCATAAAAGGCACTGGGTGCGCTCGCGATAGCTGGCGAAAGGGTGACGGACTGTCTTGCTTCAATCACGACCGACAGGCTGCCAGGACTCCAAGTCAGTCTCCGAAAGAGAGACCCCAGCACGGGCAGCATGCTGGGGCGAGACGTTGGGCTGACGTGAGCCAGAAATCGAGCCACGACTCGATCATTATGACCGTGTAAATGTAGAGCAGCATCACGCACCGCTCAAAATCGCAGCGCATGACAGTAATCGGCGGTAGGATCTTCGTTCGCGCTTTGAGGTGCAATCCGAGCACACGCGAGAAAACGGCAGTTGCCAATCGCGCATAAGAAAATCTCACATCCTGAAAAACGACCAAGTTACTATCGCAACCAAAGGCTGTCCACCGGAAAGAGACAGCTTCGCTCTCCGTAAATGTCCGGTGGTTGGCTAGGTGCGAGAGGTTTTACATCAAGCGACGTAAGGAGATTTGGGAGCAGGTGCAGGCAGAAATGGCCGTTGGAGAAAGTGCGAGAATTTCTCGCACTTTCCGGAAGCCGAAACGGGCCGAGGGAATAAACAATTCGCATCTGCAGCAGGCCATCTCCACTGGCGCCGGTGCGGCGAGTCTCCGCGCCGTAGCCGATTGGAACGAGCGCAAATCGTTTGACGAGCGCCGCCGCGCTGGCGGCCCTGAAGCTCCGTGTCGGGATGCGCAGGGCGGCCGGAAGGAAAAAGCGTTAGCTCGCGGAAGGTGGGGGTCTTAAGCCCGCGTCTTAACAGGGCGACGTCATGATCCCCACACCCTATAATTTTGAGCCAGCCCTCACGGATGCTGAGTACGCCAAGCTCGGCGTCCTGGCTTTGCGCTGGTCCCACATCGAGCACATCCTGGGAAATTGCCTGAAAGTCATTCTTCGCCTCACCCCCGTGGGTCGGTCAAAATCCCCCGGGTATGGTCACTTGAAACTCCCCCACCTGATGATCGCCGTCAGCGCCGCTGAACAGCAGTAGCCGGTCAGGCAGGACGTTTATGTTCGACCCCTTTAGCCAGCAAGGGGCCGGGGAGTTGAACGTCTTGAAGCGACATCTGCAAAGCACCGTACTTACATTACTTGATCGCAACACCAGCCAGCGCGAGATTCACCGGCTGACGGGTGTCGATCGCAAGACGATCCGGCGTTATCAGGCGCTGCGGGCCGGTGCGGAGGCAAATTCCCCCGGGGAAGTGACCACCGGCTCGGTGAGCGCGGACGGCCAAATTCCTCCACCCCGACCACCGGCTTTTGGGACATCGGAAGCGACGGTCACCAGCAGCCTGGCCCGTTCGGCTTGCGAAGCGCATCGGACGTGGATCGAAGAACAGGTCCGGCTGAAGCGGAACGCGCAGGCGATTTACCAGGACCTGGTTGATCAATTTAGCTTTCCGTCCAGCTACCAGAGTGTCAAGCGGTTTGTGCGCCGGTTGCGGCACGCTGATCCTGAGCAGTTTGATCGTCTTGAGTTCCTCCCCGGCGAGGAAGCTCAGGTCGACTATGGCGAGGGCGCGCCGACGGTTGATCCGAAGAGCGGGCGGTACCGTCGTCCCCGCCTGTTCGTGATGACGCTACGCTACTCGCGGCGCAGCTTCCGGCGGGTAGTCTGGAAGTCCAGCCAACAAGTCTGGGCGCAGCTCCACGAAGAGGCGTTCCGGTATTTTGGCGGGGTCCCCAGCTATGTCGTGCTCGACAACCTGAAGGAAGGCGTCCTCAAGCCGGATTTGTACGAGCCCCAGCTCAACCCGATTTACAGCGCGATGCTGGCTCATTACGCCGTGGTCGCCGATCCCGCGCGCGTGGCCGATCCAAATCGGAAAGGATGCGTCGAGAATGCGATTCAACATACCCAGGGCACTGCGCTGGCCGGACGGCGCTTCGAGACGCTGGAGGCGCAAAACGAGTTCTTGAGGCACTGGGAGGAGAACTGGGCTTCCAAACGCATCCACGGCAGCACGCGCCGTCAGGTCGAGGCGATGTTCCAGGAAGAGAAGCCGCACCTGCGGCCGCTGCCTGTCGCTCCCTTCCGCATCTTCACCGAAGTCGTCCGGACTGTCTGCGACGACACCACCGTACGCGTCGACAACAGCTATTACGCCGCGCGGCCCGCGCCGATCGGCAGCCAGGTCGTCGTGCGCATCTACACCACCACGATCGAGATCCGTGATCGCCACACCCGTGCGCTGCTGCGTGTTCATTCCCGGATGGCGCACCCCGGTTCTGTCGTCCTGCCGACCAGCGAACGGCCGTTCAACCCGTCGCGGCAAACCGCCGTGCTGCTGGCGAGCGCCGAGCGCATCGGACCGCAGACCAGGGCCTTGTGCCAGCAGGTGTTCGACACCGAAGGGCGCCCCGGACAGCGCGCGATGTGGGGCATTGTCGGGCTGGGCCGGAAGTATCCGGCGCGGCTGGTCGAGCAGGCCTGCGCGCACGCCATCGACAACCGCATCTACCGCTACAAGCACGTGCGTGCGACCGTCGAGCGGTTGTTCGAACAGGCGATCGAGCAGGTTGGAGTGACGCCACAGCCGGCATCGCCGCTCACCCAGGATCATCCGCTGATCCGTACCCCCGCGGAATACGGCGACCTCTTCAGCCGCGCTGTGCGGCGCGACGCCGACGACAATGGTCGGCAGGCCGAGGCTCACGACGATCACGCCACGGCAATCCGCGCTCGTGTCGCCTGCGCAACCCCGGCCAACTCCGGCGCCACGAGCGCTCCCGCTGCACCTTCTCACCTTAAACTGGAGACCTAGCCACATGATGACCATGCCGGAAATTGAGCGTTGCCTACGACAGCTGCGCCTGTCGGGTGTCCGCGACACGCTGCAGACGCGCGTGCTCCAGGCGCAGGGCGCCAACCAGCCCTTCCTCGAGACCTTCTCCCTTATCCTGCAGGATGAACTGGACCGTCGTCAGTCCCGTCTTATCGAGCGGCGATACCAGCAATCCGGGCTCGACGAAAAGCTGACGCTCGCCGAGTTCGACTGGTCCTTCAATCCCAAACTGCCACGTCAGACCTGCTTCCAGCTCCACACCCTGGCGTTCATTGCCGCTGGCGAGAACGCTCTGCTTGTTGGCAAACCTGGCACCGGGAAGTCGCACATCGCCAAGGCGATTGCCTATCAGGCGATCCTGCAAAGCCACAAGGTCCAGTATCTTGAGACCGACGACTTCTTTCACCACTACGCCCTGAACTCTCCGGCACAACGCGAGGTCCGGCTGCGAACCATCATCGACTGCGATCTCCTCGTGCTGGACGATCTATTCCTCGCACGCGCCATCCCCGACGACGCCGGCACTTTGCTGCAGACCCTGATCCATCAGCGTTACAAACTGCGCCGCAGCGTCATCGTCACCTCCAATCGCGTCGTGCAGGATTGGGGGGCATACCTTGGGGACAACACTATGAGCACGACGATCCTCGATCGCCTTATGCATCATTGCCATCTGCTTGAGTTCGACGGACGCAGCTATCGGCTCAAAGAAGCCGCTGAAGCTCTTGCCCGGGAAACAAACTCAAACTAACAGTCCCTTGTCCTGCCTCGCGGGTGGAGGAATTTGACTGACCACACCCGGAGGAATTTGAAGTGACCCGCGGGGGCCTCACCGATGATGAAGCAGTAATAGTCGTTTTCACCCTGAGTGCAGACCAGCGGGCGGAAAAGATTCACCAGCTGTCGAAGCTTTCCGAATTACCGGCCCCAGCGCAGAAGGCTTTCGATGAACTAAGGCCAATACTAAAAGGCATCCAGTACGTCAGAAATAACGTCGTTCACTCTATCGCTGGGGAGTATGAAGGCGACGACTTCGTCTTTCACCTTCGCTCGAAAAAGCGATCTCTGACCAAAGCCCAGGTATTCAGCACTGAAGAACTAACGAATTATGCCGCACACCTCGTCATCGCCTTCCGCTATGGCTTGGGTTTCAAGGATGGCGCCCCACCGACTGAGTATGCGTGTCCCACGCGCCCTGAGATGCCCGAGTTCCTTCGCTCGATTATCCATTTCAAGCCGTAGACCATTAGCAAGCTAACCTGTCTTATTCGTAAGAGGCGCCCGAGAGGCTGGCGAGCGTGGTGTAAAGCGCTGATACGGCGTAGGATTCGGTTGTGAAGCCAACCCCATCACCTCCAACCGCGAACGCCACGCCCGCCATGACCGACGATACGATTCCGCCCTTCTCGTTTCCAGCCATTCACGCCAAGAAAGTCACAGCTGCCTTCGATGGTGGGCGCCTAACCTCGAACGGGGGCGTGATGCTTCTGGCGATGGCCGAGCGGCGTCTCGGCTTGGCCGACAATCTGGCCCGGGTGTTCCCGGATCGGCGCGATCCGACGCGGGTCGTGCACAGCCTTGTCGATATGTTCCGCGCGCGCATGTTCGCGATCTGCTGCGGCTACGAGGACGCCGACGACCTCGATCATCTGCGGTCCGATCCCGCATTCAAGCTGGCCTGCGGACGGCTGCCGGACACGGGCCGCGATCTGTGTTCCCAACCGACGCTGTCGCGGCTGGAGAATGCTCCGCGCCTGCGCGACGTGATCCGACTGACCTACATTTTGGTCGACGCATGGATGGATAGCTACCCGCGCGAGCCGGCATCCGTCACGCTCGACATCGATGATACCTGCGATGTCGTCCACGGCCATCAGCAGCTCTCGCTGTTCAACGCTCATTATGACGAACGCTGCTTCCTGCCGATCCACGTCTACGACACGGAGAAGAGCCGTCCCGTGGCGGTCGTGCTGAGGCCCGGCAAGACGCCGGGCGGCGTCGAGGTGCGTGCCCTTCTGCGCCGCCTGGTACGGCATATCCGGACGCGGTGGCACAACACGCGAATTACGTTCCGTGGCGACGGGCACTATGCCCGGCCGGAGGCCATGGCGTGGTGCGAGACCAACGGCATCGACTACATCTTCGGTCTGTCCGGCACCAAGCCTCTCGCCAGAAAAGTCGACGAGGTCGCCGACGACATCCGCACCCGACGCGCCATCGAGAACCTGCCGGTTCTGCGTGGCTATACCGAGACGCGCCACAAGGCAAAGTCCTGGGATCGCGAACGGCGCACCGTCGCCCGTATTGAGGCGACGATGCTCGGCCTCGACATCCGTTTCGTCGTCACCAGCCTCGATGTCGGCTCGGCCGAGTGGATCTACGACAGCCTGTATTGCGCGCGCGGCCAAGCCGAGAATCTGATCAAGCTGCATAAGACGCAGCTCGCCTCCGACCGCACCAGCTGCCGTTCGGCGCTCGCCAACCAGGTCCGTCTCGTGCTCCATACGGCCGCTTATTGGCTGATGCTGACCGTGCGCGACGCCATTCCCAAAGTCCGGGAATTGGCCGCTGCCGAGTTCGCGACGCTGCGTCTTCGGCTCTTGAAGCTCGCCGCCCGTGTGGTCGAGACCTCGAGCCGCATTCGCCTTGCGTTTGCCGCGGCATGTCCCGAAGCCGACCTGATCCGCTGCTTGCCCGGCGCGCTGCTCCCGCTCGGTCCGTAACCGACCGGGCCTGCGCCCGCTCACCCGCCCCACTCCTCCATCGCCTACAAAACAGCTTGATGTAGAACCCGGTGAGAAAAGGCCGGACGGTCACCCACGCCAGCCGCCAGCCCCCGTCAGACGTCAAGAACGACCGTGCTCTCGTGAATAGATCGGGCTAGCTAATTACCCTGAAGCTGGAAGGCCAGAGGGGGCGAAAGCGCTTCTGAGAGCAGAACAGGATAAGAACATCCGTGCATACCTGCGGCAGTGCCTGCATTAGCCTTTGAGGTGCTCAAATGATCTGTGACGCAAAGTGGCTCGGATCGGTTCGTCGATATATCGCTTAACAAGAAAGCTAAAAGCGATTGCAACTAGAGTCACGGTTGGTACCGCTAGCGCTGCATGGATCTGCGCAACCCAACCTGCCGAAGTTCCGCCGAACAATAGCATGAGTGGAACGTAGTGGGTCATATAAAGCGGATATGAAAGATCTCCGATAAACTCGCTAAAACGGTTGATCGACGGACTCCCGATTGCATTAGCGCCCAGCCAAACAAGGAGCGGATATACGATTGTGACGATCAGGAAATCGTAGGGCTTCCAAAGGAAGGGCCAAAAGAAGGTCGCAAGCATGATAAGCGGAAGGTAATATGCTGCCCCTGGCAACAGCGGTTGCCTGCCAATACGGCAAGCAACAACGCCCGCGATAAATGAAAAACCTACCCGTACAAAGCCAATCCAGAAGGTTCTGCGGTCGAAACCGCCGTTTAGGCTTCCGAAATCGTAGCACGTGTATGCCGTTGCAACCGCGGCGAAGGCGAGCATCGCTAGCAACCATCGAAGCGATAGTTGGCGCAGACAAAGAGCAAACGTTAGGCTCGCCACATACTCGCAAAGCAATGACCAGGCGGGAGCGACAAAAGGAAAAATAGGAAAGCTGGGATCGTGGACAAATAAGTGCGGCAACAGAAGTACGCTGCAGGTGAGGAGAATAAAAAACTCCGTGACACTAAAATTGAATAACGCGGCAGCCATAGGCGCATAGAATCGTCCGATTACAACCACAACGAAGCCCAACAAGGAGCCAATTACGACGAGCGGATGCAGTCGTATCAGACGCCTTTTAATAAGTTCTGTGGGTGACAATTCTACGCGAGAAGGGTCGTAGGCAAATGCCATTACATACCCTGACAAGCAAAAGAAAAAATCTACAGCGAGATAACCGTGAGGAATCCAGTTCTGAGGACCGAACTGAAAGGGTTCATAAAAATGTAAAAAGGCGACACAGATGGCAGCAATTCCCCGCATGCCGTCAAGAATGCTCAGTCGCGCGACCTCTTTGGCAGCCAGCGACCCGGGGTCTTCGGGAAAGGCGTTGGGGGGCGGTAAATTCGGGGGGGCGCAGCTGGATTTGAGCATCGCGTTCGACATGTAGGATTCTGCAATTCTATTAACGCATCTGTCGCATTTCTTTACATATACATGCATATACATGCATATACATGCATATACCGTGTGCCGCTACACGGTCTGAGCACCGTCAACTGCTAGCCCATCCTATTCGTCAGAGGGCGGCTTTTGGGCCCGATTGATGCGGCCGCACATCTTGTCTGGCGAGGCGCACAGGATTGCCTTCGGCTTTTCACCGCCTGACGACCCGTACTTTGCAACGCGCTCGATTACGCATGTTGGTCCTCCGTGAAGAACGCGGACGAGCGCTGATTTAAGCGATCTTTTGAGCCGGGACAGTTTCGGCGAAGGCGCGGATGATGGCACGCAAGAGTTCTGCGAGCCATCGCAGGAGCAGGCCGAAGTTGTAGCCGGCCGCGGCGAGGACGGCGTTGATGCGGTCACCGACTCTGCCTTTGAGATAGTTGCGGTCCATGCGGTGCTCGGCCTTGACGTGACCGATGACGGGTTCGACAGCCGCGCGACGCTTCATCTCGCTCCGGATGGAAGCCGTGACGCGGCGAACCTGACCCGAGATCCAGACCCTGAACCGGTGCGGGTAGTTGTGGCCACGGTACCCTTTGTCGACGTGGATACGACGAGCCTCCACGCCGGTGAGCTTCTCCATGTCGGCGACCACGGGGCCGAGCGTGTGGCCGTCAAAGGGATTGCCGTGCAGCGCCTTGGTATGGAGCACGAACTGTCCACCCTTCGGGGACGTCACGGGGGTGGCGATACTGACCTTGCAGCCGAACTCGTAAGGCGCGCGGGCTTTGCCCTTGCCGATGCACTCGACCTCCGGCGCATGCAACGCATAGACCTTGGGGCGAGCTATGGCGGAATCTGGGTGATGACGGTGTGAGGAAGGCGGCGTATCGAGGCGGGTGACGAGCCTGCCAGAACCTCTCGAGGAGAGCGATACGCCATGACCGAGACTACCAATGTTCTTGCTTTCCGTCAGCCGTCCGCGGTTGATGATCCACTGACCGATATCGTTCGAGCCGGCGCGCGGGACCTGCTTGCCAGGGCGATCGAGATCGAGGTTGGCGCGTTTCTGGCCAGCACGGCCAATCTGACGCTGCCCGACGGTCGAGCGCGCCTGGTCCGACATGGGCACGGTCCGGTGCGCGAGATTGCGACCGGCATCGGTCCGGTGGAGGTCGCTCGTCCCAAGGTCCGCGACCGCGGAGCGAGCGGGCCAGGCGACCGCCTCCGCTTCAGTTCGGCAATCCTGCCGCTATGGGCGCGGCGGACGAAGAGCCTGGATGCCTTGATCCCGGTCCTCTATTTGCGCGGCATCTCGACCGGCGACTTCCAGGAGGCGCTCTCGGCGCTGCTCGGCAAGGATGCGCCGAACCTGTCGCCTTCGGTGATCGCCGGCCTGAAGGCCGATTGGCAGGTCGAGTACGAACGCTGGCAGAGACGCGATCTGTCGGCGCGTCGCTATGTCTACATCTGGGCCGATGGCGTGTACCTGCAGGCCCGCATGGAAGATCACAGCGAATGCATGCTGGTGCTGATTGGCACCACGCCGGAAGGCAAGAAGGAGCTGATCGGCTTCCAGGTCGGCGTGCGCGAGAGCGCGCAGAGCTGGCGCGAACTCCTGATCGACCTGCGGCAACGCGGGTTACGGATTGCCCCGCAACTCGCCATCGGCGACGGCGCCCTCGGCTTCTGGAAGGCACTGGACGAGGCCTTTCCCGGCACGCGGCACCAACGATGCTGGTGCCATAAAGTGAGCAACGTACTCGACAAGGTCGCCAAATCCGTGCAGGGCCCCATGAAGAACGACCTGCGGAACATCTATCTGGCCCCACACCGGGCCGAAGCTGAAACCGCGATCGACGTCTTCGTCGAGAAATACCACGTCAAATACGGACGTGCGGTGGAGTGCCTGATCAAGGATCGCCATGCGCTGCTCGCCTTCTTCGACTTCCCTGCTGAGCACTGGATCCACCTACGCAGCTCGAACCCGATCGAGAGCGTCTTCGCCACGGTGCGCCACCGAACGGTGCGGACCAAGGGATCGCTGTCGCAACAAACTGCGAAGCTGATGGTGTTCAAGCTCATCGACGCCGCATCGAAGACCTGGCGGCGATTGAAGAGCACGAACCAGTTGCCGAAAGTCATCGCCGGTGTAAAGTTCATCGACGGAATCGAAGTCATTCCGAACACTGAAAGCCACGCCGCCTGATCAGGCCGCGTCACCCAAAATCAGCCATAGCTCCCTTGGGGCCGCGCTGATGCTGATCCTGGCTGCGCACCCGCTGCGCCAGATCGAGCAGCGGGCCGAAGCGCGCTTCCAGCGCCGCATCGCCATCAATCTTGCGGCGGATGTCGCGGATGATCCGGCCAAGCCGCGTCCGCAGGAACTTGAGTTGGCGCCGGGCGCGCTTGAACTGGTGAGCGTGGGTATAGCGGCCGACCATGATGGCGGCGCGCTTGGCCAGGCGCAGATAGAGCTGGCCCCGGTTGTTTGGACAGCGCCCCGCTGGATTTAAGTGGATTCCTGCCGGGTTATGCTGAACGCGGGGCTTTACGATTTTGTCGTTGCGTCGGGAGGGCGTAGCCCGACCAGAGCGACGACAAAATCGTCGGCGACGGTCATGCGGCCATCACCATAGCTTGCGTGCCGAAGTAAGCCTCGTCGGGCGTGCGCCCGTCAAGGCTCGAGTGAGGGCGCCCCTGATTGTAGAAGGCCAGATACTTGGCAGTTGTCGCTCGCGCCTCGGACACGCTGTCGTAGGCGCGGAGATAAACTTCTTCGTATTTGACCGTGCGCCAGAGGCGCTCGACAAACACGTTGTCGCGCCAGGCGCCCTTGCCGTCCATGCTGATGGCGATCTTCGCGTCCAGCAGCACATCGGTGAACTCGAGGCTGGTGAACTGGCTGCCCTGGTCCGTGTTGAAAATCTCGGGCCTGCCGTGCTTCGCCAACGCCTCCTGGACCGCTTCGACGCAGAAGGCCGCCTCCATTGTGATCGAGACGCGATGGGCCAGGACCCGTCGGCTGAACACATCGACGACCGCCGCGAGATAGACGAAGCCACGCCGCATCGGAATGTAGGTGATGTCCATTGCCCACGCATGGTCGGGCCGCTCGATCTTCAATCCGCGCAACAGGTACGGGTAGATCTTGTGACCCGGAGCCGGCTTGCTCGTGTTCGGGCGACGATAGACCGCCTCGATCCGCATGCGCTTCATCAGCGTCGCGATGTGGCGGCGACCGGCGTATACGCCCTCCCGCCGCAGCAACGATCGCAGCATACGCGCTCCCGCGAAGGGATAATCGAGATGCAGCTCATCGAGCCGACGCATCAAGGCAAGGTCCTCGGCCGAAACTGGCCGAGGTTCATAGTAGACCGTGCTGCGAGCCAGCTTCAGGACCTTCGCCTGGCGCACGATAGAAAGATCATGACCGCGGTCGATCATCGCTTTGCGCTCAGCAGGCCCGCCTTGGTGAGCGCGCCGGACAAAAAATCGTTTTCCAACGCCAGCTCGCCGATCTTGGCATGTAACGCCTTCAAATCGACCGGCGTCTCGGCCGATGTCTTGTCATGCCCAAACACGCCGGCGGCGCCTTCCAGGAGCTGGTTTTTCCAGATCGTGATCTGGTTCGGATGAACATCAAACAGCTGCGCCAGCTCCGCCAGTGTCTTGTCGCCTTTGACCGCAGCCAAAGCAACCTTCGCCTTGAATGCCGGAGAATGCGTCCGGCGGCTCTTCTTCGTCATCTTCGCTCCTGATTCGCAGCAAGAATCCTCGCCGCTGTCAGGCAGAAAATCCACTCAAGCTACTGTCCGAATTTGCGGGGCCAGCTCTTTGTATGCGTTGACGTAGGCATCGATGTGTTCCTGAAGCTGCTTGAGGCTCGTGAAGGAGGTGCCGCTGAGCGACTGCCCCTGCAAGATGGAAAACCATACTTCGACCTGATTGAGCCATGACGCACTTGTCGGCGTGAAATGAAATTGCACGTTGGGGTGGGCCTTGAGCCAGTCCTCGTTCTTTTTATGGGTGTTGAGGTTGTCGAGGATGACGTGAAGCTTGCGGTTCGGAAAAGCCGCGGTGACGCTGTTCATGAAATCGAGAAACTCGACGCGGCGCCGGCGTTTTGAATGGGTCGCGATGATCTTTCCGGTGGCGACTTCGAGCGCCGCAAACAATGTTGTGGTGCCATGCCGCTTGTAATCGTGGCTTTGGCCGGTCAAGGCGCGGCCATCGGGCAACTTCAGATAACCCTGCGCTCGCTCCAAAGCCTGGATCGAGGGCTTCTCGTCCACGCACAGCACAATGGCCTTCGCCGGCGGCGCGACATAGAGGCCGACAACATCGGCGGCTTTGGCCGTAAAGTTCGGGTCGTTGCTCTCGCACCAGGACTTGCGAGCCACCAGGTCAATCTTGTGGCTGCGCAGGAACCGCCAGACATATTGGACATCGACATCGCCCAGCGCCTCGGCCAGCAGGGGGCCGGTCCAGCGCGCAAACCCTTGCGGTGGCGGCTTATCCAGCAGCTTCAGAATCCGCTTGTCGGTCGTCTTCGTATAGATCGGCTGCTTGCCAGGCCGCGGCTTGTCTTGCAGCCCTTCAAGGCCATGGTCGGCATAGCGATGCCGCCAAAGGCTGACAATCCGCGGCTGGACCCCAACTTCCTTGGCGATCGACCGGGTGCTGCGCCCATCCGCCGCCAACAGAACTATCCGCGCCCGCTTCAAATCGCGCTGCAACGTCACCGGTGAGCGACAGCACGCCTCAAGCACCTTGCGATCTTTCCTCGAAAGGTGGACTTCTCTTGCTTCGGGTATCATCCCGACCTTGAATCACGACTCACGTTCCAAGAAAAGTGGGTACTAGTCTACGTCGGCGAATGGCATTCGCATCCGAAGGGCTATGCGGCTGCGCCTAGCCCGAAGGACCTCCTTCAACTCGCCGAATTGGCCGAACTTCTGGACATGAACGGCGTGCCCGCGCTGATGGGAATCGCAAACGACGACGGCGTACGGATCCATTCCGCCACCAAACCCGACGTCGATCTTCCTGTTTCGCTGATCATCGTCAAGGAGGCTACCGGTGAGCGAGCCTGATATCAGCGCACAACAGCCGCTGAAACTCGGCCTCGCCCTTTCCGGCGGTGGCGTGAGGGCCGCCGCCTTTCATCTCGGTGTGTTGAGGCGCCTGGCCGACGAACACCTCATGGAGTCGGTTACTGCTCTGTCAACCGTCTCGGGCGGCAGCCTCATCACCGCGGCCATCGTGTCCCATGCAGGCATGCGATGGCCGACCTCGGCCGAATTCAAGCAGACCATCTTCCCGGAACTTCGAAGAATCCTATCCACAACCGACCTTTTCAGTTTGAGTGCGGTCGGTTGGCGCGGAGTCTTGGAATTCAATCTGCAACTGCTTCGTCATCGTGCCTCCGTGTTGGCGACACTACTAGAACGACGGTGGGGCGTCCGTGGCAAACTGACCGATCTTCCGGACGAGCCGACATGGCAGATCAACACCACCTGCTTTGAAACGGGCAAGAACTGGCGCTTCTCCAAGCGAGAGATGGGCGACTGGAAATTCGGAAGGCACTACGATCCCGGCGTCCCGTTGTCGTCGGCAGTCGCCGCATCCGCAGCCGTCCCATATGCCATCGGAGCTCTGCGAATGGCGGTGCCGAGCGACGGATGGTGGGATACCGACCCGGCGACCAGAAAGCCGATCCGCAAGAAGGATCCGCCCTTCGATGTAGTGCGCCTTTGGGACGGTGGTGCATACGAAAATCTCGGTCTCGAGTTCTTCCACAAGCCCGGAAAGGGCTTGGCGAGATCAGACTTCCTCATTTGCAGCGATGCTTCCGGCCCCCTCGGTCCGCCGACTCAGTCCAAACTTGCCGCGCTGGCAAGCGGCCGCCTGGCATCGCCTCGACTCTTCGACATCGCGAGTGATCAAATTCGTTCGCTTCGAAGCCGAATGCTGGTTGCGGATCTGACAACCGGGGCCGTGCCTGGCGTGCTGGTCCGCATGGGAAATTCTGTCCGAGAGGTGGGCATAAAAGCCTCGGCGAACCGACCTGTAGGCTTTTACGACGCGGTTCAGCCAGACCAAGAAGCGGGTGCTGCCGCCGGTCATCCAACCGATTTGAAGGCCCTTGGCGAACAGGGTTTCGATCGCCTCACTCGGCATGGATACGAAGCCGCCGACATCACGCTCACGACGTACGCCACCAAACACTTTACCCGTTCGCTTGCTTGGGATCCGACCACATGTTGAAAGGTGTAGTAACGCGCTTTCGCGCCTACCAGCTCGGTTGCCCCGGTTCGTCCTTCTCCTACTTTGCGGGTGGACATTTCACGGTGATCGAGGGTCGATTGACCGACGTGAGCCGGCGGACGCTCATGCACGAAATGAAGATCTGCGGCGTCGAGTACGCAGACTCTCTCGACATAACCAGTTGGGACTCCGACCACTGCAACAAGCACGAACTGCAGGAACTGCTCGATCTCATTCGTCCAGCCGAAATCGAGTGCCCCGGATACAATCCCTACAGCGATCATGGGGAGGGCTGTCTGGAGATCATCGCCGACTATCAGAGCCGTCGAGCGCCCCGCAACCGCATACCCGACATCGAGCACATCACACCGAAGTACATAGAGGCTCTCGATAAGGCCTCGACTGCCGCGTACCGAAACACCTTCTACAATCCCAAGCACATTGACCAAGAGTGCGCGAACAACAATTCCACAGTCAAACACTTCAGGAAGGGTAGCTTCAACGTGCTCAGCCTCGGCGACGTTGAATGCTCCATGATCTCCTCCAGACTGCGACGCGCTCCGATTCTCAGATCCGAGACGGACGTCATGATTCTCGCTCATCATGGCGCTGATAACGGATTTACGACGAAGACCTTCCTTTCACATCTTGAGCCTAGCCTCGCAATTTGCTCGTCGAACTACGACAATCAGTACGATCATCCTCGCGACGAGATAAAGGAGCTCCTCTGGAAGCAAGGCATTGCTCTCATGACGACCAAGACCGGCGATGTTGTCGTCAGATCCATTGGAGACCATACGGGGGAGTTCCTCGCCGTAAACCTCAAATCGGATTCTGAAGAGGTTTCGTCCACCAAGCGCTACGTATCGAAGAAGAGGCGGTGGCTTAACATGAACAATGACACGTTGCGGCAACGCTACTACGGCCGGCGCTCATTTCCCCGTTGATTCCCTGGGGATGTTCGCACCCCGTCCTACGTCGCCGCAATCGCCTTGCGCGCGGCTTCGTAGAATCGCCTCACGCGTTCAAGATCCTTTGCGTGAGATCCTTCCCTGTCGGTCTTCGTCTTTGAATCCACGCCGGCCGGCCGGACCACACCGATTGCCTGCGCGACGTTGTCGGGACCCAGTCCTCCGGCGAGGATTACGGAGGTGCCGACTGCTTCGACGATGCGCCTGCTGATGCTCCAATCGTGCGGCACGCCCAGCGCTCCGATCTGCTTGTCGGATGGACGGTGGCTGTCCAGCAGCAGGTAGTTCGCGATGCCTTCGTAGGTTCGAGCGATGTCGATGCTCTCCTCGCCATAGACCGGCACGCTCCTCATGATCAGGCTATCCGGCAGCGCCGCTTTGACGGTGGCGACCTGATCCGGAGCGAGCAGCTCGGGTGCTGCGCCAAGGTGGATGATGGCCGGCTTGAGCGCCCGCGCCCACTCGATGATGAAGGCCACTCGCGCCGTGAGAAACAGCGCCGAAAATCTCGCAGGCGCCACTATCGCCGCCGCAATTTCCGCCGCCCGGGGGAGCGGCTGTTCGCGTGGAAACCCGCCGTCGCCTACTAGAACCCCGACGTGGTCGATACCGATCTGCGAAACGACGCGCGCCTCATCCGGGCTTGAGATCTCATAGATCTGGGTCAGCATGGAGCAATCCCTCCCGCCGACCGCGCCGCAAATGCCGGATTCTTGCGGTTTGCAGGCTTGAAACGCATCTAAGGTTGCAATTCTTAGGCCCCGGCGGCGCCCAAAAACGTGACACTCTTATGTGTCCTTTGACACTCTTATGAGTCCCACAACATTGTTGCGCGCCGGCCCTACGGATCCAGTTCGGTATCCCAGTAGAGATAGTCCAGCCAGCTGTCGTGCAGGTAATTCGGCGGGAACATGCGGCCGTTGCGGTGGAGCTGGTGCACGGTCGGCGCGAAGGCGCTCTGGCGCGGAAACATCTTGGCCTGCGCCGGGGTGAGATTGCCCTTGCGCAGATTACAGGGCGAGCACGCCGCGACCACGTTCTCCCAGGTGGTCTGGCCGCCCTTGCTGCGCGGGATGATGTGATCGAAGGTGAGATCTTCGGGCGAGCCGCAATATTGGCAGGCGAAACGATCGCGCAGGAAGACGTTGAACCGGGTGAAGGCGGGGTGGGTGGTCGGCTTGACGAAGGATTTGAGCGAGACCACGCTTGGCAGCTGCATTTCCAGCGTGGGACTTCGGACCGCCTGATCGTAATGCGCGACGATGTTGACGCGGTCGAGGAACACCGCCTTGATCGCGTCCTGCCACGACCACAGAGACAGTGGGTAGTAACTCAGCGGCCGGAAGTCCGCATTCAGCACCAACACCGGCCAACTGCCTTGCGAGACATGTGCGTTCAAGTAACGCTCCCGGCCTCCATGTACGCTGCGAAGCAGCATGTATTGACATACTACATGCAGCGTGACGGGATTGTGAAGCCCGTTGAGCGACTTATTCAGGCGCAGGCAATGCGGCGGCGGGGTGGCAAAAGCGCTCAAAAACGCCGCGATTCGGGGCGGGGCCGGCAACTGGCGCGGAACCGCCTTTGGCGGCGCGTCGTGGCTTGCCGCGGCGGCTACTCCCGCACCCGTTCCAGCTTCTGCAAGCACCGGGTCGCGCGCACCACGGCCGGCATCTCCTGGTCCGGGAAGCTTGTCGTCCAGTTGATGACACCGACCTCGCCGACATAGATGTTGCCCTTCGAGTCCAGCGCTATGCCGTGGGGGGCCAGGAATTTGCCGCTGGCCACGCCCGGACCTTCCTCGCCGCCGAGCCGCGCGATGCGATTTCCCTTGGCGTCCACGATCGACAGCCGCGGGCCGAGATTGGGCACATTGCGGTTGATATCGAGGCCGGGGCCCAGCTCGCCGATCACGAAGGTCGGGCTCCTGCCGCCACCGCAGCAGCACAGCGCGCAGGGCCGGTGCAGGTTGTTCCACTGCGTCTCGTATTTGCCTTCGCCATTGAATACCTGCACGCGATGATTCTCGCGGTCGGCGACGTAGACCCAGCCGTCGGAATCGGTGGCAATGTTGTGCACGATGTTGAACTGGCCGGGGTCGGTGCCGGGCTCGCCCCAGCTCTTGATCAGCTTGCCGTCCGGCGTGAACTTGTGCACGCGCGCATTGCCATAGCCGTCGGAGACATAGATCTCGCCTTTCGGCGACAATGCGGTGTGGGTGCAGCGGTGGAACGGCTCGCCGCTCATGAACGGCGCCGGCTTTGCGGGGATCCCGATCGTCAGCAGCACCTTGCCGTCGCTGGTGCATTTGCGCACGGTATGGTCGCCGTCGTCGGTGCAGTAGAGATTGTCGTCGGCATCGATGTGCAGGCCGTGCGCGCGCGAGAACAGGCCCTCGCCCCAACTGCGCAGGAAATTGCCCTCGCGATCCAGCACCACCATCGGATGGGCGCCGCGGTTGAAGACATAGACGCGGTCGAGGCTGTCGACCGCGACCGCGGCGACGTCGGTGAGCTGCCAGCCGTCCGGAAGTTTCGCGAAGTTTTCGACGACGCGGTAGCGGTGCTCGCCGGTGCCGAGAATGGCTGGCATTGGGTTTCTCCTCTTGTCATTCCGGGGCGCGCGTAGCGTGAACCCGGAATCCATCGGGCCGCATATCCCGGGGGTAGATGGATTCCGGGCTCGCGCTACGCGCGCCCCGGAATGACGTGTGTGTTACCTTGTATCCACCTCACGCCCCAAAATCCCTTCCTCGATGGCCTTGATCTGGAGCGCGAGATATTTCGAGTTGATCCGGCACTGGGCGAGGCTGCCGGCGATGAACCACAGGCCGGGCTGCTTCGTGCGCGCATACATGTTGCGCAGCTCGAAGCCTTCGCCAAATCCCCAGACCGGGCCGACGCGATCGGCTACGCCATCGCCGAACAGCTTTCGCACCAGATATTCCTGCGGTTTGTAGCCGGTCGAGAGCACGATCAGGTCGGCCGGAATGGTCGTGCCGTCCTTCATCCGAACGCCCTCGGCGACGAAGCTTTCGATGTCGGAAAACTGCCTGAGCTTGATCGCCCCCTCGGCGATGAGGTTGGAGCAGCCGACGTTGAAATAATAACCGCCGCCGCGGGTGAGGTATTTGAACTGCCAGCCGGTGCCGGCCTCGCCGAAGTCGAGCTTGAAGCCGACGCGGGAGAGGCCGTCGAGCAGCTCCCTGTCGAGCTCCTTCGACTGCTCCGTCAGCATCACATGGGTCTTCTTCGCCAGCGGCGTCGGCATCGAGGTCGCGATCAGATCGTTGTCCTCGAGCGTGCCCTCATTGTAGGTCGCATAGGCCAACTGCGCCGACGGCTCGATATTGGTGACCAGCGTCGGCGAGCGCTGCACCAGGGTCACCTCGGCGCCGCTGGAATAAAGATCCTGCGCGATGTCGTGGCCGCTGTTGCCGGTGCCGATGACGATGGCGCGCTTGCCTGTCCAGTTTTCGCCGTCCTCGTAGCGGCTGGAATGCACCAGCGTACCCCTGAAATTCTCGAGCGTTGGGATGTGAGGAACATTGGCGATGCCGCTGACGCCGGTCGCCATCACCACATGGCGCGGATGCATGGTGCGCTTGCCGCCGTCCGCGCGGCGCAGCGTGACGGTCCATTGGCCTTTCGCCTCGTCGTAAGCGCCGCCCTCGAACTCGGTGCCGGTCCAGAAGTTCAGCTCCATGGCATCGACATAGGCTTCGAACCAGTTGGCGAGCTTGTCCTTGGGGATATAGACCGGCCAGTTCGCCGGGAACGGCATGTAGGGCAGGTGATTGACCTGCACCTGGTTGTGCAGGGTGAGCGCGTGATAGCGCTTGCGCCAATTGTCGCCGATCCGCGCCTCGCGATGACGATCAAGGTATCGACCTTCAACTGCTTAAGCCGTGCCGCGATGGCGAGCCCGGCCTGGCCGCCGCCGACCACCAGCACGGCCGGGTCGCGATCGGCGTAGTCGCGCGACGTGTTGCGCTGGTCGAGCCAGTTCGGCCCGCGGAAATCGCGCGAATAGGCCTGGCCGCGCGGCCGTGACGTGCCGAGCTGTTCCTCGAAGCCTTTGAGCTCGTCGAGCGCGGTCAGCAGCGTCCACGCCTTCAACCGGTCGCCGTCGGTGCTATCAGGCACGAGCCGCAGGATGCCGCTGCCGCGGCCGAGCGCGGTCTCGAAATTGAAGATGGCTTCGATGTTGCTGGTGCCGGCGCGCGTCACCCAGCGCGGTGGCGCACGGTTCGGCGCGATCTCGAAATGGGTCGGTGCAGCCCCGGACGCGAGCGCGGCCAACGCCTGCGCGATTGCGCTGCGGCCAGCCAGCGTTTGCAAGTTCCAGCTCAGCGCCAGCACATCGCGCCAAAAGCTGTCGGGGAGGAAGAGGAGGTCGAGTGCGGCGGCGGGCTCCGGCTTGCCCAGCGCGTCCCTGAATTCATCGAGCCAGGCCTGCGCGGCGACGGAAATATCCTTCGTCCTGTCCAGCATTCGCGACCTCGTGGCCGTCTTCGCGGCGTTTCCTCTGGAGCATGATCCGGAAAAGTGTGTAGCGGTTTTCCGAAGAGATCATGCTCCGATAATAATAGAGGTCGAACGCTATACTGGATCAGCCGATGTCAAAAGCGCTTTACCCGAGCAGCGAGAGCATATGGCCCTGCTCGGGCGGAATGCGCCCCTTCAACGTGTCGAGATAAATGCTCTGCACCGCCTCCGGTCCGCGGCTCTCGATCACACGCAGGCATTTCTCCAGCAGCGGCGCGAAGCCCGACCATGCCGCGCCAAAGCGCTGCTCGATGCCGCCAGGCCCCCAATCCTTTGCCCGCTTGCGAATATGGTCCGGCGCGAAGAACCAGCGCGGTTTTGCGCCGGGCAGGGTGGCGCGATGTGTCAAACCGACGCGCACCGAGCATTTCATCTGGTCGCCAAAATGCCGGTGCAGTTCGGCGCGCAGGGCGCTGCTGCCGGCCATGTCGACGAAGGCGACCGGCGCATTCGATGGCAAGGACGTCACGCGGTCATAGGTGACGACCTCGTCGTAACATCCGAGCGACGTCACGAAGCCGGTATTACCGGCTGAGGTCAGGCCGATCACCTTGCGGCCGCGTGTGTGCAACAGATGCGCAAGGCCGAACGCCGTCTTGCTCGAGGCGCTCGACAGCAGCACGGTCCGCGCGCCAAAATCATCGTTCTCCGCCAGAAAATCGTCGACCAGGAACGACAGCATGAACAGCGGTCGCAATAGCGCCTGGTAGTCGCCCTGCCGTCCTGCATAGGCAGGGTCGTCGGTGACGCGGGAGTAGAGATTGTAGACCGGCGCCACGCCTTGCCGATGCGCGGCTCCGTCGCGCAAGCCGCGCTTGCTGACGTCCGTGGCTTCGATGACGAGATGCGTCGCCATCGGAAAATAGCCGAACAACCGCTCGCCGGCGGCGACGCCGGGATGTTTCGAGGCGATCACCTCGCCAAAACCCCATACCGGAATGTTGCCAAAACCCTGCGGCGCCGGAAAGATCTGCCAGTATTTCAGCTCGTCGCCCATCACGGCATAGGTGATGTTGTTGGCGGTGAGCGCGAAGCGCTCGACCTTCACCAGCAGCGCATCCGCCGGCAGCGCGGCTGCATCCGGAATGGCGGTCTCGATCAGCTTGCACTGCTCGAGATCGTTGCGCGCAACGACGAAGTCGGTCGAGGTCATGGCGAAGGTCCCGGCTTCTTTCGTGCCGGCATCTTCTCTTTCACCTGTGAGGGCTTTGCAACAGCAACATTGTTTAAAACGGCGTTCGCCTCGCCCGCGAGCACGCCCTCGCGTTTCTTCACCGCGCGGTAATAGCTCCACCACAGATGCGCCGCCGCGCCGCGCAGCGGACGCCAGGGTTCGGCGAGCGGCACCATCTGCTTCTCCGTCGGCCGTGCCTGAAGGCCGAGGCCGATCTTGATGCCCTCCTGCACCGCGAGGTCGCCGGCCGGCCAGGCATCGCCATGGCCGAGGCAAAACAGGAGATAGACGTCCGCGGTCCACGGTCCGATGCCGGGCAGCGAGATCAGCGTGTGATGCGCGGCGTCGGCATCTTCCTCGGCGAGCACGTCGAGGTTCAGCCGCTCCGCCGTGATCTCGCGCGCAAGATGTTTCAGCGTCTTGATCTTGGCGGCGGACAGGCCAAGCCGTCCCAGCCGGTCGGTGCGCGCGCGGCCCACCGCCTCATGATCGAACGGATCTAACGCGGCCGACAGCCGTCCCCAGATCGCCGCGGCGCTGGCGGTCGAGAGCTGCTGCCCGCAGACGATATGCGCGAGCCCGGGGAAGCCCGGTTCGCGTCGCCGCAAGGCCGGCATGCCCGCAGCCGCAAGCACGGGCTTGAGCCGAGGATCGCGCTTCACCAGCGCGTGGACGGCCTCTTCGAGATCGGACTGGGTTTCGAGGTGGATGGTCATTGTGGCCTAACTCGTCATGCGCGGGGCTTGCCGTCTCTGCTAAAGCTGCGCTGGCCCAATACCGAAAAGCCCGTTGATGCCTTCGGCGTAGGCGGGACCCGCGCATCCATCTCCTATCGTAACAGAGTCATGGAAGATGGATGGCCGGGTCAAGCCCGGCCATCACGAGATCCTGTCATATGTCGCCACCCGTTTTCCGATTTGCTCCGAGCCCGAACGGCTTCCTGCATCTCGGCCACGCCTATTCGGCGTTGCTCAACTTCGACCGCGCGCGGGAGGCCGGCGGGCGGCTGTTGCTGCGGATCGAGGACATCGATGCGACGCGCTGCCGGCCTGAGTTCGAGGCGGCGATCTACGAGGATCTCGCCTGGCTCGGCATTGCCTGGGAAACACCGGTGCGCCGGCAGTCGGAGCATCTTTCCGATTACCGCGCCGCGCTGGAAAAGCTCTCTGCGCTCGGCCTCGTCTATCCCGCCTTCGAAAGCCGCGCCGAGATCGCAAGACTTGTGGCCGCGCGCGAGGCCGATGGGCCGTGGCCGCGCGATCCCGACGGCGCGCCGCTGTATCCCGGAGACGCCAAGTCGCTGTCCGCCGGCGAGCAGGCGCGGTTGATCGCATCCGGCGCGCCCTATGCGCTCCGGCTCGACATGGCGGCCGCCTGCCGGCGCGTTGCCAGTCTGGCCTGGAATGAACTCGGCGAGGGGCCGGACGGCGAGAGGGGCGTCGTTCCCGCGCGGCCGGAGGCCTGGGGAGACGTGATCCTGGCTCGCAAGGAGACGCCGACCAGCTACCATTTGTCCGTGGTCGTCGACGACGGCCTCCAGGGGATCAGCGAGGTGGTGCGCGGCCAGGACCTGTTTCACGCCACCTCCGTCCACCGCCTGCTGCAAACCCTGCTTGGCCTGCCGGAACCCGCCTACCGCCACCACGCCCTGATTCGGGATGAAGCCGGGCGGAAGCTGTCGAAATCGAGCCGCTCGACCGGCTTGCGGGAGTTACGCGACGCCGGTGCATCGCCCGTCGGCATCCGCGCTCTGGTGGGATTAGGTGAAGTTTCTCTGGGGTTTAGCCAAACACCGCCGTGACTCCAGGGGTTCCGCCGTGCCATGCTCGACTGACGGCCCGGGGGTTCGAAGGGGATACTTCGAAGGGGAATTATGGCGGCGAAAACGCGCCCAGCGCGCACTACGCGGACGTCCAGGCGATTGCCTCGGAAGCGGTCCGGGGCGGCCGGAAAGGTGCGCAAGCGCACCACCAAAGTGGTCGCGCCGGACGTGGTCCAGGCGGCGCTTGCCGCCTTTGCCCATGAGGTCCGCACGCCCCTGACCGGCATTCTCGCGATCAGCGACCTGCTCGCGACCTCGGATCTCGGGGAGCGGGAGCGGCGCTGGGCTGACACCATCAAGGCCGGTGCCGAGCATCTGGCGAGCCTCGCCACCCTGTTCGTGGACGCCGCCCGAACCGGCAAGGGGGCCGGGAAGGGTGGCGGCGCGCTGCGGCAGGATCTGTTCGACCTGCGGGCGCTGGCCCGCAGCGCCGGCGATTCGCTCGCCGGGCGCGCCGCGGCCAAGGGCCTCCAGGCCCAGGTCGAGCTCTCCGAAAAGCTGCCAGGGCTGGTGGTCGGCGATCCCGTCCGCCTGCGCGCTGCACTCGAGAACCTCATCGACAATGCGGTGAAGTTCACCGACCAGGGCGGCGTGGCGCTCGTGGTCGCGCCTTGGCGTCCAACCAAAGGCAAGAAAAACGACAAGATGAAGGGCAGGGTCGGCGTCGCCTTCGCGGTGTCCGACAGCGGCATCGGCCTGACCATGGCCGAGATCAAGCGGCTGTTCCGCCCGTTCACCCAGGCCAATGTCACCATCGCCTCGCGCTTCGGCGGCGCGGGCTTGGGGCTATCCTCGGTGAAGCAGCTGGCGCGCGGGATGGGTGGCGACATCTCGGTCGCACCGCGGCGCGGCGGCGGCGCCACCTTCACATTGACCGTGTCGCTGGACGCGGCGGGACCGGCCAGGTCCCGCAAGGCGAAGGGCGAAGCCGAGGCCGATGCGGCGGCCGCGCTGCGCGTGCTCAGCGTCGAGGACAATCCGTTCGGTCGCGTCGTGCTCAACACCATTTTGACCGAGCTCGGCCACCATGCCGAGTTCATCGGGCGCGGCGAGGATGCGGTGAACCGGCTGGCGCAGGGGGCCTTCGACGCGGTGCTGATGGACATGGTGCTGCCGGGCATCGACGGCGTCGAGGCTATCCGGCGGATCCGCACCATGCCGGCGCCGCTCGCTCAAATACCCATCATCGGCGTCTCCGGGCGCGGCGAGGACGAGGCGGCCTCGCGCGAGGCGGGCGCCGACGCCTTCCTGGTCAAGCCCGTGTCTCCGCGTGCTTTAGCGACTGCGCTGCTTGAAGCGACACGCCGTGAGGTAGCCGCGACTTGATGATCGCGGCGTTGAGCTCGCCGCCGTAGACGAAGATCGCGGCGATGAAATACAGAAACACCAGCGCGATGATCACCGAGGCCAGCCCCGCATACATCGTCACGTAATTGTTGGCGAAGCGCGCCAGATATTGCCCGAACACGATGCCCGAGATCAGCGACGCCACCATGGTGAAGACGATGCCGGGCAGGATCTGGAGGAAGCTGCGCCGCCCCGCCGGCACCCACGCATGCAGGATAATCAGCGCCACCACCAGCGCGCCGATGGTGATGCCGTAGCGCAGCCAGGTGAGGATGCTCTCGTTGGACTCGACGAACAGCGGGATGTGGCGTCGCGTCGCTTCGATGATGAGTGGGCCGAGCACGATCAGGAACGCCATGGCAAGCGCGGTGAAGGCCGCAACCAGCGTATAGCCGATCGATTCCAGCCGCAGCCAATACCAGCGCCGCATCTCCACCACCGCATAGGCGCGGTTGAGCGCGACGCGGAGCGCCTCGACGCCGTTCGAGGCGAAATAGACCGACAGCGCCGCGCCGATGGTCAACACGCCGGTGCGGGTCGTGGTCAGCACGTCGTGGATCTCGCCGGAAAGGCTGTCGGCGACCTGCTTGGGCCAGACCTCGAGCATCAGGCTGGCGGCCTGGTCGGCGAGCTCCTTGGAACCGAAGAAGCCGGCGAGCGAGGTCAGCACGATCAGGAACGGGAACAGCGCCATCAATGTCGACAGCGCGATGTGGCTCGCGATCGCCCAGCCGTCGTCGGCCAGGAACGTGTAGAACGCATCCATCACGACGACGTAGATGTAGCGGATGGCTTTCACGGCTTGCCCCGGCGCATACCATCTCCCCGCTTGCCGGGAGAGGCAAAGAAGACAGGCGACCTATGCAGATCAGAAATCATCCAGCTAGCTTCTGATATTATTGGCTTAAAAGCCAGATCGCCGACCAAGCCAGTCGTCATTCCGGGGCGATGTGACGGGACCGCGCAAAGCACGACCCGGAGCATCGAGCCCGGAATCCATTTCGCCGCGCGTGACGCAGCTTGATGGATTCCGGGCTCGCGCCACCGGGCCGCGTTGCGGACCCGTTGGCGCGCCCCGGAATGACGGGTGGGGGGAGATAGCGGACCGGCGCGCACGGTGTTATCTACCCCCGATGGCATTTATCCTGAGTACTTTCATCCTGCCGGCGGCAGCCGGTGCCGTGGCGTTGGTGCTGCTGCTCGGTCTCGTCAACATGATGCGCGGCGGCTCGCCCAACACCTCGCAGAAGCTGATGCGCTGGCGCGTGCTGCTGCAGTTTGTGGCGATTGTCATTGCCATGATCGCGGTCTGGGCGATGGGGCGTTGAACATGGTTGTGCTGAATCGCATCTATACGAAGACTGGTGACGACGGCACGACAGCGCTCGGCTCGGGCGAACGCCGTCCGAAGTATGATTTGCGCATCGAGGCCTATGGCACGGTGGACGAGACCAATGCCGCGATCGGCGTCGTGCGTCTCCATACCCATGATGCGCCCGAGTTCGATGCGATGCTCGGCCGCATCCAGAACGACCTGTTCGATCTCGGTGCCGACCTCGCCGTGCCCGAGCGTGAGGGCAAGGTGGAACGGCTGCGGGTGGTGGCAAGCCAAGTCGAGCGGCTCGAGCACGACATCGACGCGCTCAACGACAAGCTCGCGCCGCTCACCTCCTTCGTGCTGCCGGGGGGAACGCCCGCTGCCGCCTACCTCCATGTCGCACGCACGATATGCCGCAGGGCGGAACGCGTGATGGTGGAACTGGCTGCCCAGCCGGGCGAGCCGGTCGGCGCTGCTGGTATCCAGTATATGAATCGCCTGTCGGACTTCCTGTTCGTGGCCAGCCGCGCCGCCAACCATAACGGCGCCGGCGACGTGCTCTGGGTTCCAGGCCAGAACCGCTGACCCATTGGAGCGGCGCATTTCTAAGGTCTAAAATTTGGCCCCTTCGCGCGTTGACCGGGCCGGGTCAGGCCTTTAGGTTCCGCGCCAGTTGATAACCCCCCTCCCAAATTGAGTGAAAGAGGATCGATGAAGGTCTTAGTGCCGGTAAAGCGGGTGGTCGATTACAACGTCAAGGTCCGCGTCAAGGGCGATGGATCGGGCGTTGAACTCGCCAACGTCAAGATGTCGATGAACCCGTTCGACGAAATCGCGGTCGAGGAAGCGCTGCGCCTGAAGGAAGGTGGCAAGGCCACCGAGGTCGTGGTGGTTTCCATTGGGCCGGCGCAGGCGTCGGAGACGATCCGCACCGGTCTTGCCATGGGCGCCGATCGCGGCATCCTGGTGAAGGCCGAGGGCACCGTCGAGCCGCTCGCCGTCGCCAAGATCCTGAAGAAGGTCGCTGAGGAAGAGCAGCCGGGCCTGATCATCCTCGGCAAGCAGGCGATCGACGACGACAGCAACCAGACCGGCCAGATGCTGGCCGCGCTGCTCGGCTGGTCGCAGGCGACGTTCGCCTCGAAGCTCGAGGTCGAAGGAAGCGACTTCAAGGTCACCCGTGAAGTCGACGGCGGTCTGCAAACCGTGAAGCTGAAGGGACCGGCGATCGTGACCACCGACCTGCGTCTCAACGAGCCGCGCTACGCCTCGCTGCCCAACATCATGAAGGCGAAGAAGAAGCCGATCGCGGAGAAGACCGTCGCCGATTACAGCGTTGACGTCACCGCGCGCCTCGAGGTTCTCAAGACGACCGAGCCGGCGGGCCGCAAGGCCGGCGTCAAGGTCAAGGACGTCGCCGAGCTGGTGTCGAAACTCAAGAACGAAGCCGGGGTGCTCTGATGACGACGCTTCTGATTGCCGAACACGACAACGCGTCGTTGAAGGATGCGACCAACAAGGCCCTGACCGCGGCCGCCGCGCTCGGCGCGGACGTCGAGGTCCTAGTGGCCGGCGAGGGTGCCAAGGCCGCGGCGTATGCCGCCGCCAAGCTCGCGGGCGTGAAGAAGGTGCTGCTCGCCGATGGCGCGCTTTACGCGCACGATCTTGCCGAGCCGCTGGCCGCGCTGATCGTCTCGCTGGCCCCGTCCTATGACGCGATCGTCGCGCCCGCGACCTCGCGCTTCAAGAACGTGATGCCGCGCGTCGCAGCCCTGCTCGACGTCATGCAGGTCTCGGAGATCATCAAGGTGGTCGCCCCCGATACCTATGAGCGTCCGATCTATGCCGGCAACGCCATCCAGACGGTGAAGTCGAAGGACGCCAAGAAGGTCATCACGGTGCGGACCTCCACCTTCGCCGCAGCGGGCGAGGGCGGCAGTGCGCCGGTCGAGAGCGTTCAGGCGGCGGCTGATCCGGGCCTGTCGTCGTTTGTTGGCGAGGAGGTCGCCAAGAGCGACCGTCCCGAGCTGACCTCGGCGAAGATCATCGTCTCCGGTGGCCGTGCCATGCAGAGCCGCGAGAATTTCGCCAAATACATCGAGCCCCTCGCCGACAAGCTCGGCGCCGGCGTCGGTGCCTCGCGCGCGGCGGTGGACGCCGGCTATGCGCCGAACGACTGGCAGGTTGGGCAGACCGGCAAGGTCGTGGCCCCCGAGCTCTATGTCGCGGTGGGCATTTCCGGCGCGATCCAGCATCTGGCCGGCATGAAGGACTCCAAGGTGATCGTGGCGATCAACAAGGACGAGGACGCGCCGATCTTCCAGGTCGCCGATTACGGCCTGGTCGCCGACCTCTACCAGGCGGTTCCGGAGCTGACGGCCGAACTCGGCAAGCTCGGCAAGTAAAAGCCGTTCAAAACACCGGTCGGAGGTATACACTCCGGCCGGTGTTTCATTTTTGAGGCGTTTTCTTTGGCGTGGGGCACGTCGGGGGAGCGATCCAATCTAGGTTTCGAGCCAAGGTTCTGATTAAATCAAGGCTCTGATCAATCAGACCTCCCGGCTTGGGGGATAGGCAGGCGCGATATGCGCGCCGTTCCGGTGGATGACATTATGGCGGCAGTGATCAAGAAGGTCGGCGTGATCGGCGCGGGGCAGATGGGCAATGGCATCGCGCATGTTGCGGCGCTGGCTGGCTTCGACGTGGTGCTCAACGACGTTTCGGCCGATCGCCTCAAGTCGGGCATGGCCACGATCAACGGCAATCTGGCCCGCCAGGTCTCCAAGAAGGTCGTCACCGAGGAGGCCAAGACCAAGGCGCTGTCGCGCATCGTGGCCGCCGAGAAGCTCGACGATCTCGCCGACTGCGATCTCGTGATCGAGACCGCGGTCGAGAAGGAAGAGGTCAAGCGCAAGATCTTCCACGAGCTCTGCGCCGTGTTGAAGCCCGAGGCGATCGTCGCCTCGGATACGTCCTCGATCTCGATCACGCGCCTTGCCGCCGCCACCGACCGGCCCGAGCGCTTCATCGGCATTCACTTCATGAATCCGGTGCCGCTGATGGAGCTGGTGGAACTGATCCGCGGCATCGCCACCGACGATGCGACCTTCGAGGCGTCCAAGGAATTCGTCGCCAAGCTCGGCAAGCAGGTCGCGGTCTCCGAGGATTTCCCGGCCTTCATCGTCAACCGCATCCTGCTGCCGATGATCAACGAGGCGATCTACACGCTGTACGAAGGCGTCGGCAATGTCGAGGCGATCGACGCGGCGATGAAGCTCGGGGCGCACCATCCGATGGGTCCGCTCGAGCTCGCCGATTTCATCGGCCTCGATACCTGCCTGTCGATCATGCAGGTGCTGCACGAGGGCCTCGCCGACTCCAAGTACCGTCCGTGCCCGCTATTGGTGAAATACGTCGAGGCCGGCTGGCTCGGCCGCAAGACCCAGCGCGGCTTCTACGATTATCGCGGCGCCAAGCCGGTTCCGACGCGCTGACGTCGTAGGGTGGGCAAAGGCGCGACGCGCCGTGCCCACCATGTCTCCGCAACTAGGATGCTGATTGGTGGGCACGCTTTGCTTTGCCCACCCTACGGCTCCGTGACAATTCATGTCGCGTTAACCCCTCGCGCCTAGGTTACGGCCGGTACGAGGGTTCGCGTAATGGATATGATGGCAATGGTCAGCACCATGCTGGCCGCTCAGCAAGGCGCGTTGCAGTCGAATATCGCGGCGACGCTGACCAAGCAGAACATGGATATGGAGAAATCCACCATCCTGACACTGATGGGCGCCGGTCAACCCTCGCTCGCCAATGTCGGCCCCGGCGTCGGCGGCAATCTCAACGTTACGGCCTGAAACCCTTAAAGCGCCGCGGCGGCCTTGCCCGTCGCAGCCCGGATCAGCTTGAGCGCGTCCTCGCTCGCCCATTCCGCCGGTCCGGAGATCGTCGCGATCTCGCAGCCCTGCGGGTCGACCAGCACCGAGGTCGGCATGCCGAGCGCCCGGCCTATGGCCTTAAGATCCTGGAAAACCTTGGCTTTCTGATCGTTGAAATAGCCGAGCCGGGTCAAATTGGCCTCTTTCAGGAAGGTTTTGGGCTTCTCGGGGTCGCGGGTGTCGATATTGATCGCCACCACCTCGAAATTCGGGCCCGAAAGCTTGCCCTGGAGCTCGTCCAGCGCCGGCATTTCCTTCCGACAGGGCACGCACCAGGTGGCCCAGAGGTTCACCAGCAGCGTCTTGCCGCGGAAATCGGATAGCTTTTTCGGCTTGCCGTCGGCGTCCTCGAAAGCGAGGTCGGGCAGCTTCAGGGGCGCGCTCGCCATGGTCAGCGCCGCCACCTCGCCATGGGCGAGCGGGGCGATCTTTTGCGCCGTAGCCACTGCCGCCCGGCAGGCCGGATCGCCGGTAGGCGCCCGGCTCAGGCCCAGCCCGTACAACGCAGCGAAGCCGGCCAGCCCGCCGACCGCCACGGTGGCGATGACGAGGGGGATCCGGCGCGTGGCGGAGGGCTTCGTGTCGAGCATATCGTTTGTCATCCGGTCGCAGATATGGCTATCAGGGGCCTCTTAATACGGCTGGCGGCGGCCAGCAAACGTGACCAGCGACTAGCAAGGCGTGAGCAGGGGATCATGAGCAACAAGATGTGGGGCGGCCGGTTCTCGGAACGTCCCGATGAGATCATGGAAGAGATCAACGTCTCCATCGACGTCGATCGTCACCTCTATGCCCAGGACATTGCCGCGTCCAAGGCCCACGCCGCGATGCTTGCCACGCAGGGCATCATCACGGCCTCTGATGCGAAAAATATCGGCAAGGGTCTAGACACGATTTTGTCAGAGATCGGCAAGGGCGGCTTCACGTTCAAGCGCGCGCTCGAGGACATTCACATGAATGTCGAGAGCCGCCTGTCCGAGCTGATCGGCCCCGCCGCCGGCCGGCTGCACACCGCGCGCTCGCGCAACGACCAGGTCGCCACCGACTTCCGGCTCTATGTCCGCGACGTTCTCGACGAGACCGATGCCGCGCTCGCCGCGTTCCAGCAGGCTCTGGTGGAACGCGCGCTGGAGCATGCCGGCACCGTGATGCCCGGCTTCACGCATCTGCAGACAGCGCAGCCCGTGACCTTCGGCCATCATTTGCTCGCCTATGTCGAGATGGCCGCGCGCGACCGCGGCCGTTTCCAGGACGCCCGCAAGCGGCTCAACGAATCGCCGCTTGGCGCCGCCGCGCTTGCCGGCACCTCGTTCCCGATCGACCGCCACGCGACCGCAAAGGCGCTTCTGTTCGACCGGCCGATGGCGAACTCGCTCGACGCGGTCTCCGACCGCGACTTCGTGCTGGAGACGCTGTCGGCGGCTTCCATCTGCGCCGTGCACATGTCGCGCTTTGCCGAGGAGATCGTGATCTGGACCTCGCCGCTGGTCGGCCTCATCCGCCTCAGCGACAAGTTCACCACCGGCTCCTCGATCATGCCGCAGAAGCGCAACCCGGATGCCGCCGAGCTCGTACGCGCCAAGACCGGCCGCGTCATCGGTGCGCTCAACGGTCTCCTGATCGTGATGAAGGGCCTGCCGCTCGCCTACCAAAAGGACATGCAGGAGGACAAGCAGGGCGCGATGGAGGGCTTTGCCGCGCTGTCGCTCGCCATCCGCGCCATGACCGGCATGGTCCGCGACCTCGCGCCCGATGAGGCCAAGATGAAGGCCGCCGCCGGCGAGGGCTATGCCACCGCGACGGATCTGGCCGACTGGCTGGTGCGGACGCTGAAGATGCCGTTCCGCGAGGCGCACCACGTCACCGGCCGCATCGTGGCCAAGGCCGCCGAGGGCGGCGTGGCGCTGCACGAGCTGCCGCTGAAGGAGATGCAGGCGATCGAGCCCAGGATCACCAAGGATGTGCTCGGCGTGCTCTCGGTCGAATCGTCGGTGAAGAGCCGGACCAGCTTCGGCGGTACCGCGCCGAAGAACGTGGCGTCGCAGGCAAAGAGCTGGGCGAAGCGGCTGGAAAAAGAGCGAAAATTGGGCTGAGGGGCAAAATTTCGCTTATGTTTCATGGTCATCCGGCTCTCGCCAGAGCGCGCCAATCTCTGTATGGTGCGCCCCGCGTAGTGGGGAATTCGTCGTGACGTCAAAGTTTCGCCCGGCCGGCTCGGGGTGGGCCATCATTGTCTTGAGCCTGACGGCGCTCGCGCTTGCCGGCTGCGGCCGCAAAGGTCCCCTCGACCTGCCGCCGACCGCCTCCGGCGCGTCCACGGCCAACGTCGCAGCTCCAACCGACACCGAGACCGCAGCCCAAAAGACGCCGAGCCTGTTCAACCCCAGCTCCGCCGCCGACGCCGCCCCCGCGGCGTCCAAGGGCAAGAAGAAACCGTTTATTCTCGACCCGCTCCTGGACGACCAACCCAGCAAATAGGCTGGGGCAACTGAGCCAACGCCATGAACCATTTCGACTACCGCAACGGCGTGCTGCACGCCGAGGCGGTGAACCTGTCCGAGCTGGCCGCAACCGTCGGCACGCCGTTCTATTGCTATTCGACCGCGACGCTGGAGCGGCATTACCGCGTCTTCGCCGATGCTTTCGCCGGCGAGAAGGTGCTGGTCTGCTACGCCATGAAGGCGAACTCCAACCAGTCGGTGCTGCGTACGCTCGCCAGGCTTGGCGCCGGCGCCGACGTGGTCTCCGGCGGTGAATTGAAGCGTGCTCTGGCCGCGGGTATCCCCGCACGCAAGATCCTGTTCTCCGGCGTCGGCAAGACGGAAGACGAGCTGCGCGCTGCGCTCGCCGCCGACATCCTCTGCCTCAACGTCGAATCCGAGCCGGAGCTCGAGCTGTTGTCGCGCCTTGCGACCGAGATGGGCAAGACCGCGCGGATTTCCGTGCGCGTCAATCCCGATGTCGACGCCGGCACGCATGCCAAGATCTCCACCGGCAAGTCCGAGAACAAGTTCGGCATCCCGATCGCACATGCTCGCGAGGTCTATGCGCGCGCGGCGAAGCTGCCCGGGATCCAGGTGACCGGCACCGACGTGCATATCGGCAGCCAGATCACCGATCTGTCGAAGATGGAGACGGCGTTTCGCATCCTCTCCGAATTCGTGCAGACGCTGCGCGCCGACGGCCACGACATCTCGCATGTCGATTTCGGCGGCGGCCTCGGCATTCCCTATTACATGGATCGCGAGGCGCCGCCGGCGCCCGATGCCTATGCCGCCATGGTCAAGCGCGTCAGCCATAATCTCGGCTGCACGCTGATGTTCGAGCCGGGCCGCATGATCGTCGGCAATGCCGGCATCCTGGTTGCCAAGGTGATCTATGTGAAGCACGGCGACGGCAAGAATTTCGTCATCATCGACGCTGCGATGAACGATCTGATCCGCCCGACGCTGTATGAAGCCCATCACGACATCCTGCCGGTAACGCAGCCGGCCAGGGACGCGGCCACGATGGTGGCCGATGTCGTCGGGCCGGTCTGCGAGACCGGCGACTATCTCGCGCTCGACCGCACGCTGCCGACGCCGAAGGCGGGCGATCTCCTCGCCATCATGACCGCCGGCGCATATGGTGCGGTGCAGGCCGGCACCTACAACACGCGGCCGCTGGTGCCCGAGGTGCTGGTGAAGGACGACCAATACGCCGTGGTTCGCCCGCGCATCGATGTCGAGCAACTGATCGCGATGGACACGCCGGCGCCGTGGCTGTGAGGCGTGTCGTGATCTCATCGTGAGACGCGACGTAACCTCGACAATTTCGGTGTCGTCCTGGCGAAAGCCAGGACCCATTACCCCAGGGAGTACTTTGGCGGGAGGCTGGTAACCACGAGTCTTCGCCAAACCTCGCCCTGTGGTAATGGGTCCTGGATCAGCGCTTGCTACGCTCGCTTGTCCAGGACGACCTGGAAAGGGGATGCGCGAGAAAACTACTTCCCCGCTAAACCGCCCGTCTTCCCCCCAACCACAACCCCCGCCTTCTTCTCGATCGGCTTGATCGCCGCGGTGAAATCGGAATCGGCGCCTTCCGCGCTGATCACGGTCTCCCACAGGCGCCCCACGGCGTCCGCGACCTCCATCGACAGGCCGAGCTGCTTCATTTCCTCCAGCGCGAGGCGCACGTCCTTCACCATCAGCCCCGTGGCGAAGCCGAAATCGAACGTGCGCGGCAGCACCGAGCGCGGAAATTTGTCGCGGCTCGCGGTGTTCATGCCCGAGCCGGCATTGATGACGTCGATCATCACGGCGGGATCGAGCCCGGCCTTCACACCCATGACGACCGCCTCCGACGTCGCCACGATCGCGGTGGCCGAGAGGAAATTGTTGGCGAGCTTCATGGTCTGCGCGGCGCCCGGCTTCTCGCCGATGAAGAACACTTTTCCGATCACATCGAGCGCCGGCTTGAGCAGTTCGAACTCCGCCTTCGGCCCCGACACCATTACCGCCAGCGTGCCCTTCTCGGCGCCGCCGACGCCGCCGGAGACGGGGCAGTCGATCTGTACGATGTCGCGCTTGGCGAGCAGGCCGTGAATCTTCGAAGCCATCGTCGAGCCGACGGTGGACAGATCGATGAAGCGCTTGACGCGGCTCCCCTCGATCACGCCGTTCGTCCCCGTTGCAACTTCGAGCGAAGCCTGCAGCGAGGGCAGGCTCGCCATCACGGTCTCGACCCGATCGGCAACGTCCTTTGGCGACGTCGCCGGCGTCGCACCGCGCGCCACGAGCTTGTCCACGACCTCCTTGCGCGTGTCGAACACGACGAGCCGGTTGCCAGCCTCGATCAGCCGCCGCGCCATCGGGAAACCCATGTTTCCGAGGCCGATGAATCCGATGTCCATGGTGTTTCCTTGTGTTGATTATTCGTTGTTGTCGTGAAAATCCGCGCTCTATCCCCGGTGTCGTCCCGGACAAGCGCGCCTCAAGCGCGCGCAGATCCGGGACCCATAGCCCCAGGGAGGAGTCGCAGCGCGAAAGCGGTCACTCCGAGTCCCGCTAACCACATCCGCCTGCGGTGATGGGTCCCGGATCGGCGCTACGCTCCGCTTCGCTTGTCCGGGACGACAGTGGCGAGAGCCTGCCCCCTCACGCCTTCCCATCAATCTCCGCGAACACCTCGCGCGCGATGCGAAAGCTGTCGACTGCGGCCGGCATGCCGCCGTAGATCGCGATCTGCATCAGGATCTCGCGGATCTCGTCGCGGGTGACGCCGTTGGTGAGCGCGCCCTTCAGATGCGCACGGAATTCGTGCTGGCGGTTGAGGATCGCGATCATCGCGATGTTGAGCATGCTGCGGGTCTTGCGCGGCAGCTCCTCGCGGCCCCACACCGTGCCCCAGCAATATTCGTTGAGCATCTCCTGGAACGGACGGTTGAAGTCGTCGACGTTCTTCAGGGCGTTGTTGACATAGGCTTCCCCCAGCACCGCTTTGCGGATTTCCAGGCCCTTGTCGTGCATCTTCTTGTCCATGGCGTTTCCTTCGTTTCCCTTTGCATGTCCCTTGGATGGCGGCGCGGAAATTACGGGGTTGCGGCGGGCCAGTCACGTCCTCGTGTTATGCGGGAAAAGGGGTGTCTCCCGTACGGGAACGGATGCCTCAGTGCTGCCGTTGTGATACGCTCTCCTCTACCGGGCAACCTGGAGAGCTTATTGAACGGCGTCACCCCTGACCCGTCAGACCCGATCCGCGATGGCGACGCTCTGTCGCGGTTGAAGCTGGCGCAGGCCCTTGATCGGGCGAGATATGCCATCGCGTGGGAGCGTGCCTGGCCGAATCTGGCGCGGCTTCTGACCGTCGTCGGCCTGTTCCTGGCGCTGTCCTGGGCCGGTCTCTGGCTGGCGCTGCCGTTCCTTGCCCGCGCCATCGGTCTCGTCGTTTTCGCCGGCATCGCGATTGCCGCCCTGTTCCCGCTGGTTCGCTTCCGCTGGCCGAGCCGCGAGGAGGCTTTGGGCCGGCTCGATCGCGGCTCCGGCATTCGTCACCGCCCGGCCACCACGCTCACGGACACGCTGACCTCGCAGGACCCGGTTGCGAAGGCGCTGTGGCAGGCGCAGCGTGAGCGCACGCTGGCCTCGCTCAAGCGCATCCGTGCCGGTCTGCCGCGCCCGCGGCTCGCTCTGCATGATCCTTGGGCGCTGCGTGCGCTGGTCATGGTGATGCTGGTTGCGACCTTCTTCGCCGCCGGCGACGAGCGTGCGATGCGGCTCGGGGCGGCCTTCGACTGGAGCGGCGTGCTGGCGCCGACCAATGTTCGCGTCGATGCCTGGGTCACGCCGCCGCTCTACACCGGCAAGCCGCCGGTGATCCTGTCGGCCGCCAACAGGGAGGCCGCGGCGCTGCCCGCCAGCGGCCCGCTCGCCGTTCCCGCCGGCTCGACCCTGATCGTGCGTTCCTCCGGCGGCAGCCTGGATGTCGCCGTCTCCGGCGGCCTCAAGGAGATCGCCCCCACTGAAGCCACGCCCAAGGGCACCAACGAGAAGCATTTCGCCATCACCGGCGACGGCACCGCGCATGTCCGCGCGCCCTCCGGCCAGCCGCAATGGGCGTTTGCGGCAACGCCGGACCGCGCGCCGACGATTGCGCTGGCCAAGGATCCGGAGCGCCAGGCGCGCGGCGCGCTTCAGCTCTCCTACAAGATCGAGGACGATTACGGCGTCACCGGCGCCGAGGCGCACATTGGCCTGCGCGCCGCCGATGCCAGGGACGGTGCGAAGGACGGCGCGAAGGAAGCCACCAAGGACGCCGATACCAAGGCGGCCGCACGGCCGCTGTTCCAGCCGCCGCAATTCCCGCTGGTGCTGCCGAATGCGCGCACCCGCAACGGCGTCGGCCAGACGGTGAAGGACCTCAGCGAGGATCCCTATGCCGGCGCCGACGTCACGCTGACGCTCACCGCCAAGGACGAGGCCGGCAACGAGGCTAGAAGCGAACCCTTCAACATGCGCCTGCCCGAGCGGCTGTTCACGAACTCGCTGGCGCGCGCGCTGATCGAGCAGCGCCGCATCCTCGCGCTCGACGCCAACAAGAATTCCGACGTCTATGCCGCGCTCGACGCGCTGATGATCGCGCCCGAATTGTTCACCCCGGATGCCGGCTGCTATCTCGGTCTCCGCAGCCTCGCGGTCCAGCTCGAGGCGGCCCGCACCGACGACGCGATGCGCGACGTCGTGGCGAGCATGTGGGCGTTCGCAGTCACCATCGAGGACGACGGTGTCGCCGGCAGCGTCAACGCCGCGCTGCGCTCGGCGCAGGACGCGCTCAAGCGGGCGCTGGAGCGCGGTGCCGGCGAGGACGAGATCAGGGTGCTGACGCAAAAGCTCCGCGAGGCCATGGCCGGCAAGGTGCGCGACCTCGCCCGGCGCGCGGAGCAAAATCCGCTGGGACCCCGGCAGCCGTTCCCCGCGGAAGTCCAGCTCATCCTCGACAAGGCCGTCGAGCTGCGACAGAAGACCCAGCACGCGACGCCCGAGCAGCTCGAGGAGCTGGCGCAGCAGCAGGACGCATTGCGTCAGCAGCTTCAGGCCTATCGGAAGTCGGCGAGCAACCGGGCCAAGGCGGGGGACGACGGGGCCAACCAGTTTACGCGGGACCGGAAATGCGGAAGCTAGCGTGCGTGCCAGTCTTGAAGGCGATCTCGATCGCCTGCCTCGCCTTCCTGTTGGGAGGCCTTCCGTCCGTCGCTGCCCAGCAGGATCAGGATCCCGATGCGCTGCTCGATGGCGCGGAAAAGGCGATGCAGGATGCCGGCGATAACCTCCGGCAGAAGGAATCCGGGCGCAGCCTGAACAATCAATCCGATGCCATTCAGAAGCTCGAGGAGTACAAGCGCGCGACGGAAAGGAACCAATCCTCCAATCGCGATCGCTCCGTCATCACGCAGCGGGATCTGGAAGATCTCCTGAAGCAGATCGAGAAGGCGGCGCGCGAAGGTAATCGCGAGGCGGCGCAGCGCATGCTCGAGCAGCTGGCGCAGATCATGGAAAATCTCCAGATGGCGCAGCCCGGCCAATCCGGCGACAGCGACATGGAGCAGGCGCTCAACGAGCTCAGCGACATGATCCGCAAGCAGCAGCAATTGCGCGACAAGACCTACAAGCAGGGCCAGGACTCCCGGCGTGACCGCTCGCGCGGCAAGCAGCAGGGCGATCAGTCGATGTCAGACCTCCAGCAGGACCAGCAGGCGCTGCGCGACCGGCTGAAGAAGCTGCAGGACGAGCTCGCCAAGCGCGGCCTCACGCAGAAGGGACAAAAGGGCCAGAAAGGGCAGCAGGGGCAGAAGGGCGACCAGGGACAGCCCGGTCAGGATGGCGATCAGGACGGTGACGATGACGACGGCAGCCTGGACACCGCCGACGGTGCCATGGGCGATGCCGGCTCAAAGCTCGGCGAGGGCAATGCAGACGGCGCCGTGGACTCGCAGGGCAAGGCTCTCGACGCCTTGCGCAAGGGTGCGCAGAAGATGGCCGAGGCGATGCAGCAGGGGGATGGCGAGGGGCAGGGCGATGGTCCCGGCAACCGGGCCGGCCGCCAGCAGAGCGGCGGCAATCAGACCGATCCGCTCGGTCGCCCGCTTCACGGCCGTGAGTTCGGCGACGACTATACGGTCAAGATCCCCGGCGAGATCGACGCCCAGCGCGTCCGCCGCATCCTCGAAGAGCTCCGCCGCCGCTTAGGGGATACCTCGCGTCCGCAGATCGAGCTCGATTATATCGAGCGGCTGCTGAAGGATTTTTGAGGCGATAGCGCGACTATCTCCCCAATGTCGTCCTGGCGAAGGCCAGGACCCATTACCCCAGGGAGTGGTTTGGCGAAGACTCGCCGTCCGGTACGGCTATCGATTCCTAAAAGATAGACCTCGCGGTATGGGTCCTGGCCTTCGCCAGGACGACACCGTGTATGAGGGACGAGGATCGCGTAACAGCAGTGCTACAAGTGCGGCGCGCGCTACCTCTTCTTCGCCGCCAGCGCGTCCGCCACCGCGGTGCGGATGTCGGCGACCGAGAACGGTTTTGTCACGACGTCATGCACCAGCGCGTTGAGGTTCGAGGCGCGCTCGCGCTGGTCGGCAAATCCGGTCATCAGCAAAATCGTCAGGTCGGGAAAATCGCGCGCGGCGGAGAGCGCCAGCGCGATGCCGTCCATGACCGGCATCTGGATGTCGGTGAGCAGCAAATCGAAGGCGCCGTCCTCGCGGGTCAGGATCTCCAGCGCCTCGGCGCCGTCCTGCGCGGTCACGGTCTCGTGCCCGTCCATGGCGATGGCGCGCGCCACCAGTTGGCGCATCGAATCCTCGTCGTCGGCGATCAAGATTCTTGGCATGGGACCAACCTTGGGACCAACCTCCCGTGCGGACCTTGCGAGCCTGATTACACGCTGCCGCCGGCAATGTCGCGCCGGTTGAAGAAGCGAACGTCGATATTGCGGCCCTCCGGCGGCGGGGAGGCTAGGCGCGAGCGGAAGAAGGCGCGCTCGCCGGGCCGCAGCACGGTCTGCTCCAGCACCGTATTCCAGGCATAGATCTCCGCGCCCTGCGCGTCGCGCACCGCGAAGCGCAGCCGCGGGATATCGAGCGGCTTCTTGCCCTCGCCGACGATGACGCCCTCGATCACCAGCACCTGCTTACCGTCAACGGTCTCGCTGGACAGCTTGACGTCCTTGAAGGCCAGCCCGCGCAGGTTAACGTCGAGGCCGACCATCTTGTAGAAGGCCGCGGTCTGCGGCAGCAGCCGAACCATATCGCCGCGCCAGACGATCAGGGCCAGCACCAGCGCGCCCATGGCGGCGCAGGCGGTCGGCAGGCCGAAATGGGACTTTCGCGGCGCCGCCGTGGGGGCCTGACGCCTCACCCGTGCCCCGCGCCGGCTGAACAGGCCGCGGAACCAGGACTGGTGCTGCGCGCCGTCGACCTCGTCCTCGGCGTCCCGGGCCGCCGCCGACCACTCGTCCTCGGTCTCCTTGGCGTCCTCCTCCGGCCAGTCGCTGGCGATGGAGGGGCTGTCGACCACAGGCGTGTCGGTGGCGCCGTCGTCCTTGGCGTAGGAGTTCCACTGCTCGGCGAGGTCGGACTGGTCGTCGGCCTGGCTGGCTGCGGCCATGGCCGGGACGGACGCCTCCTCGATGGCATCCTCGGCATAGGCGACCCAGGTCTGCTTGCATCGGGAGCAGCGGACTGTCCGCCCGTTCGCCCCCAGGCTTGCAAGCTTGATGGCGTAGGATGTCGTACAATGGGGGCAGACGATATGCATGGACGAGCCTTGATGCATGAACGAGTCTTGACGATGCCAAGGTCGCGGAGACCCGGGCGTCCTGGATGCTACAGGGCGACCGTTAACGAACCGGAAACCATAACGGTCGCAAAAACCGTTGATCGCGTGTGGCGGAGCGTCGCGTCGCGGCCATCGCCCCCTCTCGAACGGAGCTGAGCTTGGTTCGGTTCGAAAATGTCGGATTGCGTTACGGCCTGGGGCCGGAGATCCTGCGCGACCTCAATTTCCAGATCCCGGCGCACTCCTTCCAGTTCCTCACCGGCCCGTCCGGCGCCGGCAAGACCTCGCTCTTGCGCCTGCTGTTCCTGTCGCACCGGCCGACGCGCGGCCTCGTCAACCTGTTCGGCCACGATATCTCGCAGCTCGGCAAGGACGAGATCGCCGACTTGCGCAAGCGCATCGGCATCGTGCTCCAGGATTTCCGCCTGCTCGACCACATGACGACCTACGAGAACGTCGCGTTGCCGTTTCGCGTCATGGGCCGCAGCGAGTCGAGCTATCGCAAGGAGGTCATCGACCTCTTGCGCTGGGTCGGACTCGGCGAACGCATGGACGCGCTGCCGCCGATCCTGTCCGGCGGCGAGAAGCAGCGTGCGGCGATCGCGCGCGCCGTGATCTCGCGGCCGCAGCTTCTGCTCGCGGACGAGCCGACCGGCAGCGTCGATCCGACGCTCGGCCGCCGCCTGCTGCGCCTTTTCATCGAGCTCAACAAATCGGGCACCGCCGTCATCATTGCGACCCACGACATCGGCCTGATGGATCAGTACGAGGCGCGGCGGCTGGTGCTGCATCAGGGACGGCTGCACGTCTATGAGTAAGCCCGACGAGCGCGGCGTGCTGGTCGATCTCGGACAGGAGCGTCCGCAGCTTCCGGCCAAGGCGCGCAACATGTCGCCGATCGTGCCGCGCGCCTCGATCCACGGCCGCGCGCTGGTCGCCGTCGTCGCCATCATGACCTTCCTCGCCTCGATGACCACGGGCACGGTGCTGCTGGTCAGCGCCTCCGCCGCCGAATGGCAGTCGGACGTCGCGAGCGAAATCACCATCCAGGTTCGCCCGCAGTCCGGGCGCGACCTCGAGCGCGACACCGCCGCGGTGACCGAGGCAATGCGCGCGCAAGCCGGTATCGTCGAGGTCAAGCCGTTCACCAAGGACGAGAGCGGCAAGCTGCTCGAGCCCTGGCTCGGCACCGGACTGTCGATGGACGATCTGCCGGTGCCGCGCATGATCATCGCGCGCGTGCAGCCCGGCACGGCGCTCGATCTTGCCGCCTTGCGCGCCCGCGTGACGCAAGTGGCGCCAAGCGCCAGCGTCGACGATCACCGCGCCTGGATCGAGCGCATGCGCTCGATGACCAACGCCACCGTGCTCGCCGGTCTCGGCATCCTCGCGCTCGTCATCATCGCGACAATCATCTCGGTCTCGTTCGCGACCCGCGGCGCCATGGCGGCGAACCGTCCGATCGTCGAGGTCCTGCATTTCGTCGGCGCCGGCGACCGCTACATCGCCAACCGCTTCCTGCGCCATTTCCTCAGGCTGGGCCTGGAGGGCGGCGTGATCGGCGGCGGCGCCGCCATGCTGGTGTTCGGCTTCTCCGAGTCGATCGCCGGCTGGTTTTCGGGGACGCCCGTCGGCGACCAGTTCGCCGCCCTGCTGGGCACCTTCTCGCTGCGGCCCTCCGGCTATGTCGTGCTCGCGGTGCAGGCGGTGCTGATCGGCGCCATCACCGCCGTCGCCTCGCGCCAGACGCTGTTCGCGACGCTGAATGATGTGGATTGAGGTTGTGCTTCTTCCTTCCCCCGTGTGGGAGAAGGTGAATAAACCGGACTCCACTTCGCCTCAAAACGTTTTAAAATCATCCGGGGAAGGGATTACCGACATCGCATGACCTCGCCGACCGACGATCGATCGCCGAAATTGCCGCGCGGCTGGCTGCGCGCAGCCGTGGTGTCGACGATCGCGTTCGCCTTCGTCGGCGCGGCGGCGGGCTTCATCGCGTTCCTGTCGCAGTTGCGCGGCGCCGAGATCGCGCCGGACCGCAAGGCGGACGGCATCGTGGTCCTGACCGGCGGCTCCTCGCGGGTGTCGGATGCGATGGAGCTGCTGGCTGCCGGCTACGGCAGGCGGCTCCTGATTTCCGGGGTGCATCCGACCTCGACCGCAAGCGACATCTCGCGGACCCTGCCGGAGAACCAGTCCTTCATGACCTGCTGCGTCGACCTCGACCGCACCGCGCTCTCGACCCGCGGCAACGCCGCGGAGGCGCGGCGCTGGGCGCAGGCGCGCCGGTTCAAATCGCTGATCGTGGTGACCTCGAACTATCACATGCCGCGCGCGCTGGTGGAATTCTCGCACGCAATGCCGGAGACGATTCTGATCCCGTTCGCCGTGGTCGGCGACAAATGGCGCGAGGAGCCGTGGTGGGCCTCGGCGTCCACCTTGCGGCTGCTGCTGTCGGAATATGTCAAATATATCGCGGCCGAAGTCAGGGTGCGGCTGGAGGATTTCGGGATTGACCTTTCGCCCGAAGTATCGGAGCAGCCTCCCGGGATGCAGCCGAAGCGGCCCGCCACTGCACAGGCCAATTGATCGGCAATTGATCGGATCGTCGATGTTCTTGATTTTCCTGCGCTCGCTCGTGTTCAACGTGCTGTTCTACGCCGTGCTGGTGTGTCTCGCGATCGTGGCGCTGCCGACCTTTGCAATGCCTCCGTGCGCCATGCTGACGGTCGCGCAATGGTGGGCGAAGGCGACGCTGGTCCTGATGCGGGTGATCTGCAACATCAAGGTGGAATTCCGCGGGCAGGAGAAGATCCCGCAGGGGCCGCTGGTGATCGTGGCAAAGCATCAGTCGTTCTGGGAAACCTTCGTGCTGCCGGGATTCTTCGACCGCCCGATCTTCATCCTCAAGCGTCAGCTCATGCAGATCCCGGTGTTCGGTCAGTTCCTGGTCAAGACCGGGATGATCGCGATTGACCGCAAGGCCGGCGTGAAGGCGCTGCTGGACATGACGCGGCGGGCGCGCGACGCGGTGCGCAGCGGCCGCCAGCTCGTGATCTTTCCGGAAGGCACGCGCCGCGCGCCGGGCGCGCCCCCCGACTACAAGACCGGTTTTGCGCAGATCTATTCGTCCTGCGGCGTGCCGTGTCTGCCGATTGCGCTCAATTCCGGCCTGTTCTGGCCGCGCCGCACCTTCATGCGCTATCCCGGCACGCTGGTGGTGGAGTTTCTCGATCCGCTGCCGCCGGGCCTGCCGAAGGACGAGTATCTCTCCCGCGTGCAAACGGCGATCGAAGAGGCGACCGACCGCCTCGTCGAAGCGGGCCGCAAGGAGCAGGAGCAGCTGATCGGTTCGGCGCCGAGCTACGCGCCGACTGGCAGCTAGCGGCTTTCGCGATCTTCGCTCGGAGCCGGCGCGTGCAGGGAATGCGCCTCCCCATGCAGCATCGTCGCGAGCTGATGCAGTTGCTTGTCGCGAAAGCCTTCGGCCTCGATCGCCTTCACCGTCGCCGTCACGTAGTCGCGGTTGGCCCCGGACTGGCCGTGCCCCTGGAGCACGTGGCGATGCTGATCGGCGAGCGACAGCCGGCCGGCATATTGCACATGGCCGCGGTCGACGACATAAGCGAGTGCGGAGACGCGCTGCCGCGCATCGTTCTCCAGCCACACCGAACGCATCACCTCGCGATAGACCGACGTCACCTGCTCGCGTTCCCGCAAATAGGCGACGACGTCGGCACGGTTCTTTTCGGCGACGCGGAAGGCGATGCCGCGACAGGCGCCGCCGCGATCGAGCCCGAGCACCAGGCCCGGCTTCTCCGGCGTGCCGCGATGCACGAAGGAATAGACGCAGAGCGCACGATGCTCGCCGACCAGCCGCGCCGGGACGCGCTCCTCGAACTCGAAGCCCGGCCGCCACATCAGCGAGCCGTAGCCGAACACCCAGAGGTCGCCGTTGGCTGTGGTGACGGAGGGGAGGGTGATTTCCGACATGGCGGGCACGGCTACCAGAACCGCGCCCCCAAGCGAAGCGAATTCTCCGCCTTTCGGAGCAAGCCAACCTCGCTTACATTTGACAAAATCTGAGGCCAAAGGGTCGCCGCATGTCCAATCTGACCGTTGCCGCAGGCCGCCGCCCCCGTTGGGGCCTTTTCATCGCACCCATTCTCCTCCTGATCCTCGCCGTCGCGTGGAGCTGCTTCTGGTTCTACGCCGCTTCGCAGGCCGAAATCGCCGCAGACGCCTGGCGCGCGCAGGAGGCCAAGTCCGGCCGCATCTATGATTGCGCCAAGCGCTCGATCGCGGGCTTCCCGTTCCGCTTCGAGGTCCAGTGCTCCGGCGCCAGCGTCGCCCTGGTCTCGCAGAACGCGAGCAAGACGCCGTTCACGGCGAGGCTCGACAACATCCTGGTCGTCGCCCAGGTCTACGATCCCAAGCGCGTCATCGCCGAATTCTCGGCGCCGGCGACCCTCACCGACGGCGTTACGCAAAACACCTTCGTGGTGAACTGGAGCAAGGGCCGCAGCAGCGTGGTCGGCCTGCCGGCGGTGCCGGACCGCGCCTCCATCGTGTTCGACGATCCCGTCATCAACCGGCTCGACGGCAGCGTGCAGGTGCCGCTCGCGCGCGCCAAGCAGGTCGAGCTGCACGGGCGCCTCGCGGACGGATCGCCGTCCGATCATCCCGTGATCGAGACCGTGCTCCACGTCGCGCAGGGCAGCATCCAGGGTGTTCACCCCTTGCTCGCCGAGCCGTTCGAGGCGGACACGCGCGCCAAGGTCACCGGGCTCTCCGACCTCACCCCAAAGCCATGGCCGCAGCGCTTCCGCGAGATCCAGGCCGCCGGCGGCCATATCGAGATCGTGCAGTCGCGGATCCAGCAGGGCGAGATGATCGCGGTCGCGGCCGGCACGCTCGGGCTCTCGGCCAATGGCCGACTCGACGGCGAATTGCAGATGACGGTGACGGGCCTCGAGCGCGTGATCCCGGCGCTGGGTATCGAGAAGATGCTGGAAGAGGGTGTGCCGCAGGCAACCCTCGACCGCGTCGCGCCCGGCGTGAAGTCGCAGGATCTCAACAATCTGTTCGGCGCGCTCGATCGCGCCGTTCCCGGCCTCGGCAAGGTCATCAAGCAGAACGCCAATGCCGGCGTCGCCGCCGGCATCAATTCGATCGGCACCGAGAGCACGCTGGAAGGCAAGAAGGCCCGCAGCTTCCCGCTGAAGTTCGTCGACGGCGCCGTGCTGCTCGGCCCGGTCAAGGTCGGCCAGATTCCGCCGCTGTATTGAAACCTCTCTCGTCATTCCGGGGCGATGCGTAGCATCGAACCCGGAATCCATTTCACCGCGTGCGCTGTGGCCCAATGGATTCCGGGCTCGCCCTTCGGGCGCCCCGGAATGACAGGAGCTACGGCTTCTTCAGCGCCGCATGCGGCCGGCCGAAGTCCGGCGCCGCCGAATCCTGGCCGATCTCGACGATGCCGCGACGGATGGCGCGGGTGCGGGTGAAGTGGTCGAACAGCGCTTCGCCGTCGCCGCGCCGGATCGCGCGGGTGAGTTTTGCCAGATCCTCGGTGAAGGTGCCGAGCATCTCCAGCACGGCTTCCTTGTTGGCGAGGAAGACGTCGCGCCACATCGTCGGGTCGGACGCCGCGATGCGGGTGAAGTCGCGGAAGCCGCCGGCGGAGAACTTGATCACTTCCGATTCCGTCACCTGCGCCAGCTCGTCGGCGGTGCCGACGATGGTGTAGGCGATCAGATGCGGCAGATGGCTGGTGATCGCGAGCACGAGATCATGATGATCCGGCGTCATCACCTCGACCTTGGCACCCATCGCAGCCCAGAAGGCGCGCAAGCGATCGGTGGCCGACGCGTCGACGCCTTCCGGCGGGGTGAGGATGCACCAGCGGTTGATGAAGAGCTCGGCAAAGCCGGAATCCGGCCCCGAGTGCTCGGTGCCCGCCACGGGGTGCGCCGGCACGAAATGAACGGTCTTCGGCAGATGCGGCGCCATGTCCCTGACGATCGCGCCCTTCACAGAGCCGACGTCGGAGACGATCGCGCCGGGCTTCAGATGCGCGGCGATCTCCTGCGCCACCGGTCCGCAGGCGCCGACGGGAATGCAGAGGATGACGAGATCGGCATCCTTCACCGCTTCCGCATTGGTCGCCACGACCTGATCGACGATGCCGAGCTCGAGCACCCGCGCGCGCGTCTTCTCCGAGCGCGCGGTGGTGACGATCTCGCCGGCCAGGCCCTGGAGCTTCGCAGCGCGCGCGATCGAGCCGCCGATCAGGCCGAAGCCGATCAGGGCGACGCGCTGGAAGTGCGGCTGTACGCTCATTTGCCGGCCATGAAGTCGCGCAAACCGTCGACGACGAGGCGGTTGGCCTCCTCGGTGCCGATGGTCATGCGCAGGGAATGTGGCAGGCCGTAATTCTTCAATGCCCGCAGCACGAGGCCTCGCTTCGTGAGGAAGGCGTCGGCGTCGTCCGAGGTCCTGCCCCTGTCGGTCGGGAAGTGGATCAGCACGAAATTGGCGACGCTCGGCGTCACCTTCAGGCCGAGCTTGCCGATCTCTTCGGTCAGCCAGTTGCGCCAGGTCTCGGTGAACTGCTTCGACATCGCCTGATGCGCGGTGTCCTCGATCGCGGCGACCGCGGCGTACATTGCCGGCGTCGACACGTTGAACGGACCGCGGATGCGGTTGACCGCGTCGATGATGTGCTCGGGCCCGAACATCCAGCCGATGCGCAGCGCGGCGAGGCCGTGGATCTTGGAGAAGGTGTGCGTCACCACGGTGTTCTCGGTGGTGGCGACGAGCTCGATGCCCATCTCGTAATCGTTGCGCGAGACATAGTCGCAATAGGCGGCGTCCAGCACCAGCAGCACGTGAGAGGGCAGGCCGGCGCGCAGGCGCTTGACCTCGTCGAACGGAATATAGGTGCCGGTCGGGTTGTTCGGATTGGCGAGCCACACCAGCTTCGTCTTCGGCGTCACAGCCTTGAGGATGGCGTCGACGTCGCAGGTGAGGTTCTTCTCCTGTGCAATGACGTTCCTGGCGCCGACCGCCATGGTGGCGATCGGGTAGACCAGGAAGCCGTGGGTGGTGGAGATCGCCTCGTCGCCCTGGCCGAGATAGGTGTGGGCGAGCAGGTTGAGGATCTCGTCCGAGCCGGCGCCGCAGATGATGCGGTTGGGGTCGAGGCCGAAGGTGCGGCCGATGGCTTCGCGCAGCACCCGCGAGGTGCCTTCCGGATAGTCTTCCAGATGATCAGCCACCTTCTTGAAGGCCTCGATCGCCTTGGGGGAGGGGCCGAACGGCGTCTCGTTGGCCGAGAGCTTGAACACCTTGCGGCCCGGCTCCGGCACCGGGCTCTTGCCGGGCGTGTAGGGCGCAATATCGAGAATGCCGGGGTTCGGCACGGGGCGGGACATCTTCAACTCCGGAATGGCAGGCGGCTCGTAACTTACGATTTCGACCCGGTCGGGGGCACCGTATAGCGCGTCGCGTGGCTGCCGACGAGGGCCGTGGAGCGCACCGAGGCCCCCGCCTCGATCAGGGCAGCCTTGATCTTTTCGATGCTGCTCGCGCTCGTGACCGAGACCAGCAGCGCGGCGCCATCGAAGGCGGTATCGGGCACCGCCACGATGTCGGCGAGCGGCGACAGCGCCCGCGCGATCTCGGCATTCCATCCCGAGACGCGCACGCTGAAGGTCTCGACCTCCGTCACCAGGGCACTGTCGGCGACGCGTGAGATCGCGAACACGGGCAGCGCGGCCGGATGGTCGGCACGCTCGACGAAGGGCAGCCGCGCGATGATCTTCGGTGCGCCTTCTGCTTCCAGCTCCAGCCACCACGGGGTGCGGCTGGAAGTCGCCGAGACCAGCGCCAGATCGCCCTTGGATTTCGCGACCGCCTCGACCGCGGCCTGCGCGCTGAAATGCGCCACGTAAGGCACGGTGAAGCCGAAATGGAATCGCACGGAATCGCGCATCGCGGGCTCGCTCACCGAGATGTCGGCATGCACCGCGAACGGCGCCTGCACGTAAGTGAACGTCGCGATGATGACGCGCCAGATGCTCTCGACCGTGTCGAGCGGCAGGATGCCGCGATGGCGCTCCACGATCCGCCGCATCATGTCGGCCTCGCGCGCAGGCCGGAACGCCGAGCCCACCTCCTGGGTCTGCTTCACCTGGATCAGGCGGTCGATGATGTCGCCGCGCTGCATCAGGAGGCGATGCATGCCCTCGTCGATCGCGTCGATCTCCTTGCGCAATTCCTGCAACGATGGTGGCGCGGGCGGACGTTGGGACATATCTGGCAAGTGCTGTTGAGAGGCGTTCCAATGCGGGTCCATCAGGTCGGACCCGCTGCGGTCGATGTCTTGATTAGGCAGTCGGAGCGGCGAAAGCAAAGAGAAATGCAAAGGGAAATCGGGCCTTTTCGGCTGACGCGACGGGGACGAATTTGGTCAATCAGGACCGTATCTTGACGAAAACCGTCCAAGCCGTTAAGTTTTGCCTGTTCCGTGGTCATTTGAGCCGGCCGGCTTGCAGCCACGTTAAAAAACTCGCTAAACAGGCCGGGGACGCTTCCGATCCCGGCCGAACCTATCGTTCAGGCCGGGTTTTTTATGGCCTGATGCAAGTAGCGCTCTGAAGTCCGATCGCAAACGAGGTCGATGGTCAGATGGTTGGCGTCACGTCGATATCCAGTCCCGCGATCAGTGCCGATGAGCGGTCGCATGAAGTGGATCATCCGAGTTCGCTCGTCGCGCAGTTCGGCGCCGATCGGCCGTTGCCGCTCGACTGCGGCATAGATCTCACCCCGTTCCAGATCGCCTACCAGACCTATGGCGAGCTCAACGCCGATCGCTCCAACGCGATCCTGATCTGCCATGCGCTGACCGGCGACCAGCATGTCGCCAATGTGCACCCCGTCACCGGCAAGCCCGGCTGGTGGGAAACCCTCGTCGGTGCGGGCCGTCCGCTCGATCCGAGCCAATACTTCATCATCTGCGCCAATGTGATCGGTGGCTGCATGGGCTCGACCGGGCCGGCCTCGATCAATCCCGCGACCGGCAAAGTGTGGGGCCTGGATTTCCCGGTCATCACCATCCCCGACATGGTTCGCGCGCAGGCGATGCTGATCGACCGGCTCGGCATCGACACGCTGTTCGCGGTGGTCGGCGGCTCGATGGGCGGCATGCAGGTGCTGCAATGGACGGCGGCCTACCCCGAGCGCGTGTATTCCGCGCTGGCAATTGCCTGCTCGACGCGGCACTCGGCGCAGAACATCGCCTTTCACGAGCTCGGTCGCCAGGCTGTGATGGCCGATCCCGACTGGCACAATGGCGGCTACGCCGATCGCGGCATCCATCCGCATCGCGGCCTTGCGGTCGCACGGATGGCGGCGCACATCACCTATCTCTCCGACGCGGCGCTGCATCGCAAGTTCGGCCGGCGCATGCAGGACCGCGACCTGCCGACCTTTTCGTTCGACGCCGACTTCCAGGTCGAGTCCTATCTGCGCTACCAAGGCTCGTCCTTTGTCGAGCGCTTCGACGCCAACTCCTATCTCTATCTGACGCGAGCGATGGACTATTTCGACATCGCCGGCGACCATGGCGGCGTGCTGGCGAAGGCGTTCGCGGGCATCAAGACGCGCTTCTGCGTGGTCTCTTTCACCAGCGACTGGCTGTTCCCGACCTCGGAATCGCGCGCGTTGGTGCATGCGCTGAATGCGTCGAGCGCGCGGGTATCGTTCGCCGAGATCGAGACCGATCGCGGCCATGACGCCTTCCTGCTCGACGTGCCCGAATTCTTCGACATCGCCCGCGCCTTCCTGGAATCGGCCGGCAAGGCGCGCGGACTCAACGGCAGGGGTGGCTAGGATGTCAGTGCAGGAAGTGCTGCCGCTGGGCGGCCTTAGCGCGGGACAGTCCGGTCATTTTCGCGCCGACCATCTGCTCGTCGCCGAGATGGTCAAGCCGGGCTCCAAGGTGCTCGATGTCGGCTGCGGCGACGGTGATCTGCTCCAGCTTCTGGAGACCCGCGGCATCGACGGCCGCGGCATCGAATTGTCGCGCGAGGGCGTCAACCGCTGTGTCGCCAAGGGCCTCGCGGTGGTGCAGGGCGACGCCGATACCGACCTCGTGAACTATCCCGATGATGCCTTCGACTACGTGATCCTGTCGCAGACGCTCCAGGCGACGCGGCAGCCGCGTGTAGTGCTGGAAAATCTCCTGCGCATCGGCCGCCGCGCCATCGTCTCGTTCCCGAACTTCGGCTTCTGGAAGATGCGGCTCCAGCTCCTGATCGGCGGCCACATGCCGCGCACCGAGAACCTGCCGGCGACCTGGTACGACACCGCCAACATCCACTTCTGCACCATCAAGGATTTCGTCGAGCTCTGCGACGAGATCAACGTCAAGATGGAACGCTCGGTGGCGCTCGATCTCTATGGCCGCCCGGTGCCGCTGAACCTGCCCTGGTGGGTGTGGAATATGTTCGGCGAGCAGGGCGTGTTTCTGCTCACGCGCGGGCAGGGGAAGTGACGCCGTAGGCGTCATTCCGGGGCGGCACGAAGTGCCGAACCCGGAATCTCGAGATTCCGGGTTCGCTCTTCGAGCGCCCCGGAATGACTGGGTAAACTAATGCGCCGCCACCGACCTCGGATCGCGCGCCGGCCAGCGACCTGCTTCCACCAGCGTGACGAACCGCTCCACGGTCTCGTTGAACAGCGCGGGCTCCTCGAGGTTGAGCACGTGCCCCGACTTCGGATACATCGCGAGGCCCGCGGCCGGAAGATGCTTCTTCAGGAACAGGCTCGGCCCGACGCAAGGGTCATCCTCGTCGCCACAGATGATCAGCGCCGGCGTCGCGACGCCCCTGATCGCGTCCGTCGTGGTGTAGATCGAGGGACGGCCGCCCTGGAAGCCGCGCATCGTGCGCGCCGATCCCCTGGCATCGTGCCGCGCCAGCGCGGCGTAGAAATCGGCGTAGCCGCGTGGGTCCTTGACCAGGAAGGGAATCCGGCTCGGCGCCTCGCGCGTGACTTTTGCCACCTCCGTGGAGCCGAGCGTCTCGAATTGCTCGGCATTGGCGCGGCATTGCCTGCGCCAGGCGTCGAGATTCTCGATCTCCGAACCGGAGCCGACGCCGGCTAGCGTCATCGACAGCGCCCGCTGCGGCGCGTTCAGTCCGATTTGAAGCGACGAATAGGCGCCCATCGAGAGCCCGACGAGATGCGCGCGGTCGATCCTGAGATGATCGAGCACCGCGAGCGCGTCGGTGTAGAAATGCGTGTAGGTGTAGACCTCGCCCTCAGGCACGTCCGACGGCGTGTAGCCGCGCGCCGAATAGGTGATGCAGCGGTGGCCGCGCGAGAAGTAGCGCATCTGCGGCTCCCAATTGGTGTAGTCGGCCGCGAACTCGTGCAGGAAGATGATCGGCGTTCCCTGGCCCGCTTCCTCGAAATAGATGCGGACGTCGTCCCTGGTCGTGGCGTGGGGCATTAACCGTTTCCCTCTCTTCTAGCCGCAGATGGAGGATCGCAGTTAATGCTGTTGTCCGCAATGCGGCAGCGTCAGGCCGGCACCGACACAAAATCAACCCAGCTATTCACCGGCACGGTGTCTTTTTCTCGCCACATGGGGCGGCTTAACGGCCCGAGGGATGTCGGCCGCGCACGGGCCGGCTGGGAAGTGGGGGTGTCAACGAAGGATGACTAATGTTCGAGTTGTTTGCGTCTCGCCTGTCGCGTTGTGTTGTCGCGCTGGCGCTGTTCTTCGCGGCGGTCGCCGCGTTCTCGTCTCCGGCCTCGGCACGGCCGCATCGTCATAGCGCAGAGCGGCATGCTTACGCGCATCACGCCAGCAGATATCATCATTACCGGCACCAGGCCCGCAGTTCGCGCTTCGAGCGCAGCGCGGCGCAGTTGCAGGCCGGCGGCTTCATGGACACGCAGGCCAGCTACGATCCGAACGCCAATAGCGGCGGCATGGGTGACACGCGCTATCTGGGCGGCGGTGAAATGGGCATCGGTGAAAACGTGAGCCGCGCCGGCAAAGTGAGCCGCGCCCGTAACATGAGCCACGCTGTCAACAAGAGCAGCGCTGGCGACAATGGCAACGCCGGCAACATGGGTATGAGCAGCGGCTTCGGCGGCGGATCGGGCCTCGTGTCCGAGGCGCGCCGTTATCTCGGCGGCAACCCGACCGGGCGTGGCAGCCTGTGGTGCGCGCGCTTCATGAACATGGTGCTTGAGAAGACCGGCCACCGGGGCACCGGCTCGGACATGGCGAATTCATTCGCGCGTTACGGCACGCGTGTCTCCGGCCCGCAGGTCGGTGCCATCGCGGTGATGTCGCGCGGCGGCCGGGGCGGCCACGTTGGCATCATCACCGGCGTCGACGCGCAGGGAAATCCGATCATGATCTCCGGCAACAACGGCAACCGCGTCCGCGAGGCGCCGGTCTCGCGCGGCCGCATCTATGCGTATGTGATGCCGAACTGAGGTGAGGGAGCGTAGGGTGGGCAAAGGCGCGTTAGCGCCGTGCCCACCATCTCGCTCCGCAGAGATAAAGTTGGTGGGCACGCTTCGCTTTGCCCACCCTACGAAGCTCACACCAGCTTCGGCTCTTCCACCGCGACCGCATCCCCCACGCCGATCTCGCCATCGGTGATCACCTCGGCATAGATGCCGCAGTCCATATGTCCGAGATGCCGCGAGAGCGTCGGCGGGATTTCGAGGTCGCGCATTGCGGTCTCCGGATCGACATTGGTGGCCGGGCAGCGGACGATGCGCTTGACCACCTTCAGCCGGGCCTGACCGATCGCGAGCGTCTGGCCGACGAGGTCGAGCTCGGACCAGGCCGGCCAGCCCTTCACGTAGAGATTGGCGCGGAAGCGCAGGGGATGCACGGCGGTGCCGCCGAGCATGGTCTCGATCGCGCGGACACTGTCCAGATTGATGATGGAGACGACCTTGCGGGCGACGTCGGAAAAGCTGTGGTCGCGGCCCGACAGGACTTTCGGTGGGCCCTTCAACTCCGGCTGGAAGTTCTCGGTGAAATAGCGCTCGATGGCGGCGCGCCCGGCGGCGGTCTCCAGATCGCCGCTGGCGACGATCTGGCCGTCCTTGCGGATGGTCAGGCGGTTGGTCGCGTCCTCGAACCGGCTGTCGAGCGAAGCCAGCCGCTCATTGCGCGCCAGCATCAGAAACTGGATTTTCGGCTTCCAGGCCGGCGCCTCGGGATCGAACCCGCTCGGGCCGTTCTCGATGGCGTAGCGGCGGTCGGCGGGCAGGGTCTGGCCGACCCGCAAGGCAACGCGGGGCAGGGGTTCCGGGGTGAGGCCCTTGATGGGATAGCGGTAGAGGCCGGTAATCTCGGCGGTCTGGCTGGCTGTCATGGCGCTACTTAGGGGATTCGGCCACGCCGCGCCAAGCGGGCCGATGCGCGCACGAAATTGTGAAGACGCCTCTTTCGCTCCCGCAGCCCGCTTCCCACATCTGCCTCAGGCCGGCGGCAGCGTCGGTAAATAACGACCGTTACCGGTTGAGAAACGTCAATGCGGTAATCGGAAACCCAATGAAGATGCCGTTTGGAGTGCCTTAGAGGGCTCCATGGGCAGGCCGAGGGAAAGAAAAGATGAACATCGAGAAGTATACCGAACGCTCCAGGGGCTTCATCCAGTCCGCGCAGTCGCTTGCGGTGCGCGAGGGGCACCAGCAGTTTTCGACCCTGCACGTTCTGAAAGTGCTGCTGGACGACAATGAGGGGCTCGCTGCCGGTCTGATCGACCGTGCCGGCGGCAACTCCCGCGCAATTTTGAAGGCGACCGAGGACGCCCTGAACAAGGTGCCGAAGGTCTCCGGCGGCGGCGCCGGGCAGATCTATCTGGCGCCCGAGCTCGCACGCACCTTCGATGCCGCCGAAAAGGCCGGCGAGAAGGCCGGCGACAGTTTTGTCACCGTCGAGCGGCTGCTGCTCGGCCTCACGCTGGAGAAGACCAGCGAGGCCGGCACGATCCTCAGCAAGGGTGGTGTCACCCCGCAAAACCTCAACGCGGCGATCGAGGCCCTGCGCAAGGGCCGCACGGCCGACTCGGCGACCGCCGAGAACGCCTATGACGCGCTGAAGAAATATGCCCGCGACCTGACCCAGGCCGCGCGCGACGGCAAGCTCGACCCGGTCATCGGCCGCGACGAGGAGATCCGCCGCACCATCCAGGTGCTCTCGCGCCGGACCAAGAACAATCCCGTCCTGATCGGTGAGCCCGGCGTCGGCAAGACCGCCATCGCCGAGGGCCTCGCGCTGCGCATCGTCAACGGTGACGTGCCGGAGAGCCTGAAGGACAAGAAGCTGCTCTCGCTCGACTTGGGCGCACTGATCGCCGGCGCGAAATACCGCGGCGAGTTCGAGGAACGGCTGAAGGCCGTGCTCCAGGAGGTGACCGGGAGCGAGGGCACCTTTATCCTGTTCATCGACGAGATGCACACGCTGATCGGGGCCGGCAAGGGCGACGGCGCGATGGACGCATCGAACCTGCTGAAGCCGGCGCTCGCCCGCGGCGAGCTGCACTGCATCGGCGCGACCACGCTCGACGAGTATCAGAAGCATGTCGAGAAGGACGCGGCGCTGGCGCGGCGCTTCCAGCCGATCTTCGTCAGCGAGCCCTCGGTCGAGGACACCATCTCGATCCTGCGCGGCCTGAAAGACAAGTACGAGCAGCACCATGGCGTGCGGATCACCGATTCCGCGCTTGTTGCCTCCGCGACGTTGTCCAACCGCTACATCACCGACCGCTTCCTGCCCGACAAGGCGATCGACCTCATGGACGAGGCCGCCGCGCGCCTGAAGATGCAGGTCGATTCCAAGCCGGAAGAGCTCGATTCGATGGATCGGGAAATCATCCGGCTGAAGATCGAACAGGAAGCATTGAAGAAGGAGAGCGACGCCGGTTCGAAGAGCCGCCTGCAGACGCTTGAAAAGGAACTCGTCGAGCTCGAGGAAAAATCCGCGTCGTTGACGGCGCGCTGGAGCGCGGAGAAGAACAAGCTCTCCGATGCGCAGAAGCTCAAGGCCGAGCTCGACGGCTTGCGTGTCGAGCTCGCCAATGCCCAGCGCCGCGGCGAATTCCAGCGTGCCGGCGAGCTAGCCTATGGCCGGATCCCCGAGCTCGAACGGCAGCTTGCGGACATCGAGGCCAAGGAGAACTCCGGCGAGATGATGGAGGAGGCGGTCACCGCCAACCACATCGCGCAGGTGGTCTCGCGCTGGACCGGCGTGCCCGTCGACAAGATGCTGGAGGGCGAGAAGGACAAGTTGCTGAAGATGGAGGACTCCCTCGGCAAGCGCGTCGTCGGCCAGGCCGAAGCCGTTCATGCGGTCGCAACGGCCGTGCGCCGCTCCCGCGCGGGTCTCCAGGATCCGAACCGGCCGATGGGCTCGTTCATGTTCTTAGGCCCCACCGGCGTCGGCAAGACCGAGCTGACCAAGGCGCTCGCGGAGTACCTGTTCAACGACGAGACCGCGATGGTCCGCCTCGACATGTCCGAGTACATGGAGAAGCATTCGGTCTCGCGGCTGATCGGCGCGCCTCCGGGCTATGTCGGCTATGACGAGGGCGGCGCGCTCACCGAAGCGGTGCGGCGCCGGCCCTACCAGGTCGTGCTGTTCGACGAGATCGAGAAGGCGCATCCTGACGTCTTCAACGTCCTGTTGCAGGTGCTCGACGACGGCCGCCTGACCGATGGCCAGGGCCGCACCGTCGATTTCCGCAACACGCTGATCATCATGACCTCGAACCTCGGTTCGGAGTTCCTGGTGAATCAACCCGAGGGCGAAGACACGTCGGCCGTGCGCGAGCAGGTGATGGGAATGGTGCGGGGACATTTCCGCCCCGAATTCCTCAACCGTGTCGACGAGATCATCCTGTTCCATCGCTTGCAGAGGAGCGAGATGGGCCGGATCGTCGAGATCCAGTTCGCCCGGCTGCAGAAGCTGCTGACCGATCGCAAGATCGTGCTGACGCTGGATGATGCCGGCCGCGACTGGCTCGCCGCCAAGGGCTGGGATCCGGCCTACGGCGCAAGGCCGCTCAAGCGGGTGATCCAGCGCTACCTCCAGGACCCGCTCGCCGAGATGATCCTGGCCGGCGACGTCAAGGACGGCGACAGCGTTGCAATCTCCTCTGAAGGCAACGTGCTGACCTTCAACGGCAAGGCGCCGCAGACCGCGGAGATCGCCCAGTTCGAGGCGCCGGTGTCGAAGCGGAAGTTGAACTGAGCGTCATCGCTGCCTGAAACGACAGACCGCCCCGGAGAGGTTCACTTCTCCGGGGCGAATTGTTTTGGGCTGATCCTAGCCGACGGCGGACGCGGAGCCGGGCTCGGCCGGTCCGGCCTCGTCGTCTTCTTCTTCAAGCTCGGACAGGATATCCACCAGCTCGCGCACCCGGCCCTGCGCCAGTGGACGTAGGTCGTTGATCATCGGCTCGTCATTGGCGAGCCAGGCCTGGGCTTCGGCGAGTTCTTCGACGGTCGCGCCGGTCCCGATAATCTGGGCAATGGTGACGTCGTCGGCCCGGTCCACGGTCTTGACGACATCGTCGCGTGAGAGGCGCGTCATGGGGCGATCCTCCTGCTGGTCGGTCCCGTTAGCCTCTAACCGGGAACCCGCGCGCCGGTTCCCCCGCAGCCGGATTCCGCTGGCAGACGCTACTTCTTCACCGCCTTGTAGATCGCATTCTCGATGTCGGAGGAAAAATAGATGACGCCGGTGGCGCCGATGGCGACGCCGGTCGGGATGTGGGTGGGCAGGCCGCCGGGTGCGCCCGCAAGGCCGATCGGGAGATCGGCCGCGATCTCGGTGATCTTGCCGTCCTCCGGCGTGATCTCGATCAGCCGCCTGGCGCCGACTTCCGCCACGATCAGCTTGCCGTCGCTGGTGCGCGCGAGGCCCTCGGGCATCTTCAACTCCTTGGCGAGCACGGTCTTCTCGCCGTTTTGCTCGATCTTGGACACGACACCCGCGAAGGCCTCGGTGACATAGACTTCGCCATGCGATCCGGCGACGAGCCCCACCGGACCCTCGAGGTCGCCGATCAGCGTGGTGCGATCCTTGCCGTGCTCGCCGCTGACGCGGACCAGCGATTTGGTGCCGAGCTCGGCCACCAGGATGCTGCCGTCCTCGAGCACGATCGCATCATGCGGCGCCTTGAAGTCATGCAGCATGTCGCGCGTCGCGCCGGTCTTGTTGTCGATCACCTGCACCGTGCCGGTGAACCAGCTCGACAGGATCACGTCGTTGCCCTTTGCCGTGGCGCTCATCGGATACTCGAGCGTGACGCCGGCGGCGTGCATGCGCGCCTTCTCGGTGACCTCGCCGGTCGTACCGTCCACGGTGCGATAGGCGAACACGTCGGCGACGTGGATCGTATCCTTGCCATTCTCCGAGGTGACGCCGATGCCGCCGGGCAACGCGAGCTTGCCGATGATGAGTTGCTTGGCCTGGCCGCTGGCCGGATCGACCTCCTGGATACCGTTGTCGGCCATGTTGGAGACGTAGATGCGGTCCTTCTCGTCGATCGCGAGGTTGTCCAGCGACGGCTTCAGCTGCGCGACCATGGTCTTGGCGCCCGACTTGGGATCGACCCGAACGAGCTGGCCGAGCGCGGTGTCGACCACCCACAGATTGCCCTTGGAATCGAAATTCACCGCGGCCGGGACCTTGAAGCCGTCGGCAACCACCGTCAGCTCGGCCCTGTCGACGTCGACCTTGGCGACCTGTCCCTTGAACCAGAGCGGGCCGTAGAGCTTGTCGTCGGGACCGAACTCGAAGCCGTTGAGGCCGCCCATCTTCTCCATGATCTGACGCGGCGGTTTGACGCCTTCGACGTCGATCTCGTAGAGCGTGTCGCCGAGGAAGACCGTCGTGGCGTAGAGCCTGCCGTCCTTGCGGAAGGCCAGCGAATTGATGCCGGGAAGGCCGGAGGCGAGCTTCTTGATCGGGCCGTCGCCCTTGCGCGAATAGAGATCGCCGGCCAGGAAGCCGGTCCAGGCCATGGTGCCGTCGGGCGCGAATGCGATGTCGTCGGCCATTCCGATCGGAGCCGGGATTGCAACCTTGGCGGTACCGCTAGCGATATCCACCTCGTAGAGCATGGCGCCGGCGACGCTGCCGGCAAACAGATGGCCGGCCTTGTCGATCCCGAGCCCATGCACGCCATGGAACGCCGAGCCGGGGACGAGTTTCGTGACCTCCCAAGTCTCCGGTAATTTCTGGGCTGACGCGCTCGTGGTGCAGAAAATCGCAGCAACGACGGCCGTGCAGGCAAGCCTGTTCTTCATGGCGTGACCTCCCATTTTTGGAAAGTATTCGCCCGTCATCCGGCTTTGGCAAACGAAACTTGACGTTGTGTCGCCGTAAAGCGGCGTCGCTTCGAAAGTGTCCCATTCAACCGTGTTGGTGAAGATGTCCGGTCGATGTCGGCCGGTTGCCGGCCTACCGGTTGGTGACCTGCAACGGTCCGCCGGTCGCATCCGAGATACGGGCGATGGCGCCGCCCCGGCCGCTCATCATGCCGTCGAGCCGGTCGCGCTCCTTCTCGAAGCCGGCCAGCATCGGGCCTTCCAGCGAACGGCCGCGCGGCAGTTTCACGCGCAGCGGATCGACGAAGCGGCCGTTCACGAGGATTTCGTAGTGCACGTGCGGGCCGGTCGACGCGCCGGTCGAGCCGACGAAGCCGATGACCTGGCCCTGGCGGACCTTCTTGCCGGCTTCCATGCCCTTGGCGAAGGCCGACATGTGGCCATAGGCCGTCTCGTACCCGTTGTTGTGCTTGATGCGGATGTATTTGCCGTATCCGCCCTCAGTGCCGGCCTTCTCGATCACGCCGTTGCCGGAGGCGAAGATCGGCGTGCCGTAGGCGGTGGCCCAGTCGACGCCGGTGTGCATCTTCACATAGCCGAGGATCGGATGGCGGCGGCCGCCGAAGCCGGAGCGCATGATGGCGTTGTTGACGGGCTTCCTGACCAGGAACTTCTTCGCGCTCTTGCCGCTCTCGTCGTAGTAGTCGACGACGCCGTCGTCGGGACTCTGGTAGCGGTAGTATTTCTTGGTCTCGCCGCCGACCGTGAGGGAAGCGAACAGAACGTCGTTCTTTTCGTTCGACGTCACGCCCTCGTCTTCGCCGGCGTAGAACACGTCGAAGGAATCGCCAGGCTGCACCTTGCGCTGGAAATCGACGTCGTAGGAGTAGATCTTGATCATGTCGTCGATGACCGGCATCGGCACTTTGTTGCGCATCGCGGTCTCGTAGATGCTTTGGTAGAGCCGCACGCCGGTGCCGTCATCGTCGTCATCGTCGTCGCTGTTGGCGTTGGCCGTGGCATCAGCGACGGTGTTCATGCTGGAGACGTCGACCGCGACGTATTTGCCGAGGTCGGACAGCGCCGCGATCGCCTCGACCATGGTGTCGTTTGCAATCACGACGCGATAGGGCTGGAGCCGGGCGCCGGGGCTTGCGGGCGCCATCAGGATGCGGAGCTTCTCGCCTTCCTTCAGGCCGCCGTCGCGGCCGCGCGGGCCGAGCGTCGCGGCGATCGCCTTGATCTCGTCCGCCGTGGCGCCGAGATCGCGCAGGACGGAGGCGACGCTGTCACCCTTCTTGACCAGATGGACGCGCTCGCCGTTGGGATTGCCGCCGGTGATCTGCTCCTTGGTCTTCGGCAGCAGCGTGACGTTTTCCGGCACCACGCGCGTCTCGAAGCCGGCATAGGGATCCGACGGCGACACTTCGGTGGCGTAGGCCATCTTCATGTCGGACGCGCCGGAAACGTCGGCGGTGGCATTGGCGAGCGAGGCGTAGCGCACCCCGCCATTGCCGCGCCAGTTGGCGGCATCGCGGACCCGCATCAGGATGTCGTCGAGCGCCACCACCGCGGAAATCTTGGCCTTCGGCAGCACCGGCGACAGGTCCTTGGTGACGAAGGAGACCTCGGCGTCGGGTTCGACCGCTTCGGGGTTGTTGGGATCGTCGGCGGCGGTCTTCGGATCGGAGCCGACGTCGGTGAGAAGGCGCTGGGCGTTGAACGGCGGAATTTTTGCCGACAGGTCGCTCGTCGTCATCGACAGATTGCCGGCGATCCGGACGAAGGGACGCACCCGCATCACGTCGCGATTGCCGACGCGGGCCACCGTGGAGACGCGCACGATGTTGCGCGATGCGGTGGATTCGTTCGGTGGCGGCAGGCGGTCGCTCTTGTGCAGCGTGGCGGCGCGATCAGCTGCGCCAAACGCGCCACGCAGCGCGCCTTCGACCCGCTCCGGCACCTTGGCGAAGGTCATCTCGCCGTCGAGCGAAGCGAAAACGGCGCCGCCGATCAGGGCTGCGCCGCAAAGTCCGGTCAGAATTGTCCCGCTGAACCATTGGACCGAAACACGACGGCGGTCGATGACGGCGGCTTCGGAACCATCGACGGAAAGCGGCGGCTCGTGGCCGAGATCGATGATCCCGGTCTCACGCCCGTAAGCGCCGCGTGACGTCCTGTGGTTCAACCCAAGTCCCCCAATCAACGACCCAAGAGGCCCATACCAGCCCGGTTTCGAGCCCCTCCCTGGTCGCCCTCTTGGAGGGGCATCGCAGGAAACGGCAAGCCGCACAGGCGCTCGCGGTCAGAAGGCCCTGATGACGGGCCGGCCGAAATTACGAACAGCTAAGCGGAAAAAGATCTCTCGATGTCTCTCGAATGTCTGAAGAAGGCCGCTTCATCGTATGATCGCCTTCCTCTGACCCCACGCAAACCGCCGGCAGCCCCCACTGGCATCCGCGCGATTCAAGCTTGTCTCTTATCAGAACGCCGCGGGATTGTGGCTCTAGTACGGCGCCTAATATGGAAAAAGTTTCCTGAAGGGGCGACCGGCCGAGCCCGTCCGGGGAGGGCGCCCGAAGCCGCTTCCGGAGCCCCTCCGAAGCCCTTCCGGAGCTCCCTGGGGCGCAAACTTTTTTTGAGATTTTTTGCGGCGCGGCCGCGGTCGGCGCGCTCATGCCCTCTCTAATCGACTGGAATCGCTGGATTTTTTTCAACAATGCACTGTGCGACGATTTGTTGACGATTGGCGTTGACAGCCCGGAAGGTGGGGCCTATAACCCCAACCACTGAGCGCGGCGCCGCCGGGTCACTGACCAAGGCGAGCGAACGCGCCACTGATGCTCCTCACCTTGTTGAGTGACACAACAGCCGACACTAGTCGGTTGGAGTTCATCCATCGTCGGTAAGGGTGTCGGAACCCTTCCTCTCAGGAAGGTTGGGGCCTCTCCGGTCCCGGGCTGTTTGACAAGTGAAGATGAAGAAAGAGAAACGTGGACGGCGGAGTCCTTGCGGGTCTCGGCTCTGAAAAGCTTCGGCTTTTCTGATCGAGACCGGACGAAAGACTTCGGCGGTACACGTTTTAAAGGAAACACCATCGTTGCCAGCGATGTGAATCGCAGGCGGCTCGTCGATTTCGGTCGATGAAAAATGGTGGGACCTCGTCAAACGTTGTGATCAGCCGGTTCAAAGTTCAAGTCCAACTTGAGAGTTTGATCCTGGCTCAGAGCGAACGCTGGCGGCAGGCTTAACACATGCAAGTCGAGCGGGCGTAGCAATACGTCAGCGGCAGACGGGTGAGTAACGCGTGGGAACGTACCTTTTGGTTCGGAACAACACAGGGAAACTTGTGCTAATACCGGATAAGCCCTTACGGGGAAAGATTTATCGCCGAAAGATCGGCCCGCGTCTGATTAGCTAGTTGGTAGGGTAACGGCCTACCAAGGCGACGATCAGTAGCTGGTCTGAGAGGATGATCAGCCACATTGGGACTGAGACACGGCCCAAACTCCTACGGGAGGCAGCAGTGGGGAATATTGGACAATGGGGGCAACCCTGATCCAGCCATGCCGCGTGAGTGATGAAGGCCCTAGGGTTGTAAAGCTCTTTTGTGCGGGAAGATAATGACGGTACCGCAAGAATAAGCCCCGGCTAACTTCGTGCCAGCAGCCGCGGTAATACGAAGGGGGCTAGCGTTGCTCGGAATCACTGGGCGTAAAGGGTGCGTAGGCGGGTCTTTAAGTCAGGGGTGAAATCCTGGAGCTCAACTCCAGAACTGCCTTTGATACTGAAGATCTTGAGTTCGGGAGAGGTGAGTGGAACTGCGAGTGTAGAGGTGAAATTCGTAGATATTCGCAAGAACACCAGTGGCGAAGGCGGCTCACTGGCCCGATACTGACGCTGAGGCACGAAAGCGTGGGGAGCAAACAGGATTAGATACCCTGGTAGTCCACGCCGTAAACGATGAATGCCAGCCGTTAGTGGGTTTACTCACTAGTGGCGCAGCTAACGCTTTAAGCATTCCGCCTGGGGAGTACGGTCGCAAGATTAAAACTCAAAGGAATTGACGGGGGCCCGCACAAGCGGTGGAGCATGTGGTTTAATTCGACGCAACGCGCAGAACCTTACCAGCCCTTGACATGTCCAGGACCGGTCGCAGAGATGTGACCTTCTCTTCGGAGCCTGGAACACAGGTGCTGCATGGCTGTCGTCAGCTCGTGTCGTGAGATGTTGGGTTAAGTCCCGCAACGAGCGCAACCCCCGTCCTTAGTTGCTACCATTTAGTTGAGCACTCTAAGGAGACTGCCGGTGATAAGCCGCGAGGAAGGTGGGGATGACGTCAAGTCCTCATGGCCCTTACGGGCTGGGCTACACACGTGCTACAATGGCGGTGACAATGGGATGCTAAGGGGCGACCCTTCGCAAATCTCAAAAAGCCGTCTCAGTTCGGATTGGGCTCTGCAACTCGAGCCCATGAAGTTGGAATCGCTAGTAATCGTGGATCAGCACGCCACGGTGAATACGTTCCCGGGCCTTGTACACACCGCCCGTCACACCATGGGAGTTGGCTTTACCTGAAGACGGTGCGCTAACCAGCAATGGAGGCAGCCGGCCACGGTAGGGTCAGCGACTGGGGTGAAGTCGTAACAAGGTAGCCGTAGGGGAACCTGCGGCTGGATCACCTCCTTTCTAAGGATGATCCTTCAGCGAGCTTCGGCTCACTATCGGATCGTTTTAGAAACATCAGTGGCCAACAGTCGTCAGGATTGTTGAGCTGCATTGGCGGGATTTCGCCGTCTTCGTTTCTCTTTCTTCGCGGACGAACACGCGCCGGGGCTGCGCTGTGCGATTGCATTTGGCGCTAGTCGCCGGTTGCTGCACGCCAAGACCCTAGTCCTTGATAGGATAGCGTTAGGGGCTTGTAGCTCAGTTGGTTAGAGCGCGCGCTTGATAAGCGTGAGGTCGGAAGTTCAAGTCTTCCCAGGCCCACCACTTTCATCGAGTGAGCATTCGTCTTCTGGTTACGGGGCCATAGCTCAGCTGGGAGAGCGCGTGCTTTGCAAGCATGAGGTCGTCGGTTCGATCCCGTCTGGCTCCACCAGATGGTTTGATCATCGACTGATCGTGCACCTAAATCGTCCGCGAAACATCACTTCGCACTTGCTAGTCCGGATGGACAGCAGGCTGCGTGATTTCTGACATCGTAAAGAGGAGATCGATCCGAGTTGGATCGTGCAGAAGATTTCTGCGCGATACTTCATTATCTCCGGATCATTTCGGCGCTCACGCGTCCTTCAAGGTCAAACTTGAAAGACGGGCGAGTTGTAAATGATCCTTTTAGCGAAGCTTGACCGCCTCGCTATCGGAACGATCTTACGAAGCAAGCTGGTCTTTCTAATCATTGTCCGGCTGCAGATAGCGTTCATCGAGGGCGCGTGCCGCAAGGCAGTTCTGCAGACAACATTCTGCCGAGTGTGTGGACATTGATAATGAGAGCAATCAAGTGCCTTAAGGGTGTTCGGTGGATGCCTTGGCGCTGAGAGGCGATGAAGGACGTGCTACGCTGCGATAAGCCGTGGGGAGCTGCGAAGAAGCTTTGATCCGCGGATTTCCGAATGGGGAAACCCACCTTCGATAGCCGGAACTCCAAGACCTTTGTCGAAAGACATCGGTGTGGGGTTCGACCAGATAATGGAAGATGCCTAGGCCTTTAGATTTCTATCGAAGAGGTTTTGGATTTCCGGTTATCAAGAGAAGGTATGAGACTTCTGAATACATAGGAGGTTTCAAGCAAACCTAGGGAACTGAAACATCTAAGTACCTGGAGGAAAGGACATCAACAGAGACTCCGTTAGTAGTGGCGAGCGAACGCGGACCAGGCCAGTGATACATCAAAGACAATCGGAACCAGTCAGGAAAGCTGGGCCTCAGAGGGTGATAGCCCCGTACGAGTAATGCGATGATGTATCCACGAGTAAGGCGGGACACGTGCAATCCTGTCTGAACGCGGGGGGACCACCCTCCAAGCCTAAGTACTCCTCAGCGACCGATAGTGAACCAGTACCGTGAGGGAAAGGTGAAAAGCACCCCGACGAGGGGAGTGAAATAGACCTGAAACCGGACACCTACAAACAGATGGAGCCCAAGATTCGTTCTGGGTGACATCGTACCTTTTGTATTATGGGCCAGCGACTTAATTTAACGAGCAAGCTTAAGCCGATAGGCGAAGGCGTAGCGAAAGCGAGTCTGAATAGGGCGTCAAGTTCGTTGTATTAGACCCGAAACCTAGTGATCTAGCCATGAGCAGGTTGAAGGTGAGGTAACACTCACTGGAGGACCGAACGGGTGCCTGTTGAAAAAGGCTCCGATGACTTGTGGTTAGGGGTGAAAGGCCAATCAAACTGGGAAATAGCTGGTTCTCCGCGAAAGATATTTAGGTATCGCCTCGGATGAATACCTCAGGGGGTAGAGCACTGGATGGGCTAGGGGGACTTACCGTCTTACCAAACCCAACCAAACTCCGAATACCTGAGAGTACTATCCGGGAGTCACACGGCGGGTGCTAACGTCCGTCGTGGAGAGGGAAACAACCCGGACCTACAGCTAAGGCCCCTAATTCGTGGCTAAGTGGGAAAGGATGTGGAAATCCCAAAACAACCAGGAGGT